>JBKEBC010000006.1:0-85092 GCA_047972965.1 Beutenbergiaceae bacterium | reverse complement strand
GGGAAGGCCGCTCATGACCAATCACGACTTGGGCTCCCAATCACAACCGGGGCAGGAAAGACGGCCGAGCCCTGCGCTACGGCAAACCCACTGGTGGATCCCGCGATCCATCGTCCAACATCCGAGACCCCACCCATTTCCGAAGAGCTGCTTTAGTTCACTATGTTCGGGAAGGTCCGAACAACCACGCGACCATCTGTAGGAGCAGGCCACATTCCAGGGCTGGCTTCCTCCGCCGCTGCCCGCTTCGCTTCGATCTGCGCGACGGCTTGTTCGGGCGGGAGCGAGTGGAGTTCGGCGATCTCAGCGCGGGCGCCCTCGGCGGTGCGTGCTCAGTTCTGGCCTTAGGACGTAACGTCTGCCGAGGTGAACCGCGCCCAGGCCAGGGATCCAAAGATCAGCACCCAGCCCAACTGCACCATCAAACCCTCGCTCAGCACCGCCCAGGAGGGTTCGATACGCAGAAACTCGGCAAAGTTGAACCAATGGTGGGTGAGCAGGTAGGGGTGGATCGCCTGTAACTGGGATAGCGAGTCCAGCACCGTGGAGATGATCGAGACCACCACGGTGGCGGCGATGACCCCCACCGGGACCTCGGTCAAGGTGGATAGGAACAGGCCAACGGCGAGCAGGCCGGTCAGCGATAGCGCGACGTATCCGGCTACCCCGAGCATGCGCAGTAAACCCGCCCCCGCCGAGACCTGTTGGCCTGAAAGTAGCTCCAGCTCCCCGAAACCGAACAACAGCCAGCCGGTGAGCAGCGCCGCCACGGTCACCCCGGTGATACCCACCAGCATCAGCGTCAGCGCGGCGATGGACTTCGCGGCCAGCAGCCGCCCCCGGCTCACCGGGACCACCAACAGGTACCGCAATGTGCCGGTCGCGGACTCTCCGGCGATGGCATCGGCAGCCGCAATACTCACTCCCAGCGGCAGCAACAACGGAAGTAGCAGAAATAGCGTCGCGATCACCAAGAACAAGCCATTGCTGCTGACCCGCTCGATGAAGCCCGGCCCCTGCCCGGAATAGTCGCTGTCCTGGACGGCGGCAAGCACCACCCCTAACAACACCGGCACTGCCGCTAGTAACGCCAAGAGCAGCTGAGTGCGTCGGCGGCCGAGCACTAGTCTCAGCTCGCTGCCCAGCAGCCGCCCAAATCCCGTCAAGGCTCCCGCGCTGCTACTGCGTGACATCGAAACCCTCCCCAGTGAGCTCGACGAAGATGTCCTCCAATGTGGGCTCCCGGGTGGTCAGACGCAGAATAGGAACCTCGGCAGCGACCAACGCCGGAGCTACCGCACCGATGTTGAGGTCACCCAGTCGCGCGGTGATGAGGTGCTCGGGACCAGGCTCGCTGGTCAGTCCCAGGCCTGCGAGCGCGGCCCGGGCAGCTGAGCCGGACTCCGCCACCGTCTCCAGTTCCAGTCGGTTTCCCCGGCTGCCGCTGAACTGCGCGCGCGGACCTTGGGCCAGTAGCTTGCCTTTGCTCATCACGCCCAGGTGAGTGCAGACCTGATCGATCTCCGACAGCAGGTGCGAGGAGACCAGCACCGTGGTTCCTTCCCGGGATACCTCGCGTATCAGACTGCGAACCTCCCGGGTCCCCTGGGGGTCGAGACCATTGGTTGGCTCGTCGAGCACCAGCAGGTCGCGCGGCCGCAGCAGGGCCGCGGCCAGTCCCAGCCGTTGCTTCATCCCGAGCGAGTACTGGCGGAAGCGCTTGCCGGCCGCGCCGGTCAGGCCCACGCGTTCCAGGGCCTTGCCAATCCGAGCGGCCCGGGTTGCCGGATCCGCGCTGGCATCGACCGCGTCCAGGCGTTGCAAGTTGGCGTGGCCACTGAGATAGGGCTGCAACGCCGGCCCCTCCACCAAGGCCCCCACTCGCGGCAGCACCTGGGTACCTGAGCGCGGCATCGGTGCGCCCAGCAACTCGGCTTCTCCTGCGCTGGGGCGCACCAGCCCGAGCAGCATCCGGATCGTGGTGGTCTTGCCGGAGCCATTGGGCCCGAGGAAGCCATAGACGGCCCCAGCTGGAACCTGCAGGTCGACGTGGTCAACGGCCAACTCGCCATGTCGGAACCGCTTCGAAAGTCCGGTGGTGCGGACGACGGCGCCCCCATCCTTGAGGGCGCCGTCGTCATGGGAGTCTGCCACTCAGGTGAGTCCGGCAGTCTCGAGCAGAACCTGTGCCGGAACCGCGCCAGCCAGGAGGCGGCCATCATCGGTGATCAGGATCGTGAACAGGGTGCTGGTCACTAGTCGACCGCCGTCGATCGGAGTGGTCACCTGGTCGTACAACGCCGCCACATCGATCCCATCGGCACCACCGAACTCTTCCATCATGTCCTCTGGCGGGCCCTGGGGGCCGAACGGGCCGGTGCCGTCGCCGCTGTCGGTGCTAGCGTCGGCGGACATCATGGCGCTGGCGTCGAAGCCGGCCATCTCGATCACGGATGAGAAACCCGATCCGGTCACGGTGACACCCTCGCTCGGATGGCTACTATCCCCATCGGGGTGGGCGCCGTCCTGCGGTGCCTGCGCCGTGAACTCCGACAGGTCGATGACCTCTTCGGTCACCGTGGCTCCCGAGGGGGTGGAGAAGGTCAGTGAGGCGTCGCTGGGAGTGGCGAAACTGATGTCGGTAAATGCCAGCTCCACCGCCGGAGTATCCCCATCCTCGGTGCTCCACACCTGTACTGAGAGCGGCACGAAGGTAGCGCCATCAACGGCGACCACGATCTGCTCCACCAGGGTGTCAGCGGTGCTCGGGTCAACGACCAGTTGATAGGCGGCATGGCCGGCCACCATGACCGGATCAGCCAGGCTGATCTCAGCGTGTTCGCCGGCATCGGCGAGAATCTGCTCGGCCAGGTCCATCGGCGTGGGGATGTCGCCGTCAGCGGTCGCGCTCTCGTGCTCGGCCACAGCCTGGTCCAGATACTGCTGCGATTGCGCGTCGAGGGTGGTGTGCTGCACCTCATTGGTCGCCGACGAATAGCTCCACATCTCGGTGCCAGCGGTGACCACCGAGTATTCGGAGGTGCTGCCCAGCAGTGATACCCGTGACCGTTCTTGCCCATCGGTCCACACTCGGATGGTGGAGGAGCCATCGAGCAGGTTGATGGGGTCGGCACCCTGGGTCAGTTCCGCCGGTAGGGCCGGCAGGCCTAGCCGGGCGGTATAGACAGCAGTACCCGACAGTGGTGCCGGTTCTGCCTCGGCGACAGCAGCGAGTAGTTCGGCGGTGCTGAGGTCGGCGAGATCGTCGGTCTGATCCGCGGTGGCCAACGTCGGAATTGCCATCGCTGCGACAACTGCGGCGACGGCTGCCCCGGGTACGGCCCAGCGGAGAGTGCCTCGGTTCATGCCACTAGTGTGCATCGCGATTGCTGAGAGCAGGCTGAGAAGCCGGGCGCTGGAGGTGATGCTGGAGCAACACGATGAGATGCTGGCGGTATGCGGGTGCTCCTGGTCGACGACGAGCGAGCTTTTACCCGCCCACTCCAACGCGGCTTGGTGGCGGAGGGTTTCGTGGTCGATGTCGCCCACGATGGCGAGCAGGGTCTGAACCTGGCCCGGTTCGGAGACTACGACATCATCGTGCTTGACGTCATGCTGCCCAGGCGCAACGGGTACGACGTCATCACCGCCCTGCGCGAGGAGCAGGTCTGGACCCCGGTGCTCATGCTCTCGGCCAAAGATGGTGAATACGACGTCGCAGATGGACTGGATCTGGGTGCCGACGACTATCTGGTCAAACCCGTGCCGTTCGTGGTGCTAGTAGCGAAGATGCGAGCGATGACCCGCAGGCAGGCCGTGCCCCGGCCCGCCGTGGCGCAGGCCGGAGCTATCCGACTGGACCCCAGCGATCGCAGCGTCACGGTGGCAGGTGAGACCGTGGAACTGACCGTGCGGGAGTTTGCGTTGCTGGAGTATCTGATGCGTCACGCTGACCGGGTGGTGAGCAAGCTCGAGTTGCTGGAACACGTCTGGGACGGCGAGGACCCGAACGTGGTGGAGCAATATGTGGGCTACCTGCGGCGCAAACTAGGCCGAAGCTCGATCATGACCGTGCGCGGCGCCGGGTATCAGATAGCGGGCGCAGCCGGTGGCTAGCGCCAGGGCGCCGACGCTGCGACTGCGCTTGACATTGGTCACGGTGGGGGCCCTAGCGGTCGCGCTGACCGTGGGTGCCCTGCTGTTGGTACAACTGGTGACCGCGCAACGGGTCCAGGCGCTGGATGAGGCCGTGCTGGCACGGGCAGATACCGTCCGGCAGCTGCTGGTCACCGACCGGATTCCGGATTTGCTCGCGGTGCTGACGCCCGGCGAAGTGGTGCAGGTATTGGATTCGCACGGGGAGGTGGTGGCGACCTCCGCAAATGCCTCGGTCACCCTTCCCGTCGTCCCGGCCGATGTTCTTGTGCAGGCTCCGCAGGGCGCGAGGGCGGAACCGGCGGTGGTCACGGTCGACAGTCCCTATGCCGGACTTGCCCGGGTGGCTTTGGTCGAGGTGCCGCTGCCGGATCTGCCTGAGCAATGGCGGACGGCGGCCGACGGCGCCGGCTTGGTGATCGCTGCTGCGGTCCCGCTGGGCGAGGTCCAGCAAACTCAGCGCGCGCTCACGCTGCTGCTGGCTGTGGTCTTCCCGTTGTTGGCGCTGGCGCTAGCGCTGGTGGTGTGGTTGGTTCTGGGGCGGGCCTTGCGACCGGTGGAGGACTTGCGGGCCGCTGCCGATGACGTGGCTGCGACCGGTGGGCCCGGCTCACTGCCGGTGCCACGGGCCGGAGAACTGGCGGCCTTGGCGCAAACGCTGAACGCCATGTTGGACCGGTTGGAGGCCAGTGCGGCAGGGGAGCGAGCTGCCGCGCAGGCTGCACGGTCAGCTGCCCAGCGGCAGCAAGCTTTCGTTGCCGATGCTGCACATGAGCTGCGCTCGCCGCTCGCCTCGCTTTCTGCAGCTGTCGAGGTGGCTCAACGGCATCCTAGGTCCTACCCCCGCCCGGAGTTGCTGGTTGATCTGGAGGCCGATGTCGCTCGGTTGCAGGCCCTGGTTGAGGATTTGCTGTTGCTGGCTCGGGTGGGCACACGGCCGCGCCGGATCGCCAGCGTTGACCTCGCGGCCCTAGCTGGTGAGGTCGTAGGGGCGCTGGCGCCGACGCGGGTGCAGGTGGCGGTCACCGGTGCCGGTGACGGCATGGGTGACCCGGTAGCGCTCACCCGCATCTTGCGGAACCTGCTGACCAATGCCATCCGCCATGCCGCGGTCAACGTGGAGGTGGTGGTAGCCGGTGCCGTGGTGACGGTGACCGATGATGGTGCCGGAATTGCCGATTCAGAACTGGACCGCGTCTTTGAGAGGTTTGTCCGCCTGGATGAGGCCCGCGAGCGGGAGGCAGGTGGATCCGGCCTCGGCCTAGCCATCGCTCGGGAGCTGGCGCGGGAGTTGGGAGGTGAGGTTCGGTTGGAGCGGGCCGATCCGAGCGGCGTTCGTGCCGTGCTGACATTGCCCGGAACACCGGCTGACCCAAGCTGAAACCCGTTCGGAAAGCGCTTGCCGTCAGCTGCTTGCTCAGGCATGATGGACAGGCGCGCACCCACGGTGCGCCTGCCCGAGCAGGACGGTCCGGCTGGGCACTGCTCACAGGAGGATTCGTGCCCGTCGCACTCGTCACTGGAGGCAATCGAGGCATCGGCCTCGGCATCACGCAGGCGCTGCTTGGCCAGGGCTACGCCGTCGCCATCCTCGCTACCCGGGAGGAACCGGCCGACCTGATGGCTCAGCTACGCCAGAGCGGTGAGGTGATCTATGTGCGGGGCTCGGTCGCCAACCTGGACGACCACTCCCGATATCTGGATGCCGCACTGGAGAGCTGGGGGAGTATCGACCTGCTGGTCAACAATGCCGGTGTGGCGCCGACTGAGCGCAAGGATCTGCTTGAAGCTCAGCCGAGCAGCTTTGACCGGGTCATCGACATCAACCTCCGGGGTCCGTACTTCCTGACCCAGAAGGTTGCCAACGCCATGATCGCTGCTCGCGGACCCATCGACGAGCTTCCAGCCAGGCCGGTAGGCACGATCGTGAACGTGTCCTCGATCTCGGCGACGGCGGTCTCGACCAACCGAGGTGAGTACTGCATCTCCAAGGCGGGGGTCGGTATGGCAACTCAACTGTGGGCGGTGCGGCTGGCACCGGAAGGAATTGTGGTCTACGAGGTTCGCCCCGGGGTTATCGCCACCGACATGACGGCGGGTGTGCAAGAAAAATATGACCAGCTATTCGCCGGCGGACTCGCTCCCATGCCTCGGTGGGGAACCCCGGCCGACGTCGCGGGAGCGGTGGTGCAACTGGCGGCAGGCGCCATGCCCTATTCCACCGGTGACGTGATCACCGTCGGTGGCGGCATGCAGATTCCGACGCTATGACCACCCCACAAGCTGCACAGGAGCAGACCAATCCCGGCCTCGAGCCCGAGCATCTTGAACGGGCCAGCAAGATTCTGCGGGGTGACGCCGATGTCGCGCCCCGGCTACACATCGCCGGTCACCAGGTGCCGGTGGTCACAGCGAACACGGTAGTGGTGGGCACCGGATCGGCTGGATATTGTGCAGCGGACCGACTGTGGGAGTTCGGCCAGACATCGGTGGTGATGGTCGCGGACAAGGTCAACGCCGGCTCGTCCCGCAACGCTGGTAGTGACAAACAGACCTACTACAAGCTGACCTTGTCCGGTGGCGACGACGACTCCGTCCACGAGATGGCCCACACACTCTTTGCCGGTGGCGCGATGGACGGCGACAATGCGCTCGCCGAGGCGGCGCTATCGGCGCGCGGCTTCCTGCGATTGTGCGATCTAGGGGTGCCCTTTCCGGAGAACCGGTACGGCGAATTCATCGGCTACAAGACCGACCACGACCCCCGCCGTCGAGCTACCTCGGTGGGTCCCTACACCTCTCGTTCGATGGTGGAGCGCCTGGAGCAGAAGGTGGCTCGCAACGGCACGCCGGTATACGACGAATGCCGAGTTGTCGATCTGATCACCCATGAAGGGCCCGACGGACCCCAGGTGGTGGGATTGCTGGTGTATCGCACCGATATCCCGACCAGTGCTGACCAAAGCCCGTTCCTGCTGTTCCGCTGTACGAACATCGTGTACGCCACCGGTGGGCCCGCTGGAATCTATGCCACCCGGGTCTTCCCCAATGGACAATGGGGGGCAAGCGGTGCTGCCTACCGGGCAGGCGTGCATGGCAAGAACCTCACGGAGTGGCAATTCGGGTTGGCCTCGATCAAGCCCCGATGGAATGTTTCCGGCACCTACATGCAGGTCGTGCCGCGATTCGTCTCAACCGATGCTGAGGGCGGTGACGAGCGGGAATTCCTCCTCGAGGCTATACCGGACTACGGCCGGATGATGAGCCTGGTGTTCCTCAAGGGCTACCAGTGGCCATTTGATATTCGCAAGGCTCAGGATGGTTCGAGCCTCATCGACCTGCTGGTGTACCGCGAAACCGTGCTGCGCGGTCGTCGGGTGTTTCTGGACTTCCGGTCCAACCCGGTGCGCCCGGAGTTCGATGCCACCGCCCTGGCTGCCGAAGCCTATGAGTACCTAGACCGGGCTGGCTGCCTGTTCGGCACGCCGATCCAGCGCCTGCGTCACATGAATGAGCCTGCCTATCAGTTCTATCTGGGCAAGAACCCCTATGTGGACCTGGAAACCGAGATGCTGGAGGTGGATGTCTGCGCCCAGCACAACAACGGCGGGCTGGTCGTGGACACCTGGTGGCAGTCGAATGTTTCTGGCTTCTTCCCGGTCGGCGAGGCAGGCGGTGCGCACGGGGTTTACCGCCCAGGTGGCGCGGCCCTGAACTCTGGGCAGGTGGGGGCAACCCGGGCAGCCCGATTCATTTCGGCCACCCGTGAGGGCGCCCCCGTCGACCAGGACTCGTTCATGACGCAGGCGCAGCCGGTCCTGTCCGAGGCTCTCGCGTTGATGCAAGCGGCCACTACTCGTGCCGCCTCCGGTACCCCGGACAACACCGGTGATCTGTTGCGGGCGATACAGGAGTTAATGAGTGCCAAGGCAGGTCCGGTGCGCAGCGCTGCCTCGATTGCCGAGGCCTTGGCGCAGGTGCGTACCTGGCTAGCGGAATATGGCCAGACCATCGCTGCCGATGGCCGCTCGCGCCGCAGCATCAATCGCACGTTCTTGATCCGGGACATCCTGGTCACCGCATTTGTGTATCTGTCGGCGATGCAGGACTACCTCGACCACGGTGGCAGATCGCGTGGGTCGGTGCTGTACACCGACCCTGCGGGCGGACTCCCGCAGGTCGGGTACGGCGAACAGGCTCACCAGGAGTTGGACCTACCGCAGATATTCCGGTTTGCCCTGGACGGTGGAGCCCTGGATGGTGAGATTCAGGAATCCTCCTACGTCCGCTCCACAGGTGCTGGCGACTCGGGAACAGCAGCGTTCCGTTGGCGGCCGGTACGCCCCATTCCCGAAGACGATGACTTCTTCGAGAACGTGTGGCGGCAGTTCCGCGAGACCGGCAACGTCCACTGATCATCACCCCAGCTGGCGTGGGTTCTGGCCGCAGGTGGTGGCGGCTCGCGGCGGGGCGGGAGTTAGCGGGCGCTGTACCCGCCGTCGATCACTACCTCGCTGCCGGTCATCCACTTGGCTTGCTCGGAGGCTAGATACACCGCCAGCCACGCGATGTCATCGGGGTGGCCGGTGCCCAGCGGGTGCAGCGGCTCCAGGATGTCGTGTGCTTGTGCATCGCTGAGTCCACTAGCGACGGCGAACCGGTCAACCATGCTGGTGAAGATGAAACCAGGGTGGATGGAGTTGACCCGAATATTGTCCGGGGCGTAGCAGATGGCATCGTTCTTGGTCATGGTGCGCACCGCGCCCTTGGAAGCGTGATACGGCGGTACATCTCCGGCACCGAGAATGCCGTAGATGGAGGAAATATTGATAATGCTGCCGCCGCCAGCTGCCCGCAACGGCGCGATCGTGTGCTTGGTGCATAGGAAGACCGCATTGGTGTTCACCGCCATCACCCGTTCCCACTCAGCCAGCGACAGCTGATCGGTGGGGGCGTTCTGCCCTTCGATTCCGGCATTGTTGACGACGACGTTGAGCTTGCCGAACTTCTCGACGGCGGCGTTGGTGGCTGCGATCACCGCGTCCTCGTTGGTGACGTCACCACCCAGTCCGATGGCGGCGTCGCCAAGCTTTGCCGCAGTTTCTTGTGCCGCTCCTTGGTCCAGGTCGACCAGGGCCACCTGCGCCCCCTCTTCGACGAAACGGGTGGCAATTGCTGCGCCGAGACCGACGGCGCCGCCGGTGATGAGTGCGACCTTGTTATCCAGACGTCCCATAGTGATCTCCTTTGACTCGTGGTGGCAGGTGCCGACGGATCGACGTCGGGCATGCCGATCCGTAGGCACCCACAGGTTGCGCCGCCCGCCGAGGGGTGTCTTGGATAAACGATGCGGGTGGTATCGGTGTGTCGGCTCTGGCGGTCGGGCAGAATCGGCTAGGTGCCGGTCTCACCGGAGTTGATTCAGCCCGACGACCTCCCAACCTGGGTCCCAGGCCAGCTCACCGTGCGCAGCCCTAGCCAAGGTTGGGCTGGGCCGCTGGTTCGGGGCTACCACTACACCGGGCTAGACGTGGAAGTGCCCCCGCTGCAGGACTACATGATCGTGGCCTACCGGCGCGGGAACACCACCATGCAGCGGGAGATGGATGGCCGCTGGAACCGCCAGGGTCTGGGCCCGGGCGATGTGTCGCTGATGACTCGCGCGTCCCGGTCGCATTGGGTGTGGCCGCATCACCTCGACGTGGTACACGTCTACCTCAGCCGCGTGCAGTTGGCAGCCACTGGCCGGGAGATGTACGAACGCGATATTGAGGACGTCGAGTTGGACGATGTCCTGCGGGCTGGGGATTCGGATCTGTTTCGAACCACGATGCAGATCGCCGCGGAAGCCACCGGTGGTGGTCCTGGCAGCCGACTGCTCATCGATGCGCTGACCAGTGAGCTAGCGGTGCATATTCTGCGGCGTCATGCCCAGATGCGCTTCCGCAAAGAGGTCGCCGCGGGTGCCCTGTCTGCGGGTCAACTAGCCCGGGTGCAAGCGGTGGTGGCCGACGAGCTCGCAGGTGACCTGAGCGTTCAGAGATTGGCCGATGCCGCTGAGCTCACCCGATTCCAGTTCACCAGGGCCTTTAAGGCCAAGACCGGATCGACGCCACATGCATTCGTGACCGCGCAGCGCATCAAGCGGGCGCAATCATTGCTCACCCGTGGCCATCTGTCGCTAGCCGAGATTGCTCTGCAATGCGGGTTCACCGATCAAAGTCACTTCACCAGGGTGTTCCGTCGTGCCCTGGGCCTGACGCCGGGACGGTATCGATCGTTGTAGCTGACCGGTGGCCCCTCGACGCTACTGGGAAAGCCGACGTAGCCGGTGCATCGAGAGCGCTAGGCAAATCCCGGTGATGGCCAGCGGCCAGGCGATAGCGAGGAGAAGAGCGTTTTCACCCGCCCAGGATGTTGCTGGCAATCCCGGGTTACCGAACAGATCCCTAGCGGCAACCACGGTTGCCGAGAGCGGATTCCACTGGGCTGGCGTTGCCAGCCAACTGGGCATCAACGACGTCGGCACGATCGTGTCGGCCACCATCGCCAGTGGGAATACCAGCGCGAAGTACTGCATCGCCGCAGCTGGCCCGCTGACCAGCAGACCCAGCAGGATGCCAGCCCAGCTAAAGGCCAGCCGTAGCAAGAGCAGCAGTCCCAACCCTGCCGCCAGGGCCGCCGGACCTTGGTGCCATTGCCAACCGAACACCATCCCGAGCGCGACGACGATCCCCAGCTCCACGACCGCCGTCAGCAGGTCGGCAAGGCAGCGACCGGCAAGCACCGCCACGTTCGACATGGGCAGCGTGCGCATCCGATCCAGCACCCCACCCTGAATATCAGTGGCCATAGCGATAGTGGTGCTGCCGATACCAAAGGCCATGGTCAGCGCGAACAGTCCAGGAAGGAGGAACTCCCGGTACGCCGCACCTGGCATCGTCATGCCCGCTCCCAGGGCATCCCCGAAGACGAACCCGAACATCACCATCGCCATCACCGGAATGAGCAGGGTTGCTAGAAGTTCGTCCGGGCGGCGGATCAGCCGCAGCAGGTGGCGGCGTGCCACCACCCAGGTGTCGGAGACGGCCCATGCCAACCGGGACGCAACGGTGGTCGAGGATAGCTGGGCGGTCATGACCGCACCTTTGGTCGAGCTGGTGCGGCCGATGGCAGCGTGGTGCGGGTTGGCAATGGCAGTCATGGCGTGACTCCTTCGGGAGCAGTGAGCTGGAGGAATACCTCATCGAGATCGGGCTGGCGCAGCGAGAGCGCCGACATGGGCAGGCCCGTCGTCGCCATCGCCTGCGCTACCTGGGCAAGTTCTGAGGCTTGGCCGCGAATGGGAATGCAGATGCGGCCTAGGTCCAGGTCGATCTCCGGGGGTGCTTCCAAGGCCGCCGACAGGTAGCCCGCAATGGTGTAGGTGTCAAAGCCGGGCGGTACGGTGACCTCAATGCGGCTGGTGCCGATCCGCTCCTTGAGTTCACGAGGGGTGCCTTCGGCGGCTACTTTGCCGGATGCCAGCAGGGTGATTCGCGAGCACAACCGGTCCGCCTCCTCCAGATACTGCGTCGTCAACAGCACGGTGGTACCAGTGCTGGCGAGTTCGCGCACCGCATCCCAGACCTGGGTGCGACTGCGCGGATCGAGCCCGGTGGTCGGCTCATCCAGGAAGAGCACCTGCGGGCTGCGGATCAGGCTCACCGCTAAGTCCAGCCGACGGCGCATCCCACCCGAATAGTGCCCCGCCGGCCGATCGGCCGCGCCCTGGAGGTCGAACCGTTCCAACAGCTGCCTGCTGCGGGTGCGTGCCTGGCGAGGTCGTAGGTGGTTCAACCGGGCGAACATCTCCAGGTTCTGCCGCCCGGTCAAGATTTCATCGACGGCGGCATACTGACCAGCGACGCCGATTCTGGCCCGTACTGCGGCCGGATCGGTCACCACATCGTGGCCAGCGACCCGCGCTTGACCCGAATCCAGCCGTTGGAGCGTAGACAGAATCCGCACGGTCGTGGTCTTGCCGGCCCCGTTGGGCCCCAGAACACCGTGGACTGTCCCAGCGGCAACGCGCAGATCCAGCCCATCCAGTGCTGGGCCGCGGCCGGGGAAGTTCTTGTAGAGGCCACGGGCCTCGATGGCCAAGCTCATGCGGCCACCGCCTGGTGTGGACGCGACGATGCGCTCTCACGAGCGCCCGCACCCGCAATGGTGACGTCCTGATAGCGGCCCACAGCGATTCGCGCAGTATTGAGCAAGGACTGGCTGCCGGGGGTGTAGTAGCTGCAATGCCCGGGCACATCGCCAGTGCTGATCCGGGTAGCACCCAGGGTCAGCGGGGATCGTCCCAGGCCCAAAGAGCCCAGCCGGGTTCGGGGGAAGAACCGGATCCAGTCGGAGGGTCCCTGGGCTGCCCATAGCTGGCCGGCCCCCAATTCAGATCGATGCCACACTCCCATTCCGGGGCTTCCTAGAGCCACACAATCGGCCGCGCGGCTGGATGCCATTGCCAGTCCGGACACCACGGTGCCGTAGCTGTGTCCGATCAGTGTGATGTGGGCATCCTGGGGGAGGTAGTGCGTCAGGCGAGCCAAGTCAGGTGCGCCGTCGTGAGCGGGGCTGTTCCATGCCGCAGTGCTCAGCCCTGCCGGGGGTAGGTAGCCCACCCAGGCGACGACCGCAACGCGGCTCTGAGGGGCCAGCGAGCTCATCGTGGCGAGCATCAGCTCAGCGCGGGCGCGCAGGCCATCTAGCTTGGTGGCGTTGCGCAGGTAGTTCTCCTGATGGTGACCATTGCCGGGAACCATGATCGCAATATGGTCGGCCATGGCGATATCACCGATGGCCTCCACGATGCGTGGCCCGGCTGGGTCGTGTGCGAGCAACGTCCGGCCGTCGATGTCGCGGCTGCGATAGGTCAGTTGTCCCAGGTGCTTCACTGCGCTGGTACTGGTCGTTGTTGACATGGCTACGACGCTACGGATCGACCTACTCCTTGCACATCGCGCAGCAGGGCTATCTTGACTCGCCCATTCGCAGTAGGTGGGCATACCCCCGCGGTAGGGGGGTGGGTCCCGCTCTGGAGGGACGCGGTCGCGGTACATCCAGACTTATCCTCACGTGGTGGCCCTGGGGTATCTGGGTGCTGACTCGAGGTCGGCGACCTGATGGGATCGACCTGGATGGGATCGACCCGCAGGTCTGCGCGGCGCGGCCTGGTGGTGCAGTTCGCAGCTACCTTGGGCGCTGGGACTGGGCGTTCGGACATGACCGGTTGGAGCAATGGTGACGAGTATCAGCGATGGAGCGAGGGTGCTGCTACCGCCACCCTTGCAGCGACTTGGACTCTGGGCATGGGCGATCGTCGGTGGCCTGGCCCTGGTCGTCTTGGTGCTCGGATTGTCGTTGGGAACCGGGCTCTACGGAATACCGTTCGGTGCTGCATTCTTAGGGACGGCGCTGCAAAGCGGATCCTTGCTACTCGGTCTTGTCCGGGCCCGCTTGGCGGCCGTGCTGCATGTTATTGGTCTGATCATTGTCAGCTCAGTTGCCTCCCATGACCCATGGCCGTGGCCTGCCTCGGTGGTCTCAACGGTGGCGCTAGAAGCGATGCTGCTGCTATTGACGACCGCCACCCGGTGGTGGTTGAGCCTGGCAACGTGGCTGGCGGCATGTATGAGCCTGACGGTCATCGCAAGTCTTGCTGGCACCGGAAATTCACAGGTATTAGGCAATCTCATCGTCACCGTGAGCCTGAGTGTGGGGGCGCTGATTATCGGTTTGCTGCTCACGCTGTGGTGGCGGGCAAGTCGGGACTTGGGTGATGCACGTGATCAGGCGCAGCAAGAAGTCGCGGCCCGGCAATGGGTTGAGGAACGTGCTCGGGTAGCCCGGGAAATGCATGACGTGGTCGCTCACTCCATGTCGTTGGTCCATATGCGCGCGACGTCGGCGCAGTACCGGATACCGGATCTGACCAGTGCGGCGGTGGCTGAGTTCGACGGGATCGCGGTGCAGGCTCGGGAGGCGCTGGGGCAGATGCGCGGGGTGCTGAGCGTGCTACGCGGTGATGACCAATCGCAGATGGAGCCATTGCCGGGGTTCGCTCAGCTGCCGGACTTGGTGGCAGGCGCTCGGGCCGCCGATATCGATATCACGGCCACGATTGCCCAGATTGAGCCCGAGCCTGATCCGAGCGTGCAACTTGCGTTGTACCGGGTGGCGCAGGAGGCGATCGCCAACGTCGTCCGGCATGCCCCGCATTCGTCGGTGACGCTGGAACTGGAGGATGCGGTGCAGATCTCGCTGCGGGTGACCAGCCTGGTCACCGATGACCTTGGTCCCGGCGATGACAGCACCCAGGTCTCTCGCGCGCCCGACCACGGCGGAATGGGAATTCGCGGCATGATGGAGCGCATGATGGCGATCGGCGGCACCGTGCAGGCTGGACCGATCCTGGGTGGGTTCGAGGTGCTGGCCCACGGGCCACGAGCGGCTCGATGAGGGCGGCGGATGAGCGGCAGCATGCGGGTAACGCGATGATTCGGGTGTTGGTGGTTGACGATCAGCCCATGTTTCGCGTGGGGCTGAGTGCGATCCTCCAAGCTCAAGAGGACATTACGGTCGCTGGCGAAGCCGAGGACGGCGCGCAGGCGGTTGCCCGTGCTCGTAGCCTGGCGCCCGACGTCATCCTGATGGATGTGCGCATGCCCGGCATGCACGGGATCGATGCCACTACCGCCATCCTTGCGCAGGCGGAACCTCCGGTGCCACGGATCGTGATGCTGACAACCTTCGATATCGATGACTACGTTTTCGCTGCCTTGCGTGCGGGGGCCAGTGGCTTTCTGCTCAAGGATGCGGCGCCGCAGGATCTGGTTGCTGCTGTGCGGACGGTGCATGCAGGCGATTCGCTGCTAGCACCGAAAGTGACTCGGATGCTGGTGGAGGAGCTGTTGCAGCGCCCGACTCCGGTGCCGCGCTCCGATGTCTTGGCCGCGTTGACCGAGCGAGAGTGCGACGTCTTCATGCTCATGGCCCGAGGCCTATCCAACGGTGACATCTCACGGCGGCTGGTCATCGCTGAGCAGACCACCAAGACCCATGTCAGCCGCATTCTGACCAAGCTTGACCTGCCCGACCGGATACACGCCGTCGTGCTCGGCTATGAATCGGGGCTAGTGCATCCGGGGGAGGGCGCTGGGGACTAGCTTTCCCATCGCTGGGCCCGAGCTTTGTTGCTCCGGCCCGTGGCGCTGCCTGGGCCCTGAGTCCGTGCTCGAGTTCGAGGGTTTGCGGTGAGTTCGAGCTCCACGACCTTCGTACGTGCCAGAGGTTCTCGTGCTCGCGGGGGGCGGGGGGTGCGCACGCGACAGGGACCCTCATGCTCGCGGTGGACGGGGCGGGGCTGCGTATGCGGCAGGGCCTTTTGTACGCGCGGTGGTGGGGTTTGGCGCGGCGGGGCTTGACTCCTGCGACTAGTTGTTGCATGGTTAGTTAGTCAACTAAGCAACCAACTAGGGGAATGGGCAGATGATCGAGGAAGGACGGCCGATATTTCTGCAGATTGCGGAGAGCGTGGAGGACGCAATCGTGGAAGGTCAGCTGCTGGAAGAGGCACAGGCGCCCTCGACCAACGAACTTGCTGCCTTCCACCGCATCAACCCGGCTACTGCAGCGAAAGGAGTCGCCATGCTCACGGACAAGGGAGTGCTGCTCAAACGCCGTGGCATCGGGATGTTCGTGGCGCCCGGCGCCCGAGAACTACTGCTGGAGGAGCGTCGCTCAGCCTTCGCCGAGCGTTTTCTTGACCCATTGCTCGCTGAGGCCGCCAAGCTCGGCCTCGGCCCCGATGACCTCAGGCGCTTGCTGGATGAGCGCACCGACCAGAAAGGACAAAGCTGATGACATCGGTCATCGAGGTTTCGAACCTCACCAAGCGTTACCGCGACACTCTTGCCGCGAATGACGTCAGCTTCTCGATCGAAAAGAACACCATCTATGGCCTGCTTGGGCGTAACGGTGCCGGAAAGACGACGGTGATGTCGATCATCACCGCCCAGAACTTCGCCACCAGCGGCACTGTCCGGGTCTTCGGTGAGCAGCCCTACGAGAACGCGCACGTCCTCAGCCGCATGTGTTTCGTGCGCGAGGGCCAGCAATATCCCGATGAATCCACCGCGACCCACGCCTTCTCGAGCGCCAGGTTGTTCTTCCCGCACTGGGATCAGCGGTTTGCTGCCGACCTGATCGATGACTTCCAACTACCGATGAACAAGCGCATCAAGAAGCTCTCACGTGGCCAGCTCAGCGCTGTCGGCGTCATCATCGGCCTCGCCTCTCGGGCCGAGATCACCTTCTTCGACGAGCCCTACCTGGGGCTAGACGCGGTGGCGCGGCAGCTGTTCTATGACCGTCTGCTCGCGGACTATTCCGAACATCCGCGCACCATCGTGCTCTCCAGCCACCTGATCGATGAGGTATCGAACCTGCTGGAGCGGGTGCTGGTGATCGACAACGGCCAGATCATCATGGATGAATCCACCGAGGATGCCCGCGGGGCCGCAGTGAACCTCGTCGGTGATGTCGACGCCGTCGAGGCCTTTGTTGCTGGCCGTGAGGTGATCCACCGGGAACGACTGGGACGGGTGCTGAGCGCCACCGTTCTCGGTGGCATCTCCCCGGACGAGCAGAGGCATCTTGCTACGACCGGAATTGAGCGTGCCCCGGTTTCGCTGCAACAGCTCATCGTTCGCCGCACCCAGCATGCTGCGGGTGCACAGACCCGTGAAGGAGTACTCCGATGACCGCCGTCGACACCAGCTACGCCACACCACCAGGCCGCATCCGCAACGCCGTCCGGCTGCAGTTCATCAATACCAATACCTTCATCTGGATTCCGCTCATAGTCTTGGGCGGCGCCTGGGCGTTGACCATGGTGATCTGGCTCATGGTTCTGCAAGGTGGGTTCACCGGCGACGAAGGGTCGTTGGGCATTGGTGGTGGTGCGCAGGCGCCGCTGTGGTACTTCCTCGCCGCCGGTGCCATGTCGATGGCCTACACCTTTCCGTTCTCCCAGGCGATGAGCCTGACCCGGCGGGAGTACTTCATCGGAACACTGGGTGCCGCCGCCATCGCTGGAGCTGGATTTGCGACAGTGCTGACCCTGCTCGGGATGGTTGAGGAGGCGACGTCGGGCTACGGTTTCGGCGGCTATTTCTCCCATCTCCCGTGGCTGTGGGCCGCTGGACCCATCGGGGCATGGCTGGCCACGCTGGTCGGAACCATGGTGTTCTTCGTCATCGGATTCTGGTTTGCCACGATCTACAAGCAGTGGGGAGCTGTCGGGCTGACCGTGAGCATCTTTGCCGTAGCTCTGGCGCTGTTGGGAATCGCCGGAATCATCACCTGGCAGCAGGCCTGGTCCGCGGTGGGGAACTGGTTCGCACAGGTGGGAATCGTGGGCGTGACCGGTGCTTTGGCACTGGTGGGCGCGGTGCTTGCAGCAATCTCGTTTGTGACGCTGCGGCGTATGCCCGCCTAGGGCGGCACGGCCCGCCACTGCCCGTTGGAGCGAGGTCTAGAGCGATGGGGCGACTAGGTCGGTGTAGCGCTGCGCCATCGTGGCCACGATCTGGTCGGTTGGCTGGGCCCAGATGTCGGCATTGAAGATCTCCACCTCGACCGCGCCGGTATAGCCCGCTTCGACCACCCATCGGGTAATGGTGGGGAAATCGATGTAGCCATCGCCCATGTAGCCACGTGAAAGCAGCGGATCTGCCGCGAGCGGCAACAGCCAATCGCAGACCTGATATAGCGCGAGCCGCCCAGCCGCACCAGCGCGCTTGATCTGCTGTTCCAGCTCTGGGTCCCACCATACGTGGTAGGTATCCACCAGCACGCCGACTGCCTCGGCTGGGAAGGGCTCGGCTAGATCCAGGCACTGGCCCAGCGTCGACAGCACGGCCCGGTCTGCCGCGAACATGGGATGTAGCGGTTCCAGCACCAGGCGGACGCCGTGTTCCCTAGCGAACGGCACCAGCTCTCCCACGCGATCAATGACCCGCTGCCGGGCCGCCCGGATGTCCTTGTCGCCTCCGGGTAGTGCCGGGCCTCCCGGCTCAGAACAGGCTGGCAGGCCGCCGACCACCAAGACCAATTCACTGGTCCCGAGCGTGGCGGCCTCGACGATCGCGGCGCGGTTGTCGGCCAGGGCGGCTGCCACACCCTCGTCGTCGGCGGCGGACATAAAGCCACCCCGGCACAGGCTGGTTACTTGCAAACCCGCCTCGGCAATGATCGTGACCGCCTGGTCGAGACCAACCTCCGCGACGCGATCACGCCACGGTGCCACACCTCCCAATCCGGCCTGGGCGGCGACCTCGACCGCTTCGGCCAGAGTGGCGTACTTGGTGGTCGCGGTATTGAGAGAGAGTCGCTGCAGGTCCATCAGAGCACAATCGGCTCGAGCTCAACCCGGCGTCCCTGTGCAGACGAGGCCAGGCCGGCCTCGGCCAACTGCACTCCACGGGCAGCGGAGAGCAGGTCGTAGCGATGCTCACGCCCGGCTACCACGTCGCGGATGAACTCTTCCCACTGCAACTTGAAGCCGTTGTCCAGATCGCCGTTGGTCGGTACTTCCAACCATTGGTCGCGGAAAGACTCGGTGACGGGTAGGTCCGGGTTCCACACCGGCTTGGGTGTGTGGGCGCGTTGCTGCGCCACGCATTTGTTCAGTCCAGCGACGGCGGAGCCGTGGGTGCCGTCGATCTGGAACTCCACCAACTCATCCCGGTACACCCGAACCGTCCAGGAGGAATTGATCTGGGCGATGATCTCCTCGCCATCGGGTCCGGTGATCTCAAAGATGCCGTAGGCGGCGTCATCGGCGGTAGCGGGGTATTCCTTCCCGGCTTCGTCCCAGCGGGTAGGGATGTGGGTGGCGGTCTTGGCGATGACGGAGTTGACCGAACCCAGGATTCCCTCCAGGACGTAGTTCCAGTGGCAGAACATGTCGACGGTCATGCCGCCGCCATCTTCCTTGCGGTAGTTCCACGACGGCCGCTGGGCAGCCTGAACATCACCCTCGAAGACCCAGTATCCGAACTCTCCGCGCAGCGACAGAATACGGCCGAAAAAGCCCTCGTCAACCAGTCGGCGCAGCTTGACCAGGCCTGGCAGATAGAGCTTGTCGTGCACCACGGCGGCGGTGACGCCGGTCTGCTGCCGGAGCCGGGCGAGTTCAATCGCGTCGGTGAGGGTCTCTGCCGTGGGCTTCTCCGTGAAGATGTGCTTGCCCGCCTTCATGGCCGCCGTCAATGTGGCCGGTCGAAGTGAGGTCATGGAGGCGTCGAAGATGATGTCGACATCGGGGTCGGCAATCGTGGCGTCCAGGTCAGTGGTCCACCGTGGCAACCCGTGGCGGTCGGCGATCTCCTTGAGAGCATCTGGACGGCGCCCGATCAGAATCGGCTCGATCTGGACCTTCGAGCCGTCGTCCAGAGTGACCCCGCCCTGTTGCTGGATCGGCAGGATTGAGCGCACCAGATGTTGGCGATAGCCCATGCGCCCAGTGATGCCGTTCATGCCGATTCGCAGAGTGCGGGTGGACACAGGAGCTCCTTCGGAGATGGGTGGATAGCTGGGATGCACCCCGCAATCGTGGCGACGCCGGTTGGGCCACCACCACGGGGTGCGGAATGCGCTTTCCCAGAGGTTACGGGACCGTTCGATTCGCTGTCAATGAGGGGCTCAGTAACCGCGGGAGCAGCCGGCGGTGCGAGTCGAGCGCGGCGCTGTGGAGTCGGCCCGGCGAGCGCCTGCGGGCCGCTTGCTACGCGTCTGATCCTGCAGTTAGTGGATAGGTTGGTGGCTGGGCAGCTTCGCTGGGACGGCGTGGTCGGCACCCGGGAGCCCCGCCTGGCACATGCTGGCCGAACGCTATTCGGGATGCCCCGGTGAGCGAGCAGGGGTGGAATCGCGCAAGATGACCTTGCCCCGGATCTGAACCACCGTGGGCTCGGGCGTGGGTTCGGCCAATGCCAACTCCGTCACCCGTCGCCCCAGTTCGCTCAGGGGTAGATGCACGGTGGTCATGGGCGGGCTGACATCGCGCAACGTGGCGATATCGTCGAATCCGGCGATGGCAATGTCGTGGCCGACTCGGCGACCGCTGTCGCGCGCAGCAGCCATCGCGCCGACGGCCATCACGTCGTTGACCGCAAACACCATGTCGGCATGAGGGGCCTGGTGCAGCAGCGCCAGCATTCCCTGGTAGCCGCCGTCGCGGGTGAAGGCCGAGTCCACCACCGGCCCCTCGAGCCGGTGGCCAAGAGCGGTCAGCGCCTGCTGGAATCCGGCGCGGCGGTCCCTGGCGGTCAGGTGGGTGGGGGGCCCGCCGATGATTCCGAACCGCCGGTACCCCAGATCGGACATGGCGTAGGCGAGGTCGCTGGCACCCTGCCGGTTGTCGATGGCGACGGTGTTGATGTTGAGCAGCGGCTGACCGATGAGTGCCGCGGTGCCGCCAGCTGCGCGATAGCTCGCCAGGGCCTGGCTGATGGAGGCCAGGCTGGTGTTGTCGTCGTAACGTCCGCCGGCGATGACAATCGCGCGGGCGCGCTGCGATTGCAGGACCTCGATGAACTGCTGCTCGCGTTGTGCCTCATGCTGGGTTGCGGTAAGCGTGACGACGAGGCCGTGATGCTCCGCCGTGGCGGTGACTCCAGCGGCGATTGCGGAGAAGTACGGGTCGGATATGTCGTGAACGATCAGGCCCAGCGTGGTCGTGCGCCCGCGGGCCATGGCCTGGGCGTTGGCGTCTGGCGTGTAGCGCAGCCGGGCAGCGGCAGCGAGCACCCGGGTGCGCAGCTCGGGGCGTACCGTGCGATTAGCTGAACCGTTGATGGCACGCGACGCGGTGGCCAATGACACACCTGCCGCCCGAGCTACGTCGCTCAGGGTCACCGGGCCCGCCATGGCTCTAGGGTAAGCGTATTCCGCTGGAAATTCTGCCCGGTGTCCGCTTGACGGACGCATGGGGGCAATTTATGTTGGTCGACACAACAAAATTTGAACGGAGAAGCCGTATGGTGCGCCAGCCCACCGCCGATGACAAGTTCTCATTTGGCCTGTGGACGGTGGGGTGGCCGGCTCAAGACCAATTCGGCTCGGCCACTCGGCCAACGCTGGATCCACGTGAATACGCCACCAAGCTGGCAGAGCTGGGTGCCTGGGCCCTGACCTTCCACGATGACGACCTGGTGCCCTTCGGCAGCGATGAGGCCACGCGGGAACGGATCATCGCTGACTTCAAGAACGCCATCGATGCCGCTGGAATCGTGGTCGAGATGGTGACGACCAACCTGTTCAGCCACCCGGTGTTCAAGGACGGCGGCTTCACCTCCAACGATCGCGGCGTCCGTCGATTCGCGTTGCGCAAGGTGATCCGCAACATTGATCTGGCCGCTCACATGGGTGCCACCACATTCGTGATGTGGGGTGGGCGTGAGGGGAGCGAATACGACGGCGCCAAAGATGTCTATGCCGCGCTCGAACGCTACCGCGAGGGCGTCGATACCGTTGCCAGCTATATCAAGGAGCAGGGATACGACCTGCGAATCGCGTTGGAGCCCAAGCCGAACGAGCCCCGTGGAGACATCCTGCTTCCCACGGTGGGGCACGCGCTGGGCTTCATCGCCCAGCTGGAACATGGAGACATCGTGGGACTCAACCCGGAAACCGGGCATGAGCAGATGGCTGGTCTCAACTTCACCACCGGCATTGGGCAAGCGCTGTGGAGCAACAAGCTCTTTCATATCGACCTCAACGGCCAGCGATCGATCAAGTTCGATCAGGATCTTGCCTTCGGCCACGGCGACCTGCTGTCCGCCTTCTTCACCGTCGACCTGATCGAGAACGGTTTCCCGGGCGGAGGGCCGCGCTATGACGGCGCCCGGCACTTTGACTACAAGCCATCGCGGACCGAAGCAATGGCGGGTGTGTGGCAGTCAGCACGGGCGAACATGGCGACCTACCTGCTGCTGAAAGAGAAGGCGCAGGCCTATCGGGCTGACCCCCGGGTGCAGGAGGCGTTTGCAGCGGCAGGCGTGCTGGAATTGTCCCAGCCGACCCTGGGCGCAGGGGAGAGCCTTTCGAGCTTCCTTGCGGACCGGACCGCCTTCGAGAACTTTGACTACGACGGCGCGGGTCAGCGCGACTATCACTTCGTCGCGCTCAATCAGCTAGCGCTTGACCACCTCATCGGCTAGGACTGGGGCATGGTCCTCGTCGCCGGCGTCGATAGCTCGACGCAGTCCTGCAAGATTGTGATTCGTGACGCCGTCACCGGCGGGCTGGTTCGATCCGGGTCAGCCCAGCACCCGGATGGTACCGAGGTCGACCCGGATGCTTGGTGGCAGGCATTCCAGCGAGCGTGTGACGCCGCCGGAGGGCTCACCGATGTGGCCGCCCTGGCCGTGGGTGGGCAGCAACACGGCATGGTGGCACTAGACGCCGACGGTGCGGTGGTTCGCGATGCGCTGCTGTGGAATGACACCCGCTCGGCTCAGGCTGCTTCCGACCTGATAGCGGAGCTCGGTGACGGAACGCCGGGTTCGGGAGAACGCGCTTGGGCTGACGCCGTGGGTGTGGTCCCGGTTGCTTCGTTCACCATCACAAAGCTGCGTTGGCTGGCTCAGCACGAGCCGGAAAATGCCGCCCGGGTCGCAGCGGTGGCGCTGCCGCATGACTGGCTGACCTGGCGAATCGCGGGCGATGGACCCGGAACCGACGGGCTGGCTCGACTCACAACCGACCGCTCCGACGCCTCCGGCACCGGTTATTTCGATGGCGTGACCGATAGCTACCGGTTTGACCTGCTGGAACGGGGATTTGGACGCCGGATCGGCCTTCCCGCCGTCGTCGGCCCAAGTGAGCGTGCCCGGCTCGGCCCCGCGAGCGCTGCGGCCCCCGACGGTCTGGTGCTGGGGGCTGGGGCCGGTGACAATGCCGGAGCCGCGCTGGGTCTGGGTGCGCGACCGGGCGACGTCATGGTCTCGATCGGAACCTCGGCAGTGGTGACCGCCGTCTCTGAGACCCCCACCAAGGACGTCTCCGGGTTGGTCGCCGGTTTCGCTGATGCCACGGGCCGCCACTTGCCGCTGCTGGCCACCTTGAATGGCTCCCGGACTTTTGACGCCGTTCAGAACGTTCTGGGTGTCTCCTACGCCGAATTCGCGGAGCTGGCATTGTCGGCACCACCGGGGGCTGACGGGCTGGTGCTCGTGCCCTACCTCGAAGGGGAACGCACCCCGAACCTGCCAGATGCCACCGGTTCGCTGCACGGGATGAGGCGGGCAAACATGACTCCGGCGAATTTCGCGCGTGCCGCCGTCGAGGGTGTGCTGTGTTCGCTCGCCTTTGCCCTGGATGCCCTGGTGGCTCAGGGTGTAGCGGTGGAACGGATCATGCTGATTGGCGGGGCGGCGCAGTCGGAGGCGGTGCGCCAGATCGCACCGAGTGTGTTCGGGATGCCAGTAGTGGTTCCAGCCCCTGGGGAGTATGTGGCCAATGGGGCCGCCCGGCAGGCTGCGTGGGCTCTCTCGGGTGCGGGCGAGCCACCATCCTGGCAGCTGGAGGACGCGCGGGTGTATGAGCAGGGTGCTGTTCCTGGTCTGCGCGAACGGTATGCGCAAGCCACTGCGCACTACCTGAACAAGTAGAGCGCCGCTGCTCGTCCCAGTGGTTGCAGGCACCGGTCGTCACCGGGTGGGGGTCTTCCCCGGGCTATGACCGCCACCCCCGGGTGGGGGTCTTCCCCGGTTGACCGCCCGCCGGGTCGTGGTCTTCCCCGGGCTATGACCGCCACCCCCGGGTCGTGGTTGGGAGGCCAAGTCGTGATTCGCGAATCACGACTTGGCCTCCCAATCACGACTTGGTGAAAAAAGGGGGGGTGGGGGTTGGCCGGGCGGCGTGGTGGTGACCTGCAGGGGTGGGATGGTCGAGGTGGAAGGGGTGGGTGTCAGCCGAGCAGAGCGGTGATGACCACCAAGAGCGGGACGGTCAAGGTGGTCGTGATCAGCTGGGCGTCTCGGGCCATCGCGCGTCCGACGCCGTAGCGCAGGGCATAGACCAGCACGTTCTGCGCCGTCGGCAGTGCTGCCATGATGACGACCGCGTACAGGGTTGATCCCTCCAGGCCCAGCCAGAGGCCGATTGCCCACGCCAATGCGGGATGCGCCACGGTCCGCAAGATCACCACCATCGTGAGGTCAACCGGGGAGACTGTGCCAGCGCCTGCGCGGGGTGAGGCCAGTGACATCCCCAGAGCTAGCAGCGCCAGTGGTGCAGCCGCACCCCCGATCAGCTCCAGTGGTGCCCGTGACCATTGCGGCGGGTCCCAGGGCAGCAGCGCGACGGCGACACCGGCCAGTGTGGCAATGATGATCGGGTTCTGTAATGACCGGGCAAACCCCCGCCGCACTGCTGGCCACCCTCGGCTGGAACCACCGCGTGATTCCAGCACCACGAATGAAATGGGTGCTAGCACCAGCAGCTGCACCAGCATCGTTGGCACGACCACCACCGGATCGGCAAACAGATAGACGGCCAGTGGTAGCCCAAGATTTCCGGCATTGAGATAGGAGGCGCTCAACGCTCCGATCGTTGCCTGCCCGGCATCGCGCCGCAATAGCAGCCGTAGCGTGATCGCAGCAATAGCAGCGACGGTCAGGGTGCTGGCCACCGTGGTCACCGCGTTCCGAGTGAGCAGCAGGTGTAGGTCAGCGGTGGAGATGGTGACGATCAGCAGGGCGGGTGCCGCAATCGTGAACACCACCCGCGCCAGCACCACCTCGGCTCCAGGTCCGAGTACTCGAAAGCGCACGGCTAACCAGCCCACGAGTGCCACCAGGACCATCGACCCCAGCAGGGTCAGGATCTCAATCATCGTGCCGGTGCGATGGTGGCCCGGCCGGGCACCTCACGTGCCTGTCCGAACGGGCGTCGCGGGCGTGGTCATGGCGCCATTGTGGCAACCGCGACGCCGGGTGAGCCATTCGGACGGGTTCTAGATTTGTGAAACGATTCGAGTGGCCTGAGCGCTAGGCTGCTGGGAGGAGCAGTCCTTGACCGCAATTGGTGGGTGCGTGGAGGCACGATGAAGCGACGATTTCCAGACCTGAAAGTGCTGCGCGAGCAGCTTAATTTCCGGCAACCGAGCCTGGACTTTGCCGCAAATCGGCTGGCGAAGGCCCAGACGATTGGGGATCTGCGCAGGATCGCGAAGCGTCGCACACCGACCGGACCCTTCGACTACACCGACGGTGCGGCCGAGAACGAGGTGGGATTGGCGCGTGCCCGCACCGCGTTTGAAGATGTCGAGTTCCATCCCAGCGTGCTGCGGGACGTGACCGATATCGACACCTCCTGGGAGGTGATGGGTGCGTCCGTGGCGTACCCGGTGGGTATTGCCCCTACCGGGTTTACCCGCCTCATGCATGCGGCTGGGGAGGTGGCCGGTGCCCGTTCCGCTACCCGGTTCGGGATTCCGTTCGCGCTCTCGACCTTAGGCACCACGTCGGTCGAAGACGTTCGTGCCGCCGCCCCGGATGGACGGCTGTGGTTTCAGCTCTACATGATGAAGGAGCGTCAGCGTTCACTGGATCTGGTCGAACGGGCCCAGGCCGCTGGGTGCGACACCCTGCTGATCACCGTCGATACTCCGGTTGCCGGCGCCCGGCACCGCGATAAGCGCAATGGCATGGCATTCCCACCGCAGCTGACACCGATGACGGTGCTGGATGCCCTGCCTCGGCCGAACTGGTGGATCAACTACCTCACCACCGAGCCGTTGGAGTTCGCCTCGGTCAGTAAATGGGACGGCACGGTGGCGGAGTTGCTGGACGCCATGTTTGACCCATCGGTCGACTACCAGGCCTTGGCGGAGGTTCGCTCGCATTGGGACGGCAAGCTCATTGTGAAAGGTGTCCAGTCGGTTGAGGATGCACGCAAGCTGGCCGACGTGGGCGTCGATGGCATCACCTTGTCTAACCATGGTGGCCGCCAGCTCGACCGTGCTCCGGTGCCATTCCTGCTGCTGCCTGAGGTCGTGCGTGAAGTCGGCCAGGACCTGGAAGTGCATCTAGACACCGGCATCATGTCAGGCGCCGACGTCGTGGCCTCGATAGCCATGGGAGCTCGGTTCACCATGATCGGCCGGGCCTACCTATACGGGCTGATGGCTGGTGGCGAGGCTGGTGCGATGCGGGCCCTTGAGATCATCACCGGTGAAATCGAACGGGTGATGCGCCTGGTTGGCGTGGCGAGCTTGGAAGAATTGGGCCCGCAGCACGTGACCCAGCTCGTGCGGCTGGCTTCGCGGCCGGTTCCGTAGCGCCCACCAGCTCGTGCGGCTGGCTTCGCGGCCGGTTCCGTAGCGCCCACCGGCGCCCTGACTGCGACGGTGACCGATCGGCCCGCGGACGCACGAGCGCGACTAGCGCGTGAGGCGACCCGTCGAATTGGCCCGATCGCCGCATGAAGGCGGCCTCGGCTAGGTTTCGACGTCCTCGTCAACCCAGTCGAAGGTTCTGGTCACAGCCTTCTTCCAGTTCCGATAAAGACGATCGCGGGTGGCTCCATCCATCCGCGGCTCCCACCGCTGGCCCTGGGCCCAGTTGTCGATCACGTCCTGCTCACCGCTCCAGAATCCCACCGCGATCCCGGCAGCGTAGGCGGCACCGAGCGCTGTGGTCTCAGCGACCTGCGGCCGTACCACGGGCACGCCGAGAATGTCGGCCTGGAACTGCATGAGCGTCTGGTTGGCGATCATGCCGCCGTCGACCTTCAGCTCGCTCAGTTTCACCCCGGAGTCGGTGTTCATCGCTTCCAGTACCTCCCGGGTCTGGAATGCGGTGGCCTCCAGGGCGGCACGGGCAATGTGGCCCTTGTTCACGAACCTGGTCATTCCCACCAAGGCGCCGCGAGCATCTGCCCGCCAGTACGGGGCGAACAACCCAGAAAAAGCTGGCACGAAGTAGGTGCCACCGTTGTCGGTGACCGTTGTGGCGAGCGCCTCGACGTCCTTGGCGTCGGAGATGATGCCCAGGTTGTCGCGTAGCCACTGCACCAGTGACCCGGTGACGGCGATGGAACCCTCGAGCGCGTAGACCGCCGGCTGGTCGCCGATCTGGTAGCAGACGGTGGTCAGGAGCCCGTTCTGGCTGGGTACCGGCTCGGTGCCGGTATTGATCAGCATGAAGTTGCCGGTGCCATAGGTGTTCTTGGCTGTGCCCACCTCAAAACAAGCTTGCCCGAAGGTGGCGGCGTGCTGATCCCCGAGCATCGCTGCAATCGGTACCCCGGCCAGTTCACCCCCTGGATGCCCGTGGCCGTAGACCTGCGCCGAGGAAGCGATGGTGGGCAGCATGGACGTCGGAATACCCATATCCGCTGCGATAGCGCTATCCCACTCACGTGCCTCGAGGCTCATCAGCATGGTGCGAGAGGCATTGGTGACATCGGTGAGATGAATCCCGCCATCGGTACCGCCGGTCAGGTTCCACAGCAGCCAGGTGTCGATGGTGCCGAAGATGAGATCCCCGGCCTGTGCCCGCTCTCGCGTGCCATCGACATTGTCCAGGATCCACATCACCTTGGGCCCAGCGAAGTAGGTCGCCAGCGGCAGGCCCACCTGGGCGCGATACCGGTCAGGGTCACCCTGGCCCAGGGCCTCCACGATCTTCTTAGTTCGGGTGTCCTGCCAGACAATGGCGTTGTAAACCGGAACTCCGGTGTGCCTATCCCAGACGACGGCGGTCTCGCGCTGGTTGGTGATCCCGGCGGCGGCTAGCTGGCTTGCGCCAATGTTCGCTTCTGGCAGGGCTTGGGCGATAACCGTTTCAGTATTGCGCCAGATCTCCAGGGGGTCGTGTTCGACCCAGCCAGCTTTGGGAAAGATCTGCTCATGCTCGTGCTGGCTGGAGGTGACAATCTGGCCGGAGTGATCGAAGACGATGGCTCGGGTGCTCGTCGTTCCCTGATCGATGGCCAGGACGTAGCGCTGAGCGGTGTCAGTCACCGTCGGCCGCCAGGGTCCGCAACGGTGAGATCGGCGGTGCTTGTGCTCGCGCCTGCTGACCTTCGGCGTCGGTATCGGTCAGCGCGGCTGCTGCCAGGGCTGACCGACGCTCGATGCATGACTGCTTCTCAGCTTTCACCCTCTGATCGTCCCACCCCAGGTGGGTGGCGACAATATCGGCGATCTCATCCAGCGCCGCCAATCCGCCGTCGGCGATCTCATAATCCAGCCGGGTGCGCCGCAGGAGCACGTCCTCGAGGTGTAGCACCTGCTCATGGGTAGCCGCGAACGCGATTTCGACCCGCAGATAGTCCGGGGCGTGGGCCAGCGGCTTAGCCAGGTGTGGCTGCTCGGTCACCATCCCGACCAGATCGGCAACCTGCCCGCCGTAGCGGTGCAGCAGATGGTCCATTCGTTCCTTGTCCCAGCCGAAACGCTGTGCCCACTCCCGGGCTTTGCGGCGGGCGCCGGGGAATCCGACGGCACCGGCCAGTGGTACCCGATCGGTGATCGATGGCGCATGTTCGGCGTCATCGCCCAAGGCGAAGTCCACGGCGTCTGCGGCCATCACCCGGTAGGTGGTGAGTTTGCCACCGGCGATGACCACCAGTCCGGGTGCGGGCGAGGCCGTGGTGTGTTCGCGGGAGACCTTCGCTGAGGAGGTGCCCTCTTTCGTGCCTGGCTGCAGCAGCGGGCGCAGCCCTGCGTAGGCGCCGATGATGTCGTCGCGGGTGAGGGGATCGCTCAGCACGTCATTGGCCTTGCTGAGCACATACTCAATGTCTGCAGCGGTGGCGACCGGATCCACCAGATCCTGGGTGTACGGGGTATCAGTGGTGCCGATAATCCAGTAGCGCGACCAGGGAATCACGAAGAGCACGCTCTTCTCTGTCTGCAGGATAAGCCCCTTGTGGCCACGGATCCGCGCTCGCGGAACCACGATGTGAATTCCCTTGGACGCCAGCACCTTAAGGCCTGCGTCGGTCCCTGCCAGAGCCTCGGTATCTTCGGTCCAGACGCCGGTAGCGTTGATAACGCTCCGGGCTTTGATGGTGTGTTGCTGGCCGGTTTCCAGGTCGACCACGACCGCGCCGCTGACCCGATCGCCGTCTTTGGTGAGTTCGACCACCTGGGTGCGATTGGCAGCGTAGGCCCCGTGTGCTGCTGCAGTTCGGACCAGGGTGATCACCAGGCGGGCATCATCGACCTGGGCGTCCCAGTACTGGATAGCTCCGACCGCAACGTCGTCTCGAAGGTCGGGAAATGCTGCGGCCAGCTGCTTGCGGCTGAAGTGCCGGTGGAACGGGGTTGCTCGGCGCCGCGACGACAGCGACGCGAGGGCGTCGTACAGGCTGATGCCGGCTCCGACGTAGCCACGTTCCCAGACCCGGTGTTCCAACGGGTAGAGAAACGGAACGGCGCGCACCAGGTGCGGTGCGGTCTCGCTGAGCAGCAAATCGCGCTCGGTCAGTGCTTCGTGGACCAGTTTGAAGTCAAGCATCTGCAGGTAGCGCAGGCCCCCATGGACCAGCTTCGAGGAGCGGGAAGAGGTACCGCTGGCCCAATCCTGGGCTTCGACGATGCCCACTCGCAACCCCCGCGTGGCGGCGTCGACGGCAATCCCGGCGCCGGTGACGCCACCGCCGATGACCAGGACATCCAGCCCTTGCTCATCACTCATCGATGCCAGGGATTGGGTACGGGATTGCGATGAGAGTGCTGCTACCACGAACGCTCCTGAGATTGAGGGACAGCCCGGTGCTGCCGACATATCACCCTCGCCCGCCTCGCACGTTTTCGCAAGGTTGCTGCACGGACGTGCATCCAGGTCGAACCACGTGGACGGTCGTCGAGTTCCCCGGGAGCATCCAGCACCGGTGTCCGGTTGTGGGGCTGCTAGCGAGATCGCAGTAGCTGCACTCGAACGATGGCGATGGCCACCACCACCTGAATCGCCACGATGGCCCCGACGATGGCCCCGAGAATCCCATCGGGATTGGCAATTGCCCACACCGCGATCACCAAGACAACGGCCCCGAGCGTGATGCGTAGCAGCAAGGCCAGCCGGGTGGCGGTGGTCCGGGTGGCGACCTGGGGCAGGCGTGACCGGCCCGCCGTGGCCGAATCATTGCTGCCAGGCTCTCCGACGCCGCGTAGCACCCGAATCAAACCCAACCCGGATAGTGCTGCACCAGCCAAAGCAGCCAGCTGCCCTATTCCGAGCAGCGACAATCCCGCTGTCAGCGGCGGGCTGCTCCGATCCTCGCCGGCCAGTGAGAGCGCCCCGACTCCGATCAGTGCCAGCACCAGTACCGCGACGGTCATCACCAGCAACGCCCGGGTCAAACCCTGCACGGCGCGGGCGATCGCCACATCTGGCGGCACGTGCTCCATATCGGAGACCATAGGGCCTCAGGCCACTGGTAGTCGAAAGGTCGGCGGATCGTTGGGCAGGGATTCTATGAGTGAGTCAGCCAGGAGTGAGTCCAGCACCCGCGCCCGTTGGTCGCCCTGTGAGTTCGGCGGGAGGTCGGATGCTGTCAGCGGGCCCGGGGCATCCCGCAACGCGGCCATGACTCGGCCGCGATCCTGCCGGTCGGTGCCGTTCCAAGCCTGACGCCGGCGCTGGGCGGCATAGGCATCGGGTGGGTACCCGGCCGCCCGCCAGCTGCACAACTGCTTGACGGGGCAACGGCCGCAGTCGGGTGATGTGGCGGTGCAGACCAGGGCACCGAGCTCCATCAGCGCCGTGTTCCAACGAACTGAATCGCCCGGTGCGACGGGTAGTGCTGCGACGGCCTGGTTGCGCTCGCCGGATGTGATGTGCGGCGGTGGCAGGGCCCGATCATGCAGCAGGCGCCCCAAGACGCGCCGCACATTGGTGTCGAGGACCGCCACTGGCTGGCCGAAAGCGAAAGCGCCGACGGCGGACGCCGTGTACTCGCCGATTCCGGGCAGAGCCCGCAGCGCGGTCGCATCTGAAGGCACCCGCCCATGGTGTTTGTCGCGAATGGTGATGGCAGTTTGTCGCAGCCACAGGGCCCGCCGTGGGTATCCCAACCTGCCCCAGGCGCGCAGCACCTGCTCAGGGGTGGAATCGGCGAGGTGACCTGGAGTGGGCCACTGTCGCATCCAGGAGCACCAGACCGGTTCGACCCGCACGACCGGGGTCTGCTGCAACATGACCTCCGACACCAGGACTGCCCAGGCAGTTGGTTCTTGCCGCCACGGCAGCGCCCGCCGATGTTCGCCATACCAAGCAGGGATTGCCTGCCAGGCGGTCGCGAGCGTGGCGGAGGGGTTGGGGTGCGGGGTTGACACCCTGGCATTCTGCCCTGCGGTGCCCGGTGGGCTGGCTCTGGTGGCGGGCGTACCGATGAGTGGTTGGGTGCTGGCCGGAATGTCGCCGACGGCAGGGGCCGTGGCTGAGTTAGGTTCCAGCTATGGCTCGGATTGTGAGTGGTCGGCGCGCGCCAGCTCGCTCCGCGAGTGACCCTACGGCTCGACGGCGTGGCGCCCGCAGTGCAGCTACCGCTCATGGTGCTCGGCCACGGGCCGCAGCCAGCTCCCGTCAGGCGCGACCCACCGCTGGTGCCCGCGCCTCCGCCAGCGGCAACCGCCAGGGGGGTTCGCGTTCGCGCTCCAGCCGAACCACTGCGTCCCCCGCGGCAGCCGCCCCGGTGTCCACCGCTGGACGGCCCTCCCGCACGACTGCTGCGACCTACCGCCGACGCCGCTTGGTGATGTTGACCCTGACATTGCTGGTGGTTGCGGGCATCGCGCTCGGAGTGCAAGCGCTGGTGGGAGTGGTCTTAGGCCAGGCCGATCCATTGGTACGCCACCGGGTGAGTTCGACGATGCCGCAGGTCACCGACGAACGAACCGCGCCGCCCACGGAGGAGGAACTGGCGAACCCGGTCGATTGTCAACCTGGAACGATCACCCTGGACGGGACGCTTCCGGCAGCGGCCATCACGGCTGGTGCGGGTACCACGTTGCCGGTGGACGTACGAAATACCGGTCAGGTTCCCTGCCTGCTGGATCTGGGCGGGGACAGTCTGGTCTGGACGATTTACTCCGGGGAAGACTTGGTGTGGAGCTCGCAGCACTGCGATGCCCCCACCGAGCAGCGCCGACTGCTGTTGGACCTGCAGGCCACCGATTCGGTGGTCGGCACCTGGTCGGGCACCCGCAGCGCACCAGGATGCGTTGCTGAGCAGTCGGTAGCACCGGCTGGCACCTATCGGGTTGTCACCCAGATCCTCACCGAATCCGATGACTTGTTGGCTGCCAACGAGCAGGTCTTCACCATCACCTGATCCGCCGTCGCCTGGGTCAGGAGAACCGTTCCTGCAGGCTCGATTCGGCCTGCCGGGAAAGGCCCTCGCGGACCGTACGAGCGCGCTGGGCCCCGACGCCGTCAACCGTGGCCAGATCGTCAATCGTGGCCGACAGCATGCGTTGCAGCGCACCGAAGTGCTGCACCAGTGCATCGATGACTGTGGTTGGCAGGCGGGGGATCCGGTGCAGCATGCGGTAGCCGCGGGGTGCCACAGCGGTATCCAATGCATCGCCCTGCCGCCCGCCCAACCCCAACACTCGAGCGCTGTGGGACAAGGCCAGCAACTGGGACGGGTCCAGGTGCGACAGGTCGCGCAGCACATCCTCAACCGTGCGGGCGGAGCGATCGTCGAGGTAGTCCCGGACCAGCAGTTCCATACCGGCCCCCACCCCGCCGCTCATCTCATCGAATTGCAACGCCAGCAGTCGGCCCGCGGTGCCCAGTTCGATGACGTAGTCGGAGATCTCGACCGAGATTCGGCGCACCATCTCCAGGCGCTGAGCGACCGCCGCGACATCGCGGACGGTGACCAGATCCTCTATCTCTAGCGCGGACAGAGTCCGGGCAACCTCATCCAATCGTTCCCGGTACCGTTCCAGCGTGGCAAGTGCCTGGTTCGCCCGGGAGGCGATCACATCTGATCCTTCCAGCACGTACCGTTGCTCGCCCACATACAAGGCGACAATGCGCATGGATTGGCTGACGGAGATCACCGGAAAACCGGTCTGTTTCGCGGCCCGTTCTGCGGTCCGGTGGCGAGTGCCGGATTCGGAGGTCTCAATCGCCGCATCTGGGAGTAGCTGAACAGCTGCTCGCAAGATCCGGGTAGCTCCGGCGTCCAGCACGATCGCCCCGTCCATCTTGGCAAGTTCACGTAGCCGGGTCGCCGAGAATTCGACGTCGAGGGTGAATCCGCCAGTGCAGATGCTCTCCACCACATCGTTATGACCCAGCACGATCAGTGCGCCCGTGCGGCCACGCAGAATCCGCTCAAGCCCATCCCGAACGGTAGTACCGGGTGCCACCCAGCCGAGCACCTCACGTAATGATGGTGTGGACACCCCATGCTCCCATTCCGCTGTTGACTGGTTCGGACCAGTCTAGGCGGAATCGGTGTCGATGCCTGGTGTGGGTGCCCCTGGCCTGGACGGATGGAGGCCGAGCTGCCTCAATTGGCCACACCAAACTGCTGGCGGATAGATGGCGGCACAAAGTCATTGGGTAGCCCTATGAACAATGGCAAATGCAGGGCGCTGGCAATTTTCATGTGAACCACCATGATTCCCGCAGATGGGCTGATCTTGCGAATTTCCTCATAGCGAACCGAGCGGGCCAGGTTCGCGGCTGACAGGTGCATTGCGCCACTCTCCCAGCGGACGGTGAGCCTACCGTCAGGCCTCAATTCCGCGGCCGCTCGCATCTTGACGGCGTTGGTGCCCAGGGTCGTGGAGACGGCGTAGATCATGACCAGAACCAGCACCACGGCCAAGACCAGGACAATTGAGATCGCCATCGGGGCATTGATGGCGAGCATGATCAGGAATATCGCCGTGCTCCCGGTGATGGTCACGGTGCCGATGATCAGTCTCACAAGCATGCGGTAGGTGACGAAAGCCCGATGCTCGGCCTCCTGCCGTGAGAGCAGGCGCGAGATGACGATTTCGTCCATGATGGGCCCGCGGTCCGCAGGTGGCTGTGGCATGGTCATAGTCCGATTTTCGCCTGTTCGGCCAGTGAAGTGCCCTGAAAGGTGTGCATCGTCAGTCGTGCGCCACTAGTTCCACGGCTTCGCGCAAGGTGGCGGCCTGTTGGATACGAATGCCGCCGAGCTCCACCGGCTGCGAGCTCGGAAGGATTGCGCGGGTATAGCCCAGTCTTTTGGCTTCTGCTAGGCGGCGCGGGGTACCGAGCACCGGCCGCAATTCACCCGCCAGGCCAACTTCGCCGAGGGCGATCAAACCCACCGGGAGCGCCACTTCCCGGCGGGCGCTAACCACGGCGAGTGCAGCGGCAAGATCGACTGCGGGCTCATGCGCTCGAGCTCCGCCCACGGTGGAGAGGTAGACGTCGAAGCCTGCGGTGTCCAAGCCCAGCCGGGCCGCAAGTACCGCCAACGTCATCGCAACCCGTGACGAATCGAGGCCATGGGTGGCGCGTCGTGGTGCAGGTGTGGAACTGCGGGCCAGGAGTGCCTGGACTTCAATGGGCATCGGGCGCCGACCGTCGAGTGTGATCGTGACGCAGCTACCCGGCACCGAATCCTGAATGCCCGACAGGAACAGACCCGAGGGGTCGGGCAGCCCATGAATCCCGTGTTCATCCAGGGTGAAACAGCCCACCTCGTCGACCGATCCGAACCGGTTCTTGACCGCCCGCACCAACCGCAGCTGGGCGTGTTTATCGCCTTCGAACTGACAGACGACGTCGACCAAGTGCTCCAGCACCCGTGGCCCGGCAATGGCGCCGTCCTTGGTGACATGCCCGACCAGTACCACCGGCAGGTCGGTCCGTTTGGCTACCGAGATCAGGGCCGCCGCGACCTCTCGCACCTGAGCTACCCCACCCGCTGACCCTTCGACGGCGGCGGAGGAGATCGTTTGTACCGAATCCACCACCAACAAATCGGGTGTTGCTGCCTCCACATGCCCCAGGACTCGCCCTAGGTCAGACTCGGACGCGAGGAGCAGCGTTGGTTGCAGGGCTTCGATTCTCTCGGCCCGCATCCGTACTTGGGCGGCGCTTTCCTCGCCCGTGATGTAGAGCACCGTGGCGCCACCGGCCGCTGCTCGCGCAGCTACATCCAGGAGCAGGGTGGACTTGCCCACGCCTGGCTCGCCAGCCAGGAGCACGACAGCACCAGGAACAATCCCGCCACCCAGGACGCGATCGAATTCCCCGACACCGGTGGGTCGGTAGCGAGCGGCGTGCGAATCCACCTCAGCGATGGGTTGGGCGCTACTGCTGGGTGTGATAGCAGCGGTGCGGGGACCAGACTCAGCACCGGTGCCTACCTCGGCCACGGTGCCCCATGCCTGGCATTGGGCGCACCGGCCTACCCACTTGCCCGCACTCGCGCCGCATTCGCTGCAGACGAAGCTCGCGCGGTTGCCCTTGGCTGTCTTCGAACTCACCAGCCGAACCTAGCCCACAGCACCGACAGGCGTTGGTGCGGCGTCGGTTCAGCGAATCGGCCGGTAGCTGGATGGTGAGCTCGTGATGCCAGCCTGTGCACGCAGGTGCCGAGGGCGCCCTCCCAGCACGCGCCCTCGGCACCTGCGTTCTCCCACATGAGTGGTGCCCGACACCAAGGGCTAAGCCTGGGCTTTGCCTTGTGCGAGCAGAACCAATACCAACACACTTGTGCCTGGAATAGGGAAATTCCGGCTGGCGAAATGCTGCCATGTCGGGCTGATGACATTGATGAATCCACCATTTTCATCACGGGATATCGGTATCGAAAACGACGAATTTTCCATCCTGCGTCGCCGAAACTGCCCCAGCCCGGGCATGCGAAAGACTCAAGACCGAGCGCGAAACTGCCCCAGCCCGGGCATGCGAACAACTTAGGGCTGGGCGCGCAAAACTGCCCGAAGTCGCCAGACCTGGAGGTCGGCACGCATGAGGGCCCGGTGCGCGGCCCAGCCGGATAGGCTGACTCACCGTGAGCACTGCCCTGCGCCGAATCGTCATTGTGCTGCTGGTCATTGTGGTGGCGCTGCTGATCGCCTTGGCGGCTCTGTGGCTGACCCGCGAGCCCAGCAGTACCGATGCTGAGCCGACCGCGACCGTCACGACGGAGCCAGCACCGGAGCCGATTGCGCGCGATACCTCGACGCCGCTGCTCGCGGCCTTGCCCGATCAGGTCCTCGGCTATGCGGTGACCGGCCAAAGTGACCTCCTCGATGGCGACTGGGTTGAGGATCCGCTCGAGCAATGGGAACTGACCTATAGCTCAGCCAGCGACGACGTGAGCGTGAGGGTCGCCCAGTGGCTGACGCCGGAGCTGGCGCAGGCAGCCATGCAGCAAGCTCCCGGAACTGCCGATAGTGAGACCATCGGCGATGTCATCGTCGACGGAGCGGTGGTCGGGTCCGCGATCCAGGTAGTGTTCCCCGATGGCTCGGAACTGCTGATGTGGCGCAATAACACCGCGGTCTTTCAGGTGGTGGGTCCATCCGGAACCACGCTCCCGTTCTATAACGCCTACCCGCTCTGACCAAGGAGGGCGCAGTGAGCCAGCAGGTCGAGGTCGCATTGATCGGCACCGGGGTGATGGGTGAAGCCATCCTCGGTTCTTTGGTGGCGGCGGTGGGAGCCGATCGAGTCCGGATCGCTGATCCACGCACCGAGCATGGGCAAGGCGTGGCGAAGCGGCATGGGGTGGCGTGGGCCGGCAGCAATGCCCAGGCTGTCGACGGAGCCAGTGTGGTGATTCTCGCGGTCAAGCCCAAGGACGTCGCTGCCGTCTGCGACCAGATTTGCCACCCGATGGCGCCCGGCACGCTGCTGGTTAGTGTGGCGGCGGGAATCACGACATCGTTCCTGGCCCAGCATCTTCGCGCCGATACCCCGGTGGTGCGGGTGATGCCGAACACCCCGGCGACGATCGGTCGCGGGATCGCGGCATTGTCGCCCGGATCTGCGGCCACTGACGCCCACACGGAGCTGGTGGGGGAGCTGTTGTCCGGCACCGGGGCCACCGTGGTCGTGCCGGAATCGCAGCAGGATGTGGTGACCGCGATCTCCGGTTCCGGCCCCGCGTACGTGTTCTACCTGCTGGAGTCCATGCGTGACGCGGGTATTGCCGGTGGCCTGGATCCGCACCTGGCGCTGCAACTGGCGCAGCACACCGTCGCGGGGGCTGCCGAATTGGCGCTGGGTTCCCAGGATGATCCAGCCGTGCTGCGTGAGCGGGTGACCTCGCCCGGTGGCACGACCTTGGCGGCGATTACCGAACTGGATGCCCGCCGCGTCCGCGACGCGATCGCCAGCGCGGCTCAGAAGGCATGGGAGCGGGCCGCGGAACTTGGGCAGGGCTGACCGGGGCCATAGCGTCGATGGCTGGCCCGGGCCTCAGGGCCGATTGGCGAACTTCTCCAGCAGGGCGGTTTCGCCGGAGAGGATCAGCGTGTCGGAGGCGTCGATGCGGGTCTCAGCCTGCGCGTATTCGAAGGGCTGACCCGGAGGTTTGACGCCGACCACCATGATCCCGTAGCGGCTCATCAGGTGCAGGTCGCCCACCGTGAAGCCGTGAGTTTCCTTGGGTGGACGCATCTTGACGATGGCGAATCCATCATCGAGTTCGATGAAGTCCAGCATCCGGCCCGAGACCAGGTGCGCCACCCGGGCGCCCGCGTCGTATTCCGGGTACACCACGTGGTGGGCACCGATTCGTTGCAGGATTCGGCCGTGTTCAGCGGAGATCGCCTTGGCCCAAATCAATGGGGTGCCCAGGTCGACGAGGTTGCCGGTGATCAGGACGCTGGCCTCGATCGAGGTGCCCACCCCCACCACCGCGATAGGGAAGTCCTTGGCGCCCAGCTGCTCCATGGCTTCGGGGTTGGTGGCGTCGGCCTCGATCAGCGGTATGCGCCCAGACCACTGTTGGATGAGGTGGGCATCGCGTTCGACGCCAAGGACATCCCGTCCCAGATTCTCCAACGTGGCGGCAATCGCCGATCCGAAGCGTCCCAATCCGATCACCAGCACCCCGGCGTCGGGGTTGGCGAGGGAATGTGCTGTCGTATGGTCGAGGTCGTGTTGGTCAGCCAATGATCGGCCTTTCCTGAGGGAGTCGGATTACCCGACGGCGGTTGCGTAGCGCCAGTGCGGCCGCCAGGGTCATCGTGCCAGTTCGTCCCGCGAACATCAGTGCGACGAGCACGTACTTGGCCGAATCGGGCAAATAGGGTGTCACCCCGGTGGAAAGCCCGCAGGTGGCGAATGCTGAAATAACCTCGAACAGGATGACATCGAGGTGCAGGTCGGTGAGGATCAGCAGCAGCATCGCGCCTGCGCCCACCATGGTGGCGCCGACGAAGGCCACGGCGATCGACAGTCGCACCACACCGGTGCCGAGCCGGCGGTGAAAGGCCTCAATATCCCGGTCGCCACGGGCTTCGGCCACGATGGCCAGCAGCATGACGGCGAAGGTGGTGACCTTGACGCCCCCACCGGTGGAGGCCGATCCTCCGCCCACAAACATCAGGGCGTCCTGCATGAGCCAGGTGGCCTCGCTCATGTTCGCGACATCGATGGAGCTGAATCCTGATGACCGTGGAGTCATTCCGGCCATCATCGAGGCGAGGATCTTGCCATGCAGGGGTAGGGACTCGAAGGTGTTCTCGTTGTTCCACTCGAAGGCGCCGATGAGGACCGTGGCTGCCACCCACAGCGTCACGCTGGTGCTGATGGTGAGCTTTGCATGCAGCGACCAGCGGCGCGGGTGGCGGATGTTCGACCATACGGACAAGATCACCGGGAATCCGATGGCGCCCATGAAGGTACCCACGATCACCGGCAGGCACATCCACCAATCGGTGGCGTAGGGCGCCAGGCCGCCGTCCAAAATCAAGATGCCGGCGTTGTTGAAGACCGACACCCCCATGAACCATCCCTGCCACAACGATTCGCCGAAGCTGAAACCGGCAACCATGAACCGAGGAACAAAGACCACAGCCAGGCCCACACTCAGTGTGAGCGAGGTGACGACGACGGCCCGCACCAATGACCCGACCTCACCCAGCTTGGTGGACTTGGTTTCGGACGCGGCCAATAGCTTGGTGGTCAGGCCCATGCGGCGTGAGACAGCCAGCCCCAGGATCGAGGCCAGGGTCATCACTCCCAGGCCGCCGATCATGATGCCGAACATGATGACCACATGCCCGAACGTGGACCAGTAGTTGGCGACATCGGTGGTGACCAGCCCGGTCACGCACACGGCAGAGGTAGCCATGAACACGGCATCGACGAACGGTGCCCGTTCGCCGGAGGTGGTGGCGATCGGGAGCGAGAGTAGCGCTGTCTCCACCGCGATGACCGCGGAGAACACGGTAAGCGTCAGCCGGGCTGGTGATTGGCGTGCGATGTCATCGACCGCGTCGCGTGCGCGCAGCAGGATCGGCGGCAGTTTCAGTGCCATCACCATGTCCTTTCCTGCTCCGCTGCGATCAACGGCCCGGCCTTACTGTGCCACTTTGTTGCCCCAGCTGGTGCATTGGCGCGGCTTAGGTGCCTTAGCGTTGGCTCTATGCCCACCGCCGATGCTCGTGCTCTGATGGGCTGGAGCCCGCAGTTGCTGGGGTATGACTTTGGCCCAGGGCATCCGATGTCGCCCCTGCGGTTGCGCCTGACGATGGAGTTGATATCGGATTTTGGATTGCTGGAGGAGCTGTCGGTGATCGCGGCGGACCCCGCCGCCGATGACCTGCTGCAGTTGGTCCATGAGGCCGACTACATCGATCATGTGCGCTCGCAGGACAGCGGCGATGCGACGATGCCCTGGGGCATTGGCGGCAGTGATAACCCGGTGTTCGCGGGAATGCACGAGGCCGCCGCGCGAATCGTGGGGACAACGGTGTCACTGGCGCAGGCGGTGTGGCGCGGGCAGGCCGATTCCGCCTTCAGCCCGGCCGGGGGGATGCACCATGCGATGGCGCGGGCGGCCTCGGGTTTCTGCGTCTACAACGACGTCGCCGTCGCGATTGCCGCGTTGTTGGGCGAGGGTGCGCAGCGGGTCTGCTACCTGGACGTGGACGCCCACCATGGTGACGGCGTGGAGCGGGCGTTCTGGAACGATCCGAGGGTCTTGACCATCTCGGTGCACCAGAGTGGGCGGACGCTATTTCCAGGTAGTGGGTTCGCCCAGGACATGGGAGGCCCGGATGCGCGTGGCCTGGCAGTGAATGTGCCGCTGCCGCCCCGCACCCCGGATGGGCCGTGGCTGCGCGCCATCGACGCCATTGTGGAGCCGTTGCTGCGGGAGTGGCGCCCCCAGATGCTGGTGAGTCAGCACGGTGCGGACCCGCACGGCAACGATCCGATCACCGATCTCGATGTCTCCGTGGACGGGCAGCGTGCGGCAGCGATGCTGGCTGCCGAATGGGCACAGCGCTATGCCGGTGGTAAGTGGCTGGCCACCGGTGGTGGTGGCTATGACCTGGTGTCGACGGTGCCGCGCGCTTGGACGCACCTGGCGGCAGTGGTGGCCGGGCGGCCGATTGATCCCGGCAGCGCGGTTCCTAGCCGCTGGTGCGAACTGGTCCAGGAACTGGTGGGCAGGCAAGCTCCACAGACCATGACCGATGGCCGCCCGGGCACCTTTCGGTCCTGGCAGAGCGGCTACGATCCGGACGATCCCCTCGATCGGGCGGTGCTGGCCACCCGTCGAGCCGTGTTTCCCGAACATGGAATCGATCCGTTGCTGGGCTAGGTCGATGATTCGGGCGGTATGCCGCGTGGATCGGCATCGGGTGCGATCGGATTGTGCTTTGGATTGGATTGGTAGGTGAATGTCGGCCCGACACCGTAGAGTGGCTGTTGCCAGAGGGGTAGTTCCCGCACGCCGAGGACGGAAGGACAAGTGGCATGGCCGATGCTGGTGCGCCGCGGTTCTTGACGGTCGCGGAAGTGGCGCAGCTAGCCCGGGTCTCGCGTATGACGGTGTACCGGATGGTGCACGCGGGTGAGTTGCCAGCCATCCGGGTCGGCAAGTCATTCCGGGTTCCAGAGGCAGCGGTCACGCAGATGTTGTCTCAGGGATTGCCCTTGTCAGAGTCTGCGGCATCGCACGGCTAATCGCCGGGTAGACTGTTGCGCTGGTAGGCGCGCGCCGATAGACGTGTGCGCCGCTCCCGTTGTCAATTGAGTGAGGTCCGTGTGGGTTCGGTCATCAAGAAGCGTCGTAAGCGCATGGCGAAGAAGAAGCACCGCAAGCTGCTTCGCAAGACTCGCCACCAGCGCCGCAACAAGAAGTAGCGGCGACGCGAGATAGCACCGGCCGGACCCTGTCGCGGGGTTCCGGCCTTTTGCTGTCCGGTGAAGTCGAGGACGTGCTGTCCGGTGAAACCGGCGACCCCGGGCCGACTGGGCCAGCGCTAGCGGGCTGCGTGAGCGGATCGATGTTGGGGCCGGTGTGCTCAGGTGGTGGCTAAAGTACCGGGCATGGCCGAACGGGTGCAGTTGCTGGGACGCGATGGGTGTCACCTATGTGACCAGGCGCGCACGGTGGTCCGAGATGAGTGTGCCCGGGCCGGTGCCTCCTGGAGCGAGATCGACGTCGATAGCGATCCGGATCTACAACGGCAATACGGCGAGCTCGTACCCGTGGTGCTGGTAGACGGGCAGCAGATTGGCTATTGGCGAATTCCTGCCGCGGATCTGCGGGCAGCGTTGCGCTGAGCCCGACTGAACAAGCGAACACGGCCCGGGAATCGCCATGAGCTGACGACCCCGGACCGTGTTAGCCGCAGTGCTGCCGACCCTGGCAAGGGGAGGAACAGGGTCAGCGTGGGATTCGAGAACTAGGCCCTGGCGGCCTCGATCTCGATGGCGATCTTGACGGTGTCGCCGACCAGCAGGCCGCCACCTTCGAGGGCGACGTTCCAGGTGAGGTCATAGTCCTTGCGCGAGATTTCGGTCGTGGCGGAGAAGCCGAGCACTTCGCCGGCCATGCCAGTTGCGCTGCCGTTGTACTCCACGGCCAGTGCGACCGGCTTGGTGATGCCGTTGATGGTCAGGTCGCCGTTGAGGGTGAACTCCTCACCTGCCCCGACGATGGAGGTGCTGTTGAAGGTCCAGGTCGGCTTGTTGGCGGCATCCCAGAAATCCGGCGAGACCAGGTGGCCATCGCGTTGCTCATTGCCGGTGTGAACCGAGGCGGCGTCGATCTCAACCTGGGCGCTTGAGGAGGCGAAGTCCTCGGCGATAGTCACGGTGCCGGTGACGCCGTTGAAGCGGCCACGCACCTTGGCGATGCCGGAGTGGCGGACGGTGAAACCAAGCTCGCTGTGAGCAGTGTCGATGGTGAACGTGCCGGTAGGGATGGTCATGCGTTTCATCCAATCAAGTCGTTGAATATTTCACTACAAGTACAACATTCAACTAGGATGGCTGTCAAGGTGAATGAAGGTGAGACCCGTGACCCGATGGTTAGACCGTGAACAACAGCGGTACTGGCGCGCATACATGGTGGGAAGCCAGATGCTCGCAGCCGCACTCCAGGATGACCTTGAGCGAGACTGTGGCCTGGCGATGGCCGAGTACGAACTGCTCGTGCGGCTATCGGAATCACCCGATCGCAAGCTCAGGATGTCGGTGCTGGCCGATGGGCTCGTGCACTCGCGGTCACGCATGACCCACACCGTGCGCCGCATGGAACAGCGCGGTCTGGTCCAGCGCGAACCGGCAGCCGGGGACGGACGCGGGGTGGACTGCGTCATGACCGACGACGGGTTTTCCGCACTGGAAGGTGCTGCGCCCTTCCACGTGGCATCGGTGCGTCGGCACCTGGTCGACGTCACCACGCCGGAGGAACTAGCTGCGCTGGGGAACATCCTGGGCAAAGTCCGCGAACGCATCGAAGGCGGAGCTGCCTGAACTCGACCGGCCGAGACGCTCGGCTAGCTCAGTGGCTGGGCAGGAAAGCCGCGGGTGTGCCAGGTCGCAGAAATTTGCGAGACTTGGGGCATGGTCGGTACCCGCGTCCACCTCGTCCGCCACGGTGAGGTCCACAATCCAGACGGCATCCTCTACGGGCGGTTGCCCGGCTATCGGCTATCCGACCTGGGGCAGGCGATGGCCCAGCGGTTGGCCGAGTACTTCACCACCGCCGGGCAGGACGTCAGTTATCTAGTGGCATCGCCGCTGCAGCGGGCGCAGGAGACGATCGCCCCGTTGGCGGAAGCGACCGGGCTGCCCGTGCGCACCGATGACCGGGTGATCGAGGCGGACAGCGTGCTCGAGGGCCTAGATCTGCAGCACAACGCACGTCAGCTGGCCCACCCACGCTACTGGCGCTACCTGATCAACCCGCTGCGCCCCTCATGGGGGGAGCCATTTGCCGAGCAGGTTTCGCGGGTGCTGGCGACCGTGCGAGATGCCCGTCAGGCCGCACTCGGGCACGCCGCTGTGATCGTCTCACACCAGAGCCCCATCTGGATGACCCGCTTGTCCCTGGAGGGTCGCAGCGTGTTACATCACCCTCGTCGCCGCCAATGCACCCTGGCGTCGGTCACCACGCTGACCTTCGAGGGCGGAACCCTCGTCGGCCTGGACTACACCGAACCCTGCGCAGACCTGCTGGCCGCAGCGGTTGCGATCACATGAACACCCCTCGCCGCCACATGCTGGCTACCCGTCGAGGGCTGCTGCTTGGCGTTGCCGCGGTGGCCGGTGTGGCACTGGCCGGTTGCGGCGACGGGGATGCGCCAGCCGACTCCGACGGTGTGGACGCCGACTACGTCTCTGGCGACGGCAGCACGACGCAGTGGCCACCCGCAGCCCGGACCGAGCCGGTGGAACTGGCCGGGGTGAGCATGGCGCAGGAGGCGATTGATCTGGCGCAGTGGCGCGGAGCCCCTGTCGTGCTCAACTTCTGGTACGCAGCTTGCCCACCGTGCCGTGCCGAGGCTCCCGACCTGGTCGCGCTCGCTCAGGAGTTCGAAACTGACGGTGTCCGATTCCTCGGGGTCAACAACACCGACGGGCCGCAGACCGCCCAGGCGTTTGAACGGACCTTCGAGATCCCCTATCCCACACTTCACGATGCCGACTCCGCTGGGGTGGCCGCCATGCAGGGCCTGGTACCGCTCCAGGCGGTGCCCACCACCGTGGTCCTCGATGCGCAAGGACGACCAGCCGCTCGAATCCTCGGTATCGCCGAACGCAGCATCCTGGCAGCCATGATCACGGCGGTGCTGGCAGAGTCGTGAACCTCAATGCCATCGGCGAACTCTTCGCCGACACTGTCTTCGCGGGGCCCATGCTGGCGGCCATCCCCATTGCGCTGCTAGCCGGATTTGTTTCTTTCGCCTCCCCATGCGTACTGCCATTGGTGCCGGGCTACCTCGGATATGTCGGCGCAATGGTCGGACTGGAAGGTCAGGCGGTCAAACCTTCCCAGCCCGCCAGCCGGGCCCGGGTCAGACTCGTGGCCGGCGTTGTGCTGTTCGTACTCGGCTTCTCGGTGGTGTTCGTCGCCTTCACTGCGGTGCTGTGGGCCGGGGCAGCACTGCTGGCTTGGCGTGACCTGCTCACCCGGTTGCTGGGGGTCGTCGTCATCGTCCTGGGGTTGGCATTCATGGGGTACCTGCCGTTCCTGCAGCGTGAGCGGCGGCTGCACCTGCAACCACGAGCTGGTCTGCTCGGTGCGCCCCTGCTAGGGCTGACCTTTGGGCTGGGGTGGGCCCCGTGCATTGGTCCGACGCTGGCCGCGGTCATCGCCCTGGGCGTACAGCAGGAGGAACCTGCCCGGGCGATCACGCTGAGCCTGGCCTACAGCCTGGGCCTAGGTATCCCGTTCCTGCTGGTGGCCCTCGGTCTGCGCTCGTCCACCCGCATGCTTGGGTTCCTGCGCCGTCACCGCCGGGTCATCATGCGCATCGGCGGCGGCATGCTGGTCCTGCTCGGGCTGGCGATGGTGACCGGACTGTGGAACCAGGTCGCGATGTACCTGCAAGGGGTCATTGCCAACACGAGCACGGTGATCTGATGCCTTACACCCCCGATGGGTTGCGCGGTGACCGCGCCGATGCTCCAGCGCGCCAACGCGGTGGTTTCGGGATTGCCGGGTGGTTGCGGTGGATCTGGCGGCAACTGACCAGCATGCGGGTCGCACTCATCCTGTTGTTGCTGCTGGCCGTGGTCGCCCTCCCCGGTGCGTTCTTCCCGCAGCGGCCACAGAGTCCGGCCGATGTGGCGGCCTACATCGAGGCCAATCCGGATATCGGGCCCTTCATGGACCGGATCGGACTCTTCGACGTCTACAGCTCCCCGTGGTTCTCGGCCGTCTACCTCTTGCTATTCACCTCTCTCATCGGATGCATCGTGCCTCGGACCTGGGCACACCTGCAGGCGATGCGGGCGGGCCCATCCCGCGTACCTCGCCGATTCGCCAGATTCCCGGTCCACACCACCCACACCACCTCGGCCACCGGCGCCCAGGTCGCCGCCGCGGTGACCCAGGTGCTCAAGCGTGGCTATCGCGTCCAGACAACCCGTGCCGATGGGGTGATCGAAATTTCTGCCGAGCGTGGGTACGCCCGGGAGAGCGGAAATCTGGTGTTTCACCTGGCGTTGGTGGGGTTGCTGGTGGTGACGGCGTGGGGTCAGCTGGTGGCGTACCGCGGTCAGGCGGTGGTCGTTCAGGGCGAATCCATGGTCAATTCCGCCGTCGACTACGACACGTTCAGCTCTGGCGCCTGGTTCGATTCCAGCAGTCAGGAACCGTTCCGCATTCGTCTGGATGACTTCGAAGCCCGGTTTACTCAGAATGCCCGGGCGCAGGATTTCGCAGCCGACGTCACCTTGTCGCGGCCCGATGGCACCAGCACTTCCCACCGCATCCGGGTCAATGACCCGCTAGCCGTCGACAGCGCCAACGTGTACCTCACCGGCAACGGCTACGCCCCGGAAATCACCGTCGTCGACGCCGACGGCGAAACGGCCTTCAGCGGTCCGGTGCTATTCCTGCCGCAGGACGGCGTGTACACCTCGACCGGGGTCATCCTGGTGCCGGACGCCAACCGTGGTGACCCGCAACTGGCCTTTAGCGGCCAGCTCTTTCCCACCGCCCTGCGGGCAGAGGATGGGATCGCGATCGGTTCGGCCTACCCGCTCCCAGGAGATCCGGCGTTGTCCCTGACGATGTGGACCGGTGACCTCGGCCTCGACGACGGAATGCCGCAGAACCTCTACGTCCTGGATACCACCAACCTGGACCAAGTTCTCGACCCCGCCGATGCCAGCCGCCCCTGGCGGGTGGAGCTGGCCCCGGGCCAGACCGCACAACTGCCCAACGGGCAGGGGAGCATCACCATGGGTGAGCTGCGCCGGTTCGTCGCCCTGGATGTGCGCTGGGACCCGTCCGTGCCATGGATGGGGGTCTTCGCTGTGATCGCCGTCCTGGGATTGACGGCCTCGCTGTTCCTGCCACGGCGGCGAATCTGGTTCCGGCTCTCCCAGGCTAAGAGCGGTACCGTGGTGCACGCTGCAGCGTTGGCCCGAGGCGACGATCCCGGCCTGCAGCGGGAGTTTGACCGGATGTGGCAGGCGGCTACACATCAGTTACCCAAGCCCCGAGCTGGAACGCAGAAGAAGCGGAGGTAGGCGCCGATGGCCGAAATGAGTGACTTGCTGGTGCTGGGAGCACTGGCCGCGTACCTGAGCGCGTTGGTGTTCTTTGCCGTTGACCTGAGCGCCCTTGGTGGACGGGCCGGCGCGCCGAAAGTACGCCGCTCCGGCAATATCGCGGTCACGTTGAGCTGGTTGGGCCTGAGCCTGCACGGGGTCGCGCTGGTGACCCGAGGCATTGCCGCAGCACGGGTTCCATGGGCCAACATGTACGAATTCACCCTTACCTTCACCCTGGTGGCGGTGGCGGTCTTTCTCCTGGTGCAACGGCGCCGAGACGTGCGCTACCTCGGGGTGATCGTGATGGCGGTCGCGGTAGCGGCGTTGGCGTTGGCGCTGTTCACGCTCTATGTACCAGCCGATGGAGTGCAACCGGCGCTCGATTCAGTGTGGCTGGTGATCCATGTCTCCATCGCGGCGGCGAGCACCGGATTGTTCACCGTGGCCGCTGCCGCCGCCGTGTTGCAGCTATTGCAACATCGCCGAGCGGGGCGGGCCCCGGCGACGGTACCGGCGTTGGTCGGGGCCACGGTCGATGAATCCGCACCGGCCGAGGGGCCCAGCGACGCCGATAGCAGCGCAGCTGTCCCGGCATCTGAGGATGGCAGCAAGGCTGCGCCGTCGACGTTCCTGGGGCGGATGCTGGCCCAGCTTCCGAATGCGGAGAAGGTGGAGCGCTTCACCTACCGACTCAACGCCGTCGGCTTCGTTGGCTGGACCTTCACCGTGCTCGCCGGAGCCGTATGGGCCGAGCAGGCCTGGGGTCGACCGTGGGGGTGGGATCCGAAAGAGACCTGGTCGCTGGTGATCTGGCTGATCTATGCGGCCTACCTGCACATGCGCGCCACCGTCGGCTGGACGATCAATCGCTTTGCCTGGTTCACGCTGCTGGGCTTCCTGGCGCTGATGGCCAACTTCTATATCGTGAATATCTTCTTCTCAGGCAACCACAGTTACAGCGGGCTCTAACGCCCCGACCGTCCGCCGCGTTAAGAGTCGTCGTGTCCCCGGTCGTTCTCGTTGTCCGGTTTATCGTCGGGGGTGACGTCGGGCTCAGACTCACCTGTGGTTTGCTGACGCCGACGGTTGCGTCGCTCCAACTCCCGCAGGAACTGCGGATCGTCGTCGGGCGCTATCGGTCCAGGGCGGGTCGAGCCCCCGTCGGCACGGCCAGTGCGTGAGCTGATCAGCCAGATGATCGAACCGATGGCAGGCAGCAACACGATGACCACGAGCCACGCCCATCGCGGGATTCCCCGACGATCGCGATCATCGGCGCGGGCGCAATCGACGACGCCGTACACCGTGAGCCCCAGGATTATCAGGGCGATGAGTTGCCGCATGGACTAGAGGTTACGTCCTCGGTCACCCTGATCGGGAATTGGCGACGGCCGGGCACTGCGGCAAGGGCCAGCCGCTACCTGCGGACGCGTAGCCAGGGCCAGGAGGTGTTGCGCTGGTGGCTGGGGGTGAGGACGGTTTGCTGTGGGGTTGGTTCAGTCCCGGTCCCCTGGGCAAACTAGACTGCCGGGCGTGAGGTTGTTGGTCTATACGCTATTGCGGCTGGTGATCGTACTGGCCAGCGGCGCCGTGCTCTATCTGCTGGGATTGCGTGGTGCGTTGCTCTTCGCGGGTGCGGTGATCATGGGCGCACTGGTCTCCTACCTCGGCCTGAGCGGGCCGCGGCTGCGCGCCGCGCAGTCGTTGCGGGACGTGGCCGAACGCAGCCCGCGCCCATCTCGCCCAGATGCCGATTCGCGCGCTGAGGATGCCGACATCGACGATCACGCCTACACCGACGACGACGCCGACATCGACGGTCACGCTGACAGCGAGGCGGCGCAGCCACCAGCACCAAGCGATGGCATCGCCACCTCAGAGCCACTCGACGATGGTGACCAGCACCGGTACCGGTCGGCATCTCCACAGTCGCGCGATCGCGAGCCCGCTGCAGGTGAGGTCTCAGCCGAGCCCGAGCAAGAGCGCGACCGCCAGGCCAGTCACGAGCTCTAGCCGACCGGTATCGCGCAGCACCCTGATCAAGGCTGGCCCCCGGGCTCCGATGAGCACCCGTCGGCTTAGCGCCAGAGCTCCCGCCAGGGGCAGCAGCCATACCAACAACCACCAGCCCGCCTGCGAGGTGGCAGCGAGCGTGGCCAGCACGCCGCCGATGGTCATGGTGGCATACCCCCAGCGGGCCCGCCGATCCCCGAGGCGGACGGCGAGGGTGCGCTTACCGGCGTCGACGTCGGTATCGATGTCCCGGATGTTGTTGGCCATCAGCAAGGCGCAGGCCAGGAGCCCGATGCCAATGCTGGCCAGCAGCGCTGCGAGGCTAACGGTCAGCGCTTGGGTGAGCGTGCTGCCCAGCGTGGCGACCAGGCCGAAGAAGATGAAGACCGCAACTTCGCCGAGCCCGCGGTACCCGTAGGGCGAGCGCCCACCGGTGTAGTACCACGCGGCGATCACGCACACCACCCCGACGGCGAGCAGCCACCACAGGCCGGACCAGGCGCATAGGGCGATACCGGCCACACCCGCGACCGCGAACGAAACCAGGGCTGCTGCCTTGACCGTGCCCGCTGGTACCGCACCGCTGGCGGTCAGCCGTTGCGGGCCGACGCGGGCATCGTCGGTGCCGCGGATACCGTCGGAGTAGTCATTGGCGAAGTTGACTCCTACCTGCAGGGCCAGCGCTACCAGCCCTGCCAAGACGGCGCGACCCAGGTGTGCGCCGTCGAGGGCAGCGGCTGCCCCGGTACCTGCCAGCACGGGGGCCAGCGCTGCGGGCAAGGTGCGAATCCGGGCACCGGTCAGCCAGTCCTGCAACGACGGGGGAGTTGGCTCGGGCACCTCGAGAGGATACGGCTACCGGTCCAGGCGCGATGACCATCGGTCGGCGCCGGGAGTGCCGAGACCGGGTGCATGCGGGATGGTGTCGCGGATATTGCGCGGTGGCGTAGCCCAGCTCACCGACCGGGATATCTAGAGCCGCTGCCCGCCACCTTCGCCCAGAATGCGGGTGGCCAGGGTGGTCGCAGCTTGCCGGTCGATCTTTCCCGGTCCGCGCAACGGCAATGCGTCAACGCGCACCACAGCCCGGGGCGCGCGCGGCCCGCCGCCGACCGCTTCCCGCATGGCAGCCAGCGAATGTGCGGTGGTGGTCACCACCGTCACCAGGGTGCCCCACTCGGCGTCGGGAACCCCCACCACCACCAGCTCTCCCAGCGGGGCGAGCAGGCGTTCGACCTGGTCGGGGTGCACGTTCAAGCCGCCCGAAATCAGCATGTCATCAGCCCGCCCGATCACCTGCAGGCGCCCGCTGGAATCCAGTTCACCGATGTCATGGGTGCCAAACCAGCGGACATCGCCGTCCGGATAGAACGGCTGAGGTCCCTCGTCGAGGTACCCCGACATCAACGTCGGGCCGGCAATCTGGATGCGATTGCGTTCGGCCAGGCGCACCTGGACGTGTGCTAGCGGAACCCCGTCATAGATGCATCCGCCGCTGGTTTCGGTCATGCCGTAGCTGGTGACCAGCTTGATCCCGGCGTCGAGGGCACGTTCGGCAAGAGTCGGTGGCAGGGCGGCACCGCCGATGAGAACGGCGCGGCATTGCCCAAGTGCCAGCTGTGCCTGGGGGCTGCGCAGTGCCCGAAAGAGCTGGGTGGGAACCAGGGAGAGGTAGGGCGCCTCGGGTGCCGTGGTGATCGTGCGGGCCAGCTCGGCGGTATCGAAATCTTCGCTGGTCATCCGCACCGGAGGGTGACCGGCCAACATCGACCGAATCACGGTCTGCAGACCGCCAATGTGTGTGGGGGATAGAGCCACTACCCAGCAGCCCGCACCGCCGAGCCGGTCATGGGTGGCATGGGCGCTCGCCGAGAGCGCATCGCGGCCCAGCGCCACCGGCCGACCAGGGCCCTGCGCGGATCCGGATGTGCGCAGCACAATCGCGGTGCTCGCGGGCACCGGCGATGACACCGGCGCTCCGATGACCACGGCAGGTCCGCCGTCGAGCGCGGCGCGCAGGGGCCCTAGCAGAGCGTCGATGCCGTCGTTGGGCGACCAGGAAAGGGCGTCAGCGGGCACCAGGCAACGCTAGCAACCCGACCAACCGGCGGCCCGCAGCATCCCTGAATGGCCCGGCGGAGTAGGGGATGCGCCGCCGGGCCCCCGGACCGAGACCGGGGTTCGCCAGCAAGTCGGACTCACAGGGGGGACTGTCGAATAACGAACGACTTGTCGTGCTGAGCGAACAATGGCAGGCTATCAATCGCAGTAAACGTTGGTCAAGATTCCGATTCGTCCAGGCAGATGGGGTAAGTGGCAAGGTGCAGTACCTATGACGGCGACCCTGCAGACATTGGACCGAGGAATCCAAGCGCTGGAAATCGTGGCCCGGGTGGAGCAGATCAGCGTGGCCGACTTGGCCAGCGAACTGCAGGTCGCGCGAGCCATCTGTTACCGGATCGTGGGCACCTTGGAAGCGCATGGCCTGCTCACCCGCGGCCCTGACCGGCTGATTCGCCTCGGTGGGGGGATCGCCACCCTGGGCGCCCGTTACTGGCCATCGTTGTTGCGCCGTTCCGAGCTGGTTCTGCAGGAGTTGGCCGATCATGCCGGCGTCACCGGTCACCTGTCGGTCATCGCAGGTGATGAACTGCTGGTTGTGGTGTCCGTGCGGCCACGCCACAGTGACCTCCGATTGGCGTTGCAGGTGGGCCACCGATACCCCCTCGACGGCGCCCCAGGGTGGGCGGCGCTGGCGTTGCGTGCGCCCCGGCACGACGATTCTGAGCCCGTGGTGCGGGCCCGCCGCGATGGCTATGCCATCAGTTCGGCCGTGATGGTCGAAGGGGTCCAGGGCATCGCCGCTGGTGTTGCCTCCACCGGCCAGGAGGCCCTTCCCGAAGCCTGCGTGGGGCTGGTCGCAGTGACCGGTATCGATCTCAAGCCGATGATCCCCATGGTGATGGCCGCAGCTCACGCCCTCGGTCCTGGTGGTGCTCACCGGGCATCGGTCGGAGCCCGGCCCTGACCATGGCGAGACCAGCCGAAGCTGGCTACCGCACGCCCGCCCGTTTCGGCCCTACGATGAGCTCTATGCGAAGCGTCGGGGCGCTGACCATTGCCGTGGTCGTTGTGACATTGTTGGCGAGCTGTACCGCCAGCCCCAAAGGGGTGGCGACAGGCGAGGGCCCGGGCGCGGCCGAACCGGTTGACAAAGTAGCGGTGCCGGAGCCCATACCGGTGGCCGTGTGGCCGCTGACAGGGGTCGCCACCGATGAGGTGGCGCCGCGTCCAGCCCTGAGCATCAAGATCGAGAACTCATCCCAGGCGCGGCCGCAGACGGGGCTCGAACAGGCTGACATCGTGTGGGAGGAAATGGTGGAGGGCGGCATCACCCGCTTCAACGCCGTGTTCCACTCATCCATCCCGGCAACGGTTGGACCAATCCGGTCGCTACGGCCCATGGACGCCGACATCTCCGGACCCTTGGGAGGGTTGTTTGTCGCCTCCGGTGGTCAGCGGCAGTTCTACAACGAGGTTGCCAAAACGGGCCTGACCATGTTGACCCATGACGGTGGTGCGTCAGGGTTCTACCGGAACCAGGATCGGGTGGCACCGCACAATGTCTTCGGTGAACCGGAGGTGTTCCTGGAACAAGGGGGTGACCAGGGGCCGCCGCCACCACAATTTTCCTGGGGCCGTGACCTTGATGAGGCCACCGCTATGACCGGTGCCATCGCGCAGAACATTCGGCTGACTTTCCCGGCCGCCAGCCCAGGGTGGCAATGGGATGGCCAGAGCTACCTGCGGGAGGAGGGCAGTGATCCTGCCGAGACCACCGATGGTGGGCAGATCGAGGCTGTGAACATCATCGTGCTCCGGGTGGAGATCACCTACAGCGGTGCCACTGATCCGGCGGGAAGTCCAGTGCCAGAAACCGTCCTCACCGGTACCGGTGAGGCCTTGGTAGCAGCCGGTGGCCACTACGTGGAGGCAACCTGGGCCAAGACCGACGCCACGGGTGCGTTGCAGCTCACCGGCCCCGATGGTGCGGCGGTAGTCCTGGCACCAGGCAACACCTGGGTGGAACTGGTTCCGGTCAACGGGTCACAGGTATCAATATCCTGACCAGCACCGGGCCGCCGGTGCCGGTGCTCGGCCGCCGGCCCCGCCGTGTGCCGCAGCAGCTGCAAGCCGCCGCGCCGCAGCAGCTTCAGCGTCAGTAGTAGCGCGGAAACTGCGACCAGTCCGGATCCCGGCGTTGCAGGAATGCATCGCGGCCTTCGACGGCTTCATCGGTCATATAGGCCAGCCTGGTGGCCTCACCGGCAAACACCTGCTGGCCGGCCAGGCCGTCGTCGACCAGGTTGAACGCGTACTTCAGCATCCGGATCGCTTGCGGAGACTTGGTGGCCACGATCCGGGCGTAGTCCAGCGCGGTCGCTTCCAACTGCTCATGTGGAACAGCCTCATTGATCGCCCCCCAGCTTTCAGCCTGCCGGGCTGAGTACTCTCGGGCCAGAAAGAAGATCTCCCGGGCACGCTTATCTCCTACTGAACGAGCCAGCAGAGCCGAACCGTAACCGGCGTCAAAGGATCCGACGTTGGCGTCAGTTTGCTTGAAGCGGGCATGTTCGATGGAGGCGACCGCGAGGTCGGCCACCACGAACAAGCTGTGGCCGCCCCCAGCCGCCCAACCGGGGATGGCGGCAATGACCGGTTTGGGCATGGTGCGCATGAGCCGCTGCACCTCCAGGATGTGCAGGCGGCCTGCCCGCGCGGGATCGACACTGTGCCAGTCCTCACCCTCGGCGTACCGGTAGCCATCGCGACCCCGGATCCGCTGATCCCCACCGGAGCAGAACGCCCACCCGCCGTCCTTCGGGCTAGGGCCATTCCCGGTCAGGATGACCGCCGCGACGTCGGAGGTCATGCGCGCATGGTCCAACGCCCGGTATAGCTCATCAACCGTCTGCGGCCGAAACGCATTGCGCACCTGCGGCCGGTTGAAGGCGATTCGGACAACCGGAAGATCTGTGACCGTGCCCTGGTGGCGTTGAACACCTCGGTGATAGGTGATGTCAGTGAAATTTGAGCCCTCGATGTCACGCCATTGCTGCGGATCGAAGATCTCCGACACGGTCTGCGGTATCGCTACGGTGCTCACCCCGGTCACCCTATTCAGCAACCACTGGCCTGTGCACCTCTAGGCTGTCGGCCGTGACCGACCTGCCCCGCGCCATCGTGTGGTCCACCTCCATGCGGACCCGGTTTCGCGGGCTCGATCGGCGTGAGGGCGTGCTCATCCGAGGCGCGGCGGGATGGGGAGAATTTTCGCCGTTCTGGGGCTATGACGAGGTGGAGTCAGCCCGCTGGTGGGCGGCTGCGCGAGAGGCCGCAGACGTAGGATTCCCCGCGCCGCGACGCTCCCGGATCCCGGTGAACGTCACGATTCCGGCCGTGGGGCCCGAACGAGCCCGCACCCTGGTGCTCGCCAGCGGGGGGTGCCAAACCGCCAAGGTGAAGGTCGCCGAGCCGGGTCAGTCGCTCGCGCAGGAACAAGCGCGGCTAGCAGCGGTGCGGGAAGCGATAGGTCCGCGCGGCGCGATTCGGATCGATGCCAATGGCGGGTGGGATGTCGACACAGCCGTGGATCGGCTCCGGTTACTCGACCGGGCGGCCGGGGGACTGGAATACGCGGAACAACCATGCGCGCAGGTAGCGGAACTGGCGCAGGTGCGACGGCGCAGCCAGGTACCCATCGCCGCCGACGAATCGATTCGCCGGGCGGACGACCCGTTCGCGGTGGCGCGAGCCGAGGCCGCAGACATCGTGGTGCTGAAGGTGCAGCCGTTGGGTGGAGTGCGCGCGGCGTTGGCGATTGCCGAGCAGGTAGGGCTACCAGCGGTGGTCTCCTCAGCGTTGGAGAGCTCCGTGGGCATCGCTGCCGGGCTGGCGCTGGCGGCAGCATTGCCCGAGTTGCCGTTCGCATGCGGCCTGGGCACTGTGCAACTGTTGGGCAGTGACGTCACCGATGAACCCCTGCTTCCGGCGGCAGGTGAACTGCCGGTGCGGCCAGTGGCGCCCAGCCCCTCGGCGCTGGCCCCGGTGGATGCGCGGACCCGGGAGCGCTGGTTCGCCCGTATCCAGGCCGTTGGCGGCCACCTGGAACCACAGTAGGTGGCTGCGATGAGCGAGTATCCAGCGGCGCTGGCCGCCCGGGAGTTGGTGACCGCGCTCGTGGCCCAAGGGGTGCGCGATGTGGTGCTGGCTCCCGGTTCCCGCAGCGCACCGCTGGCATACGCGCTAGCAGCAGCGGAGGCCGCCGGTTGGCTGAGGGTGCATGTGCGCATCGACGAGCGGGTAGCGGGGTTTGTGGCCCTCGGAATAGCGCGGAGCCGACCAGCTGCCGTGGTCACCACCTCGGGCACTGCCGTGGCCAATCTGCACCCAGCGGTCCTCGAAGCACACCACTCGCGGCTACCGCTACTGATCATCAGCGCGGACCGACCCCATGAGATGCGCGCCGTGGGTGCCAACCAGACCACCGACCAGGCTGCCCTGTTCGGAACGGCGCTGCGGTACGCCGTCGATCTGCCCGCTAGCCTGGGCAGTCCGATGGGGGTGCGTTCGGCCGTCGTCCGGGCTGTCGCAGCAGCCACCGGAGCCCGAGGCGAAGCCGGGCCGGTGCAACTGAACGCGGCCTTTCGGGAACCGCTGGTTCCGGCGTCGACCTGGCACCCTGGGCCTACCCCGCAACCGTATCCCCGGGTGTGGCCGATTGCCAGCGACCCGCGCATGCTCGAGCTCAGCGGCCCGCAACGCACCGTGGTGATCGCTGGCGACCAAGCAAGTCAAGCCGCCGCGGATCTTGCGGAGTCCGCCGGCTGGCCGTTGTTGGCTGAGCCCAGTTCCGGAGTGCGCGCCAGCCACGCGGCGATAGCCGGGTACCGGCAGGCGCTGTCACACCTGGGACCGCAGATTCAACGGGTCGTGGTGTTTGGTCGCCCAACCCTGAGCCGGGACATCTCAGCGTTGCTAGCTCGGACCGACATCGACCTCATCATCGTCGCACCACACGACTGGACCGACGTCGCGGGAGTTGCTGGCACCGTCGTCGGCGGGGTCAGCTGGACCGATGGCAGAACCGATCCGCACTGGCCCGACCTGTGGCGTCAGCACCAGTACGTACCCTCGGCCCAGCTCACCGGCGCAGCGGTAGCCCGTGCCCTGCTCGCCGCCTCCCAGACCCATGCGGTGGTGCTGGGCTCCTCGCTGACCATCCGCCAGGCCGACGACGCAGCGCCTGCCGGGGCTGACTTCACCCGGGCGGCCGTGATTGCCAACCGCGGTCTGGCCGGCATTGACGGCACGATTGCCAGTGCGAGCGGAGTAGCGCTCGCCACCGATGCACCGGTGCGGGCCATGGTCGGAGACCTGACCTTCATGCACGATATCGGCGCCTTGCTGCGGGGGGTGCATGAGCGTGAGGTCAACCTGCAGGTCTTTGTGATCAACAACCATGGCGGCGGCATCTTTGCCACCCTCGAACATGGTCAGGGCGAGCACGCGCCCATCTTGGATCGATACTTCGGCACCCCGCAGCAGGCTGATCTGCAGTCATTGGCCCGGGGTAGCGGTGCTAGCTACCAGCGGCTGAGTACCCCGGCGGATCTGGCGGCCCTCATGGCTCGACCGGTGATCGGCAGGTCGGTGGTTGAGGTGGACCTGAGCCAGTCGTCCTGAGTCAGTCGTCCTGAGTTAGGACGGGCCCCATTTCCGACGAGTAGGAAGGGTGACGCCGAAACCGTGGCTCGTGGGGTTCGGTTTTGGCGTAGGCCTTCGTACTCGGGGTTGGGGGTGCCCTCGACTATGAGACCGAGATCGTCAGCGAAGTCGCGTTGGTCGTAGCTGCGCGCGGGCTGGGGACGCCGGGGCCAACGGGGTTTCAGCCAGGAATCAGCGCATCTTGTCGCGGCTGCGGCACCCGCCATCGTTCGATGGTCTGAGTCAGCCAGAATGCCGCGAACTGCACGATGAGCAGAGCCTCGACGATGAAGGTGTACTGGCTCATGATCGGGCGCAACACCAGCAAGACGAAGGCCGTGGATATAAGCATCACGGTGAACCCGACGGTGTAGCGATTGAGTAGTTGAGCCGTGCGGGACCTGCCCTGTTCTGCTCGTGCCCGGGCAAGGGCGACGCCGTTGATCGCAACCACGCCCATCACGCCTGCGAAAAGGACGATTGCCGCCACGAAATGCCCCCATTGCAGGAAGGCTGACCGAAACAGCAGGAAGTACCCTAACCAGGCACTGAAGGCGGTCACCGTGGCGATGGCTGCCCACCCTCCGCTGCGGCGCAGGCGCCAGCTGGGCTGCCGGATCGTGACGATGAACCACAACGCGAATGAGGCCAGGCCCACGATCAGAACCGACCAGGTGTTGTTGCTGACAGCAACCTCGAGATCCGGCGGGATCACCACCTCAGCTGCGGCGTCGCGAATCCCCGGATGGTTAGGCGTGGGCACGAAGGCGACGAAGAAGGCCATGTAGCCAGCAGCGTTCAACAGCGTGTCCTCGGTGGTGCTGCGTCCCTTGTGCACGATCATGCAGACCCCGATGGTGCACAAACTGGCAACGAAGACCGCGCGTGCTGGCGTGTAGTAGTAGGCACTGACCGAGGGCAGCACGTGCCAGTCATCGGAACTGATCTGGATCAGGACCGACGTGGTCAGCAGCAGCGTCACCATGATGATGGCCAGCCGAAGATACCGGTAGGTGGTGCGCAGGTCCGTGTGGTGCTGCTCCTGGTTCGGCGGTGGGGTGGACGGCGTCATCTCGGCTCCCTGGCGGGCGGATCGTCGGGCTGATGTCCTCTGGCATACCTACCAGATGCCACCTGGCTGTGGTACCCCTGCCAAGCAACCGGTACCGGATGGGTATGTCGAGGTGCCTCGGCGCCGGGTAGTGGCGCACCCATCGGGATTCTCAGGCTCCGCTCAGGTTCAACGCAGGTGCAACCCAGTCGGTCATGGTGGCATGTGAGCCGACAAAGCTCGCCCCATGGAGGACAATATGGCCATGACCACCCCGGACCGGCCCGAGTCTTGGCGCGCCCAGCAGCCGTCGTCATGGGTGCCGCCGACCCATGCGGATCCCGCCCAGCGCCATGAACCGCCAACGCCTCTACCGGCCATCGACCGAACCGTTCCCTATCCGGTCGCTGCGCCTGCTGCCAGCGCCCCGAGCTCTCCGGTCGTTCCTGCGGTGCCGCCGCCGGCCACGATGGCAAGCCTGAACGAGGCAGGTGCCAGCGGCGCAGCCAGCCACGGCCCTGGCCCCGGCCTAGGATTCGGGCCGGTCTCCAGCTATGCACCTCCTGCGCAGCCGCCAGCATTCCCGGTAGGCACACCCGGCGGACATCCCAGCCCGCCGCAGCGCCCACGCAAGCAACGGACCTGGTTGGTGGTAGCGCTTACGGCCTTGGTGGCCGCGGCTGCGGCCTCCGGGGGCACAGCCCTGCTGACGCGCGAGCCTGAGCCGCAGCCCGCACCGGTCGTCACTGCCGTCGATACACCGGATCAAGGTGTCGACCCAGCCATCGACGGCGTTGCCGACTGGCAGGCCGTTGCGGCCGCGGTCCGTCCCAGCGTGGTGGCGATTAGCGTGCAAGTGGCCGAGGGCGGTTCCTCTGGTTCTGGAGTCATCCTGGATACGAGCGGGCATGTGCTGACGAACTTCCATGTGGTGGAAGGTGCCGAGGCGGTGCAGGTCATGCTCTGGGACGGGCGAATCTATGAGGCATCAGTGATCGGTGTGGATCCCACCACCGATCTGGCCGTGCTGAACCTGGTTGACCCGCCCGATGATCTGACCGCAGCCACGTTGGGTACCTCCGATGGCCTGGAGGTTGGGCAGGGGGTCATGGCGGTCGGAAATCCGCTCGGTCTCGATTCCACGGTGACCACCGGAATCGTCTCCGCCTTGGACCGGCCGGTGTCGGCCTCGTCGGAATCGAGCAGCATGACCACCGTCACCAACGCCATTCAGATCGATGCTGCGGTCAACCCTGGGAACTCGGGCGGACCGCTGTTCGATGCCCGGGGATTCGTCATTGGCATCACCTCATCGATCGCGACGCTTTCGGGCGCCGAAGCGGCCGGCAGCATCGGGCTCGGATTTGCTATCCCGGTCGACTTGGCAACCGACATCGCTGAACAGCTCCTGGCCAATGGTCAGGCCGAGCATGCCTTTCTCGGTGTGTTGTTGCAGGCTGGGCAGGCCACTGCGGATGGGGTGACCAGACAAGGCGCGCAGATCATTGAAGTCTCGGCCGATACCCCAGCCGCCGGGGCCGGTCTACAGGCTGGTGATGTCATCGTTGGTATCGATGACGACGTCGTCGGCAGCGCGGAGTCGCTGACCGGTTTCGTCCGCGAGTACTCCGCAGGTGACCGCATTACCCTGACGCTGATCCGTGAGGGCCAGAGCATGGAAGTGGTGGCGACGTTGGCGGCTCGGGAAGAAGACGGCTAGCGCCCAGAAACCGATGAGGTCATCAGGTGCGCGCGCTGGAGCCTAGCGGGGTGCACCAGGTGGTGCGCTGCCGAGCGCGGCACGCATCGGGGCGAACTTCGCCTCGGCTTCGGCCAGCTCAGCCTGCGGATCGGAGGCGGCCACAATGCCGCATCCTGCGAACAAGCGCAGCTTGGTGGAGCCGAGGACAGCGGCTGACCGCAAGGCGATACCCCATTCGCCGTCGCCATCGGCCCCCATCCAGCCCACGGGCGCTGCGTACCGGCCGCGATCCATCCGTTCATGCTCTGCGATCACCTGAGCTGCTGCCAACGTCGGTGTACCGCACACGGCCGCGGTCGGATGCAGGGCGGCCGCCACAGCCAGTGAGCTCATCTCGGCGTGCTCGGGTGCCAGTACCGCAGTGACGTCCGTGGCCAGGTGCATCACGTTGGGCAAATGCAGGACGTACGGGGTATCGGGGGCGGAGGTGGAGGCGGCAAATTCGCGTAGCGAATCAGTCAGTGAATCGACCGCGAACTCGTGTTCCTCTAGGTCTTTGGAGGACCTAGCCAGCGCCCCCGCCCGGGCCAAGTCGTTGGCGTCATCGCCGGTTCGCTGGATCGTGCCCGCCAGGACCCGTGACGACAGGAGGCCGCGTTCGCGCCGGACCAACAACTCCGGCGTTGCTCCGATCATTGCGTCGACGGCGAAGGTCCAACAGCTCGGATACTGCTGAGCGAGCAGGCCCAGTACCGCGCGTGCATCCGGCTCAGAATCCAGGTCTGCGACCAGATCCCGGGCCATGACCACCTTGCCCACCGCACCAGAGCGGATGACCGTCAGCACCTCGCGGATACTGCGTTGCCAGTCGCTGGCCGACTGTGCGCCCTCGCGGAACTGAACCCTCGGGCTGGGCAAGCGCGGCGCGGGCCCGGGCCAGAGGTCAGGGGGCGCGGGCAGAGCGTCGGTGGAGACAGTGGTCATCCAGCTCACTCCATCGCGCCGTCCGATGATCACCTCCGGCACGATGAGCACTCCGCCAGCGGTGGAATGCCGTGAGAAGGAGAAGGACCCGAACGCGATGGGACCGGTGCCTGGCAGACGTACTGGATCGCGGACCACAGCCCCGGCGACCAGTTCCTGCCAGGCGGTGTCGGCATCGGCGAAACGGCGCTCGCCGTGCGTGCGAATACGGGCCACCTCACCGAAGGCCACCAGGCCATCGCCACGTTGCACCCAGGTCAATGCCTGGCTCAGACTGGCGGCAGGCAGCGCTGAAATCAGGTCGCCGAGATCGGGCACCTCGACGGTACGGGCAACCAGGGTGCTGGCCAGGGGTAGGGACATCGCCCATCAGCCTAGGAGGCAAATCGGTGCTCCAGCACCAACAGCAGGGGGCGCCCGCGGTGGGCCTTGCACCTGCAGCACCTCGGGTCGAGTAGCGGACCGGAGGTGACCTCGGCGGCCTCGTGCACGCCGGTCGTGGGTCAGAATGGGCCTATGCCGCGTGCCAGTCTCGACAAGTCGCCTGCCGAAGTCTCCGGGATGTTCGACGATGTCGCCGCCAAGTATGACCTGACCAATGATGTGCTGACCTTTGGATTGGACCGCAGGTGGCGTCATGCCACCGTGGCGGCGATCGACGCGCTTCCGGGGGAGCGGGTGCTAGATCTGGCGGCCGGGACGGGTACCTCAAGTGAGCCGCTCGCCGATGCTGGCGTGGATGTGGTGGCGGCCGACTTCTCGCCAGGCATGGTGGAGGTCGGCCGACGGCGCAGGCCAGATATCGAGTTTGTGGTTGCCGATGCGATGGACCTGCCGTTCGAGGATGACAGTTTCGACGCCGTCACCATCTCGTTCGGGCTGCGCAACGTCGTCGATACCGACGCCGCGCTAGCGCAGATGTACCGGGTGACCAAACCGGGTGGCCGACTGGTGATCTGTGAGTTCTCCACGCCACCGAACCAGCTTTGGCGCACCGGATATCGGTTCTACAACGCCCAGGTGCTGCCCTGGGTTGCTCGCCTGGTCTCGTCCAACGCGGAAGCTTATGACTACCTCAACGAGTCCATTGCTTCCTGGCCAGATCAGCTCACGCTGGCGCGGCAGATAGCGGCAGCGAACTGGCGGTCGGTCGCCTATCGAAATCTGTTCGGGGGAGTCGTCGCGCTGCACCGGGCCTACAAGCAGCCCTGACGCGATACGCACTGGTCGTGCTCGGGGTGGATTCACCGCGGGCTGGGGATGCGGCGCGCCGAAATCGGGCGCGGCGACGGCGTGATCTGAGGTGCGATGGTGATCACAATTGTGATCTAGGTCGCGTAATTGGGTCGAGCCGTGCATGCAGTCCCCCCGATGACCGCTAAGGTCGGATGGCGTGCACATCCAGTGCGCAACTTGTGCACAAACCGTGCAAACTCAATGGATTTTCGCAACTCCAACGTGTTGGAAATGGCAGGTACTCACGTGGCCCGGTCACACGATGACGACGCGGATGTCATCGTCGTCGGCGCAGGCCCTGCTGGCGCCGCCGCGGCACACTACCTCGCCGCCGCCGGGCGCTCGGTGTTGCTGCTGGAGAAAGCCACGTTCCCACGGGACAAGGTCTGTGGCGATGGTCTGACACCGCGTGCGGTTTCCGAGTTAGTCCGAATGGGCGTGCCGATGCCAGCCGAGGACGGCTGGATGCGCAACCGTGGCCTACGGGTCATCGGTGGCGGGCACACGCTGGAGCTGCCGTGGCCAGAGATTGACAAGTACCCAAGCTACGGCCTGACGAAAGCCCGGATGAGCCTGGACGCCACGCTGGCCTTCCACGCCCGCGCCACCGGGGCGAAGCTGATGGAAGGCATGAACGTCACCGGCCCGGTGATGGATGACCGTACGGGTCGAATCGTGGGTGTGAGCGTGCGTCAGGTCGACACTCGCGGACGCCGGATCGCCACCGACTCTGGCAGTCAGCAGATCCTGCGGGCACCGTTGGTGATCGCCGCCGATGGTGTTTCCGCACGTTTGGCGACCGCTATGGGGATCGCCAAACGTGACGACCGACCCATGGGCGTAGCCGTGCGCACCTACTTCAACAGCCCGCGTCACGACGATGAATGGATGGAGTCGCAGCTCGAACTCTGGGAAGGCGAGCGCGGCAAATCGGCGTTGCTACCGGGCTACGGGTGGATCTTCCCGCTGGGTGACGGGACGGTCAATGTCGGCCTGGGCTCGGTGTCCTCGAACGCAAAGGCCACCCAACTCGACTACCGGGCACTGCTGGCCGCGTGGATGAAGAACGCACCTGCTGACTGGGAGTTCACCCCGGAGAACCAGATCGGACCAGTGCGCGGGGCGGCTTTGCCGATGGCCTTCAACCGCAAGCCGATCTATCGGCGCGCCCTGATGCTGGTGGGGGATTCGGGTGGCATGGTCTCCCCGTTCAACGGTGAAGGGATCGCCTACGCCATTCAGGCAGGCAGAGTGGCTGCCGATGTCATCACCCAGGCGATGGCTCGACCCGATGCCAGCGGCCGCGAGCGCGCGCTTGCGACCTATCCGGCGCGCATGGCCGAGGAAATTGGTGGCTACTTCCAGCTTGGACGCACGTTCGTCAAGATCATCGAACGCCCAGAAGTGATGCGTATCTGCACCAAGTACGGCTTGCCGCGCAAGCACCTGATGAACTTCGTCCTGAAGTTGCTCTCCGATAGTTACGACACCCGCGGTGGAGATCTCTCCGACCGCCTCATCACCGCGCTGACCAAGATCGCGCCGGCAGCGTGAGGAGACCTAGATGACCAACCCGTTTATTCCGATCCTGGTGATGGCTGGGCTCGCACTCCTGATGGGGGTCGGTGGCCTGGTGGCCTCGGCCGTCCTTGGGCCACGCCGTTACAGCAAGGTCAAGGTCGATGCCTACGAATGCGGGATTCAGCCGAGCCCGCACGCCACCGGCATGGGCAAGTTCCCGATCAAGTACTACCTGGTGGCCATGACCTTCATTATCTTCGACATCGAGGTGGTGTTCCTCTATCCGTGGGCGGTGGCGTTCAGCGAGCTCGCCATGTTCGGACTGATCGCCATGCTCGGCTTCATCTTCTTGATCACTGTGCCGTTTGTATACGAGTGGCGCCGCGGCGGCTTGGACTGGGACTAAGGACTGGCGATGAACAACGCAATGAACACCGATGAGAAGACCTCCGCTGGATTTGCGCTTGCCCGGATCGAGGACTTCGTGGGCTGGGCTCACAGCGCGTCGCTGTGGCCGGTCACGATGGGCCTGGCCTGTTGTGCGATCGAGATGATGGCGGCCGGTACCCCCAGGTTCGACCTGTCCAGGTTTGGCATGGAGGTGTTCCGAGCCTCGCCGCGCCAGGCCGACCTGATGCTGGTTTCCGGGCGGGTCAGCCACAAAATGGCACCGGTGGTGCGCACCGTCTATGACCAGATGGCCGATCCCAAGTGGGTGATCTCCATGGGTGTGTGCGCCAGCTCCGGTGGCATGTTCAACAACTACGCCGTCGTGCAGGGCGTCGATCACGTCCTCCCGGTTGATATCTACCTTCCTGGCTGCCCGCCCCGTCCCGAGATGCTGATTCACGCCATCCTGGAACTGCAGAAGCACGTCATCAAGGGGGCCCCGCTCCTGGGCCACCGGCGGGCGATTGCGCGTCAGGTCGAGGAAGCGGCCCTGCGGGCGACACCGACCGAAGAGATGAAGGGGCTGCTCGCGTGAACGACGAAATCCAGTCGGCTCCAGGCGGCGAGAGCGCCGTTGATCGCCCCAGTCGAGGTCCGCTCGACCTCATCGATGTTCGCTCGGGCATGTTCGGAGTTCATGGCAGCGGTGATACCTCCGGTTTCGGGGGCTTGCAGCGCACCGTCGCGATGCCCGGTCCCTCCGAACGTCCATACGGTAGCTATTTCGATGAGGTTGTCGACATTCTCGCCGAGGTACTGGACGAGCAGGGGGTCGCCTTCGACGACGCCGTCGAGAAGGTGGTGGTCTTCCGCGATGAGCTGAGCCTTTCGGTCACCCGCGAACACCTGGTGGTCGTCGCACAGGCCCTTCGCGACGACCAGGACCTGCGGTTCGAACTCTGCCTCGGAGTCAGCGGGGCGCACTATCCCAATGACGTTGGCCGTGAGCTGCACTGCCTCTACCCGCTGAATTCGGTCACCCACAACCGCACTGTGCGCCTTGAGGTCGCGATTGCGGACGCCGATCCGCATGTGCCGTCGCTGGTGGAGGTCTACCCGGCCAACAACTGGCATGAACGCGAGGTGTGGGACTTCTTCGGCGTGGTCTTCGATGGGCACCCGGCGCTGACCCGCATCGAAATGCCGGACGACTGGGTCGGACATCCGCAGCGCAAGGACTACCCCTTGGGCGGGATTCCCGTGGAGTTCAAGGGTGCGACAGTTCCATCTCCGGACAACCGGAGGAACTACTCATGAGGCTTGCCCGGCACCCCCGTGTCCGTCCGCACCGCTCTTTCGAATCGTTTTGCGAGGACCCCGCATGAGTGCGACTGCAACACCGAGAGCCACCTCGGCCGCTGGTACAGCCGGCACTGAAGGCGTCCGGGAGTACACCGCCGTCGGTGGTGACTGGGATGACATCGTCGCCAATGCCGCGCGGCTGGGTGATGAGCGCATCGTGGTCAACATGGGACCACAACACCCCTCGACCCACGGCGTGTTGCGCATCGTTCTGGAAATTGAGGGCGAAACGGTCACCGAGGCCCGTGCGGGCATCGGCTTCCTGCACACCGGTATCGAGAAGAACATGGAGTACCGCACCTTCACCCAAGGTGTCACGTACTGCACCCGCATGGACTACGTCGCCCCGCTGTTCCAGGAAACGGCCTACTGCTTGGCGGTGGAAAAACTCCTGGGAATTACCGACGATGTGCCCGAGCGCGCCACGCTGATCCGGGTGTTGATGATGGAACTGAACCGGGTGGCCTCACACCTGGTTGCCATCGGGACCGGTGGCAACGAGCTCGGTGCCACCACCATGATGACCGTCGCTTTCCGCGAGCGCGAGGAAATTCTGCGCATCTTCGAGGCAATCACCGGGTTGCGCATGAACCACGCGTACATCCGTCCCGGTGGTGTGGCTCAGGATCTGCCTCCCGGCGCCCCGTCCCGCATCCGCGATGCGTTGCCGCGTATTGAGAACGGAATCAACGAGCTGGAGAAGCTGACTCTGGCCAACCCGATCTTCATCGGCCGGATGAAGGACGTCGGGTACCTGCCGCTATCGGCGGCGATGGCGCTGGGCTGCTGCGGTCCGCTGCTGCGCGCCAGCGGAATGCCCTATGACCTGCGCAAGGCCGCACCTTATTGCGGCTACGAGACCTACGACTTCGAAGTCCCCACGCACACTGACGCCGACTCCTATGCCCGCGTGCTGGTCCGGTTCGCTGAGGCCCGGGAGTCGCTGAAGATCGTGTCCCAGGTGTTGACGCGGCTAGAGCAGCAAGACAAGGCCGGTAAGCACCCGGTGATGGTCGGGGACAAGAAGATCGCCTGGCCCGCACAACTGGCCGTCGGCACGGATGGGCAGGGCAACAGCCTGGAGCACATCCGGCAGATCATGGGCACCTCCATGGAAGCCCTCATCCATCACTTCAAGTTGGTCACCGAGGGCTTCCGGGTCCCGGCTGGCCAGGTTTTCCAACAAATCGAACATCCGAAGGGAATCATGGGAGTCCACCTTGTCTCCGATGGGGGGACCCGCCCCTACCGGGTGCATTTCCGCGATCCTTCGTTCAACAACCTGCAAGCACTCGGCATCATGTGCGAGGGCTCGACGATCGCTGACGTGGTGGTCGCCGTCGCCTCCATCGACCCAGTGCTGGGAGGTGTCGACCGATGAGCCAGACCTTCAACGGATATCCCGCCGACGTCCGCGAGCGCCTGGACGCCGACGCCGCCCAGATCCTGAGCCGGTACCCGCAGCCTCGGTCCGCTCTGATGCCGCTGCTGCATCTGGTGCAATCCGAGGATGGCTACGTCTCTCCCGCCGGGATCGCTTTCTGCGCCGAGGTGCTGGACATCTCGCGGGCCAACGTCTCGGCTGTCGCCACCTTTTACAGCCAGTTCAAACGCCACCCCAATGGCACCTACACCGTGGGTGTGTGCACCAATACCTTGTGTGCCGTCATGGGTGGTGACGCGATCTTCCAAAGGCTTAGCCAGCGGCTGGGAATCCACCACGATGAGACCACCGAAGACGGTGCCATCACGTTGGAGGCCCTGGAATGCAACGCTGCATGCGACTACGCCCCGGTGATGATGATCAACTGGGAGTTCTTCGACAACCAGACCCCCGAGTCCGCCCTGGCTGTGGTGGACTCGATTCTGGCCGGTGAGGACATCACCCCCACCCGTGGCCCGGACAAGGTCGTCTCGTTCAAGGAGATGGAGCGGGTTCTCGCCGGTTTCGAAGATGGCCGCGCCGATGAAGGTGTTGCCGGGGGGCCCTCGACCATGGTCGGTCTGGAACTGGCCCGGGAGAAGGGCTGGACCGCACCCGCTGTATCTGGGGACTCCAGTCAGGAGGCAAAGTCGTGACCGAAAGCCCAGCCATGCTCGCGCCAGTCCTTTCAGATATCTGGGACGCCGACAAGCCGTGGACGCTGCAGACTTACAGCCAGCACCAGGGATATGACGCGTGGCGCAGTGCGATTACCCGCGAACCAGGTGACCTGGTCAACCTGGTCAAGAATGCTGGATTGCGCGGACGCGGTGGCGCTGGATTCCCCACCGGGCTCAAGTGGTCTTTCCTCCCGCCGCCAGACGGCGGGCCGCGTTACCTGGTGGTAAACGCGGACGAGTCGGAGCCGGGAACCTGCAAGGACATCCCGCTCATGATGGCCAACCCGCATGCGCTGATCGAGGGCATGGCGATCACCAGCTTTGCCATCGGGTCCAACCACGCGTTCGTCTACCTGCGTGGTGAAGTGGTGCACGTCTATCGCAGGTTGTTGGCAGCCGTGCGGCAAGCGCGGGAGGCGGGCCTGCTGGGCACCAACATCCTCGGCACCGGTTATGACCTGGAAATCACGGTTCACGCTGGTGCAGGCGCCTACATTTGCGGTGAGGAGACCGCGCTGCTGGACTCGCTGGAGGGCCGTCGCGGTCAGCCACGCCTAAAGCCGCCATTCCCTGCCGTTGCTGGCCTGTACGCCCGCCCGACCGTGGTCAACAACGTGGAATCGGTGGCCTCGGTACCCGGGATTATCCGCGGTGGTGAACAGTGGTTCGGCGCCATGGGCACCGAGAAGAGCAAGGGGCACGGCTTCTTCTCCCTGTCGGGCCATGTCATCAGGCCCGGGCAGTATGAAGCGCCGCTGGGCATCACCATGCGCGAGCTGCTGGACCTTGCCGGGGGCATTCGCGATGGTCACCAATTGAAGTTCTGGACCCCGGGCGGATCCTCAACCCCGATCTTCACCGCTGAGCACCTCGATACGCCGTTGGATTTCGACTCGGTCGCCGCCGCAGGTTCCATGCTCGGAACGCGTGCGCTGCAGGTCTTTGATGAGACGGTCTCGGTTGTCCGCTGCGTCACCCGGTGGATCGATTTCTATAGTCACGAATCATGCGGTAAGTGCACGCCCTGCCGGGAGGGAACCTACTGGTTGCGGCAGGTGATGCACCGGGTCGAAGCCGGTCAAGGCCACGATGGCGACGTCGACCTGCTGCTCGACATCGCCGGCAACATCGAGGGCCGTTCCTTCTGCGCTCTTGGCGATGCGGCTGCCACACCGGTCAAGAGCGGCATCAAACACTTCCGTGAAGAGTTCGAACAGGGCCTGCATACTCCGGCCTGGGAGTTGTTCCCCTACGGCGCCAATGCCCTGTTCACCGACCTGGCTGGAGCGAGCCGATGACCACTAGCGATACCCAGTCTCCCGCTCCGGTCGAGGAGATCGATCTGACGATCGACGGTGTCGAGGTCAGCGTGCCCAAGGGCACCCTGATCATTCGGGCTGCCGAGCAGATCGGAATCCAGATCCCACGGTTCTGCGACCACCCGCTACTCAAGCCCGCCGGCGCGTGTCGGCAGTGCCTAGTCATGGTGGCGATGCCTGACCGTGAAGGCAACGTCCGTCCCATGCCCAAACCCCAGGCCTCCTGCACCATGGAGGTCACCAACGGCATGCAGGTCAACACCCAACGCACCTCCGAGGTCGCCGACAAGGCGCAGGAGGGGGTGATGGAGTTCCTGCTCATCAACCACCCGCTCGACTGCCCGGTCTGTGACAAGGGCGGCGAGTGCCCACTGCAGAACCAGGCATTGAGCAACGGCCGCAGCACCAGCCGGTTCGCTGACCCCAAGCGCACGTACCCCAAGCCGATCAAGATCTCAACCCAAATCCTGCTCGACCGTGACCGTTGCATCCTGTGCCAGCGCTGCACCCGGTTCTCCGCCGAGATCGCCGGCGACCCGTTCATCGACCTGCAGGGTCGCGGCGGCGGACTGCCCGGCGGTGAAGAGCACGGCATGGTGCCGCAGCAGATCGGCACCTTCGACGAGGGCATCCTTGGGTTCTCCCCCTACGGCACCGAAGACGAACGCGAGGTTGCCCGGGCCCAGCAGCTGGCGGGACCGGCTGGTGATGCCGGTTTACTCTCCGGAATCTCCTATACCGTCGGCTCGGCCGAAATGGACGCCACCGGCCGTCCCTTCGCCTCCTACTTCTCCGGCAACACCATCCAGATCTGCCCGGTCGGTGCTCTGACCTCAGCCACCTACCGGTTCCGCTCTCGGCCATTCGACCTGGTCTCAACCCCCTCGATCGCTGAGCACGATGCCTGCGGTGCGGCCATCCGGGTCGATCACCGCCGGGGTGTGGTGCTGCGCCGGCTGGCCGGTGACGACCCAGCTGTCAACGAGGAGTGGATCAGCGACAAGGACCGTTTCGCGTTCCCATGGCAGAACCTTCCGGATGCTCTCGACACACCGCTTATCCGCGACGAGGAGACCGGCGAACTGGTGCCGACCAGCTGGTCTGAAGCGATGGCCGTAGCTGCCGACGGGCTGGAGCAGGCGATCGCCGATGGCGGGGTTGGTGTGTTGCCCGGCGGCCGCTTGACCCTGGAAGATGCCTACGCTTGGTCCAAGTTCGGTCGGGTGGTGCTGGGTACCAACGACATCGACTTCCGCACCCGTGCCCACAGTGCCGAGGAAGCTGAGTTCCTGGGACATGCCGTGGCCGGGGCGCCCATGGATGTCACCTACGGTGACCTGGAGCGGGCCCCCCAGGTATTGCTGGTCGGCCTGGAGCCAGAGGAAGAGGCCGCGACCATCTTCCTGCGCCTGCGCAAGGCCGTGTTGGCCAAGACCACCTCGGTGACGACCTTGGCCCCGTTCGCGAGCCGTGGCAGCACCAAGCTCCGTGCGACGGTGGTCCCCACCGACCCCGGCGATGAGGCGAGGGTGCTGGCGGAAGTTGCCGCCGCTGCCGAGGCATCCGATGACAGCAATCCGCTGGCGCAGGCCCTCGCGACCACCGGCTCAGTGATCATGGTCGGTGAACGACTGGCGCAAAGTCAGGGTGGACTGACCGCCGCCCGCGCTGTGGCGCAGGCCACGGGTGCCGCGCTGGTGTGGGTTCCCCGCCGGGCGGGCGACCGTGGGGCTGTGGAGGTTGGTCTCCTGCCCGCGCTCCTGCCCGGAGGTCGCCCGGTCACCGATGCTGCGGCACGAGTGGACGCAGCCGGGGTCTGGGGTTGTGAGGGACTTCCGGTCACGCCGGGGCGTGATCTGACCGCCATTCTCGCCGATGCTGGCTCTGGCGCCTTGGGTGGTTTGCTGCTGGGAGCGGTCGATATCGAGGATCTGCCCGGATCCGGTAGCGCCGAGCAAGCGGTTCGCGACGCCGGTTTCGTGGTGCAGTTGGAGGTGCGGACCTCCGCGCTTAGCCGCTATGCCGATGTGGTGTTCCCGGTTGCCCCGCCCTCGCACAAGAGCGGCACCTACCTCAATTGGGAAGGTCGCCCCCGTCCGTTCGGGCAGGTCTTTGCTACGCACGCACGCTCTGATGCCCAGGTGCTGGACATGCTCGCTGCTGAGGTTGACATCGACCTCGGCACGTCCTCGCTTGAGGATGTTCACCGCGAACTTGCCGAATTCGCTGCCTGGGATGGTGCTCGATCACAGCCGCCCAATCAGCAGGCCCCGGCACCCTCGCGAGACTCGGGCTCTTACACCCTGGCGAGCTGGCGAATGTTGCTCGATGCCGCTCGGGGCCAGGACGGCGAGCCACACCTGGCGGGCACCGCAAACCGTGCGGTGGTGCGGATTTCAGCCGCGACCGCAGCCGAGCTCAAGGTACGCGATGGGGATGACCTGCACGTTACCGGCCACCTCGGAGCTGTGACATTGCCAGTGATCGTGACCGCGATGGCCGATCACGTGGTGTGGGTGCCATTGCATTCACCCGGATGCTCGGCATATCGGATGCTCGGTGTCGGGGCGGGCGGATCTGTTCAACTATCCGTGCCGGGTGCACCGGCGGTGGAGGTCAGCTCATGAGTGCGGCGACGGTGTTGGCGGGACCGGTAGCGATGCAGAGCATGCCGGCAGCCGACTTCAGCAATGACACGATCTGGATCTCGCTCATCAAGGGCGCGCTCATCCTGGTGTTCCTGCTGTTGTCGGTGCTGTTCGCACTCTGGTTTGAACGGCGTCTTGTGGCGCGGTTCCAGCAGCGTTCGGGCCCCAACTGGAACGGTCCGTTCGGGTTGTTGCAGTCGTTGGCCGATGCCATGAAGCTGCTGTTGAAGGAAGACATCACCGTCAAGGCCGCCGACAAGGTGATCTATCTGATCGCACCGGTGATCTCGGTGGTCTGCGCCTTCATGGTTTTCGCGGTGATTCCGTTCGGGCCAGAGGTGAGCATCTTCGGTGTCACTACTCCGCTGCAGATGACCGACCTGCCAGTTGGGGTGCTGTACATCCTGGGAATCACCGCCCTGGGCGTGTACGGCATCGTGCTGGGCGGCTGGGCTTCCGGGTCCACCTACCCGCTGCTGGGTGCGGTGCGCTCCACCGCTCAGGTGATCTCCTACGAGTTGGCCATGAGCCTGGCGCTGGTGAGCGTCTTCCTGTGGTCCGGCTCGATGTCCACCTCCCAGATCGTGGCGGCTCAGGAGAACACCTGGTGGGTGTTCGCCCTCCTGCCGGCATTCGTCATCTACATCATCTCCATGGTGGGCGAGACCAACCGGCTGCCCTTCGACTTGCCAGAAGCCGAAGGCGAACTGGTCGGCGGTTTCCACACCGAGTACTCCTCGATGAAATTCGCGTGGTTCTTCCTGGCTGAGTACATCAACATGCTCAACGTCTCAGCTGTGGCGACAACCCTTTTCCTTGGCGGCTGGCGTGCCCCGTTCGGCATTGGCCTGATCGACCTGCAGATCGGCGACTTCACCCTGAACTTCAATGAGGGCTGGTGGGGCGTGGTGTGGTTCCTGCTCAAGCTCTGGCTGCTGATGGCCTTCTTCGTCTGGGTGCGCGGAACGCTGCTGCGGTTCCGGTACGACCAGTTCATGAACTTTGGCTGGAAGGTTCTGATCCCGGCGGGTCTGGCCACGGTGGTGTTCTACGCCATCCTCAAGGGCCTGTCGACCGGACCGGATGCGCTGCTCACGTTCAGCGGAACCTTCGCCACCATCGAATGGCGGCAACTGCTCATCGGAGTTGTCGGTGGCCTGGTGGTGATCGCTGTGCTGATGCTGCTGTTCCCCGGCGAGGAGGAACCAGGCAAGCCTGCCGCTGCGGGCAATCGCCGAAAGAAGCGCAAAGCCAAAGCCTTTGATGCCTTTGCCGGGGGATACCCGGTTCCGCCCCTACCAGGTCAGAGCCTGCCACCCTCACGCCGCAAAGCACGGGTGACCAGCCCGGCAGCCGACACGGAGCCGGCGGAGCAAGACGCTTCCAGTACGGAGGAAAAGTGAGCGACGAGACCACGCCCGGCGAGGCGGTGGAGCAGCCGAAAGGCAGCGCCGTCGAACGCCCCCATGGTGAGGGTGCCCTAGATATCACCGGCACCCCCGCCGGTGACCTGATTCCTGGCCCCACCTCGGGGATCGGGAAACTGACCGCCCCGGTGGCGGGCTTCGGGGTGACGATGGCGACGCTGTTCAAGCCGGTCGTCACCGAGCAGTACCCCCGTGAGAAGGCTCCGGTGGAGCCGCGTTTCCATGGTCGGCACCAGCTCAACCGGCACCCGGATGGCCTGGAGAAGTGCATCGGATGTGAACTCTGCGCCTGGGCCTGCCCGGCTGATGCGATCTTCGTTGAAGGTGCCAGCAACGCACCCGACGCCCAATATTCACCGGGTGAGCGCTACGGTCGCGTCTACCAGATCAACTACCTGCGGTGCATCTTCTGCGGATTGTGTATCGAAGCGTGCCCCACGCGTGCGCTGACGATGACAAATGATTTCGAGATCACCGACCGCAGCCGCGCCAACCTGATCTTCACCAAAGAGGATCTCCTTGCTCCACTGCGGGAGGGGATGTTGGCGGCACCGCACCCCATGGCGGAAGGCACCACCGATGGTGACTACTACCGCGGTGAGGTCACCGGCCCCACCGAGGCCGAAGTCGAGTGGGTTCGCCAGAACCGGCCCGATGATCCGTCGCTACCGGCGGCCCAGCGCGCTGCCGATCGGGCAGCGACGGTGGGCGCGAAGGGAGATGACTCGTGAACGAGATGACGATCTCCACCGGTGAGGCGGTGCTGTTCTGGGTGTTCGCACCGCTGATGGTTTTGGGCGCGCTGTCCCTGCTATTTGCCCGCCGCACCGTGCACATCGCGGTCTCCATCGCCGGCGTCATGGTTGGTCTGGCAGTGATGTATATCGCCAACGAGGCCACGTTCTTGGGTGTGGCCCAGGTGGTGGTCTACACCGGGGCTGTCATGATGCTGTTTGTCTTCGTGATCATGCTGATCGGTGTGGACTCGACCGAGTCGCTGAAGGAGACGATCAGCGGTCAGCGATGGTTCGCAGCGATCACCGGGATCGGTTTGTTCCTGCTGCTCGGCGGTGCGTTCACCCGGGCCACCCTGCCAGGGCCGCTCGGTCTGGAGCAGGCAAATGCCGACACCAACCCGGTGGGAGTGGCACGCATCATCTTCAGCGATTTCATCTTCCCGTTCGAACTCACCGGTGCGCTGCTCATCACCGCCGCCGTGGGCGCGCTGACGTTGACCCACCGCACCCGGTTGGGGCCCAAGTCCGGTCAGAAGCAAATGGTGACCGCCAAGATGAAGGCCTATGGCGCTGGCGCTGGATCCTCGCTCATCACCAATCGCCCTGGGCCAGGGGTCTATGCCCGCCACAACTCCGCCGACATGCCCGCCGTGGATGCCGCTGGTGAGGCGGTCACCGATTCGGTGACCACCGTGCTGCGCATCCGCGACCAGGAACAAGAACTGCCCGACGCTGAAGAGTTCGCCGAAGCGGGCGCTCCCTATCAGTTGGATTCCTCGGACGTGGCCGATCCGTCCGACGACGAGACGAAGGAGATCGAGAAGTGACTCTCCTGAACTACCTGGTGCTGTCCGGCATCCTGTTCGCCATTGGTGCGATGGCGGTGCTGGTCCGGCGCAACGCCATCGTGGCGTTCATGGGTGTTGAGTTGATGCTCAATGCCGCGAACCTCACGTTGGTGACCTTCGCCCGCATGCACGGCGACCTGACCGGGCAGGTGATCGCCTTCTTTGTCATGGTGGTCGCTGCCGCTGAGGTCGTGATCGGGCTGGCGATCATCGTGTCCATCTTCCGAACCCGCGGGTCCGCGTCACTGGATGACGCCAGCCTGCTGAAGAGCTGAGGGGAAGCATGGATATCTCACTTGCCGCGATCCTGCTTGTCGCAATCCCGCTGGCCAGCGCCGGAGTACTGCTGCTCCTGGGTCGCCGTTCTGACGCGTGGGGTCACTGGCTGGGGGTGCTCGCCGCCGCTACCTCCTGTGGCCTGGCGACCTTCCTACTGCTGACGCTGCTAGGCCGTGGCGAGGATGAGCGCATCGTCGATGTGCCGCTCTTCAGCTGGATCCCCGCCGCAGACCTGAATGTTGATGCCGGTTTCCTGGTCGATCCGCTGTCGGTCACCTTCCTGATGCTGATCACCTTCGTCGGGACCCTGATCCACATCTACGCGGTCGCCTACATGGAGCATGACGACGACCGCCGCCGGTTCTTCGCCTACCTGAATCTATTCGTGGCCGCCATGCTCATCCTGGTCTTGGCTGACTCCTTCGCGTTGCTGTTCGTCGGCTGGGAAGGTGTGGGGCTGGCGTCATACCTGCTTATCGGTTTCTGGAACCAACGCACCGAGTACGCCGTCGCGGCCAAGAAGGCATTCGTGATGAATCGTGTCGGTGACATGGGATTGCTGATCGCCATGGGTGCGATGTTCGCCACCCTCGGAACGGTGAACTACTCCGAGGTGGCGTTGGGTCTGCCTGCGCTCAGCGATGGCTGGCTCACCGCCATCGGCCTGGCCCTGTTGCTGGGTGCCTGCGGCAAATCGGCGCAATTCCCGCTGCAAGCCTGGCTGGGTGATGCGATGGCAGGCCCGACCCCGGTTTCGGCGCTGATCCACGCCGCCACCATGGTGACCGCCGGGGTCTACCTCATCGTGCGGTCAGGTTTCATTTTCGAAGCCGCCCCCACCGCGCAGCTGGTGGTCGCCGTCGTCGGCGCCATCACCTTGCTGTTCGGTGCGATCGTCGGCTGCGCCAAGGATGACATCAAGAAGGCACTGGCGGCCTCGACCATGTCCCAGATCGGCTACATGATGCTGGCTGCGGGACTAGGACCCATCGGCTACGCCTTCGCGATCTTCCACCTGTTCACCCACGGCTTCTTCAAGGCCGGGATGTTCCTGGGCGCCGGTTCGGTCATGCACGGCATGAACGAGGAGGTCAACATGCGCGGCTTCGGCGGTCTGAGCAAGTACATGAAGATCACCTGGATCACCTTCGGCCTGGGCTGGCTGGCGATTCTCGGGGTCCCGCCCTTCTCTGGGTTCTGGAGCAAGGACAAGATCATCGAGGCGGCGTTCGTCGGCGAAGGATGGCAGCCTTGGGTCTTCGGTCTGACGGCTCTGGTCGGTGCCGGAATCACCGCCTTCTACATGTCCCGGTTGTTCTTCATGACCTTCCACGGCAAGGCCCGCTTCAATGACGGCCACAACAGTGCCCCGGGCCCGCAGCGACACCCGCATGAGTCGCCAGCGTTGATGACGGTGCCGATGATCATCTTGGCGCTCGGATCGGCTGGTCTGGGCTGGTTCCTGGCATTCGGCGACCGATTCTCCACCTGGCTGGAGCCGGTCACCGGACATGTCGAGCATCATGACCCGGTGCTACCGGTCAACGTGCTGATCGGACTGACCTTGCTGGTGGTGGCCGTGGGGGTCTTCCTCGCCTGGTGGCAGTACCTGCGGTCGGCGGTTCCAGTGACCGCGCCGCGGGGATCAATCCTGACCCGAGCGGCCCGCCGTGACCTGTACCAGGATGCGGTGAATGAGGCGATCTTCGCCCGGCCCGGGGAGCAGCTCGTCACCACCATGACCGCGATCGACAACTCTGTGATCGACGGTGGGGTCAACGGACTGGGCTCCGGGACCGTCGGATTGGGTGACTGGCTGCGCAAGGCTCAGAACGGGTTCATGCGCAGCTACGGAGCGCAAATGGCTATCGGAGTCGTCGTGTTGCTTGCCATCGTGTTGCTGGTTCGGATCTGAGCGGGAGTAGAGATGCCGTACATGCTCGGACAGTCCCCACTGACAGTCCTCATTCTGATTCCGCTGGTCGTTGCCGCGCTGGTGTGGCTGGTTCCGCAGCTACGCCCGGCAGCTCGCCAGATCGGCCTGCTCACCAGCGTGGTCGTGCTGGCAGGTGCGGTATGGATCGCCACCGGATTTGACTTCGGTGCCGCCGGCGACATCCAGTTCGGTCAGGTGGCCAGCTGGATCCCCGCCTTCGGTGCCAGCTACGCCGTCGGCATCAACGGCCTCGGCTTGGTGATGATCGGGCTGGCGACCCTGCTGGTGCCGGTGGTCATCATCGCTGGCTGGCGGGAAGTCACGCTGCCCGATGGTGTCGGCGATGGCGATGAAGGGGTCGCAGCCAAGGCGCTGGCCTACCGCCAGGCAGGCTGGGTTGCGCTGATCCTGGCGCTGGAAGCCCTGATGATCGCTGTTTTCGCGGCGCGCGACATCTTCCTGTTCTACGTGGTCTTTGAGGCGATGCTGATCCCGGTCTACTTCCTGATCGGTGTTTTCGGGGGCCCGAAGCGCCGGTATGCGGCCATCAAGTTCCTGGTGTACTCGTTGGCCGGTGGTCTGCTGATGCTGGCCGCGGTGATCGGATACTTCTTCGTTGCCACCGACGGTGGCCCGCAGGCATTCCTGCTCGATTCCGCGTCCTTGGCATGGACTGACCCGAATGTGGAGATGCTGCTGTTCCTGGGCTTCTTTGTCGCGTTCGCCATCAAAGCCCCGATGTTCCCGGTACATACCTGGCTGCCCGATGCTGCCCAGGCGGCCCCCCCAGGTACCTCCACCCTGCTGGTGGGCGTGCTGGACAAGGTCGGAACCTTCGGCATGATCGCACTCTGTCTGCCGCTCTTCCCCAATGCGGTCCAGACCGCGACCCCGGTGATCATCGTGCTGGCGTTGATATCGATCCTGTACGGCGCAGCGCTGGCCATCGGCCAGAACGACCTGATGCGGATGATCGCCTTCACCTCGGTGTCCCACTTCGGCTTCATCGTCCTGGGAATCTTCGTCGGCACGTCCACGGCGATGACCGGTGCCATGATCTACATGGTCGCCCACGGAGTCTCGACCGCCGCCATGTTCCTGGTCGGTGGATTCCTCACCCAGCGTGGCGAGAGTCAGGACATGCGTACCTACGGCGGAATGCAGCGGATCACCCCGGTGATCGCTGGGACGTTCCTGGTTGCTGGCCTAGCCTCCCTGGCGCTGCCAGGACTGTCCGGCTTCGTGCCGGAGTACCTGGTGCTGCTCGGCACCTTTGAGCGGGCACCCTGGATGGCGATCGTGGCGGTGTTCGGTGTGGTCCTGGCGGCCCTGTACATCCTGATGGCCTACCAACGAATCTTTACCGGACCCCCAGATCCGGATCGTCAAGGCATGCCCGATCTTGCTGGCCGAGAAAAGTTGGTTATGGGAGTGCTGATCGCCGCGATGCTGGCGCTCGGGTTCTACCCGGCGCCCGTGCTGGAAGCGCTGACTCCGGTCGCCGACATGCTTTCCACCTACGCTGAAGGGCTGTCCTGATGTTTGTTGCCCCGTCGATTGAATGGGCTGCCCTGACACCGGTGCTGATCATGCTCGGCGCTGCCGTCGTGGGGGTGTTTGTCGAGGCGTTGGTTCCCCGCGAGCATCGCCGCATCACTCAGCTCGTGGTGTCCGCACTGGCCGTGGCTGCGGCGCTGGTCGCCGTCGCCTGGCGGTGGACGGAACTGGAGGCCAACGGTCCTAGCGCCCTGGTGGCCGGGGCGCTGCGAGAGGACGGGCCAGCACTGTTGGCGCAGGCACTCGTGCTGCTGCTGGCATTGCTGTCGCTGCTGGTGATGGCCGATCGCTACCGCGGTGAAGACGCCTATGCGCCCAGCGCTTCGGCGATCCCGGGCTCAGACTATGAGGAGCAAGCCCGCAAGGCTGGTCTGGTGCAGACCGAGGTCTTCCCGCTGACCATGTTCGCCGTCACGGGCATGTTGGTCTTTGGCGCAGCTGCGGATCTGCTGACCATGTTCATCGCGCTGGAAGTGCTCTCGCTGCCCCTGTACCTGCTGGCCGGGCTGGCGCGGCGTCGCCGTCTGCTCTCGCAGGAGGCCTCCTTGAAGTACTTCCTGTTGGGGGCGTTCTCATCGGCGTTCTTCTTGATGGGGATGGCGCTGCTGTACGGATTCGCCGCCTCGGTCCGATTCGACACGCTGCACATGATGGTGGCGCTAGAAAGTGGGATGGACCCGATCCTGCTGGCCGGTTCGGCGCTGGTGCTCATCGGACTGCTGTTCAAGGTCGGTGCAGTTCCCTTCCACGCCTGGACCCCGGACGTGTACCAGGGCGCTCCAACGGCGGTCACCGGGTTCATGGCGGCATGCACCAAGGTGGCAGCGTTCGCCGCGATGCTCAGGTTCGTCTACGTGGTCACCCCGGCCCTGGAATGGGACCTGGCTCCGTTCCTGTGGGTGGTGGCCATCGCGACGATGCTGGTCGGTACGGTGCTGGCCATCGTGCAGACCGATATCAAGCGGACCCTGGCCTACTCGTCGGTGGCCCACGCGGGCTTCCTGCTACTGGGTGTGATGTCACTGGGCGGGGGAGTCAGCTCCGTCTTCGTGTATCTGCTGGCCTATGGACTGGCTACCATCGGCGCCTTCGCGCTGGTGTCCCTGGTGCGTACCCGCGCGGCCGACGGCACCGTGACCGGTGAAGCCGGCCAGCTCTCCCAGTGGGCGGGCCTGGGCCGCCGAAGCCCGGTGCTGGCCGTGTGCTTCTCGCTCTTCCTGCTTTCGTTTGCCGGCATTCCCCTCACAGCCGGGTTCACCGGCAAGTTCGCGGTCTTCGCTGCGGCGGTCGAGGGTGGCAACTGGCCCCTGGTGGTGGTGGCCGTCCTGGCTTCGGCAGCCGCCGCATTCTTCTACGTCCGTATCATCGTGCTGATGTTCTTCACCGAGCCCACGGTCAACGATGATGGGTCAGCCACGACGGTGGTCCAGACAGAGGGCCTGACAGCCGTAGCGGTGCTCGCCTGCGCAATCGGCACCGTGCTGATCGGAGTCTTGCCTGGCACGATTCTGACGATCAGCGAACAGGCCGCTACCTTCCTATTGTGACTTCAGCCCTCCCACTCGGTGATGCGCACCTGGAAGCGGAGCTGTTTGACGAGCTAGAGGTCGTCGAGCAGAGACTTACCTCCGCAGCAGCCAACGCTAACCCCTTGGTGCAGACCCCTGCCCGGCATCTCATGCAGGCGGGGGGCAAACGGCTACGGCCGGTGCTGGTGATGCTCACCGCCCAATTCGGTTCCGGCATCAACGATGAGGTTCGCACCGCCGCGGTCGCGACCGAGCTGACGCACCTGGCAACCCTCTATCACGACGATGTCATGGACGACGCCCCGATGCGCCGCGGTGCGCCCAGCGCGCAGCACGTGTGGGGAAATTCGGTGGCAATCCTCACCGGTGACCTCCTCTTCGCCAAGGCCTCTCAGCTGGTCTCGACGCTAGGGCCGGTCGCCGTGCGCATCCAGGCTGAGGCTTTCGAACGCCTGGTGCTGGGACAGCTACATGAGACGCTGGGTCCGGCCGAGGGGGAGAACTCGGTGCAGCACTATATCCAGGTGCTTGCGGACAAGACCGGCTCCCTGATCGCGGCCGCAGCGCAATACGGCGCTCTCTTCTCCGGTGCCGATGAGGCGACGACGGCGGCGGTCATCGCCTACGGCGAGAAGGTCGGCGTGGCGTTCCAGCTCGCTGACGACGTCATCGACCTAACCTCCGATGCCCAGGCCCTGGGCAAGGAGCCAGGTACCGACCTCCGTGCCGGGGTCGCCACCATGCCGGTGCTGCTGCTGCGCGAGCGGGCGTTGCCAGCTGGGCCGGACGACGTCGGGCGCTCGATCCTGGCCGATCTGGAATCGGAGGATGAGCAGGTCCGTGCCTCTACCCTGGAGCGATTGCGCAGCCACCCGGTGCTGGAGCAGGCGCGGGTGCTGGCCCGGCAGTGGGCCGCTGATGCCGTGGCCGAGCTTGATCCCCTGCCTGAGAGTGCAGCCAAGCAGGCGCTGGTCTCCTTCGCTGACCTGTTGGTGGATCGGCTGAGCTAGTTCGCTCGCTCGGCGCAGACGCAGGCGCGAATCGCTGCTGGGCGAACCGCGTCGGCGGCGAGTGGTGTGTGGGTGCGGGGATGCTGCGCTATGCACGGCGGGCGAGGTCAGCGGAATGGGTAGGTCTACCCCTTCACGCATCCGATAAATATGCTTACCGTTGCGCTGGCCGATGTGAGCAGGAAGGCGCCTAGGTTGAGAGCTAGACCGGAGACAACACAGCGGGCCTTGGCTCGGCTGCAGTCCGACGCCGAGCAGGTGGCGCAGGTCATGGCAGCGGGTCGTCGAGGTCTGCCAGCGTTGGCGATGGGTAGTGACGACGAGGCCCTTATTCACATTGGCATAGATCGGGTCGGCACGGTTGTTCGATTCGATCTCGAGCCGGACTGGCGAGCCGTTCTGGGTCCCGCAGCGCTGGGGGGTGCGGTGACTCAAGCGGTTCGCCAGGCCGGTGACGTTCGATGTGGTGATTGGGCGACGGCGGTGGCTGCGGCCAATGACCCGACCCCGCGTGCACCGGTGGCGCAGCTACCCCAGACCGCTCCTGGCGCCGTGGAGCGGGAGACCGTTCGCCTCGACCCCCGCTGGCTAGACCAGGCTGGGGACGAGGCGATACGAGAGGCTGCCTTGCGCCAGCTCGCCGCCGCAGACGCGGCCGAGGGCAGCGACGGTGGCTCCCGTAGCGGCCCGGTACGGGTGGTACAGGATCGAGCGCAAAGCACCTGGCAGCTCCTGGCAGCACAGGCCAGCACACTGCCGCGATTCATGCAGGACCCGGTGCAGGCCAATATCGACCGGATCTACGACGACATCGTGCAGGCGTTGACGCTACCGGTCAGCAGTTTGGCTGCGGCAACCTCACCGCTGGCGGACTGTGCCGCCATCTTGTCTCGCTGCCAGCGGCAAGGGCGACGGCAAGCCACGTTCCCCGAGGCCACCCAGTTGTGGACGGAGGCCGGGGTGTCGTTGCTTTCCGGTCTGCGTGCTTCGCCTACCCGGTCACCATGGTGGCGTCGGCGGCGCCTAGACGCGCCCGCGTTTGGCTGAGTTCTTTCGCGTCCGCTGGAAGCTGTGCGGCGCGTTGACCTGCACCAGGTCGGCTGTCAGCAGCAGCAAGGCCAGCCATACGAACGCGAAGCCGACCCAGCGGGCACCGGACATGGGCTCATTGAATACCAGCACCCCCACCGTCAGATGCATGACGGGGGTCAGGAACTGGGTCATCGCCACCGTCGCCAACGGCAACCGTGCCGTCGCTGCTGCGAACAACAGCAACGGCACCGCCGACACCAGGCCGCTAGCGACCAGCAGCAACGCGTGCCCCACCGACCCGCCGATACCGACATCGGCCCCGAAAGTCGACCCTCCGCTCACGGCCAAGTACCACAGGTAGGCAACCGCCGGAAGTAGCATCACCGCCGTCTCAATCGTCAGGCCCGTGCCCGCATCGACCTGGCCGCCCAGTTGCTTCTTGGTCAATCCGTAGAGGCCGAAGCTCAGCGCGAGAACGAAAGCTATCCACGGCACGCGCCCAATCCCGATCACCATCACGACCGCCCCTGTTGCCGCGATCACCAGTGCTAGCCATTGCCGTGGTCGAAGGCGCTCACGAAGCACCAACACCGCCAGGGCCACGCTCACCAGTGGGTTCAGGAAGTATCCAAGCGAGGCGTCGACGACCTGCCCAACCTCGACCGCCACCACGAAAACCAGCCAGTTCATGGCCAGGAAGATCGCCCCGATGGCCAGGCGGCCCACCACCCGCCAATTGCGTAGCAGCCGCCAGCTGGCCACCAGCGAGCCAGTCGCCGCCAGCACGATCACACACAGGACGAAGGTCCACACCACCCGGTGCGCGCTGATTTCCAGGGCGCCTGCTGGTGCGAGGGTCGCGAAGAACAGCGGAAACATGCCCCATATCCCGAATGCCCCGACGGCGGCCCACCGTCCACGTCGCGTCTGCTGGTCCTGGGTTTCCATCCTGATAGACGGTACGCCGATTCCCGGTGCCGAAGGTGTGCCCGCTCGCACCTAAACTGAGCGGTGGCCCTGTCCGTCCCAACAACCGTGAGATACCGTGCCCCACCAGTTGCGTGTCGCCGTCGTCGGCGCCGGTCCAGCCGGCATCTACGCTGCCGACATTCTCTCGAAAACCGACTTCGACGTCTCCATCGACCTCTTCGAACGCCTGCCAGCGCCCTATGGGCTGGTCCGCTACGGAGTTGCCCCTGATCATCCCCGCATCAAGCAGATCATCGTGGCGCTCTACAAGGTGCTTCAGCGTGGTGATATCCGACTGATCGGGAATGTGAACTTCGGGGAAGACCTCACATTGGCGGATCTGCGCACGCACTACGACGCGGTGATCTTCGCCACTGGAGCAATCCGTGATGCTCACCTGGATATTCCCGGTGCCGACCTGCCCGGCAGCTTCGGTGCGGCTGACTTCGTCTCCTGGTTCGACGGCCACCCCGATGTTCCGCGTGATTGGCCGCTACAAGCGCAACAGGTAGCGGTCCTGGGCAACGGCAATGTGGCACTGGATGTTGCGCGGATCCTCGCGAAACACCCCGACGACCTGATGTCCACGGAGATTCCAGCAAACGTCGAGGCAGGTTTGCGGGCCAACCCGGTCACCGATGTCCACGTCTTTGGCCGCCGCGGCCCTGCGCAGGTGAAGTTCACCCCGCTGGAGCTGCGTGAGCTAGGCCATGTTCCCGATGTGGACATCGTGGTGTACCCGGAGGACTTCGAGTTCGACGATGGCTCCGAGGAGGCAATCCGCGCCTCCAATCAGACCAAGCAGGTGGTCAAGACGCTGACCGACTGGACCTTGCGTGAGGCCAGCGAATTGACCGCTTCCCGGCGGATTCACCTGCATTTTCTCCACCGCCCGGCGCAGATCCTTGGAACCGATAAGGTCACCGGCATCCGCACCGAGCGCACAGAGTTGGTTGGTGACGCAACGGTGCGCAATACCGGGGTATTTGAGGAGTTTGCGGTACAGGCGGTGTATCGCGCCGTCGGCTACTTCGGATCGCCACTGGCCCAGGTTCCCTTCGATGAGGCCGGTGGCGTCATCCCCAACGACGCGGGTCGGGTGTTGGATGACGGCGGCCAGCACATCCCGGGGTTGTATGCGACCGGGTGGATCAAGCGCGGCCCGGTTGGGTTGATTGGGCATACCAAATCCGACGCCCGCGAGACCGTGGAGAATCTAGCTGCCGACCTTGCGGATCCGCAGCGCCACACCGCCCAAGAACGGGACCCAGAGGCGATTCTGGCGACGCTGAGCCAGCGAGGGGTGCCGTACACCACCTGGCAGGGCTGGGAGCTGCTAGACGCCCATGAGCGTGCGCTGGGTGAGGTGGCAGGCCGCGAACGGGTCAAGGTGGTGCCGCGAGAGGACATGACCGAGATTTCCCGGTCGATACCCGTCTGAGCGTTATATAGCCAGCCTGAGTGTTGGATACCAAGCCTGAGTGTTGCAATCCGGCCTGAGCGTTGGATACCAGCCTGAGCGTTGGATACCGGCCTGAGTGTTGGATACCAGCCTGAGTGTTGGATACCAGCCCGAGCGTTGGTGGCGCGCCGACAGCGGCCTTGGCGGACCTGCGGCTGGCGTGGCGGACCGGCGCCGGCCTTGGCAGGCCAGACGGGCTTGGCTACCGGTAGTTGACGAACTGCAATGCGGCGTCGATGTTATCGGCGCCCTTGAGCAGGGCGATGACGTCTTGGAGGTCGTTGCGTGACTTGGAGCTGACCCGAACCTCGTCACCCTGGATCTGAGTCTTGACGCCCTTGGGTGCCTGGTCGCGAATGAGCTTGGTGATCTGCTTGGCAACCTCGCTGCTCAGCCCCTCTTTGAGGGTGCCGGCCAGGCGGTACTCCTTCCCGGAGGGCTGTGGCTCGCCGTCACCGATATCGAAGGCCTTGAGCGAGACTCCACGCCGGTGCAGTTTGGACTGGAATACGTCGTAGATCGCCAGGACCCGTTCTTCAGAGTTCGCGGTCATCACGATGGCCTCACCAGACCAGGCGATGGAGGCACCCACGTTGCGGAAGTCGTAGCGCTGAGCCACCTCCTTCGATGCCTGGTTGAGCGCGTTGTCAACCTCTTGGCGGTCAACCTTGCTCACGACGTCGAACGAGCTATCTGCCATCTCAATATCCTCCGGTGGCGACGCCAGATTGGGCTGGCGTCATGGGTGGGTGCTGTGACTTGCTATCCTTCCATCCGGTCCATGTGACTTCCAGGCGGGTTACCCGAGTGGCCAAAGGGAGCTGACTGTAAATCAGCCGCGGAATGCTTCGGGGGTTCGAATCCCTCACCCGCCACCGATGTGATGAGTCGCGACATAGGTTGCATGTGGGCCGCGACATAGGTCGCATGTGGGCCGCGACATAGGTCGCATGTGGGCCGCGACATCGGTCGCACCTGGACCGCTGCGTGCGATCGTCGAGTTCGAAGGCTTCTGGCAATGCCGAACCCCACGACGCCCGAATTTGGCGTAAACCCTCGTACTCGCGGCGGTGGGCAGCGCACGCACGACGGGCAGCGGCGCACCACCCATCACCCATCACCCATCACCCATCACCCGAAGGCTGTCGGTCAGACGCGCCACCACCAACCCAAGTCGTGATGGGGCGACCAAGTCGTGATTCGCGCATCACGACCCGGCGGCCCGATCACGACCCGGCGGCCCGATCACGACCCGGCGGCCCGATCGCGACCCCGTAGTCCAATC
>JBKEBC010000003.1:0-41770 GCA_047972965.1 Beutenbergiaceae bacterium | reverse complement strand
CCGAATGGCTCGCTGAAATGCGCAGATTCCGAGCGACCGAAGTGGTTGGCCCTTCTGCCGAGGAGCTCTGGGCGGAAACCTGCATCGCCTGGGCAACGGGAGACAACGACCTTCTCGCCTCACTCGCAAGAGAGGTGGATGAATGGCCCGGTTCGAAAGCGGCGTGGATTCCCTTGGAAATTCTCCTCAATCACCTGGGGTTCCAGGTTAAACCCCAACCCGCCCAGTGGCTGGCATCAGACTCAGTGGTTCACGAACGTTGGATCCTGCATTGGAAGACCTGGCATACACGAGTGGTCGGCTAAAGGGCGTCGTTGCCATGTGGGACGAGAACATCCTTGACTCGTACACAGCACTCCTGGCGAAGCACACCACGAGCTCATGGATCGATCCCATCGGGGTACCCAAACACATTGAGACGATCCGACAGTCACTCGGTGGTGCGTCCAGCGACGCATTTCCTGACGCCTTCGAATACGACCACTCGGGGGCCGCCGGGATCGCACCTGCAACCAGTTAGTGGCCGCGGAAGGCTCCGTGCAGCCACCAGGAACCCCCATCTGAGGCGATCTTGGCGTCGATGACCAGTGGCGCCGTCGGAGCTGATTCCAACCAGGACTGGACCTGAGCTAGATCGTCGACGGTGCGTACGGTGACGCCGGTGGCGCCGTATCCGCGAGCGATGGCTGCAAAATCTGTGTCGGGGAACGTCACCGTTGTCATATCTGCCGACGGGTCACTGTGACCGAAATGATGCACCTCCGCACTGTAGGAGGCATCGTTGTAGACCGCGACCACGAGCGGTAGCTGCAGCCGAACAGCGGTTTCGAGCTCGCTGATCGCCATGAGCAAACCGCCATCGCCAGTGCCCAGCACCGGGATGCGGCCCGGCTGCGCCAACGCGGCGCCGATGGCACTGGCCAACCCCAGCCCGATGGCTTGGAAGGACTGGGTGAAGCAGAACCCGGACTCGTCCGGAACCCGCAAATATTGCGTGGGATAGCCCATGAAGTTCCCGGAGTCGACCGCCACGACACGTTCGCTGGGCAGCACCCGATCCAAGGCAGCGGAAAACGTTCGGGGGTCGATCCGTTCCGACGTCGAAACCTCTGGTGTGGGTGTGTCGCGCCAGCTGATATTGGCCTTGATGCGCTCGGCCAGTTCCGGTGATCGGTAGCCCACCTGCGCGCCGGGACGTTGGTTCACTTCCTTGGTGAGCGCTAGGGCCGTCAAGGCGGCATCGCCAACCACCGCTCGGGTGATGGTCCGTAGCTTGCCCAGCGCTTGGGCATCGACATCCACCTGCACGACGGCGGTGTGTGCGCCGATCAACGTGCCGCCGCGGGTGGTCCAGTTGTTCAAGCCGCACCCGAACGCGACGATCAGATCCGCCGCTGCGATCAGCTCCGCGGCCAGCGGGGAGGCGAACCCCCCAGAGATCCCCAACGCAAACGGATCGGCAGCGAACAGCCCATGTGCCACGGCCGATGTCGCCAGCAATGCACCGCTGGCGTGTGCCAGATCCCGCAACTGTGAGCCAGCGCCACGGCCACCGCGGCCCGCGATGATCACTGGCCGGGCAGCCTCGGCCAGCATCCGCCCCACCGCGGCCACGTCAGCGTCGACCGGTGGTGCGGCCGGTGCCGCAGCGGTGGAGGGGAACCTAGCGAACAGGGCGGAGTCGAACTGCTCGCGTTGGACGTCAAGTGGCAGATTCAGCAGCACGCACCTGCGTTCGTCTTGGGCGAGCCGGTAGGCATGCTCAACATCGGCCAGTGCGCTCTGCGGTGAACTCACGCGCACCGCTGTTGCCCCCACGCTCGCTGCCAACGCGGCCTGGTCCATGGCAAAATTCGACGTCGCGACGGTGGCTTCAGCGGCGAGCACAATCATCGGGGTACGACTCTTCGCGGCCTCGCCAATTCCGGTAGTGGCGTTGGTCAGACCGCAACCCTGGTGCAGGGTGACCAGGGCAACCTGGCCTGACACCTGCGCAAATGCGTCCGCCATGGTGGTTGCAGCGCCTTCATGCCGGGCCGCCGTAAATGGGACACCCGCAGCTCGAAGGGCATTGGTCACCACGAAGTTTCCGCTGCCCACCACTGCGAATACGCGACCAACCCCCAGCCGGGCGAGGGCTGTGCCTACCGCCTGCGCAACGGTGCCGGTCACGGCGCGGCGTCAACGAGGGCGTACACGCGGGTGGGGCTGCCGGTGCCTCCCACGATCGGTAGCGGTGCAACGATGATCATCGCGCCGGTCGCGGGTAGCTCGGCGAGGTTTCGCAGTGAGGTGATGCCGTAGACATCATTGCCCAGCAGGTGGTAATGCGCCGGGAATGGCGGATCGAGTTCGGCGCCACGACCGGCGTCGATGCCGACGGTCTCTACCCCGAAACCGGAGATTTCCCGTTCCGTGGCCAGCCAGTGAGCCGCGGCGGCGGTGATTCCGGGGGTATGCGAACCGCTCTGGTCAGCATTGAGGAACTGTGCTTCGGAGTGGCCGAACCGGTCCCACCCGGTGCGGAACAGTACCCATCCGCGCTCGGGTAGGCGACCGTGCGCCTGCTCCCAGGTGGTGATGTCGTCGATGTCCAGCAGAAAGTCCGGATCTGCGGTGGCCTGCTCGACAAAATCCAGCACCACTGCGGGGCCGATGAGCCGCTCCGGCAGTATCTGAGATACGTCGTGGCCGGCTTTGCCCGAGACCCAATGCACCGGGGCATCGATATGGGTGCCGATGTGCTCACCGGTATGGATGTTGTGGTGCTTCCAGAACGGCCCGGGTTCGTCGTACGCGCTGACCTGTTCCAAGCTGAAGTCGATGAGATTTGCGAACGGTTCGGGCAACCGCAGCGCCGGAGTGTCGGCGGATAGTCGGGTGGTGAGGTCGACGATGCGGACCGAACCGGTCGCCAGGGCACCGGCTAGGGAGGAAATGGTGGACATGGCGCACTCCAAGAAGGGCAGACGGACGGTACCCCAATATATGGCTCCCACTGTCGCAGCAGCGTGGGTTCGGAAGCCATATACGGGGATCCGCATCGGATGGCTACCGCGAGATTGATACCTTCAACGCTTTGGTTTCAGCTGCCCGCCCGAAGGTGTCGTAGGCGTCCATCATCTGATCTAGCTTGAATCGGTGCGAGACGAACTTCTGCGGCTCAAGCTTGCCTTGTGCGACAAGTTTCAACAGCATGGACGTGGTGGTTCCGGAAATCAGCCCGGTGGTGATGGCGATGTCCTTGATCCACAGATCCTGCAGGTTCAGCTGCACCGGGCCGCCATGCACGCCCACGTTGGCGATGGTGCCGCCCGGGCGAACAATCCGACTGCACATATCGAAGGTATCCGGAACTCCTACTGCCTCAATCGCGGCGTCCACTCCGAAACCGTCGGTCATGGACATCACCGCGTCCAGCCAGTCGGAGTCTGCGCTATTGACCGTGTCGGTGGCACCAAAGGTGCGGGCCATCTCCAGTCGATTGGCATCGACATCAATGGCGATCACGCGTGAAGCGCCATAGAGCCCCGCAGTCATAACCGTCGACAGCCCCACGGGCCCCACACCGACGACTGCCACCACGTCACCGGGCTCAACCCGGCCATTGCGGATGCCGATTTCAAACCCGGTCGGGATGATGTCCGAGAGCATGATCCCGGCTTCGTCACTAACCCCGGCGGGGAGATGATGCAGCCCGGAATCAGCAAACGGAACCCGTACGTACTCGGCCTGCGTGCCGTCGATGAGATGCCCGAAGATCCAACCGATCCCAGCTGCCCCTTCCTCATTGGTGCAGTGCGAGGGCAGCTGTGAGTGGCAATAGCTACAAGCTCCACAGGAACAGACGCAAGAAATGATCACCCGATCGCCGATAGCAACGTTGCCGACAGCAGAACCGACCTCGACGACGGTGCCCACACCTTCGTGCCCCAGAATCCGGCCTTCGGTGACGACGGGCACGTCTCCTTTGAGAATATGCAGGTCGGTTCCACAGATGGTCGTGGTGTCGACCTGCACAATGGCGTCGGTAGGGTGCAGCAGAGTCGGGTCTGGCACCTCCTCCCAGGCCTTGTTGCCTGGTCCATGGTAGACAAGTGCTTTCATATCGTTCTCCCTTGAGGTTGGGGCCACCTTGACCCATCCTCAGGCTAGGAAAGCGCCACCAATTCCGCATGAGAACGATGGTTGTATTGATACCGCGCCATCGGTCTTACGAACCGGATCAACTGCCCGGATCGGATCGTGACTTGCTGGCGGCTGGGATGCCAACCTGGGAGTACCGCAAGCCCAGCACCGAGGACAGATCAGAAGGAGTTCCCCTGTTTCCTGAACCCACCCTCGTGCTCCTGCTGCTGGCGGCAGTGGTGTTGGTCGGGGCCATCGTGCAAGGAAGCATCGGCTTCGGACTGGGAATGGTCTCCAGTCCAGCGATCGTGTGGTTCTATCCCGAATTGATGCCCGGGGCGATGATCATGCTGGGTGGCCTCAACGCGGTGGCGGTGCTAGCAGCCGACTGGAAATCGGTCGACTGGCGTGGCGTTGGTTGGGCATTCCTAGGCCGATTGCCAGGGCTATTCCTGGGGACCTGGCTGGTGGTGATGGCGTCCCCGACGGTGCTGAGCCTGCTGGTGGGGGTAGCGGTCGTGGTCGCCGCTGCGTTGCAGTGGTCACAGTGGCAGATTCGCAAGACCCGGTCCACCTTGGCCGTGGCCGGGTTTATCTCCGGTACCAGCGGCACAGTATCGGGAATCGGTGGTCCCCCGGTGGCTATGGTGTACGCCTCGGAGCCCGGCCCACAGGTACGGGCCACCTTGTCGGTGTACTTCATTGCCGCCACTGCCACCTCGCTGCTGGGACTCGGCATGGTTGGCCGGGTTGATCTCCAGCAGCTCGGCCTCACGCTCACACTGGTGCCGGCGCTGGTGCTGGGCACGCTGGTGGCTCGGCCACTGGCGCGAATCCTCGATGCCGGCTACACCCGGCGGGCGACGCTGATTGTCGCGGCGGTCGCTGGAGTTCTGTTGATAGTGAGCAGTGCGGCGTGAGGCGCTGTTGGTGGGGATCTTCGGTACCCAAAACGCCAAACGCGACATCAAGGTGACTTACGGTGGTCAAAGCCGATGGTGAGGAGTCATATGAGTTTCGGCCCGCACGGGCAGCCGCCGCTACCCGAGCCTGGCGCTGCGCCAGGACCCCAGCCAGGACCCCAGCGCTATGACCAGCCCTACCCAGCACCTTCGCAGGTTGCTATCCCGCTCCCGCCCACTGCGCCGTCCCCGGTCGCACCCGGATTTGGTCAACCAATCGTCCCTGGCTATGCAGGAGCCCCGTTCCCGGGTGCCCAACCTGGGAAACGGTCGGCAGCGGCGACCGCTGGAGCCACCTTGGCGATCATCGGGGGTGCGCTCTGCGTCCTCCTGGGGCTGCTCTGGCTGCTCGTGGGCCTGGTAGCTTCCGCCGACCCGCAGATTGCGGCGGAGATGGATATGAGCCTGGCCGATGCTGAGTTGCTCGTGCCAACGGGTGCGATCGTGCTAGGCCTCGGGATTCCAGTATTGGTGCTGGGGGTTCTTGCCGTGCGGCGCAAATTTTGGGCGGTGATCGTCCTGGTTATTCTCGGAGGGATTTGCGGTGTCCTGGCCGGTCTCATCATTATCGGTGGCGATCCGCTTGCGCTACTTGGAATAGTCTGGATTGGTATCTCCGTGGTGCTGATGCTTACCCCGGGGTCGCGCTGGTGGTATCGCGGCAACTAACAGGCGTCGGCGTCGGATGCCGACGGGAGAAGAATTTGTCCAGGAGAGTAGATGCCAGAGGGTCACACCCTGCGCCGACTAGCGCAACAGCTGCAGGCGGCCTTCGCTGGCAGCACACCTGAGATCACCAGTCCGCAGGGTCGGTTCCACGACGGTGCGGCCTTGCTCAACGGCCAGCAGTTCGTGCGGGCCTGGAACCATGGCAAGTTGCTGTTCTGCGAATTTGAGGACGAACGCACCCTCTATGTGCACCTGGGTCTGATCGGGAAGTTTCCCATCGTCACCGTTCCCATCGAGGACGGCGACCCACCTGCAGCCGGTCCAGCCCGGTTGCGTATCGCGCTCGAGCACGGCTCCGGCCGCACCATAGCCCGCCTCTACGGGCCCATGACCGCCACCGTCATCGAGCCCGAGGAAATCGCATCATTGCTGAGCAGGCAGGGTCCTGATCCGCTCGACCCCGAAGCCGATCCTGACGCCGCTTGGGCCGCCGTACACGCCAGTGGCCGTTCCATCGGAGCCCTGCTGATGGACCAGAAAATCCTCGCAGGCGTCGGAAACGTCTATCGCTGCGAAATCCTGTTCCGGAACCGCATCAACCCCGCCACGCCGGGTAGCAAGCTCAAACGGGGCTCATGGGAAGCGATCTGGGCTGACCTTGTTGATCTGATGGCGGTGGGAGTGAAGGTGGGGCGCATCGTCACCGATGCCGAAGAACTTGAGGATATCCGCCTGTCCTTAGCCCGGGGTGAACCCGTGCAGCAACACGTCGAACGCATCGCCTACGTCTATCAGCGCACCAACCAGCCGTGCCGGATGTGCGGCTCTAAGATTCGTACCGCCACGGTTGCAGGTCGAAATCTGTTTTGGTGCGGAAATTGCCAACGGCGCCACTGAACTTCCACACGTGCGCGGGCGCGTTTATACCTCACCCCAGCTCTATTCTCGGATGTTGGAAAGGACCGTTCACCCAGTGGATGCTCCCTCGGAGCGGGAGAGCGTAGAGGCCATGAGCACATTGTCATATTTCCCCGTTCCAGAATTCGATGACCTACCCGAAGACATCAAGGAGGTATTTACCGCAGCCCAGGAAGAGGCGGGTTTCATCCCCAACTTTTATCTGGCCTACGCCAACCGTCCCGATGAGCTACGCGCCTTCTCGGCCCTACACAAAGCGCTGTTCGAACGTGAAACCGGCCTGTCCAATGCCGAACGTGAACTCATCGCCGTGGCAACCTCCGCCGCCAATGATTGCCTGTATTGCGTGATCTCCCATGGTGCATTGCTGCGGGTGGAAACCGAGAACCCGCTCATCGCGGACCAGGTTGGTATCAACCCGGTCAAGGCCGAGCTGACTGACCGTCAGCGTCTCATCGTCGACTTTGCCCTGCAGGTTTCCCTGGACTCCAAGACCGTCAGCCAGGCGCGGATCGACCAATTACGCGCCGCGGGCCTGACCGACGACGAGATCTGGGACACCGGAGCCGTGGCCTCGTTCTTCGCCCAGTCCAACCGCATCGCCAACTTCATCGGCGCCCGTCCCAACCCTGAGTACTACGGCACTGGCCGCTGAGGATCTCTACTCGATCTGGGTACCTGAACAGGTGCTCAATCCGTAGCCGTACTCCCAGGGGTTGCCCTGGGAGTCACGGTACGGGTCCAGATCGAAAGGCACATCCTCGCGGTTTGCCTCCACCGTGGCCATCGAGGACGGGAAGGTCATCGGCAACCGTCCGGTGCTGTCTTGGCTGCCGGTGATCAACTCGAGCAAGGCCGCATCGGAAACTCCGAACCCGACCACGATCGCGTCGGCCAAGGGTTCAAACTCACGTGGAATCACGGGCCCGTTGGCCGAGAGCGCCACCACCACCGGAATCTGCCGACCGGTCAACCGTACCTGCGCCACCGCGCGCTCCAGCGCTTCCAGATCGGCCTCATTCGAGATGCGCGCTGCATTGCCAGCGTAGGAACGATCCTCCTGCGATCCGTCGGCTCGCCGGTCTCCGGCGATCGATACCTGCCGCACACTCTCACCCTCGGCGAGGTAGGGGCGGTACTGCAACGACAACGGGTAGTACTGGCCGTCGTCCAAATCCAGGCCAGGACTCGCGAAGAAGTCACCATTGTCCGGCCCATCCATCCCCACCACCACCAGGTCGACGTCGCTCAAGTCCGGCGCTTGGTAGCCGCTGACCACAGCGTTGGAATCGAGCAATACCTCATCGGTCACGACGGTCCCGAAGTACTGCTGAGCCACATCGAGGTCGAGCGATGGCCCATAGCTGGTCGGCTCCGCCGTCACCACACCCTGGGCGATCTGGCGATGGGTTTGCGGAATGTAGACCGTCAGCGAGGCAGCATCGATGCCGCTGTCACAGCTGATCGCCTCTGCCTGATTCTTGGCGACGACGATGGAGTCGAGCTGGGCCCGCCATCCCGCCGCGACAAAGTCAGCGTTGCCCACGACCTCGGAGGCGAGCTGCACATCCTGGAACGGGCTTTCGTACAGTCCCAGCCGCATCAGCATGGTGATCGTGCGCTGAGCCGAGATCTGGAATCGGGTGTCAGCATCGACGGCGACCTCACCGTCCTGATAGGCCACCTGCCACATCTGATGGGCCGTGAGCACCGGATCAAGTTGATTGAAGCCACCCAGCGTGTCGTGCCCGGTGCGCAGCGCCCGCAGGATGCGGTCAGGCACCGGCACATCCTCCATACCCCACGGCATCCCAAACAACGCATCCGGATCGGTCGACCCCCCAGTAATCACGCCCCAGTCGGCCACCGCGATGCCGGTGTAACCCAGATCTTCGCGCAGAAGCTCGAGCACCCGTGTGTTGAAACCACTGCCCACCAGGTCCTCGCCGTAGGCAGGCCCACCCTGAACATCGGTCAGAATCGAATACGCCGTCATGATGGCCGCTGAATCCAGCGCACCCTGAAACGGTGCCAACTGGTCGCCATCGTCGGCGGTGCTCATGATGGCGTACTGCCCGCTCTCGGTATGGGAATCGCGCCCACCCTCGCCCCGGCCATCACCGGGGAAATGCTTGACGGTGGTGGCCACCGACCCTGCACCCCAGCCCAGCGCCTGACCATCGGGGGAGTAGGTGCCCTGAAATCCCTCCACGTAGGCAGCCACTAGCTGCGCGGTCATCTGAGGGTCCTCGCCGAAGGTTCCGCTGTTGCGCAGCCACCGAGGTTCGGAGGCCAGATCGGCTTGGGGGCTCAGCGCATGCGTGATCCCCAGTGCCCGATACTCTGCGGAGGCGATTCGCCCGAACTGCCTCACGGTGTCGGGTGAAAACGTCGCGGCCAGGCCCAATGCGGCAGGCCAGGTGGAGATGGTGCCGCCGTGTCCGGTGTAGTTGTTGACCGCATCTGATCGGGGGTCTGAGCTGACATTCACCGGAATGTACGGTTCCGCATCGGTGGCCAGCGTCTCGGCAAAGGCCTGCATCTGGTTGGTCCATGGCACCGAGGATTCGACGTCGGAGGAACCCGCATGCAGCACATTCCGCAGCCGTGACCGGTCCAGGTAGGCACGTTGGGCGTCGGTAAGCCCATCACCGGGGGAGCGTTCATGGAGGCTGAACAGCATCAGCCCCGCCAACTGCTCGCTCGACAGTTGGGGCACCAGGTCCGCCGCGCGCTCCTGCGGATCGAGGCGCCAGTCCTCCCACGGATCGAGTTCGCCATCTCCATCCATATCCTTGAAAGCCATCCGCACGCCGTCCACAACCAATTCGATGAGCTCGAATCCTTCGGCGCCCACCGACAAGGTCGGTCCGGTACCGGGGTTGGTGACGAGGGTGAATGCGGTGGTGCCGTCGCTGATCTCAGCAGTGCTAAAGCCGGGCAGATCAGCTTGCGGCCCAGGGGAGGCAAGACAAGCGGAGAGGGCGAGAGCCAGGGTGCACGGCAGCAGTGTCGCCACCGCCAATGGTGATCTGGGCAAGGTTGTCTCCCGGTCCTACGATTCCTGCTCGCGAGAGACTAGCCGGAAGACCTGGCCGACTTCCGCTGCCTGCGAAGACTGGCAGGTTTTGCGCCACAACCAGTTCAGGATCGGGCTCGTCGGCGGCGCATCAGGAGCCAGGTCAGCCCCGCGGCCGTGACAACCACCAGCACGACCAGCCAGTCCGGAACGCCGCGTAGCGCCTGGCTGACCGTGCCTTCCAGCTCCATCTGTTCGGAGGCACCCATCAGTCCCGATAGCTCGGTGGTGCCGTTGGTTACCAGCAGGAGCACACCTAGGCCGATCGTCAACAAAGCGCCGATGACCCCGGTCCAGGTGTTGCGCCAGGGCCCCCACCGGATCTCACGTGGCCGGACCGCCTTCTTCACCCACGGCAGCCGTCCCCACACCAGCGCCAGCAGGAGCAGCGGCAGTGCCATCCCGGCCGCGAACACCAGCAGGACGATCCCGCCATAGAGGGCGTTTCCGGTGACTGCGGCGACCGTGAGCACCGCGCCCAGCAACGGGCCTGAACACACCCCGGCCAAACCGTAGACGGTACCCAGGGCGAACACCGCGCCGGCAGAGGTGCCGGTGGCACCGCTGCGGTTGAGCAGCGGAATCTGGATGTTGGCGAGCATGAGAGCACCAAGCGCGATTACCACGATCGCGGCGACGTTGACGAAGGTGAACCGGTACTGGTTGACGAATCCACCCAGACTGCCCGCCAAGACCCCCAGCGGGACCAGCGTCGTCACCAACCCCAGATAGAACGTCCCGGTACGGGCCAGCAGTTTGCCCGTACTATCGAAGGCATAGGAGAAGAACGCGGGCAATAACATTACCGAGCAAGGGCTCAGCAGCGTCAAGATGCCGCCGATGAAAGCTCCGAGTAGCCCGATGCTCATTCGCTATGGAACCCGGGCCAGCGCGGCATCCAGGAAACTCCGAAAGTTCTCCAGCGGCTGCGCACCGGCCAGCACGGTGTCGCCCACCACGAAGAACGGGACACTGGTGACGCCCAGTCGTTGTGCGGTGGCGGTGCTGGCAGTGACGTCAGCCCGCAATGCGGGATCGTCTAAATCGGCTGCGAATTGGTCCATATCGGCGACACCGATGCGCCGGGCATAGTCGATGAGCACCTCCCGGGTCAGATCCGGGTGCCCGCTCTGCGGTGCCTCGGCGTAGATGAGCTGGGTGTACTCGAAGAACAACCCCTGTCGCCCAGCAGCCCTGGCGGCGATCGCACCTGCCTGCGACTGCTCACCGAAGAACGATACGTCTTGAACTTCCAGCCGCACCAAACCAGCATCGACATACTCCTGCACGATCACCGGCAACGTCTCGCGGTGGAACGCCGCACAGAAGGGGCAGCGTATATCAGTCCACTCCACCATCACCAGGGGTGCATCGACCGCTCCGATGGCCATCGGATCGTCCGGGTCGCGCCGTGCGAGCGGGGTATCTGGTAGCGGCTCCGGTTCAGCTGCAACCTCCGGCGAGCTCGCGGGCGGGGAATCAGAGGAGCTGTCCGTGGTGGTCTCGGCACCACCGTTAGTGCCGCCGCTCATGGTGAGTTGCCCGATCAGCACCAACACCAGGAAGAGGCACAGCAACGCCAGCCCGATCGTCGCCCGGCGAAAGAACTGATACCGGCTCTCAAGCGTCGGTGCATTCGTTCCGTTGGATTTCCCCACCCAGCTAGCGTAGGACCCTTTCGCAGCCAGGTTGTACCCGGTTGCTAACGATCCGGGGAATCCTCGTGCCGATCGGAATCGATCCGATCATGAGCCTCATTCTGCTCAGGGTCGTCCAGGATAGGTTTGTTCAGCGCGCTATCCTCAGGAACTTTCACGTCCGTGACATCGCGTCGCATCCCCGCCCGCACCAACGCCGCGGCTTCATCCTCGGTAGCTTCGGTTACTTCCCACCGCTGTTTGTAGATGTCGAATACCGCCATCAGGGTCGCCACGAACGGAACGGCCAACATAGCCCCGGCCAGCCCGAACAATTGCACGCCGATCAACGCTGATCCGAACGAGACTGCCGGATGCACGTTCACGGCGCTGGAGCTGATACGCGGCTCGATCCAGATGTTCTCCAGCTGCTGGTAGGCGACGGCGGACACCAGCACCCAGACACCGAGCATCGGGTCGTGGCTGGTGAGCCCTACCAACACCGGCAAGGCGATGGCGATGTAGGTGCCGATGGTGGGCACCAACTGCGCCACCACGCCGGTCCAGATCGCCAGCGGCAACCAGTACGGCACTCCGATAATCATCATGACGGTGCCATTGACGGTGCTGCAAATCAGCGCCAGGATCAGGCGGGCGGCCACATAGCCACCCACCTTGACCAGCATGGTTTGCCAGATGGTGAGAAAGACCACCTGGTGGTCGGGGCGGACCAACCCCGCAATCCAGGTGCGCAGGGTGGGCATCCCTGCCGACAGGTAGAACAAGAAGAACGCCAACGCGAAGATGTTTAGGAGACTGCTCACCACGCCGCCCACGACCGACAACACATCCCCGGCGACGGCAGCAGCCGTGTTGGTGATCATGGTTTGCGAGATACCTAGGTCGCCCAGGATGGTCTCGACGGCGTAGTCGGTGCCAAACCTGGCGTTGACCCATTCGATGACCGAGTCAGCCACACCGGGGACCGCCCGAATGAGCGAGACCACCTGCTCGACGAGCATGGAGCCGAACAGTCCCAGGAACAGCGCTCCGGCGATCACCAGCGTCAGCAGCACCAGTCCCGTGGCAGCAGCCCGAGGCATCCGTTGCGCGAGCCGACTGACCGCCGGTTCCAGCGCCATCGCCCCAAAGAAGGCCAGCACGATGACGAAGAAGAAGGAGCCGGCGTTGTTGAGGAAAAACACCGCCATCAGGACCAGCACGATGATCGAGACGATCACCCAGCCGGCCCGCCAGATGGAGCGGGTATCGAACCCGATCTGGCGCTTGACCAGGATCGGTCCGGGGGCGGGCACTAGGCCAGGCCTTGTTGACGGGCCTGATCGACCGATTGTGGGGTGGCATCCGGACCTTGCGCAATCGGTTTGACGACGACTGCGGTGCCGTAGGCACACACCTCGGAAAAGGCTTGGGCGATATCGCCGGTGTCAAACCGCATACCGATGATGGCGTTGGCTCCGCGTTCGGTGGCTTGCTGCACCATCCGAGACATCACCTCCTGGCGGGATTGGTACACCAGCTGCGTGTACTCGGTGACCTCCCCGCCACCAATAGCCCGGAATCCAGCGACGAAATTCTGGCCGATGTTCGCGGCTCGGACGGTAAGGCCCATCACCTCACCCAGTACGGCATCGATGCGGTAGCCAGGCACTTCGTTAGTCGTGACGACGATCATGGACTGATCTTTGCACTAGTGGGCACCGCCATGCACGGACAACGCCCGGCAACTGTCCCCCTTGACGCCGCGGGCCCTCATACGCTCATCTGGTGGAGGTAGATCGATGACAGTACGACTGGGCATAGTGGGGCACGGCGTTCAAGGCAACACCTACGCCCGCATGCTCGCCGACGGGGAAGTTGATGGACTCCGGCTTGCGGCGATATGCGACACCGACCAGCGGCACGCGCAGGCGGGCAGCCAGTATCGGGTGCCGTTCTACACCGACTACCGCGAACTCATCGCTTCCGGGGAGGTGGACGCCGTCGTGACCACCGTGCCGCACTACCTGCACCCGGACGTAGCGATGGCGGCCATGCAGGCTGGCCTACACGTGCTGGTGGAGAAGCCAGCTGCGGTGTACGCCGCACAGGTGCGCGAACTCAACGAGGTGGCGCAGGCTCACCCAGAGCTGACCTTTGCCATCATGTTCAATCAGCGCACCAACCCGTTGTACCGCCGGATCAAACAGATCGTCGCCGCCGGGGAGATCGGCGCCATCCGCCGCTCCTCGTGGATTATCACCTCCTGGTACCGCCCGCAGGCCTACTATTCCCAGTCTGCCTGGCGCGCCACCTGGGGAGGTGAAGGCGGGGGGGTGCTGGTCAATCAGTCGCCGCATCAGCTCGACTTGTGGCAGTGGATCTGCGGTATGCCGACCCGGGTCACAGCCAAGCTTGGATTCGGGTTTCGCCGCGATATCGCGGTGGAAGACGAGGCCACGATCCTGGCTGACTTTGGTGATGGCGTGACTGGAACCTTCATCACCGCCACCCATGACCTCATCGGTACCGACCGGTTCGAAATCCTGGGCGACCGAGGCAAGATCGTGGTGACGGACTCGGCGCGGGCCACTGTCTACCGGCTGCCTCAGCCCGAGCAGCAGATTTCCGCTGCGATCACCCTGGAGCAGGTGCAGCAGTCGGTCACCGGGGGGGCAACCGAGGTGCCTTACACCACCGAAGAACTGTCGTTTGAGTCGGTGTGGGGTGCCCAGCACCGGGAGGTACTGCGCAACTTCGCGGCCAACATCACCTCCGGTGAACCCCTTATCGCACCAGGATCAGACGGTATCGACGGCGTGCGGCTGGCTAACGCCGCGCATCTTTCCGCCTGGCTGGGGCGTGAGGTCAGCATCGATGGGGAGGAAGATGCCTACCTCACCGAGTTGAACCAGCGCATTCGAGCCGAAGGCATGTTCGCCGAGCGCAGCGGATAGCTCTCTCAGCAAGTTCCCAGCTCCATGGTGTTAGCTGACGGTATGTCGCAACCTTGTGGTGCTCCGTGCTGGAGTCGACGTGGCCTGCTGGCCGCTACCGGCGTCGCCGGTGCTGCGCTCGCCGGGTGTACGAGCGAGGCCGAGGACCCGTCCATGCAGCCGTCTGCGACTGGTTCCGAAGGCAGCGATGCCGACTCCACTGCTTCCAGCGCGGGCGGCGGTGTGCTCGCGAACGTAGCCGATATCCCGGTAGGGGGAGCGCTCGCGGTGACCTCAGCAACAGGTGAGGATCTTCTCCTCACCCAGCCCACCGAGGGCGAGATCTTAGCCTTTTCCGCCGTCTGCACCCACCAGGGTTGCATCGTGGAACCGGCATCGGGGGAATTGGCCTGCCCCTGCCATCATTCGGTGTTCGATCTGGCCACTGGGCAGGTCTTAGGGGGACCAGCGCCTGAACCGCTACCAGCGGTGCCGGTAGCGGTAGCTGCGGACGGGTCAATCAGCTAGGGCGTGTCTGACAAATGAATCGGGGAGCGCGCTGAGCGTCTTGTTCGGTGTCGAGGTTTCAGATCCTTTCGGATGCTCAGTGGTCGTTGATCGAGGGGATGCTGCCGCGGCCGACGGGTCGGACAGAGTCATAGCCAAGCAAACTATTGACGTTCGATAGATATCTATCGATATTCGATACATGAATCTTGATCTCCCTCGCCCTCCACTCGCTCTCGTCGTCGCCACCGGGGCACTCCTCGGCATCCTGTTACTCGTCGGCCTCGGCGCGATCGCGCTCCTACCCAGCTTCTCCGCGAACGTCGCGACCAGCCTTCCCGAGTATGCAGAGCTCCGCGTTCGGCTCCTCGCGATCGCGATCACCTTCACGATCCTCGGCCTCATCGCCCTCGCAATGGTCGCGCTGCTGGTGCAGCGCATCTACAGCGGCACAATGCTCACACGTCCGTCCTTGGTCTGGGTCGATGTGCTCGTCGCCACCGCCGGGTGCGCCGTCGTGCTGATCGTCACAGGATTCGTTGTGATCAGCAACGGCCAGGCGGGGAGTCCGTCCCTCGCACTCGTCCAGGCGATGGCCTGTCTCACTCTGGTCGCCGTCGCCTGCATCACCCTCGTGCTGCGCTCCCTTCTGCGGAGCGCCATCGTGATGCGGGCCGAACTGAACGAGGCCGTGTGATGACGATCCGCATCACGATCGATCGCATGCTCGCCGAACGTGGAATGAGCGTCGGCGACTTTGCAGACGCGATCGGTATCACCCCAGCGAACGTCGCAGTCCTCAAGAACGGACGCGCCAAGGCTGTTCGCTTCTCGACACTCGACGCGATCTGCCGAGTCCTCGACTGCCAACCCGGCGACCTACTGCGCTACGAAGACCACGAGGCGCAGCCCACCGAATTGTCAGACACGCCCTAGCTCAAGTCCCGGTAGTAGTCGAGCAATGCGGGGTAGTAGTCCGAGAACGGCGCTGGCTCCCGCTGCTCGAGAACCGCAACCAGTCGGTCCAGGTAGTGCTCCCAGCCCGGTCCGATGGTGGTGATGTCATCGCCCTGATCGAGCAGCTGATTGAACTGCAGCACCGAACCTTCGCCGCGTCCGCTGACATCGGCCTGCAGGTGCCAGATACCAGCTTCACTGGTGAACTCCACCTGCAGGCGTTGCGGCGGATCGCACTCAATAATCGTGACCTGCTCCGGCTCAGCGCTGTCCTCAAACCCCATGGTGAACTCGACCACCGCGCCCACCCCCGCCTGCCCGGACCAATGGCCGATCCACTGCGCGAGTTTCGCTGACTCGGTGACCCAGCTCCAGGCCTCGGCCTGCCCGATACTGAATTCGCGTGTGAGAACCAGCTCCAGGCCATCTCCGGTCGTTCTTAGGTAACCGGTACCAATGGGCATTCCTATCCTCCATGGTGGGAGCTGCCGTGCCCGGAAGGCCCTAGGCTCGCTGTAGCACAGCCTAGAAGCCATCTGCCTTCGATGTCAGGAGATCTCGCATGAGCCAATATCAGCCACCGCAGCCGGGGCAGCCACAGCCAGGCCAGCCACAGCCAGGCCAGCCACAGCCAGGCATTCCGACGCCCGGTCAGCAGGTGCCCGCAGGATTCCCAGCCGGCTACCAGCAGCCACAACCAGGATTCCAGCAGCCGGTCGCCGAGCCAGGGTTGATGGACATGTCGTTCCAGCGACCGGTCATTGAGAAGATTGCCAAGCCTGCCTTCGTGGCGGTGTTGGTGCTCGCCATCGTCCTGGTGCTCCGGGGCCTGTTCGTTCTGATCAGTGACTTCATCAACATGGCTGCCTTCAGCGGCAGCGCGTCGTATGCGTTGCTGGGCCTGTCCTCGTTCCTGTACTACTGCGGTGCTGGGTTTCTGGTGTTGGTTCTCGGGCGCCTGATCATCGAGCACATCCTGCACAGCCACCGTGCCCGGGTGGCTGCCTCAGCCCAGTCCGGCGGCTGAGCTGGGCACATCCGTTGCTGACTTGTCCGGTCGCCACCCTCGCCAGCGCGGGTGGCGCAACCGGCGGGTCGAGGTCCAACCAGCGAACTCCACCTCGGCGACCAGTGTGGGCTGCAGCCAGGTGGTGCCCACCGCGTCGCTATCCGGGACGTCCTGAGCTGCACCTGAAGACTGGGTCAAGGGTGCGAATCGGGTCAGCCATTGAACGCGCTCCCGATCGGTGAAGCCCGAACCCACCCGGCCGATATAGCGCAATCCGTGGTGACCGGGCAGCGCGAGTAACAGGGATCCGACCGCATCTTGATACCGGCCCTTCCCCGATCGCCAGCCGACCACCACGACCTCCTGGGTTCGGGTATGCACCAACTTGAGCCAGTCCTGCGATCGATGCCCAGGGCGGTAACGGGAGTCGATTCGCTTGGCAATCACCCCCTCTAGCCCCAGCTCACGGCTCGTGCGCAGGGTTGCCGCGCCATCGTCGCTGGCCGGTGGAACATGAACCAGCGGATGCTCGGCTAGCAGTGCTTGGAGCGCGTCCCGGCGGTGGTGGTAGGGGTCAGACACCAGCGAGGTCTGTTCCAGCGCCAGCACGTCGAAGGCCATCAGCTGTACTGGACGGCGGTCCGCGATCCGAGCGACCTCCAGCTCGTTGCTGGCGTTGATGCGCGGCTGCAGCAGCGCAAAACTCGGTCGGCCCTGATCATCCAACATCACGATTTCGCCGTCGATGATCGCATGGTCGGCAGCAACCAGCTCGCCCAGGACCGCCAGCTCCGGGAACTGCGAGGTTTGCTCCTTGCCGCTGCGGGAAAACAGCCGCACCCGGTCACCCTCGATGTGCGCCAGCGTCCGTATCCCATCCCACTTCATCTCGAACTGCCATCCAGGCTCGGCGGGAATGCGGGTAGTGGCGGTGGCCAGCATCGGCGCTGGGGTGCCCGGCGAAGCTGGCAGACCCGGACCTGCGCTGACGGAGGAAGGCGCCGGGCCGCCGCCGCGGCTACCGCCTCGTGCCGCCATCCGGTGGATAAGCCAGTTGTCGCCAGTATTGATGAGTGCGATCTGGGTGCGTTGACCAGGGCCACGATCGAGCCCGCCGCCCGGTTGCCCGGTGAGGATGACGATCACCTCCTTGCCCGGCCGCCACTTGGTTGCCACGTAGGTGCCGTGATCCCAGATACTCATGTGGCCAGCCCCGTATTCGCCATCCGGGATAGTGCCTGAGAACCGGGCGTACTCCAGCGGATGGTCCTCGGTCTGAACGGCCAGGTGATTGCTGCTCGGGTCGGTGGGAATCCCCTTGGGCAGTGCCCAGCTCACCAGCACCCCGTGGCGCGAGAGCCGTAGGTCCCAATGCAGTCGACTGGCGTGATGCTCCTGAATCACGAATGTGCGCTCGGATGGGTCGTCGGGTCCATGCCGGTCCGGGATGGGCTCCGGAGTGCGGGTGGCTTCACGTTTACTGCGGTAGATCTCCAGCCGATCCCGTGCCGCTCCCGCACCCGGTGACCTACCCAGGGCCGCCATCGGGTCGCCCCGGCCAGTCACCAGCGTCAACACCTCATCGAGCTGGAGCTGGCGCAGCTGCGGATCTGCTAGTTCTTCCCATGTCCGTGGTGCCGCAACGTAGGGGCGGCCGGTGCCCCGAAGTGAATAGGGGCAAATGGTGGTCTTGCTGGCCTTGTTCTGAGACCAATCCAGCAGCACCTTGCCGGAACGGGCGGCTTTGGACATCTGCGACACCACCAGGTCTGGGTGGTCGGCTTCCAAGCTGCGGGCCAGTTCCTTGGCCAAGGCGCTGGTTTGCTCACTGGAGTAGGTCCCATCCAACCCGGCGTAGATGTGCATTCCTTTGCTGCCACTGGTGACCGGGTAGCAGGCCAACCCCATGGCCTCCACAATCTGCCTGATCAGCAGCCCGACATGAGCGACTTGGGGCAGGGACACGGCCTCACCCGGGTCAAGATCGAACACGATCCGATCCGGGTGCAGAGGATGGAAAGCCGAATCAAATCGCCACTGAGGTACGTGCAGCTCAAGGGCTGCCATCTGAGCGAGCCAGGCCAGTGTGGGACGGTCGTTGGCGATCGGATAGCTGTGCTCAGCACTGGAATGGGTAATGGCGGCACGCTGGATCCAGTGCGGGGTACCAGCGCCAAGGTTCTTTTGGAAGAACATCGCACCGTCGACGCCATGAGGCCACCGCTTGCGGGTGATCGGCCGGTCGGCGCAGTGCGGAACCATGAATCGGGCGATGGTGGCGTAGTACCGGAGCACATCAGCCTTGGTGGTCCCGGTCTGCGGGTACAGCACCTTGGCGAGATTGGACACTCGCAACTGCACACCATCAAAGGTGACGGTCTGCTCCACGGACTCCTCGACCATCGGACTATCCTGCCGTGCCCTCGGTGGTGTTGACTATGCCGCAGACTGTGGGTTGCATGGAATAGCAATTGCGCGTGATTGCGTGTAGGCGGCAGGAGGAGGCACAATGCGGGCGATCTGGAAAGGTGCCATCAGCTTCGGGCTGGTCAACGTACCGGTGTCGCTGCACGCGGCCACCGAGAGCCACGATGTGCGGCTGCACCAGGTCCATGACGCCGATGGTGGTCGGATCCGCTATCAGCGCAAGTGTGAGGTGTGTTCGGAGGTTGTGCCCTACCAGCACATCGACAAGGCCTTCGCCGATGGTGAGAACACGGTGGTGCTCACCGCAGACGACCTGGCTGTGCTACCAGCCGAACGCAGCCGCGAGATCGCTGTGCTGGAGTTCGTGCCCAATGACCAACTTGATCCGCTGATGTACGAGGGCTCCTACTACCTGGCACCAGACTCGGCCTCCACGAAGTCCTACGTGCTGTTGCGCCGCACGCTGCAAGAGACCGACCGCACCGCCATCGTGAGCTTTGCGCTGCGCCAGAAGACCAGGCTCGGGGCCCTGCGGGTCAAAGGCGAGGTATTGGTGCTACAAACGATGCTGTGGCCCGATGAGGTGCGCCATCCCGAGTTCCCCGTGTTGGCGCAGGAGGTTCAGGTCAGCGACAAGGAACTGGCGATGAGCGCGGCCCTGGTTGCCGGATTTGAAGCGGACTTCGATCCGCAGGTTCACCAAGACCACTATCAACATCAGCTACGCACCCTGATCGAGGCAAAGATCGAACAAGGCGACGCCATCGACACCGAGGCCACCTTCGGCACCGCGCAGGAGGACCCAGCTGAAGTACTCGATCTGATGGAAGCACTGCGCCGCTCGGTCGAACAGACCCGCGCCAGCCGCGGTGAGCAGACCCAGCCTGAGGCCGACGCGGGCTAAGCAGACCGGTGCCGGGGCACGCAGATGCCCGGCTCTATCGCCGCCTCATCTTGGCGAGCTGATCCCTTGGCGACCTCACGCCGTAGCGCAGATGTGCGGTTGTACCCGTAGCGCTGCCAAAGAAGACTGATCGCGTGTGAACTGTAGCTAGGCCCGCGCTCGTCGCGTGGAGGAGCACCGTCATGTCGCAGACCTACCGTTCAACCCTGCCGATCGTGCAGCCCGGGCCCCGCCCTGCTGCGATGGTCGACGCCCGAGATACCGACAGGCCCGCGGGAATCTCCCCGATACGACCACCCGCAGGCGCGCCCAATGTGCTGTCATCCTGCTTGACGACATGGGGTTCGGCACACGGTCCTCCTTTGGAGGGGGATACCCCCGATGGTGAGGACTACCACGTCAGCGTCGATATCGCCGACCGGCCGATTGGATACGTCCGTGAACAACAGGCCATCACACCGGACAAGCCGTTCTTGACCTATCTCGCCTTTGGTGCCACGCACGCACCTCACCACGCACCCAAGGAGCACATCGACAGCTACCGCGTTCCGATTGACCAGGGTCGGTATGCGCAACGGGTAGCGACGCTGGCGCGGCAGAAGCAGATGGGCATCGTGGCCCAGGATGCCGAACTGATCACCTGGCCCGAGGGCATCGCTGCACGATCCACAACCTCCCCTGGGTGATGAGCCCCGCAGAATCCAGCTTCGCGCAGGACACCTGGGAGCTCTATAGCCCCGATGACTACAGTCAGGCGAACAACATCGCCGCCCAGGACCCGCAGATGTTGCGCAAGCTGCAGGAGTTGTTCTTGCTGGAGAGCTCCAAATATCAGGTGTTCCCGCTCGACGATCGCAAGACCGATCGGTTGAATGCGCAAGCGGCCGGCCGGCCCACCGCCCAGGTGGCCCTGGGCCGCGTCGACCACACCTGCGGCTACCTATTTTCCAGTTCGGATGCGCTGGACATCGGATTCGACAACGGTGCGCCGGTGGTGGAGGACTACGGCGCGCCACGTGGGCGGTTCCAGGGTGATATCGCCTCGATCCAGCTCAACGTTGATCCGCAGCACCACCATGACCCAGCAGGCATGGCAGAAGCTATCGTGCGGCGCCAATAGCACCCAGCGAATGGGGAATGATAGGGGGCGTGCCGGACCGTGAGTCACCAAGACGCCACTGGCAATGGTGGCATGAGCGATCCACCGGCGTGCGGCGTTTTCTGCGGACCACGGCGGTGGTGCTAGCCGCTGGCGTGCTGGCAGCAATCTTCGGGCTCACCACGGCGCAATTCACCGGGTCCCTGGGCCCCCACATTGCCCAATACTCCACCACGGTCAACTCCGAGGTCACCATCGACATGGGTCCGCTGGGATCCTTCATCATCGACTCGCCCTTACCCATCATCGGAGTTCATGTGCTGGTGCGGGAGATTCCCGATGCGCTCGCCTCCGATGCGATCAACCCGATCGCCGGATTGACGGCCGACCTCGCCAGCTACAGCCAGTTCTTCACCAGTCCAGAAACAGCCGTCGACGCCGCGATGCAAGGCCTGACACGGGACGCGATCGGGCGCAGCGTGCTGGCCTGGACCATCCTGCTGGTACTGATCGCATGGGGTCGGCTCGCCTCGCATGGGGTGCTGCGCAAGGCGATCTACAGCGCCTGGCGACGGCAGGGTGTGCCGGCTCTGACCGTGACCCTGCTGTTTGCCCTGGCGGTTCCCACCGGATACGCGCTGACCCGGGGCTCGGAAGGAGCTGGCCGCACGTCGCAGGTGCTGGCCGATACCCCGCTGGAGGATGCCCGGATCACCGGCCGTCTGGTGAGTCTGGTCGACTTCTATGGCGGCTATGTGATCGATGCTATCGCGACGAACGATGACTTCTACGCCGAGGTGGACGCGAACCTGTACCAGGCTTACGCCGAGGCCGATGATCCGATAGCCCCATCCGGTGATCCGCCCGTCCTGCCGCTCATCGAACCCGAGCCTGAGGCCGGTGACCCGGCGCAGGCAGAGGCTGATTCCGATGGCGTGGACCCCGTTGAGCCGGCTTCGGTTGAACCAGATTCCGCCAGCTCGCCCTCACCGGCAACCCAAACAACCTCAACACCGGACCCGGCGCGACCACCAGACCCGGTGACGATGGTGATCGTCTCGGATCTGCACTGCAATGTCGGGATGGCTGCGGTGATCGGATCGGTGGTCGAGCTGGCCGAGGCCGAGATGGTGCTCAATGCCGGTGACACCGTGATGGCAGGGACCTCGGTTGAGTCATTTTGCGTCGACGCCTTCGCCGATGGCATCGGCGATACCCCGGTGGTGATGGCCAATGGCAACCACGATTCGCAGACCACGGCCGCTCAGGCGGCCGATCGCGGCTGGCTGGTCTTGCGCGGCGAACCAGTAGAGGTGGCAGGGGTGCGCATCCTCGGTGACACCGATCCCAGGTTGAGTTCGCTCGGCGCGCCCACGTCTGCTCAACGGGGTGAGACCATCGATGCCATGGGTCAGCGATTGGCCGCGGTCGCATGCGGCGCTCGTGCGGACGCTGACATCCTGCTGATCCACAATCCACGGGCCGCCACCGCGACGCTGGAGTCGGGCTGCCTGCCACTGACCGTGTCCGGCCACATGCACCGGCAAATCGGCCCCTGGCAACGCGGAACCGGAATCGAGTTCGTGAGCTCCAGCACCGCCGGTGCCGCTCAGGCCAGCCCGACCATCGGCCCGTTGCAGGCTCCGGCCACGATCACCGTGATGCGGTGGGATCGCGCCAATCGGTTGCCGCTCGACTACCGCACCATCACCGTTGAGGTTGACCGCAGCGTGCACCTGGGCTCGTGGTGGGCAGTGCCGCCGGCGGCGGATGAACCAGTCGACCTGCCAGTGCCGGACGTGGGGCAGGCACCCTGGGACACCGGTTCCTAGGTGCTTGCGGGCGCAAGGGGGACCAACCGCCTCCGTATCCCACCTATCCTGGGCGGGTGACTACTAAGACCGACGTGGGGGCCGCTGATCGCTGGCAGGGTAGTGAGTCGGAACGCGCCGGGGGAGTCGGGCGAGAGTTTGCCTGGCTTCTGATCATTGCCGGGGTGCTGGGAACCCTCGCATCCCTGATGCTCAACATCGAGTACATCCACACCCTGCGCGACTCCGACTATGTGCCAGCCTGCGACCTCAACCCGTTGCTCAGCTGCGGCAACTTCCTCGAGTCGCCGCAGTCGCAAGCCTTCGGGTTCCCCAATGTGATCATCGGGATTGTGGCGTTCCCGGTGTTGGTCACCACCGGGGTGATCGGGCTAGCCCGGGTCCAGCTGCCTCGGTGGTACTGGCGGGGGCTGCTGGTCGGCACGGCGCTGGGCATGGTGTTCGTGCTGTGGTTGCAGTACCAGGCGATGTTCATTCTGCAGGCGATCTGCCCATGGTGCGCATTGGTGTGGGCCGTGATGATTCCGCTGTTCGTGCACACCGTTGCGCGCGCCACTCAGAACGGTGCACTGCCGGTGCCGACGGGGGTGCGGGACATCCTGGTCCAATACCGCTGGATTTGGACGGCGTTGTGGTACGTAGTGCTCGTTGCGGTCGCGCTAATCGTGCTGGCCGAAGGCTGGCTCAGCCTGCTCTAGGTGACCGCGTGCTGGTACACCTGGTCGATGATGCGCTGACTCGCCAGGGCGGCGTCGGCATCCAGCCAAAAGGGTTGGCCCCCCTTCAGGTGCGTGTAAAAATCAGCGATCAGCCCGCGGTGACCAACGCCCCAATAGTCCGGGATTTCGTCGGGGGCCGCCGCATCGCTCACCATTCGCACACCGCCGGGGCCAGTGACCTTGAGCGTGCTGTCCCGCAATTCCAGCGTGCCCTGCTCACAGCGCACCCGGATCGCGATGGGTTCATCGAAAGCATGGGTGTTGGTTGCCCACATCACCGACCGGATCTGCTCGGTGTGCGTCAGGCTGAGGCTGACCGTATCTTCGACATCCACCGAGCCCATGGGTCGCAGCGTGCTGGCCGAGGCCGCCACCTGTGTGACCGGGCCGAGCAACCACTGCAGCAGATCCAGGGTGTGGATCGCCTGGTTGATCAATACCCCGCCTCCCGCCCGGGCGCGGATGCCAGCCCATGGTTTTGCCCGGTAGTAGGCCGGGCCTCGGTGCCACGCGAGGGTCGCGTCAGCGCCACGGACAGCTCCTAGCTCACCGGTGCCAAGCACCGCAGCCATGGCTACCGACGTCGGGTTGTAGCGGTTCTGGAAACAAACTCCGAGCGTGCCCGGCGACTCCTGGGCCGCCGTTGCCAGCGCCAATGCCGACTCCAGATCGCAGGCCAACGGCTTCTCCACCAGGACGTGCTTGGACCTGGCTAGTGCCTGGCGGGCCACCGATAGATGCTGATCGTGCGGGGTGCACACGTGCACCACGTCAACCTCTATCTGCTCGAGCATCTGCTGGGTGCCCGTCCACGCCTGGGCCCCCGCCGTGCGTGCCAGCGCTTGCGCCCGAGTCTGATCGTGATCGACCACCGCCACCAGCTGAATCCCGGTCGCACTCAACGCCTGCGCGTGCACGCGAGAAATATCGCCAGCCCCGATGATCGCGGCCCGAAGTGCCCGCTCAGGCAAACGCAATTCCTTCATCGGTCAGCAGGCTAGTGAATGCCTGGTGAGCCGTGCGCCATAGCTGCGGCCCGGAGAAGCCGCCGAAGGAATCCACCGCCGCGAGGTGTGGTTCCAGGGAGAAGAAGCCATCGAAGCCATCCGCGGCCAGCGCCCGAATGGTTTGGCGTACTTCGCCATCGCCCACGCCGGCCGGCACCACGCTGCCATCGGCGAGTAGCGCATCTTTGATCTGCACGTAGGCGGTATACGGGCGCAACAGGTCATATCCCTGAGAGAACGGCCGCACCCCGCATTGGACAAAGTTCGCTGGATCCCACGCCAGTCGCAGGGTGGGGGAGTCGATGCTGCGGACGATGTCTAGCACGCGGGAGGGAACGTCGCCGAAGATCTCCTTCTCGTTCTCATGGACCAGTGTGACGCCGGTCCCTTCGGCGATGCGGGTCAGGGCAGACATCCGCCGCAATACTTCGTCACGGTGATCCTCGGGATTGTCCTGGGCGGGGATGAAAAAGCTAAACAGCCGAATAAATGGTGCCTGGAACTCAGCTGCCACCTCCACCGCATGCTGCATGCGCTCCAGGTGCGGGGCGAAATCGTCGGTGATGGCGATCTTGCCGATCGGAGAGCCGATCGAGGACACCGCGAGGTTGCGGTGGGCCAATTCCTGCCGTATCTGGGCTCGTTGCTGTGCATCCAGATCCAGCACATTGACGTTCCACGCGCTTCGCAGTTCTATATAGCGCAAGCCCAGTTCGACAACGGTGTCCAACTGGGTGGTCAGGTCAGGGGAGATTTCGTCGGCGAAACCACTCAACGTCCACATACGCACTAGCAAACCGGTCGGTGCATCCAATGGCAATCGGTTGCCGTGTGTTGTAACGTCCGGCCATGGCGCACCGCCCCACCACCATCTACGACGTCGCAAAGGCAGCAGGTGTGGCGCCGTCGACGGTGTCACGGGCGTTCAGCCGACCGGGCCGGGTGAACGCTGAAACCGCCGAGCGGATCCGGGCAATAGCCGCGGAGCTGGGCTACCGGGCCAATCCCCAAGCGCGGGCGCTCTCGACCAGCACCACCTCCATGATCGCGGTGCTGTTCGCCGATGTTGCCAACCCAGTGTTCGCCGAAGTCATCCAAGGAGCTGAGGAAGCAGCATCGGCAGCGGGGTATGCCATGGTGCTGGCCGATACCCGCGAGTCGAGCGGCCGGGAACGGGAAGTGTTGGAAACCATCAGCAACAGTGTTGATGGCCTGGTGCTAGCCAGTCCGCGGATGTCCGACACCGCAGTACGGCAGGTCGCCAAGGTACGACCCACGGTGGTGCTGAACCGGGTAGTCGGAGGGCTGCCCAGCGTGATCGTGGACAACGCCCGCGGGGTGTACCGCGCTGCAGAGCACCTAGCAGGGCTCGGGCATGAACAGGTCACCTACCTGGCTGGCCCCGAGGCCGCCTGGCCGGACGGCGTGCGCTGGCGGGCGCTGCGCGATGCCCGCGCAGACCTGGGGATGGCGATCCGCCGAATTGGACCGCTGCCTCCCACCCTCAACGGTGGGGTGAAGGCAGCGGCGCTCTGGGCTAGCCAACCCTCCTCGGCGGTGCTCGCCTACAACGACCTCATCGCCATCGGGTTTATGCGGGCGGTCCAACGGATGGGCATGAGCGTGCCCGGTGATGTGAGTGTGGTCGGGATCGACAACACGCCATCGGCGGAGATCGTGACTCCTGGTCTGACCTCGGTCGCCGCGCCGCAACGCGCCCTGGGTGCGCGAGCGGTTCAGCACGTCCTCGCGTTTGCCCGGGGCGCCAAGAGCACCAGTACCGCCCCGGTGGTGCTGCCCACCAAGCTGGTCCAGCGTGAGTCCACCGGGGTGGCAGCAAGCGCTGGCAATCGGTAGGAGCCACCGGCAGGGACCGGGCACCATGAGCTCATGGCCGCGTTGAACCCTCACCCAGATCGCTTGCTTCCAGCCGATGCTGACACCCGCGTGGTGGCGCGCCGGTTGTACCAGCAGGTTGCCCAGCTACCCATCGTTAGCCCGCACGGGCACGTACCGCCACAGTGGCTCAGCCAGGACCTGCCATTTGCGGATCCGACCTCGCTCCTGATTACCCCGGATCACTACGTGAACCGGATGATGCATGCCCACGGTGTCTCGCTTGCTGACCTGGGAGTGGGGCGGGAGCTGACACCGGAGCAATCACGTGCGGCCTTCCGGCTGCTCTGCCAGCACTGGTCGGCCTACCGGGCAACGCCGGTGCGGTACTGGTTGGAGGACGAACTGGCTGGGATCTTCGGCATCACCGAACGCCCGAGCGCCGCCAACGCTGACGCGATCTATGATCAGATCGCTCACCAGCTCACCCAGCCGCAGTTCCGCCCACGGGCGTTGTTCGACCAATTCGGCATCGAGGTGCTGGCCACCACCGATGACCCGTGTGAGGACCTGGCAGCACATGCCGCACTGGTGGCGCAGGGGTTCCAAGGACGGGTTTTGCCCACCTTCCGACCCGACCGATACCTGGATCCTGCTGAGAGCACCTGGATCGAACGGGTGGGCCGCCTCGGTGAGGTCGCCGGGATCGACACCGCCACCTACCCCGGCTATATCCAGGCGTTGGAGCAGCGGCGCGCACACTTCATCGCCCACGGTGCAGTCTCGGCCGACCACGCGGCGATCGATGCTGGAACTCTTGTGCTCGACCCGGAGCAGGCCAGCCGGATCTTCGATGCTGCGCTGGCTGGACGCGCCACCTCTGCCGAGCACACGGCCTTCCGCCGTCACATGCTCAGCGAGATGGCGCGCATGTCCTGCGATGACGGCCTGGTGATGACGTTGCATCCTGGAGTTCGCCGCAATCATCATCAGGCCTCCTACCAGCAGTACGGCACCGACATCGGTTGCGATATCCCGATTGCGGTCGAGTTCACCGATGCCCTGGCACCGTTGCTGAATGCCTACGGCACCCACCCCAATCTGCACTTGGTGCTGTTCACGATCGATGAGACGGTCTATTCGCGCGAACTCGCCCCACTGGCTGGGTTCTATCCCAGTGTCTACGTGGGGGTGCCGTGGTGGTTCATCGACGCACCCGAAGCGATCACCCGGTTCCGTAGTGCGGTGACCGAGACTGCAGGTTTCTCGCGTACCTCCGGCTTCATCGATGACACCCGGGCGTTCTGCTCCATCCCCGCGCGGCACGACATGTCCCGCCGGCTCGACGCCGCATACCTGGCCAGGCTGGTGCTCGAACATCGCCTCGACGAGGATGAGGCAGCGCAGGCCATCGTGGACCTGGTCTCGACCAACCCGCGGAAGGTCTTCAAGCTATGAGGCTGGCCCGGTCACTGCCCGGGATGCCGGCCGCGGCACCGGTGCGCATCGTGCATTTAGGGGTGGGTAACTTCTATCGGGCGCACGCTGCCTGGTACACCCATCATGCGCCCGATGCCTCGGACTGGGGTATTGCGGCATTCACCGGCCGCCGCCCGGATGCGGCGCAAGCACTGGCACCCCAGGACGGCCTGTACTCGTTGATCACCAAAGCGGCTGAGGGTGATGAGATCGAGGTGATCGCCTCGATTGTGGCGGTGCACCGCAGCGATGAGCACCAGCGCTACCTGGATTACCTGTCCGATCCGGCGATCGCCATCCTCACCTTGACAGTGACCGAAGCTGGGTACCGCCGGGGCCAGGATGGCCACATCGACCTGTCCGATGAGCAGGTCGCCGCCGATATTGCGGCCTTGCGAGTCGATCCGCGTGCACCGGTGCAGACCGTACCGGGGAAGCTGGTGGCGGGGCTGCTGGCGCGTCGGGCGGCCGGTGCTGGTCCGATCAGTGTGCTGTCCTGCGACAATCTGCCCAACAATGGTGCGGCCACCGAAGCTGTGGTGCTGTCGATGGCGCGCGCCATTGATGACAGCGCCGCCGACTGGGCAGCCGACCAGGTGGACTTTGCCACACCGATGGTTGATCGCATCACCCCGGCGACCACCGACGCTGACCGGGATGCGGTGGCTGAGCATCTGGATGCCCTCGATGCGGCCCCGGTGCCGACAGAGCCATTCTCGGAGTGGGTGATCAGCGGCACGTTCCCTGCCGGTCGACCAGCCTGGCAGGACGCCGGCGTGCAACTGGTGACCGACGTCGAACCCCATGAGCGGCGCAAGCTGTGGTTGCTGAACGGTTCCCACTCACAGTTGGCCTACGTCGGCTCCATCCTGGGCCACCAGACCATCGACGCAGCCATCGCCGACCAGCGCTGCCTGGGGTGGGTACGCCAATGGTGGGAGGAAGCAGCCAGCCATCTGAACCTGCCGACCGAGCAGATCGCCGCCTACACCCAGGCGTTGCTGCGCCGGTACGCCAATCCTCGAGTGCGGCACCTCACCGCGCAGATTGCCGCCGACGGTTCGCAAAAGATCCCAGTACGCACCGTGCCGGTGGTGGTGGCCGAGCGCGCGGCGGGGCGGATTCCCATCGGCGGTGCCACGACCCTTGCCGGGTGGATCCTGCACCTGCGCGGCCATGGTGCACCGATCAAGGATCAAACGGTTGAACGTGCGCTCGCCGCTGCCGCCACCGAGCCGCTGGTGAGCGCGGTTGACCAGGTGCTGCAACTGCTGGGCCTGGGGCAAGATCCGGAACTGGCGGCCGCCGTGACCGGGCAAGCTGAACTGTTGCTGGCAGGCTCCAGCGCGTGAGCGTCCTGCTGGGCCTGGATGTGGGCACCACCGCCGTCAAGGCGGTGGCCTACCAGTTCGGGGCTGCCATCGTGGCCGATGCTGAGGCCGGATACCCGATGCTCGCACCCCGTCCTGGGGAACAGATCCAAGATCCAGATGTGGTGTTGGCCGCCGTCGATCAGGTGCTGGCCGAGGTGGCGCGGCAGCTGGCACCCCAAGGAACATCGCCGTCTGGCCCGGTACCTGGTCACACCCTGGCCGGACTTTCGGTGTCGACGGCGATGCATGCCCTCATCGGGCTCGACCGTGACGGTGTGCCGCTGACCCCGGTGATTACCTGGGCTGATACCCGATCCCAGGCACAGGCAGACCGTCTACGTGCCCAGGGTCTAGCAGCATCGCTGCTGGAACGGACCGGCACGCCCGTGCACCCGCTCAGCCCCCTGACCAAGGCGATGTGGTTCTCGGAGCAGGCCCAGACACCGTCGGTCAGCTACTGGGTCGGATTGAAGGATCTGGTGCTGGCGCATCTGACCGGCCAGTTGGTCACCGAACGCTCCAGCGCCTCAGCGACTGGAATGTACAACCTGCGGGAGGGGGCGTGGGATCAGCAGGCACTTGAACTAGCTGATATGAGCCTCGCGCAGCTGCCACCGGTGCATCCCACCACCGCCACCCTGCCGCTGACGCGGGACATTCCTGGTTTGCCACAGGGGCTACCGGTGGTCTTAGGTGCCACCGATGGCCCGCTCGCCAATCTCGGCGTCGGGGCGGTGCGCGCCGGGCTGGTGGGGTTGTCACTGGGCACCAGCGGGGCGGTGCGGATGGTGGTGCCACAACCAACGGCGCATCCGAGCCTGTTCTGCTACAACCTCACCGATGATGCCTGGCTGATCGGGGCAGCAGTGAGCAATGGCGGCGTGGTGCTGGACTGGTTGGCGCGCCTGGTCAGTGCCGATGTGCCGACCTTGCTTGCTGAGGCCGCCCAGGTGGTACCGCAGGAATTGGGCGTCCGGATGGTTGCGGACCTGCTCTCCGAACGACCGCCCGCACCGGCCGGGACAGGCGCTGCCCTGACCGGATTGCGGTTGGCTGACACCCGCGGCGATGTTGCCCGTGCTGCCGTCAACGGTGTCGTTGCCAAGTTGGCCGCCATCGTCACGATCCTGGACACCATCGAACCGGTGACACAGGTACGCGCGACCGGTGGGGCCTTGCGCTCACCGGTGTGGCTGGCGGAGTTGAGCCGGGTGCTGCGGTGGCCGGTGCACCGGTTTTCTGCCGCTGGCGGCTCAGCGCTCGGGGCGGTGGCGCTGGGTGCCTATGCCCTTGGACTGGTATCAAATCTTGACCAAGCGGCTGACGTCATCGGTCCTCATGCTCTAGGGTCCGCAACATCGGGGAGTCCGAACGCCTGACCTGGAGGATCAGCATGGACCGGCTCGAAACTGCTCTCGGGGACATCGCAGGCTTCATCTGGGGGCCATTTCTACTGATCCCGCTGCTGCTGGGCACCGGTCTCTACCTGACGATCAGGCTCGGCGGGCTGCAGTTCACCAAACTGTGGGCTGCGCTCACGCTGGGGATACTGCGGCGCAAGGATCCCGATACCACCGGCGACATCACCCAGTTCCAGGCACTGACCACCGCGCTGGCGGCCACCGTGGGCACCGGAAATATCGTCGGCGTCGCCACCGCCTTGGGGATCGGCGGGCCGGGAGCGCTGTTCTGGATGTGGGTGACCGGGCTGCTGGGGATGGCGTCGAAGTACTCCGAGACCTTCCTCGGGATCAGATTTCGCCGCACCGATGCTGCCGGGGAAAAGTCCGGTGGCCCGCAGTACTACCTGGAGCGGGGGATCAAGCATCCCATTGGGAAGGTGTTGGCGATCTCCTTCGCCGTATTTGCGGTATTGGCCAGCTTCGGTATCGGCAACATGACCCAGGGCAACTCGATCGCCAGCAATGTGGAGAACTCATTCTCCGTGGCGCCGTGGGTAACGGGCATCGTGCTCACGCTGGCGACCATCGTGGTGCTCGTGGGAGGCATCAAGTCCATCGGGAACGTCACCGCCGCCTTTGTGCCGGTGATGATCGTGTTGTACGTGCTAGGGGCGCTCTACATCCTGTTGGTCAACATCGCGGATGTGCCCGCAGCATTGGGCTTGATCTTCACGGACGCCTTCACCGGAAGTGCGGCCGCCGGTGGCTTCGCCGGTTCGACCATCATGATTGCGGTGCAATTCGGTGTGGCCCGCGGCATCTTCTCCAACGAGTCCGGGATGGGTTCGGCGGCCATAGCAGCGGCTGCAGCCAAGACCTCCCACCCCACCCGCGGTGGGCTGGTTGCGATGACGCAGACCTTCATCGACACCATCATCGTGGTCTCCTTCACTGGCTTGGTCATCATCACCACCGGGGTATGGGACGCCACCGACCCGCAGACCGGGGACCAGTTGGCCTCATCGTTGATGACCTCGACGGCCTTCACCCAAGGACTACCAGGCCAATGGGGCCACTGGATCGTCACCGTGGGCCTGGTGATGTTTGCCTACTCCACCATCCTCGGGTGGGCCTACTACGGCGAACGCAATATCGAGCGGTTGTTCGGGCGGGCAGCGGTGATGCCGTTCCGGGTGTTGTTCTCCGTGGTGGTGTACGTGGGCTGCACGGTGCCACTGGGCGTGGTGTGGAACTTCTCCGACGCAATGAACGGATTGATGGCGCTACCCAACCTGATTGGACTGCTGATCCTGTCCGGTCTGATTGCCCGGGAAACCAAGTGGTATCTCAAGAACGACCCGAAGCTAGTCGCCTCAATCTCGCAGGTTGAGGCTTTCATGGCAGGTCGCCCCGAGTATGCCGACTGGAAAGCAGGCGACGAGATCGGATCTAGCCATCGCAGCTAAACACCAGGGCCAAGCCGGTTGGTGTTTGGTCGCTAGTATGGGCGGGTGCAGATGAGCCTGCTTCTTAGCTAGCCGCGGCGCACTTCCCGTCGCGGCCGCCCCTCTCGCGAGGGGTTTTTTTGTGCCCGAGCATGGCGCTACTCCGACCAAGGACACCAATGACCACCGAACCCAGCACTGACGAGCCGATCTACGACGCAGCCGCATTGCAGGACAAGTGGCTTCCGGTGTGGCAGCAGTTGGACGCATTTAGGGCCGGTAGCGCCGCCGCAGGTGCCGAGAAGCGGTACGCCCTGACCATGTTCCCCTACCCCAGCGGGGACCTGCACATGGGGCATGCCGAGGTGTTCGCCCTGCATGACGTGCTGGCGCGCTACTGGTGGCTGCGCGGCTACGACGTCCTCAATCCCATCGGGTGGGACTCCTTCGGCCTGCCCGCTGAGAACGCCGCGATCCGCAAGGGTGTCAACCCCCGGGATTGGACCTACGCGAACATCGAAACCCAGGCCGAATCGATCCGCCGGTACGGCGTCAGCTTCGACTGGTCGCGCCGCCTGCACACCTCCGACCCTGAGTACTACCGCTGGACCCAATGGCTGTTCCAGAGGTTCTACGAGCGTGGCTTGGCCTACCGCAAGGCCTCCCCGGTGAACTGGTGCCCGCAGGATCAGACCGTGCTAGCCAACGAGCAAGTCGTCGGTGGGCAATGCGAACGGTGTGGCGCCGTCGTCACCAAGCGGGAACTGACCCAGTGGTTCTTCAAGGTCACCGACTATGCCCAGCGCCTGCTCGATGACATGGAGGGCCTTCGCGGCACCTGGCCCGAGCGGGTGCTGACCATGCAGAAGAACTGGATCGGTCGCTCTGAAGGAGCGCACGTCGAATTCGTTATCGAAGGCCGCGATGAGCCGGTCACCGTGTTCACCACCCGCCCGGACACGCTCTTTGGTGCCACGTTCTTCGTGGTGGCTGCCGATGCCCCGCTCGCCACCGAATTGGCGACGCCGGAGCAGCAGCAGGCGCTCACCGACTACGTTGAGCAGGTCCGCCGGGCTTCCGATATCGAGCGTCTGGCCAGCGACCGCCCCAAGACCGGCGTCTTCCTTGGTCGCTACGCCATCAACCCGGTCAACGGCGCCAAACTCCCCATCTGGGCCGCCGACTACGTGCTGGCCGATTACGGCACCGGTGCCATCATGGCGGTGCCCGGTGGCGACGAACGCGACTTTGCCTTCGCACAAGCGCACGACCTGCCGGTGATCTACACCGTGGCAACCCCAGCCGATTTCGACGGCGGTGCCTACACCGGCTCCGGCCCTGTCATCAACTCCAGCAACGAGGAAGTCAGCCTGGACGGACTGGGGGTCGATGACGCCAAGCGCGCCATCATCGACTACCTCGAACGCCACGGCACCGGCACCGGGGCGATCAACTTCCGACTGCGGGACTGGCTGCTCTCACGCCAACGGTTCTGGGGTGCGCCGATTCCGATCATCCACTGCCCTGAGTGCGGCGAGGTCGCCGTCCCAGCCGATCAGTTGCCGGTGCGCCTGCCGGACCTGACCGGTGACCAGCTCAAGCCTGAAGGCGGGCTTTCCCCGGTGGCAAAGGCCAGAGATTGGGTCACCGTGCCCTGCCCTCAGGGCGGCGGGACCGCCCAACGGGACACCGAGACCATGGACACGTTCGTCGAGTCGTCCGGGTACTTCCTGCGCTACTGCTCACCGGGCGACGACGATCAGGCATTCGACGGCGACGCCGGACGCGAGTGGATGCCCGCCCCCCACTATGTGGGCGGCGTCCAGCACGCCCTCCTGCACCGGCTCTCGGCGCGCGTCTTCACCAAGGTCCTGTCCGATCTGGGCATGATCGACTTCCATGAGCCGTTCAGCGCCCTGCTCAATCAGGGTCAGGTCATCAACGAAGGCAAAGCGATGAGCAAGTCGCTGGGCAACGGGGTTGACCTGGGCCAGATGATCGACGAATTCGGGGTCGACGCCGTTCGCCTCACCTTGGTCTTCGCTGGCCCGCCAGAGGATGACATCGACTGGGCCGACATGAGCCCAGGTGGATCGCTGCGATTCCTGCAGCGGGCTTGGCGGCTCGCAGGCGACGTGAGCTCCGCCGTCGGGACCGATCCGGCCACCGGGGACCGTGACCTGCGCGCCCTCACCCACAAGACGCTGCGACAAGCCGAAGAACTAGTCGAGTCCCACCGGTTCAACGTGGTGGTCGCCCGCACCATGGAACTGGTCAACAACACCCGCAAGGCCATCGATTCCGGACCTGGGGGAGGCGACCCAGCCGTGCGGGAGGCCGTGGAAGCCGTCGCCATCCTGCTGTCGCTGGTCGCGCCGTACACCGCTGAGGAAATGTGGGAACGGCTCGATCACCAGCCCACCATTGGGCGTGCCACCTGGCCGCAGGTAGACGAGAGTCTGCTTGCGGAGGAAACGATGACCGCGATCGTGCAGATCATGGGCAAGGTGCGGGCCCGGCTGGAGGTTTCCCCTGACATTTCCGAGGCTGATCTACAGCAGCTAGCCCTCGATGCCGTCGTCGACCAAATCGAGGGAAAGACGGTACGGCGCGTGATCGTGCGCCCGCCGAGCCTGGTCAACCTCGTCGTTGGCTAGCGTTCCCGCTGTTAGTTCAGTGTAGGAACTCGCCCTTGGAGTCAAGAGGTTTTCGTTCTGGGCCTCGATCCAGCTGCGGATCTTGTCAGTGAGATTTGGAGCACTGGTCTTCGCCGTGAACCTCACAGCCTCACGTACGGCCTGTTGGCCTCTCCGGTGAGAGCCCCGCTGGAAAGATGCCGATTCGCAGATGGGTGAGAGCTTGCTGGCGCAAGAAAGCGTCACCGCGATCGTGCAGGTGATGGGCAAGGTGCAGGCGCGGCTGGAGGTTTCCCCTGACATTTCCAAAGCTCCGCTCGCGCCGCCATGTCCATGGTTACTATTGCGCCTTTGCAAGCACGATCAAAGGGCTGTCAGCGAAGTGCCGTGGGCCCCGAGAATGGACTGGACCATGACGGTGTTGTTGCTCTCGACAACGTTCTGACCGTTTCCAACCAGCACAATTCCACCCAGCACGATCAGTCGAACCATCGGGTTCCTCACCGCAGCCCAGGAACGGCTTCTGGCTCGGGTGATGGTGCTGGCGTATGTTCGCGATATTGTGCTGTTGCGCTCACTGATCTCACCGTTTGCGGGTCCCGAACAGGGAACGGGTGATTTCCCGACCCAGGGTGGACCCGGCTGAGCGCAGCAGTGAATCAATGGCTGATCGGGTGGAGCGCGCGTTGCGCTGGGCGGCCTGGGACTCACGTTTGGCCTGCTGTGCGGCCTCCTTGGCGGCAGCTTTGTCCGCAGCAGCCCGAGCCTGCTGTGCTGCCTTGGTGGCTTCGGCAATGCGCTTGGCCTCCTGGCGCGCTTGCTCATCGGCCGCAATTCGGGTGACCAGCAGCTCGTGGGCGCTGACATTGTCGATTGCGGTGCCATAGCTGGCCAGTCCGGGGGAGGCGTTGATGATGCTGGTGATGGTGGCCTGCGGGGCCGGGTCCATCGATGCCTGGGGGGCGCGCAACCGGGTCCAGGCAACCGGCGTGGGGGCTCCCTTCTCGGTGAGCACCGTGATGACTGCTTCACCGGTGCCCAAGGTGGTCAGAAGCTCTTCCAGGTCGTACTCCGACGTCGGGAACGTTCGGGCGGTGGCACGCAGGGCCTTGGCGTCGTTCGGAGTGAATGCGCGCAGGGCATGCTGCACCCGATTGCCCAGCTGAGCGAGCACATCTGCGGGCACGTCCTTGGGGGTTTGGGTCACGAAGAACACCCCGACGCCCTTCGACCGGATCAACCTGACTGTCTGCACCACCTGGGCCAGAAACTCCTTGGATGCATCCTTGAACAGCAGATGGGCCTCATCGAAGAAGAACACCAGCTTGGGTTTGTCCGCGTCGCCCACCTCAGGTAGCTCGCTGAACAGGTCGGCCAGCAACCACATCAGGAACGTGGAGAACAACGCGGGTCGATCCTGCAGGTCCGGCAGCTCCAGTGTGGAGATAATCCCTCGTCCATCGCTGGTGCTGCGGATCAAATCTGAGGTACGAAAGGCAGGCTCACCGAAAAATACGTCCGCCCCCTGGGCTTGCAGCGCCACGATCTCCCGCAGGATCACCCCCGCGGTTGCCGTCGAAATCCCACCGATGCCCTTGAGCTCGTCTTTGCCGTCCTCGCTCGTGAGGTAGGCGATCGTGGACTGCAGGTCCTTGAGGTCCAGGAGCGCCAGGCCCTGGGAGTCGGCCCAGTGGAAGATCAGCCCAAGCGAGGATTCCTGCGTTTCATTCAAATCGAGCACCTTGGCCAGCAGCAGTGGCCCGAAGTCGGTGACGGTGGTGCGGATCGGGATGCCCTGACCGATCCCACCCAAGGAGTAGAACTCGGTAGGAAAGCTGGCCGGTGTCCAGTCCTGCCCAATACTGGTGGTGCGGGCTAGCAGTTTCTCGCCACCGGATCCCTCGACGGCCAGGCCGGACAGGTCGCCTTTGATATCTGCGAGGAAGACTGCCACGCCCGCATTGCTCAGGCCTTCGGCCATCGCCTGCAGCGTGCGGGTTTTACCGGTTCCGGTCGCCCCGGCCACGAGGCCATGCCGGTTCATCATCGCCAATGGCAGCCCGATCTGCACGCTGGGCACCGCGACATCGTTCTCCACCAGTGCACCCAACGGCAGCATCGCTGCCTCGAAGGCGTACCCCGCAGCGATGGCCGCAGCGTGTTCAGATGGTTCCGCACCAGCAACTGGCGTGCCAGTCTCGGCTGCGGCTGCGGCTGCGGCTGCGGCTGGTGGCGGTGGGGCGGTGGGGTCCTCGGCGCTCTGGGGTGCTTTCCCCCCCAGTCCAGCCGCGGCCTCGGCGGCGGCCAGCGCAGCGGCTGCCGCTGCAGCCTTGGCCTCGGCAGCTTCGGCTTCGGCCTGGGCGGCCGCCGCTCGCAGCGCTGCAAGTTCTGCTTCGGTGCTCATGAACGACCAGCCTAAACGCAACGGGCGCGGCGACAGCGGGACTCACATCCACACTCGGCATGGCCGATGAGGCCTCGTCCACATCGCCGCCCAGCCAGCAGCATCTGCTAGGCGCCAGCACCCTAGCCTCCCGGCATGCCCCACCGGTCCCGTCGCCTCTCACGGTATGTTCGGGCCGCCTTTGAAGCCCGTGACCCGCTGCAAGAGTCACGACGACGGTGGGCGGTCAAGGCCCCGGTCGCCGTCACTGTGGCGGTGGTGGCCTTGGGTGCGGCGGTGTTGGCGGCGGGCTGGCTGCTGCGGCCGATGCCCGACTCGACGGCAGCACCTGCGGATCCGCCATCGGTTGCACCAGCGGTCTCCCCGGGTGCTCTGGCACCGATAGCCGAGTCCACCGGTGAGTCCGAGGCCATTGCGGTGGTGCACGTGGCTGGTGCCGTCGCCAATCCGGGGGTGGTCGAACTCTCCAGCCAAAGCCGGGTGATCGATGCGATCGAAGCGGTTGGGGGGCCAACCCAGGAAGCTGACCTCAATGCCCTCAACCTGGCTGCAACCGTGACCGATGGCACCCAGGTCTACGTTCCGGCGGTGGGGGAGGTCGGGTGGGACTCCTCAGGAACCGGCAGTGGCCTCGTCAATGGTCCGGCGAGCGGCGATGGTTTGGTCAACCTCAACAGTGCCAACTCGGTGGCTCTGCAAACGTTGCCCGGAATAGGACCAGCGCTAGCCGAACGCATCGTGTCCTGGCGAAGGGAAAATGGGCCGTTCGCCAGTGTGGAAGCGCTGACCCAGGTGCCAGGTATCGGTCCGGCCACCGTGGACCGGCTCCGGGAGCGCGCCACGGTATGACCCAAGACCTACGACTGGTGCCGGCCGCTGCCTTGACCTGGCTGCTGGTGTGGTTCGCCCTGCTCTCCAGGACCGATGCCGCTCTAATCGGTCTCCTGGTGGTTCTGACGGCCTTGTTGGGCTGCACGGTGCTGCTTTGCCGACCGCTCCCGGCTCGGCACCGGGCCCCAGAGGCTGGTCGATGGGCGGCGACGGCGGTGCTGGCGCTAGCCCTCGCAGTGGCGGTGAGTGGCCTGGCGGTGCTGCGATCAGCCCAGCGCGGTGCCACCGTTGAACCCTGGATCGGTGCGCGGGTCAGTGCGGTGCTGCAGATCCGAGCGGAGCCTCGGCTGATCGCCGAGCCAGCGGACCAGCAGCAGGCCAGCATCGTCGCGGCGGTGTGGTTGGCCGCTGCCGGTGGACAACTGCCGGTCAGGGTCCCGGTGGTTGTGATGGTCCGAGAGGACTGGTCCGCCATACCGGTGGGTTCGACCGTCCAAGCCCAGGTTGAGGTGGTGCGGACCCCTCCCGGCGATAGCGCCGGCGCCCTCCTCATCGCGTCAGGGTTTGCCGAACAGCGAGCACCACCGCCTCCGGTAGCCAACACCGTGGCGCTGATACGCGCCGGACTGGTCAGCGCCAGTGCCCACCTCAACCCCCAAGGGCGAGCACTGGTGCCTGGTATTGCGATCGGAGACGATCGGGCACTGCAGCCCTCGCTTGCCCAGGACATGCGAGCAGTCAATCTCACCCACCTCACCGCGGTCTCTGGCGCGCACGTGGCCATGGTGGTGGGGCTGGTGTTGGCCGGATTGGTGTGGGCGCCGCGGCCGGTACGGGCCGGTGCCGCAACGTTGGTCCTGGCCGGATTGGTGGCGCTAGTTCATCCAGAGGCCAGTGTGCTGCGGGCGGCAGCCATGGGCCTGGTTCTCATTCTGGGACTGTTGCTGGCCCGGCCCCGCGCCGCCCTACCTGCGTTGTGGTTCACCGTGATCGCCTTGCTGGCGCTGGATCCCTGGCTAGCCAGATCTTATGGATTTGCGCTCTCCGTCAGTGCGACTGCGGGCTTGTTGCTGCTGGCACGCCCATTGGCGCAGCGATGGAGCCGATTCATACCTGCTCCGCTGGCGTCGATGCTGGCGGTCCCGGTGGCGGCGCAACTGGCCTGTGCCCCCGTGCTGGTGCTGCTGCAGCCCGATCTGCCCGTGCATGGCGTGCTGGCCAATGTGTTGGCCGCTCCGGCGGTCCCACCAGCAACCCTGCTGGGATTGCTGGCAGCCCTGCTCTCGCCGGCCGCACCGCAGGCGGCGCACACGGTGGCAACGATGGCGAGCTGGTTCACCGCCTGGATCGCCACCGCTGCTAGCTGGTGTGCCGCTCTCCCGTTGGTGAAACTGCCGTGGTCCGGGGGGCTGGTCGCGGGGGCGTTGGGGCTGCTGCTGGCACAGCTGCGGCGGCGGGCACGCCGCTCAACACCACTCCCGCGGGAATCGGGGTAGTTGAGCCCTACAGTAGTCGCTGATGCCGATATCAACCTTCGATGAGCGCACGTTACGTTTGACGCGCCTGGATCGGCAGGGACTACGGCAGCGTCAGGATGCTGAGGTGGAGCAGGTGGTGCAGCGCCTGTGCGCGCTGCAATCCCAGGAACCAGTCTCACCCTTCCTGGCCTTGTGGAACCGCATCGAGGGATTCCGGGCGCAGGATCTGGAAGCGGCTTACCGCAGCGGTTCGGTGGTGAAAGCCACCATGATGCGGATGACGTTGCACACCGTCGCCGCGGCGGACTATCCGGCATTCTGGGCGGCGGTGCGGGAGGGGTTGCGCCGCACCCGGATGGGGGATCGGCGGCTATCCGAGCTTGGCTTGGATCCCGCCGGGCTTGATGATCTGACCGATGAGCTCAGAGGGCTGCTGACCACTGCCCGGACCAGCGCGGACATGACCGCTCTGCTTGCCGAGCGCTGCGGCAATGATGCCACCGCCATCTGGTGGGCCATGCGATGCTTGCTACCCATCCATCACGTTCCCGCAGACGGGGCCACCTGGGCGTTTGGTCGGCGTCCCAGATTCGGCTATTCCGATCGCGGTCACTACGATGGGGATGAGGGAACCAAAGCTCTGCTGCTGAGCTATCTACGGGCATTTGGGCCTGCAGCTCGCCCCGATGTTGCCCGGTTTACCAAACTCTCGATGACCGCCATCCGGCGCGGACTACAGCAGCTGGAACAGGCCGGGCTGGTGCATGCCGTCAATGGTCCCAGCACCCCCGGGCTCGTCGACGTCACCCACGCACCTGGCAGTAGTCCAGATCAGGAGATACCGCCCCGCCTGATGACGATGTGGGACAGCTATGTCATGGCCTACGCCGACGGTAGCGTGGTGCCAACCGCCTATAGGAAAGTTGTGACCCGGATCAACGGTGACCAGCTGCCCACAGTGCTGGTCGACGGCAAGGTTGCCGGAGCCTGGCGGATCCTTAACGGCTACGTTGAGGTCACCGCCTTCGAGAGGCTAGCGACGACGACCTGGTCCGCGTTGGAGGCAGAGGCTGCCGCGCTGCTTGCCTTTGTCAGCGAGCGGCAGGCGCAACCGTGGGCCAGGTTCCATCACTGGTGGGATAAGGGAATCCCAGGTGAGGACGTGCGTCGGCTTGGTTGAGCACGAGACCTCGAACCCAGCCGTGACCCGAGAAACACTGAGAAGTGATTCAGATCCATCAGGACCTTCCTGCCAACTTGAAGAAGAATAATTCCGATTATCATTCGATTGAGGCTGCGCTTTGAGCCGGAATCTGTATCCGTTATGGAAAGAGAAAGGGTGGGTTGAAAAGGTGGGCCGATAGGGCTTGAGCGAAACAGTATTGAAATTGATAGAGGGTGATGTAGTGACAAGTCCAATAGTAAAAAGATCCGGTCCGATTCATTCTAGGTGCTCAACGACGGACAAAGTTGTCTATAGTAATTCTGATATTAGCGTTGAATAGCTGCGCCGTGAGCCGACCCGTCTGACAAGAGTCGGGTTCCTCGTTGCTGGGACTGCCTGAACCATCGCAAAGCGAAGGTTCCCCTGCACTGCAGGCACTTCGGTGTCTCTATGAACCGATCCCGCGACAGCGTAGGCGATCGGTGCGATTCTCCGATCACGGGCTTTGTGTTCTTCCTAGAGTTTGGAGAGACGATGACGTTAGTAGTACCTATTTTGCGTTCAAGGGGGGTGGCGATTTCGGTTGCAGGTTTGCTGCTTGTGTCGATTTCTGCCAATGCCGCCCCTGACGATGAGGTCGTTTGCCCCTGAGGCTGAACTGAAAGACTGCGTCGCTGATGAGTTGGGCGTAGACCCGTCATCGGCGATTACTGAGGCCGATATGACATCACTGACCACACTTGCGTGCAGCGCTCCCGATGAAATGTCTCGAATCACAGATCTGACACCTCTCGTCTTTGCAACCATCCTCACCACACTGTGGCTCTACGACAATGCGATTGTGGATCCGGTCGTGACCGACATCGATGGTTCACCGCTGCCGTTGACCATTGTCGAAGGCACCGGATCTATCTCTGGTAATACTGTGAC
>JBKEBC010000009.1:0-121331 GCA_047972965.1 Beutenbergiaceae bacterium | reverse complement strand
GAGAGGTTCGTGGAGGACGTCGAAGAGACGATCGAGGTGCTCCCGTACACGAAATCGACCGCGGCAGAGCATGCGGTGCTGCTCGACCACGTCCGCCGGACAGGAACGCCACGGGGTGCCCACGACCTGATCATCGCCGCCCATGCGCGCCAGACCGGTCGTCAAATCGTCTCACTCGATCTCAAGGCGCGCTTCAGTGACCTCCCCGGCATCGACGCCGCTATGAGGGAGTAGGTGGCCTCCGCCGACGGAGTGTTCTCATAGCGTCCACTTCCTCGCGCGTGAGCCGTGTTCGAGGTCATTTCTTTGGTTCCACCGACGCGCCAATTGGAGCGTCATCAGACTCACTGTTGCGCCCCGGGTTTGTTAGAGGCTTTGGTGTGTCCACTTGTCTTCCTTATTGTGGTGCTCCGGTTGGGATTGGTTCCCGATGGGAGTCGGGGGTCTGAGTGGCAGCTCGGGCGGACACGCTTCTGCGAGCCTTCAGGCCGCGCCAGCCGCTTGGCGGGATGCCTGCGCCGAGGACCTGGCGGCTGGCCAGGTCCAGGCAGAGCCGATGATGAAGGCCAGGTGCAGGAGCTCGATTCCGATGGAGAGGGCGTAAAGGCAGCCCAATCCCAGGATTCACCGACTGCGTTGAAGAGCGTGAACGGGATGAACAGCGATGCTACGACCAGGTTCACGTCGCGATTTACTCGCGTCGGTAACGCCATAGAGAGCACCACCATCAACGCTGGTATCGATACGGACGCTAGGAGGATGGTCAGCAGCGTCGGGCTGACCTCGAAAGTCCACACGAAGCCATTCGTGATGCTGTCCAGGACCCCTGGCTTGTAGAGAGCGATGATGTCGACGTAGGCGTAGAGAAACATAAAACCGTCGTTGTGGTCACAGGATGATGGTGACTTTTCCTCGGGTATGGCCTTGGCCTACATAGCGCATCGCGGCTGCTGCTTCATCGAGGGTGTAGGTGCGGTCGACGACCGGTTTGACCGCTCCGCTGGTAAGCATTTCGGCCAGTGTGAGCAGGTCGCGGTACTTGGCGATTGAAGCGAATGGTCGCAGTCGCTGGCGCGTGAACGCCGATTGCAGGCGTGCGCCCGCGATCCGGCCAGCGGGGCCCAGCCATCGACCACCGTGCCCACTGATGGGGATGACGGTGCCATCCGGCGCCAATGCTCGACGAACAGCCGCTAGCGGCTGCGATTCGACGCAATCCAGAATGACGTCGTACCGCGCCTTCTCACGGGTGAAGTCGGTGGTGGTGTAGTCAATGATGTGGTTGGCGCCCAGTGAACGGACCAGCTCGATATTGCGGGTCCGGCACATGCCCGTCACCTCAGCCTTGAACGCCTTGGCGATCTGGACAGCGAAGGTACCCACGCTTCTAGGGCCAGCCGGGGCGTGGGGTCCGCGCTGCTAGCAGCCGTGCTCGACGTCGCACGTGGTCGCGGCGCCCACGCCGTCCGGGAATGTTCACCCCGACGGGTTGGTTAACCGGTGACAACAAGCGAAAGAGGGGCATGATGGCAATCCTGGTAACGGCTGCGTCCGGGCAGCTGGGTGGCCTAGTCGTCGAGAAGCTGCTGGCCCGGGGGGCCCAGCCGGACGAGCTGATCGCCACTGCTCGCGATGTGTCGAAGTTGGCGCACCTAGGGCAGCGAGGGTTGCGGGTACGCCACCTCGACTACGCGGATCCGGAGTCGGTGACGGCGGCACTCGCCGGGGTGGACACCATGCTGTTGGTTTCTGGCCCAGAACCAGGTGTTCGGGTGCAACAGCACCGCAACGTCATCGAGGCCGCCGCCGCGGCGAAGGTCAGCAAGCTCGCCTACACCAGCATGGCGCACGCCGATACCAGCGGCCTCCCGTTAGCCCCCGATCACCGCCTGACGGAGGAGATCATCGCGGACTCAGGTGTGCCGGCGGTCATCCTGCGCAATAACTGGTACACCGAGAACTACGCACCCGACCTTGCACGCGCAGCGCAGACCGGTGTGGTAGCAGCATCGGTGGGGTTGGGCCGAGTCGCCAGTGCCAGTCGCGCCGACTACGCCGAGGCTGCGGCGGTTTCCCTGCTACAGGATGGAAACCAGGGCCAGGTTTACGAACTGGCCGGCGACACCGCGTGGGACTACCGGGAGCTAGCCGCTGCCATGGCGCAGGTGCTCGGCAGGGATGTCAGCTATCAGCAACTCAGCACCCCCGAGCACCACGCCGCCCTGACGGCCGCCGGCCTGGACGGCGCCACCGCTGACTTTGTCACCGCACTCGACGCCAGTATCGGTGCCGGAGATCTCGCCTTCGCCGATGGCACGCTGGCCGACCTCATCGCCCGGCCGGCGACGCCGCTGGTGCAGGGATTGCGCGCTGTCGCCTGAGCCGACCAGCGTCGGCCGGATCTCGCAGGCTTGTTGGCGTTGACACCCCACTCTGCCCGGCCATAGTTTCGTAGATGTCCAGGAACTAGGCCAAGCTGCAGGAGATCGCCATGGGTGACATCGCAGGAAAGACCGTCGTCATTACCGGTGCAGGCTCGGGTATCGGAGCAGCGCTATCTCAGCGGTTTGCCGCTGATGGTGCCACTGTTGTTGGCACCGACGTCAATGAGGCTGGGCTGGCCCAGCTCAGCGGAATCGACAACATTCTGACAACTCGTGCCGATGTGACATCGTGGGACGAAGTGAAAGCATCGGTGGACTTCGCCGTCGAGAAGACGGGCAGAATCGACGTCTACATCAATGGCGCGGGCATCGCCATCGAGTCCACCGTCGTCGACACCGATCCGGCGAAGTTCGCTCTGCTGCAGGCGGTGCATGTGAACGGCTGCCTGTATGGAATGAAAGCGGCGCTGGGGTATATGCGCGAGCAGGGCTCGGGCCACCTCCTCAACATCATCTCCCGTGTTGCTGAGACGGCGACTCCCGGACTGGCGGCTTACGGTTCCGCGAAAGCGGCCATGTGGTCGCTGACCCGGATCGCCGCTGCGGAGAATACCGACAAGAACATCTTCATCAACGCGTTATTCCCGGGGATGTCCCGCACCGCGATGACCTCCGGCGGGGAGATGGGTGATCCAGCCAAGCTCGGAGCCCCCGACCAGCAATACGACACCTTCAAGATGCTTGCCACCCTGGATGAAGGCAGCCCCACCGGTCAGGTGTGGTTCGGTGGCGAGATCTACCCGATGTTCTCCGGCAATGACGTCAGCGCTGTCACCGGAGCGTTCGCCGAAGGTCGTGAAACCGGCAAGGCCCAGCTCTGATGGCGATTCCGGGGATGCGCGGCAGCGACCATATCGGCCTGACCGTTCCCGATCTGGATGTGGCCGACGACTTCCTGGTCAATGTCTTGGGTGCCACCAGGGTGCTGGAGCAGCCAGGATTCCGGGACGAGGACGGCGATACGATGGCGGTCCAGCTGGGGGTGCCTGCGCGCGCGGGTATCCGCCGGTTCAACTTCTACCGGATGGGCTACGGCACCAACTACGAGGTCTTCGAATACGACGTCGCCGACCAGGCGCAGCAGGTGCCGCTCAACAGCGATGTCGGCGGGCACCACATCGGGATCTACGTCGACGATATCGACGCCGCCGTAGCCTACCTGCGGGACAAGGGCGTGGACGTCATGGGTCAGATCGTGCCCTCCGGCGGGGGGTCTGCGGGCAATCGGTGGATCTACTTCCGAGCGCCTTGGGGATTGCAGTTTGAATTGGTGAGCTTTCCAGAGGGCAAGGCCTACGAACAAGATGCTCCAGTACTCCTCTGGAACGCGGCGTCACCAGCGCAATAGTCCCGCCTGCTCATAAGGGCGCATCCATTGCCGACCGGTGGCAACCGGTGTCCACATGTCGTTCCGAGATCTTGCTGGATTCCGACGGTGAGGTGCGGCGGTGGGGCTTTGGCCGCCGCAGCTGCTATTACCGTTGAGTCGTGAACGATGCCCGGCCACCAGCGCAACGGCCTAGCGCCCGCGAGCGTGCGCGACGTTTCGTGGCACCCTCCGGTCCGCCGACCATGCCCGTGGGCATGCGTCGACCCGCGTCGGGTTTGAGTCGTCAGGATGAGGGCGCGGTGCTCGATATGGCGCTGCGGACGGGTGAAGCAATGATCGCCACCGGTGCTCCGATCGCTGACGCGACCGCAGCGCTGCACAAGATCATGGATGGGTTCGCGGTGACCAATGCCCAGATCGACATCACCTTCACCGCGATCACAGCGTCAGTCGAGCACAACGCAGACCCGGTGACCCGGGTGCGCGTCATCGAGGACCGTACCTCCGACTACAGCCGCCTCTCTGGCCTGGTCGAACTGGTCGATGACATCGGGGCCGGTCGGTTGGATATTCCTACCGCCCAGCGATGTCTGGATGAGGTTCTCACCTCACCCCACCCTTATCGACGGTGGATAGTCACCCTGGCGCTGGGAGCGATGGCGGCGAGCATCTCAGTGCTCTTTGGGGGCGGCTGGCAGATCGCCCTGGTCGCTGCTGGCACCACCGCGATCATTGACCGGGCGTTGCGTTTTGGACGACGTCGAGGCTTGCCGCACCTTTTCCAGCAGGTCTTGGGTGCCATGATCGCCACCATTGTCGCGGTGCTGCTGCTCTGGGGGCAGAACCTGTTCGGCTGGGATGCGCAGTTGTTGCCCTCATCGCTGGTGGTGGCGGCCGGGATCGTGGTGTTGTTGGCGGGCCTCTCCCTGGTCGGAGCCGCTCAAGATGCCATCTCCGGCTTTCCCCTCACGGCCTCAGCGCGGTCATTCGAGGTGGTCATCTCGACGATCGGACTGGTACTCGGCATTGCCGTGGTGCTCGACCTAGGGGTCCGCCTCGGGGTTCCGCTGCAGGTGGTTGACTACGCCGCCGTCGATGTCAGCACTCCGCTACGGATCGCCTCCGGTGCGGTCGCTGCGGGAGCCTGGGCGGTCGCCTCCTACACCCGGCCCCGGGTGGTCTTGGTGGTGATGGTGGTCGCTGCGGCCGCGATGATGATCAATGACGCAATGGGCCTTCTCGGATTGGGCCCGAGTGGGCGTGCGTTCGTCGCTGCGCTCGGTATCGGTGTGGCGGGATCGGTCATCTCAAGGTTCCGGCCGATTCCGGTGATGGTGCTGGCAGTCTGCGCCATCACGCCCATGCTGCCGGGCCTGACGATCTACCGGGCCATGTTCGCCATCACCGAAGCTGGCAGCATCCTGTCTGGATTCAATTTGCTTCTCCAAGCCATGGGGATTGGACTGGCGTTGGCCGCCGGGGTCAGTTTGGGAGAATTTGTTGCCTCGCCCTCCGGGCGGGGGGCCGGCCGCTGGCAGCAAATGCTCAGTCGCCGAGCTAGTGGTTCGCGGATCTAAGCGACCCGATTGCTCGCCGTCGGCGACGTTTGCTTGTAGCTACTGACGCAACTGAGACCGCAATTGAGATCTATCACACGGGTTTGCGGATTCAAATGGCGACTTAAGTCGGCAAATGCGGTGCTAGCGTCATCATTGTGACGCAGGGGCGGGGGAGCGACCGGATGCTGGCGCCTAGGCACCAGCCGCCCCTGCGTCGTCCTCACCGGCCAACTCGTCTCTAGGCCCGCCCGGTCCGCGCCCCTACACCCGATCAAGCCGCTGCATGCAGCGCTAGCTCGCTAACGCAACATCCACTCGCCAATAGCGACCACCCGGTGGCCGGGTGGTCATGTCCGATAAGGAGCACGACATGAGAACTCGCCAGCCCAGACGATGGGGAGCTGTTGCGTCCCTGGTAGCGGGGGCAATGATCCTGGTCGGGTGCGGCAGTGGAACCACTGCCGACTCTGATGCCTCTGACCAAAGCACTGTGGAATCGCAGAGCTCAGCTGATGCCGCGGATTCCGATACCCGGGTGCTGGTGGACCTGGCCGGGCGTGAGGTCACCGTTCCCGCTGATGTCAGTCGGGTCGCCGCACTGGTGCATCCCATGTTTGAGGCGATCATCATGCTGCAAGCCTGGGACCAGGTGGTCGTCAGCGGCACCCAGATGGGTGTCAGTGGCTGGACCCCCACATTTGCGCCGCAGTATGGTGAGATCCCGATCATCGAGAACGCCAGCGAACCCAACATCGAAGAGCTGGTCGCCATGGACGTCGAGGTCGTGCTGTTTTGGGACTCCCGACCCGAGGTCATCGCCCAACTCGAAGAAGCCGGAATGGCCGTCGTGGTGACGCAGGTATCCAACGGTGACGGCATCGATACCGCCGAGGAGTTCGTGGAGTTCAAGAAGCAGGAGATCATGCTGCTGGGGGAGCTCTTTGGTGGCCAGGCGCTAGAGCGGGCGCAACAGTGGGCTGACTACGTGGACGAGACGGTCGCCGAGATCGCGACTGTGACCGATGAACTCTCCGATGAGCAGCGCCCATCGGTCTACTACGTGCGCGGCCCGGAATCTCTGACCATCCACGGCGGGGAGTCCTACACCCGGTACCTGGTGGATATCGCTGGTGGTGCCCTCGTTAGCCGTGAAGATCCCGAGCTGTTGTACGAAACCACCATGGAGCAGGTGTTGAACTGGGATCCGGAGTACATCTTCATGGGTCGGGTCAACAACGTTGAACTCATCACCGAGGACCCGGCCTGGGCATCTGTGCAAGCGGTGTCGGCTGGAAACATCTTCATCAACCTCAAAGCAATGGGTCCGACCGACTACAGCACCACAGCATTCTTGCTGATGCAGCAAATCGCTACCCAGATGCACCCGGACCTCTTCGGTGATATCGACATGGCCCAGGAGGTACAGGAGTACTTCTCTACCTTCTACGACTATGAGCTCAGCGACGACCAGACCCAAGCAATCCTGACCTATGACGAGCCAAGCTCAGAGTAGGGATGCATCCGGTCTATGACGCGCTGATGGCGCAGCTGCCCGAGTCGGCAACGGTCCGGGCAGCTGCCATCGCCCCCATCTGGACCACGGTCCTCACCACCGAGGGTGCCGGGATGGCGATGACCCCCACGGAGCCATACCAGCGAATGGAGCTGCGGGGCCAGCTGGCCGGTATGAGGCTGCCCGACCTCGCACGGCGGGTGACCTCATGGAACGTGCACGAATCCGCTGCGGCCATGGCGGCGATCAACGCCTTCCGCAATCAGAGCCGTCATCTTGCCGACGATGCCCGGGTGATCAGCTACGCCCATGGCGGCAAACAGGGCGTCTTCGGGGGTTTCGATCCGCTGCTGGCCGGGAAGAAGGTGGCCATCGTCGGGCATGGCCCTCACGTTGAGCGGCTGCAGCACCATTGCGACCTTACGGTGCTGGAGCGGCGGCCGCGGCCGGGTGATCTCCCGGATCCAGCAAGTGAGTATGTGTTGCCTGAGCAGGACTTCGTGTTCATCACGGCCAGCTCCTTTGCCAACAAGACCCTGCCCCGGCTCCTGGAGCTATCGGCGCATGCCACCACCGTGGTGTGGGGGCCGAGCACTCCGCTGTGTCCGGCGTTGTTCGAGCTGGGGGTTGATGCCTTGCTGGGGTGCGTGATCGATGATGCCGACGCGGTTGTCCAGATTGCGGGGGAGGGCGGCTACTTTCAGGACCTCCACAGCGCCGTCACCCAGGTGAGTTGGTTCCGGGATCCTGCGTTGGCGGACGACATCCGTCACCACCTGACGACCGCCGCCACCGCCTGACGTCGAGTTCGAGGGTTTGCGCCAATACCGAGCGTCGTGGGGTGCGAACTTGACGTGAACCCTCGCACTCGGGGGCTGGCAGGTGGGGTGGTCCCGCGAACTCGGGGGCTGGTAGGTGGGGCGGGTGATCCCGGACGCAGATAGGGTCACACACAGCACAACCACTTTCGGAGGAAGCCCATGGCCTCAGCGCCCGTCGCCGACCAGCACAAGTTGCTCGATGTTCAGGCACTCGATACCCAGCTTGCCAAGCTCGCTCACACCAGGCGTAGCCACCCCACCATCGCTACCGTCGAGGAGCTGAGCGCGCGTGCGCAGGATCTAGATCGAGCGCAGGTAGAAGCCAGCACGGCGGTCGCCGATGCCCGTCGGGCAGTGAGTAAAGCCGAGACCGACGTCGAGCAGGTGCGTGGCCGAGCCGAACGAGATCAGCAACGCTTGGACACCGGGGCCGGCTCCGCAAAGGACATGCAGGCGTTAGCCCACGAACTCCAGTCGCTGGCCAAACGTCAAAGCGACCTAGAAGAAGTCGAACTAGAAGCCATGGAGATGCTGGAGCAGGCAGAATCGGCTCTCTCAGCCATTACCACCCAGCGGGAAGCCCTCACCGCCCAGATCGAGACGGTGACCTCGCAGCAGCAGGGGGCGTTCGCCGAACTCGACCAGCAGCTGGCGCAGGTGAGCGATCAGCGGGCCAGCGCCGTCCAGGAGATCGATACCGCACTGCTCGCCCTCTATGACCGGGTCCGGGAACGCACCGGTGGATTGGCAGCACTTCGGTTGCGCGGTGTCACGACTGAACCACTACAAATCCAGCTCAGTCTCACCGAACAGGCAGCAATCGAGGCCGCACCCGCCGATGAGGTCATCCGTTCCGAGGACGGCTACATCCTGATCCGAGTCTCGGACTAAGTCGCAGCCTTGGCTAGACTGGTGGTGGATGAGCCGGCCAGGCGGTCGCGTCATGGAGCAATCCATGCCGAGGAACGTCCGGGCTCCACAGGGCAGGGCGGTGGGTAACACCCACCCGGGGCAACCCGCGGGCCAGTGCCACAGAAAGTAAACCGCCGCACGAAAGTGCGGTAAGGGTGAAACGGTGGTGTAAGAGACCACCAGCACATCGGGTGACCGGTGTGGCTAGGTAAACCCCGTCCGGAGCAAGGTCAGACAGGAAGCGCGTGAGGGCTGCCCGCCCGAGCTTCCGGGTGGACCGCAAGAGGTGGCTGGTGACAGTCGCCCTAGATAGATGGCCGCCACCGCGTGCAACGCGGGACAGAACCCGGCGTATCGGCCGGCTCATCCGCTCGGCGATCACCGCGCAGATCATCTTGACGGCTCAGGTGGCGGCGTCGAGAAACACCTGTTCCGGTTGCTGCTCTGCCAGACTGCCACCGTGGACTTTCGCAATCTGTACCGACACGGTTTCGCTCGGGTATCCGCCTGCACTGTTCCGGTAGCACTGGCAGACCCGGCCACCAATGCTGCGCGGATCATTGAACAGGTCAATGGTCTTGATCGTGAGGGTGTGGCTATCGCGCTCTTCCCGGAGCTGTCGGTCAGTGGCTATTCCCTGGACGATCTGCACTTGCAGGACCCGCTGCTGGACGCGGTCGAGAGCGCCATCCTCAGTATTGCCGCCGCCAGCGTATCGCTGTCCCCAGCCATCGTGGTCGGAGCACCGCTGCGTCACGGCAACCGCCTCTACAACTGCGCGGTGGTCATCCATCGCGGCCAGGTCCTCGGGGTCGCGCCCAAGTCGTACCTGCCCAACTATCGGGAGTTCTACGAGAAGCGGTGGTTTGCCGCGGGCGCCGACGCCTCCGGTGCCTGGCTGCGAGCTCCGCATTGGCCTGGAGCAAATGACGACGGTGACATTCCGTTTGGCACGGACCTCATCTTCGAGGTGGTTGACGTGCCGGGGCTGGTCTTCCATGCGGAGATCTGCGAAGACGTGTGGGTGGCCGTGCCGCCTAGTCACCTGGCTGCGCTCGCCGGGGCGACGGTACTGCTCAACCTGTCCGCTTCACCCATCACTGTTGCGCGCGCACAGGACCGTCACCTGATGGCTCGTTCGGCCGCGGCGCGTTGCAATGCCGCGTACCTGTACGCAGCGGCGATGGCCGGGGAGTCGAGCACGGACCTGTCCTGGGACGGTATGACGATGGTCTATGAGGCGGGTGACCTGCTGGGTCAGTCAGAGCGCTTTCCTGACACTGCCCAAGCCACGACCGTGGACATCGATCTAGATAGGTTGCGTCAGGAGCGGATGCGGCAAGGCAGCTTCGATGACAACGCGGCTGCGTTAGGGGTGGCGCCATACCGTCGGATAGAGCTCACCCTGGCACCAGCAACGGGAGATCTGGGGTTGCGGCGACCGCTGGATCGTTTCCCGTTCGTGCCCGACGATCCTGACCGGCTGGCGTTGGACTGCTACGAGGCATACAACATTCAGGTCAGCGGTTTGGTACAGCGGATGCGCGCCATTGGCCGTCCCAGGCTGGTGATCGGCATCAGCGGTGGCCTCGACTCGACCCATGCCCTCATCGTCGCGGCCAAGGCCATGGATCGTCTGGGCCGCGATCGACGCGACATCCTGGCCTACACCATGCCTGGCTTTGCTACCAGCGCAGGCACCAAAGCCAACGCCACGGCACTGGCCCAGGCGCTGGGGGTCAGCTTCGAAGAGGTCGATATTCGCCCGTTGGCTACCCAGATGCTTGCCGATCTGCAGCATCCGGCAGGCAGCGGGGAACCGGTGTACGACGTCACGTTCGAGAACGTTCAGGCCGGTATCCGCACCGATTTCCTATTCCGTGCCGCCAACAACCTGGGTGGCATCGTGGTTGGAACCGGTGATCTGAGCGAGCTGGCACTGGGCTGGTGCACCTACGGGGTCGGTGACCAGATGTCCCACTATGGCGTCAACGCGGGCGTGCCCAAGACATTGATGCAGCACCTGATTCGGTGGGTGATCAGCTCATCTCAGTTTGAGGACAGCGTCGATGCCACCTTGCTGTCGATTCTGGATACTGAAATCTCACCCGAACTGGTACCCGCTCAAGAGGGTGAAGGGCCGCAATCGACCCAGGCCATCATCGGCCCCTACGCGCTGCAGGATTTCACGTTGTTTCACGTGCTGCGGCGCGGCGCCCGCCCCGCGAAGATCGCCTACCTGGCGGAGGCGACGTGGCAAGATCAGAAGGTCGGAGCTTGGCCCGCCGGTTATCCGCAGGTGGATCAGGTCAGCTATGACCTGGCCACCATCAAAGGCTGGATGGAGGTGTTCTACCGGCGGTTCTTCGGCAACCAGTTCAAACGTTCGGCGATCCCGAATGGGCCGAAGGTTAGCTCCGGTGGTTCACTCTCACCGCGCGGCGACTGGCGGATGCCCTCAGACGCCCGCGCAGCAGCGTGGCTGGCCGAAGTCGAACAGATCCCTGGCCAGTCCACTACCGCCGGATAAGGTCGGGAGCTTGGTCGGCCAGCAGCGCAGCTCCAACGATGCCAGCTTGATTGCGTAGGGCAGCGGGAACGATCGGGGCGCGGGTGTTGATGCGCGGGATGAACTTGTGGTGATCCTTGCTGACCCCGCCGCCGACCACGAACAGGTCGGGGGAGAACAGGTACTCAACGACTTCGAAGTAGCGTTGCAGCCGCTTCGACCACTGTTTGTAGGTCAGTCCCTCATTGTCTTTGACCGAGGACGCCGCTCGATGTTCGGCCTCGTAGCCATCGATCTCCAGATGCCCGAGCTCGGTATTGGGAACCAGTTCCCCCTTATTGATCAACGCTGAGCCGATCCCGGTGCCGAGTGTCAGCACGAGGACGACACCCGTACGACCCTTCGCGGCCCCGTAGTGCACCTCGGCGTATCCGGCAGCGTCAGCGTCGTTGACGATTGTTGCTTGGTGGCCAGTGGTGCGTTGCACAAGTTCGGCCAGGTCGACGTCGATCCAGGACTTGTCGAGGTTCGCGGCGCTGCGAACCACGCCATGGGCAATGATGCCCGGGTAGGTGATCCCGATATGAGTGCTGGTGGGTACCTGGAAGTGTTCGAGTACTTGTTGCAAGCAATCGGCGACCGCGTCGGGAGTGGACTGCGCTGGGGTCGGTACCCGGAACCGCTCTCCGGCCAGCTCGCCGGCCCGCAAGTCGACGGGGGCGCCTTTGATCCCAGAGCCACCGATGTCGATTCCAAAACCTAAGGTGCCTGGTGTGTACTCCACATGCGTCATGGGGTGAGCGTATCCAAGTTGCCTACCCTCATAAGACGACCGCAGTTGGCTGGTGTGCCTGAGTGTGCCAAGCTGTCCGGAGGGGAGGCAGACTATGACCAAAGATGCGCTTGATCCCATGACGGCGTTCTACTTCAATGTGGCCACCGGTGAGGTTGAGCAGGGGCTTGTCAGTGATTGGACGGGACGTATGGGCCCCTACCCCAGCTATGAAGCGGCGTCGCGCGCGCGGGAAACCGCGGCCGAGCGCAACCGCATCTGGGATGAAGAAGATCGGGAATGGGACGATGACTAGCGTGCCCGCCACTGTCGCAAGGCGCGCGCTCGCAACGGTGTGCGCCATCATCGTGTCCCTGGGTCTCGCTGCTCCAGCGATGGCTGACGATGACGGCGAGGGTCCGTGGATTCGTGTGTCGCGGCCATTGAATGGCTGGACGATCGCCGTTGATCCTGGCCACAATGGCGGCAATGCCGCTAGTTCACTCAGTTCGCAGTTGGTATCGGATGGGCGCGGCAACCTCAAGCCATGCAACTCGGCTGGTACCACCTCTGTCGATGGCTACCCGGAGCATCGCTTCAATTTCGAGGTCGCCCAGCAGCTGCGGGATCGGCTCGAAGCCTACGGTGCCACGGTGGTGCTGACCAGGGAAGACGACGGCGCAGTGGGTCCGTGTGTCGATATCCGTGGCCGCTTCCCGGAGGATGTCGACGCCGACCTGATGATCTCTATCCACGCGAATGGATCGACCGACTCCAGTGCTTCGGGATTCTTCGCCATCGTCTCCGACCCTGCGATCTCACCCTCGCAGGGTGAGCCAAGCCTGGAACTGGCCGCCAGCCTGATCGACTCATTGACCGCTCAGGGCATCGCACCATCCAATACCGTGCCCGAGGCGTTGATGTACCGGGAAGATCTGGCCACACTCAACTTTGCGCGCCGCCCGGCAGTGCTGCTGGAGCTGGGGGAGATGCGCAATCCTGAGGATGCGGTGTTCATGCAGTCTGTGGAGGGGCAACGCCAGTACGTCATTGCGATCACCAGCGGTGTGGTCGAATGGGCGAGCGAGCGTGAACCGATAGGTGCGAGCTGAGATTGGTGAACGCCGAGTTTCAGCCCACCTGTGGTTAGCCGGACCGGGAAGTCCGGCTCACAGTGACACCGGCTAACAGCGACAGCGGCGTAGCGCGGTCGGCTCACTTCCAGTAGGTGTGCTCCGCGGCCGGAAAGGTCCCGCTGCGGACCTCGTCGATGTACTGCACGGTCGCGCGCTCCAGCTCCACACCAATGGAGCCGAACTGCTTGGCGAATCGTGGCGACCACCCGCCCATTCCGGCCATATCGAGCCAGACCAGTACCTGACCGTCGCATCCTGCTCCAGCCCCGATGCCAATGGTGGGTATGGAAAGTTCGGCTGTGACCTCGGATGCCACGGCGGCTGGAACCATCTCCAATACCAACGCGATCGCCCCAGCCTGTTCCAGGGCCCGTGCGTCATCAAGGAGCTGCTGGGCAGCTTCCTCGCCTCGTCCCTGCACGCGCTTGCCGCCGAGAATATTCTCCGATTGCGGAGTGAAACCCAGGTGGCCCACGACCGGGACGCCGGAAGCGGTCAGCAGGCGCAGGTGATCGCCCAGATGACGGCCGCCCTCAAACTTGACGGCGTGTGCGTGCCCCTCCTTGAGCATCCTGGCCGCGGTGGCCATGGCCTGCGCCGGGCTAGCTTCGTAGCTGCCGAATGGGAGGTCGGCCACCACCATGGCGCGTTGCGCTCCCCGGCTGACTGCTCGCACCGCAGGCAGTAGTTCGTCCACGGTGACCGGAATGGTGCCCTGGTGTCCGAGCATGTTGTCGCCGTAGGAATCACCCACGAGCAACATGTCCACACCGGCGGCGTCGAAGATACGTGCCGTGGGCAGGTCGTAGGTGGTGAGCATGGTGAGCTTTTCGCCCGCCTGCTTGGCTGCGCGCAGATGTTGGACACGAACCCGCTTGGCGGGCTGGCTCCCGACTGCGGGCAGAGCGGAGGGCTGTGATGCCCCGGCGTCGGTCGAGGAGGACATGAGCGCCAGCCTAGCCCGGTGCGCGATGGTGGCAGTCCCACCGCAGATGGGCGGTCGGTGATGGCGACGAAGGGTCACTGGGGCTGACATGATGGGATGCAGCAGCGCCCAGCGGGACGCCGGTAAGTCACCGCTTGGCCAGGAGGAGTGGAGTAGACCTTGGATCGGCAACAGGAATACGTGCTGCGGGCAATCGAGGAACGCGATATCCGGTTCATCCGGTTGTGGTTTACCGATGTGCTCGGAATCCTGAAGTCCGTGGCGATTGCGCCCGCGGAATTGGAGGGGGCGTTCGGCGAGGGCATCGGGTTCGATGGCTCCTCAATCCAGGGCCTGGCCCGGGTGTCAGAGTCCGACATGATCGCCCGGCCTGACCCCTCCACCTTCCAAGTGCTTCCGTGGCGCGGTGGCAAGCTTGGCACTGCCCGGATGTTCTGTGACATCCTCACGCCCGACGGCGAGCCTGCCATGGCCGATCCGCGCAACGTGCTGAAGCGGGCACTCGAACATGCCAGCGCCGCCGGATTCACCTTTTACACCCACCCGGAGGTGGAGTTCTATCTGTTCGAGCCGCAATCGGGTGAGGGCGGACCACTGGTGCCCATCGACAACGCTGGGTACTTCGATCATGTGGCGCGCGGATCCGGCCACGATTTCCGCCGGGCTGCGATTTCGCTGCTGGAGTCCATGGGGATCTCAGTGGAGTTCTCTCATCATGAAGCCGGACCCGGCCAGAATGAGATCGACCTGCGCTATGCCGATGCCCTGACCACAGCAGACAACATCATGACCTTCCGCTCGGTGGTCAAGGAGGTGTCACTGGAGCAAGGTTTCACCGCGAGCTTCATGCCTAAGCCCATGGCCGGGCAGCCAGGCTCTGGGATGCACACGCACCTGTCGCTGTTCGAGGGCGATGCCAACGCGTTCTACTCACCAGGCGGGGAATACCAGCTCTCGGACACCGCTCGGTCCTTTATTGCGGGCCTGCTGCACCACAGCGCAGAGATCACCGCAGTCACCAATCAGTTTGTCAATTCCTACAAGCGGTTGTGGGGTGGTGCGGAGGCACCGAGCTACCGTTGCTGGGGTCACAACAACCGTTCCGCCCTGGTTCGGGTGCCGATGTACAAGCCGGGTAAGAGCCAGAGCGCCCGCGTTGAATACCGAGGGTTGGATGCCTCCGCCAATCCGTACCTGGCCTACGCCCTGATCTTGCGGGCGGGCCTGAAGGGCGTCGAGGAGGGGTACAAGCTGCCCGACGAGGCTGAGGATAACGTCTGGGAGCTCTCTGGAGCTGAGCGCCGAGCGCTGGGCATCGAACCGTTGCCCGGCTCTCTGGAGCAAGCGGTGCGGGCGATGGAGGAGTCGGAGCTCGTGGCCGATACGCTGGGCGAGAACGTCTTCAACCACTTCCTGGCCAATAAGCGACGGGAATGGCGAGACTATCGAGCCCAGGTCACGCCGTACGAACTTGCGCGCGTCGGCCTGATCTGACCTGCCGATGGTGTCCCAGGAAGCTGGTGTGCGTGCCCAGTTGCTGCGGGCGCCATTGGCCCGGGCCGGCTTTGCCGATGCGCAACGGGCGGCGTCGCTTCTGGCTGACGGCATGCTGGCTGAGGTGCTCGACCAGGTGGCTTCCACCGATCCAAGCCTGCTGATTGACGCTTTTGTCAGGGTGGCCGATCCCGACCTGGCATTGCTGGGGCTGGCCCGGTTGGGCGACGTGGTTGATTCGACACAGCGGGCAGACCTGGTTCAGGTGCTGGCCGAGGATGGGCAGGGCCGTCACAACCTGTTGGCCCTCTTTGGCGGGTCGGCAGCCCTAGCCGATTGGGTGATCGCGCATCCGGATGCCCTCGAGCTGGTTGTGCAACCCCGAAATGGAGTCGCGGCAGACCCGGAGACGATGCGTACGCTGCTGTTAGAGGCGGTCGGTGCCAATCCTGCGGATCTGATGCCGATCGCCGATTCCCGGGCGGCATCGGGTCGGTTGGATGACATGCGGGCTGCCTATCGTCGAATCCTGGTGGCCATTGCAACCGAGGATCTGACCAGCTCCGATCCGGAGCGATTCCAGCCCGAGGTGGCCGCAGCTCTGGCCAACCTCGCCGCAGCAGCCTTGGAGGCGGCACTGGCGCTATCTCGCGCTGAACTTCCCGATGGTGGTGTGCAAGCGCGCCTGAGCGTCCTAGGTATGGGCAAGACCGGTGGCCGGGAACTCAATTACATCTCCGATGTGGACGTGATCTATGTCGTGCAACCCCACCAGGGTGCCGCTGAGGACCAGGCCTTGCGCATTGGCACCAAGCTTGCCAGTGGGTTGGCACGCATGTGTTCGACGCCATCGAAGGAACCCGCGTTATGGGAAGTCGACCCCAATCTTCGCCCTGAGGGCCGCAATGGTCCACTGGTGCGAACGCTGAGCTCCCACCTGGCCTACTACGAACGCTGGGCCAAGACGTGGGAGTTCCAGGCGCTGTTGAAGGCCCGACACGTGGCCGGTGACCGACAGCTGAGCCAGGAGTACCTAGCTGCCACCCGCCCCATGGTGTGGGAGGCGGTCGAACGCGAGCATTTCGTTGAGGACGCCCAGGCCATGCGGCGCAGGGTGGAAGCGCACGTACCGGCCGCCGAGGCCGAACGGCAAATCAAGCTCGGTCGTGGCGGGCTGCGGGACGTGGAGTTCACCGTGCAGCTGCTGCAGTTGGTTCACGGTCGACTCGATGCCTCGATCCGGTCCGCGACCACCTTGACCGCGCTGGCGGCCCTATCGGCGGCAGGTTACGTCGGGCGCGACCACGCAAAGAAGCTAGCCACCTGCTACCGGTTCCTGCGACTGTTAGAGCACCGGATCCAGCTGTTCCGGATGCGCCGTACCCACCTCATGCCGACCGCGGAGGCAGACTTGCGGCGCTTGTCTAGGGCGGTCGGGGACGCGGTGGAGGGACTGGACGGACTGGAACGGCGGTGGCGTGCCACACGGCGCGAGGTGCGGCGGCTCCATGAAGAGTTGTTCTATCGGCCCCTGCTGCCCGCCACCGCGAAGCTGTCCGCCGATGACGTGTCATTGTCACCGGAATCTGCTGGTGCTCGGCTCGGGGCGATCGGGTTTCGTGATCCGGCCGGGGCGTTGCGACACATCTCAGCTTTAACGGAGGGACTGTCACGGCGGGCCGCGATCCAACGGCAACTGCTGCCGGTGATGCTGGGGTGGTTCGCCGAGGGGGCAGACCCTGACGGCGGGCTGCTGGCCTTTCGGAAGCTCTCTGAGGACCTGGGCCGCACGCCCTGGTACCTCAAACTGCTGCGCGATTCTCCTGCGGCCGCGGAACGACTGGCGCATATCCTCGCCTCGGGCAAGTATGCCGCCGAAGGATTGATCAGGTCTCCCGAAGCCGTGGCGTGGCTGGGTGATGATGCGGAGCTGCGGCCTCGTGCCGTGCAGACTCTGACCGGTGCCATGCGCGCGATGATTGCTCGCAAGGACGATGCGGTTGGTGCGGTGCAGATGGTGCGCTTCCTGCGGCGGCGCGAACTGGTCCGAGCGGCCATTGGTGATGTGTTGGCACAGGTGCCGGTGCAGACGGCTTTCGAGGTGATATCACCGGCGGCCGACATGGCGTTGGTTGGGGGACTGCACATCGCCGAGAAGGAGGCCAATCGAGCCCATGGGCTGACCGAGGCCCCGTCGGCGTTCGCGGTCATCGCTATGGGGCGGATGGGCGGTTCAGAACTGGGCTACGCCAGTGATGCCGATGTGCTGTTCGTGCATCAACCGATCCCAGGTGCGGCCGTCGAGCTCGCGGAGAAATGGGCGATCACCGTCTCAGCGAAGTTGCGTTCGTTGTTGGGCGACAATGGGCCGGAGCCGCCGCTCGCGGTGGATGCGGCGTTGCGGCCGGAGGGTCGTAACGGGCCGATGGTGCGGACCTTTGACTCCTACGCTGAGTACTACCAGCGGTGGGCCCTGGGCTGGGAGCGGCAGGCCCTGCTACGCGCGCGTCCGGTCGCAGGCGACCAAGCTTTGGGGCAGCGCTTCGTTGAGTTGATCGCGCCGCTGCGGTACCCGGATGGGGGACTACCAAGTTCTGAGGTGCGGGAGCTGCGACGAATCAAAGCCCGAGTGGAGTCTGAGAGGTTGCCGCGCGGGGTACCCGCCACCCACCACCTGAAGCTCGGCCGTGGCGGGTTGGCGGATGTGGAATGGACGGCACAGTTGCTGCAACTGCGCCATGCCGGGGAGCACCCCTCGCTCCGTACGAGGGCCACGCTGGATGTCCTGTCGGCAGCCCAGGACGTCGGGGTGCTGGGTTCGGCCGATGCGGTCCAGCTCTCGGAAGCGTGGTCGCTGGCCACCCGGCTGCGCAACGCCCTGGTGCTGTGGACCGGGCGGATCACGGGTAACAAGATCGACGTCCTACCCAGCGAACGCGGGGAGCTGGCCGGGGTTGCCCGGCTGCTGGGCTATGAGGTGGGGCACTCGGCTGACTTGGAGCAGGACTGGCTCCGGGTGGCCCGCCGGGCCCGTCGGGTGGTGGAGCGAGTCTTCTTCGCCTAACGGGTGCGCTCGTGGACGCCCTGGCGAGGTGCAGGAGGACTGGAGCAAAGGCTCGGTGATGAAGCGTTCTAGTCCTCGATAGCGAGGGCGTCAGCCCACGAGGTCTGAACGAACGTGCCATCGGAGAAGCCGATTCGGTCCGGGCGCTCATCCGCTCTCGATTCTTCGAGCGCGGAGTTAAGCAATTCGGCGGTCATCGGCGTGTTCTGGACGACCAGGTCGTGGATCGAGGACCGCAACCCGACCTGGAGGCCAAGGCCAGGGAACCGCGAGAGGCGGTACCCGGGAAGGTCGCTGACCCGTTCCCCTGCGTCTGCTGCTAGCACGAACGGCAGGTAGTAGGCCCGCCGGAAGAGCTTGAGGTCAATCTCGATGCCCACTGCTTCGGACTCAGGCGGAGGATCTACCACGTCGACATGGAGCTGATCGCGCGTGCCGCGAGGCTGGACTGGAAAGGATGAGATGCAGCCGACGGCAACCTTTGGCTGCTGCCCGTTGATGGTCTTGATCATTGACTTCTGGGCTGCCAGTTGTGCGGGTAGGCCGCGCTCCATGCCGTTCGAGCGACCTTTCGCTTCGGCGACAACCCAGTCGTTCGAAGACATCGTGCCCTTCGAAGACATCATGCCGAAGAGGTCAGGACGGCCTCGGCCCGAGCCAAAGGAGACTTGGTTCTGAATCGCGTAGCGGTCGACGTGCATGAGGAATGAGACATCGAGCTCTTGGCGACAGTAAATGGCTGTCATTGCCTGGCCAAGGGCGTAAGACAACGCGGCCTTCTCGGAGGGGTCGAGTTCGTGAGCGAGCGCGGACTTGCCGAGAGCACCTGTCGAGGTTCGGCGCAGATATGCCGGCACCAGACTCGCCCGGTGGACGAACTCCCACAGTGATGCCCGTCCATGGCGGGCTTGATCGGCGGGTGCGCGTCCAGTGGTGAAGAGTGCGTGCGCGAGTTCGTCATTCGTAAACGACAGCGTTCCACCCGTTGAGTATTTGTCGGGGAGCCCTGTGGCGGTGAAGGGGGTTTCGAGTAGTGCAGGCATGGGCAAACTCCGGGTCCGGATGATCGTGAGGTCCACGCAAGTCTGGCGCAACCAACGGACGCGCCCGCAGCCGTGCTGGCTATTGGAAGAAGTCTTCGTCGATCTCGACGATCTTGTGGGTCTGTTTGGACTGCACGCCGACGCCATATCGGATCATGAGCGTGGCGAGTCGATCACCGTCGATCAGGATGATCCGTGAGGGAACGGCCTCGGCATGTACGTCAACCGGGTCGGCTTGTTGGGCGGTGACGAAAACGACGGGGCGATGAGCTATTTGTGGACCACGTGAACGTTGGCGGGTACCTCAAACTTGCTGCCGAACCCCGAGCTGACCTACCTGCCCGAGGACTATCGGCGACATCGCCGCGCGCGCAGCGCCAAGGCTCGGTGTGAGCCTGCGCGAGGTCGCGGCAACCCACACGGCGCGTCTGGATTGCTCAGGACGTTATCGACACCCGAATTCGCTCGACGGCGTCGGTGAGTGGCTCCAGGTCCTCGTCGATCATGGCTTGGACGATCTCAGGGTTGGTCGCGACGTAGTGGTGAGCAAGAAAGTCGCGCATGCCCGCGATATCGCCCCCTGGGATCTTTGGCTCTGAGGCGGTCAGCTCTGGAGTGATGGCCTTGACAGTTTCCCCGATTTCCAGCGGCCGCATGGCGACCGCGTCCATGATGACCTCCACGGAGATGGGGCCGTGCTGGAGGTGGGCGTGTATCGACTCGATAGCTGCGGTGACGTCGTCGAGGATGTCGGCGTCGGAGCGGCTCGCAGTGGCAGAAGGTCCCTCTGCGCTGGTGCGCGAACCCGCTCCTTCAGGCCCTTGCGTGGCACTAGGTCGACGGGTACGTCGAGTAGATCTTCGAGTTCGCGCTGGATGTCGATGATGCTGGTGCCCGGCGCGAAGTCGAGGAGTAGGCCGACGTCGCTGTCCTCGCGGTCATCGCCACGGGCAGCGCTACCAAAGAGCTCGGGGTTGCTCACGCCATGACGGCGCAGCACCTCGTGCAACTCGCCACGATGGGCAGCCACACGTCGGCCCGTGTGGCCGCTGAGCGGCTGCGGGGCAGGTGTTGCGAGCTCGGTCATGGGTCTATCGTCTCGGCGGAGCCGAGACATGAGCCGACCCACAGGCCCAGCGAGTGGAGTGACCTGCTCGACGCGTAGTCCGTCATGCAACAACAGCTCGACGGAATTTCCGGTGGTACTTCTGCGGTATGCGAAGCCTCCAGAGCCCATGCGGAAGGGCCCCTGACACTGCAAACATGCAGGTCAGAGGCCCTTCCGGCGTTGCGACGTCTGTCAGAGGTCGTAGTACATTTCGAACTCGTGCGGGTGGGGGCGTACCCGGATCGCATCGATCTCGTTGGTGCGCTTGTAGTCCAACCAGGTTTCCACCAGGTCGGGGGTAAACACGTCGCCTTCGGTCAGGTAGTCGTGGTCCTCCTCCAGGGCGTTCAGGGCGCCGTCGAGAGAATCCGGAACCTGAGCGATCTGGGCGTGCTCCTCCGGGGGCAGCTCGTACAGGTCCTTGTCTACCGGCTCTGGCGGCTCGATGCGGTTCTTGATGCCATCGATACCGGCCATCAGCATGGCTGAGAACGCCAGGTAGGGGTTGGAGCTCGGGTCCGGTACCCGGAACTCCACCCGCTTGGCCTTCGGGGAGGTGCCGGTGACGGGGATGCGGATGCATGCCGAACGGTTACGCGCCGAGTAGACCAGGTTGACCGGAGCCTCGAACCCGGGAACCAGGCGGTGGTAGGAGTTCACCGATGGGTTGGTGAACGCCAACAAGCTGGGGGCGTGAGCGAGGAGGCCGCCGATGTACCAGCGGGCCAGGTCTGAGAGGCCGCCGTAGCCGCGCTCGTCGTAGAACAGTGGCTCGCCGTCCTTCCATAGGCTCTGGTGCGAGTGCATCCCCGAACCGTTGTCCCCGAACAGCGGCTTGGGCATGAAGGTGGCGGACTTGCCATGCTGCCAGGCGGTGTTCTTGATGATGTACTTGAACTTCATCAGATCATCGCCCGCTGCGCGCAGGGTGCTGAACTTGTAGTTGATCTCCTGCTGCCCCGCGGTGCCGACCTCGTGGTGGGCACGCTCGATCTCCAGACCGACCTGCTGGGAAACCCGCACCATCTCGTCGCGCAGGTCGGCCAGCTGGTCGTTGGGGGACACCGGGAAGTAGCCGCCCTTGTACCGGGTCTTGTACCCGAGGTTGCCACCCTCCTCCTCGCGCCCGGTGTTCCAAGCTGCCTCGTTGGACTCGATGTAGTAGAAGCTCGAGTGCTGCGTGGTCTGGAACCGGATGTCGTCGAAGATGTAGAACTCGGCCTCAGGGCCAAAGAACACGGTATCGGCGATGCCGGTCGAGGTCAGGTAAGACTCGGCCTTGGCTGCGACGTTGCGCGGGTCACGGCTATACGGCTCGTCGGTGAATGGATCCACGATCGAGAAGTTGACGACCAGAGTCTTCTGGGCGCGGAAGGGATCGATGAAGGCACTGGTCACATCCGGGACCAACTTCATATCGGACTCGTGGATCGCCTGGAAACCCCGGATCGAGCTGCCATCGAACATCAGACCCTCAGTGAAGGCGTCCTCGTTGAAGGCTTCGACCGGAATATTGAAGTGCTGCATCACACCTGGTAGGTCGCAGAAGCGCACATCAACGAACTTGACGTCGTGCTCCTTCGTGAAGGCGATGGCCTCCTCGGCATTGCTGAACATCCACTCTCCTGTACTCGTTTGCGGATCCCGCTATGGATTGGTCTTCACGCTAGGGCCAGCCGGTTTCCCGTGGGTCACCCAAATGTGTCGGCCGTGTTACGGGGCCGTGGGTTGGCTCACCTAAGGTGAGTGCCATGAAGGATGAGACCGATGTCCCATCCGCACCGCACCCCCGTAGCCTATTGCTTCGGCGCATCATCGCACTCTGTATCGACTGGGCGTTGGCAAGCGCGGTGTCGGCCGGGTTCTTTGACTACCACCCGATGGCGACGTTGGCGGTGTTCTTCGGCATGCGGGTGATCCTGAGCGCCACCCTGGGTTCCTCGTTCGGGCAACGGATCTGCGGGATAGGAATCCGGCGGGCAACCGGTGGCATACCCAGCATTGCGCAGGCGCTCATACGAACGGTGGCCCTGTGCCTGGTGGTGCCGGTGGGCGTGACCTCCCGCAGCGACGGGCGGGGACTGCATGATGTCTGGGCCGGTACCCATCTCGAACGGTTGGGACGTTCGTAGCGCCGAGGCTAGCGGCCGCGGGTGGCTTTGCGATCGGGACGAGCGCGCAACGGGTCGATGCCCTTGGGGACGGGCAAGGCATTGCGTTGCAGAGCGCGCAGTCGCTTGGAGATTTCCGGCACCACGGCTGCGGGCACCTGCTTCTTCTGCTTCTGCAGCACCTTGGTGAGCTTGGGTAGTGGAATCTGACCGTCGCCGCGACCTTCCTGCAACAGCACCACCGGAACGTTGGGAACCACGCGGGAGACCTTGCGGCGCTCTGCTTCCAAGAGCTTGCCCACGCGGTGCGGTGGCCCCTCGGAGATCAGCACGATGCCCGGCCGTCCGATCGCCCGGAACACCATGTCCTGGGTGCGGGGGTCGATCGCCACCGGCTCGTCCTCGATGTTCCAGCCCCGGCGGATGGTCCGCAGGGCACCGGAGACTGCGCCGGGCTGTCCTTCGATTCGCTCATACCCGTACTTTTCAGCACGACGGCTCAGAACCACCATGGCACCCAACACCCCGATCGGGACGGCGATGATCGCGGCATAGACCGGACTGCCGACAGCAAAACCGATGCCAATTCCAAGCGCCGATACCCCGACCAGGATTCCTAGCAGGATCCAGGTGATGGAGGGTTGTGCCGCCCTGACGACGGTGAATACCTCCCATACCTGGTGGTACCACCGCTGTTTCTTCACCTTCTTGGGCTTCGACGGTTGGACGTCACCAGCCGATGTGGTCTTATCGCGTGCCATGATCGCCCAGCGTACCGGTGCCCATGTCACGATGCCTGCGCACCTTCTCCACATCTTCGTCCGATAACAGCGACATCGGGTCTTTAGCATCGAGAGTATGACTGCTGTGACCTCGTCGATTCCTCACCCCGTGTGGCGTCGCATGCGGATGGTGCTGGCGTGGGTGCTGATCGTGATCTGCGCCGGGGGGTTGGCCCGCCTCGCATGGGTGGTGCTCTCGCCACCCATGGCAGATCGGGAGCTCGCGGCTCAGGTCGCGTTCCTCGATCGGGCGATCATCGACGGTAGCGCTACCGATATGCAGCGCTACTTTCCTGAGGGTCAGTTCTTTATGCATGCCCTCACCGGCTTGGCAGCGACCACCAGCAACCCGGCGTTGGCCCGGGAACAGCTGGCCGCCATGCAGGAACCTGAGATTGCCGGACGGTTCGGCGAGGGCATGAGTATCGAGCACGGGATATTCCATGCCGGTTGGTCATTGGCCTTGGCAGTAGAGATCGCCAAGGCGACCGGGACGGCGCCAGATTTAGCGGTGGTGCGGCAGTCAGCCCCGCAGGTTGCTCGTGCGTTGATCGAGAGTCCCACCGCTGTTCCGGAGTCCTACCCGGGTGGTTACTGGCCATGTGATGCGGTGGTGGCTGCGGCTGCGGTCGCCCAGGCCGGAGAGCTCTTGCAGGAGCCGGAGCTGATTTCTCAGATGCGCACCTGGCGTTCGCGCATCACCACCCTGCTCGACCCGCAGCTGCAGTTGCTGCCCCACCGCGTGGACGAGTCGGGAGCTACCCAGGAAGGCCCACGTGGATCATCGCAATCCCTCATTCAGGCCTTCTGGGCACCGCTTAGCCTTGCCCTGGACGGCGACACCGATCGTGCCAGCTGGCGTGCCTTCGGTGAGGCATTCATCGTGGACGTGGGGCCGCTGGTGGGGGTACGGGAGTACCCGGTCGGTGCAGAAGGCGGCGGAGATGAGGATTCCGGGCCGCTCATCGCTGGGGTGAGCCTGAGCGCCAGCGCCGTGACCTTAGCGGCGGCCCGCGCCAATGGGGATGAGGCGTTGGCGGCGGACCTGGACCGGGAAGCAGAATTGCTGGGTGCTCCATTCCAGATCGGCGGTCAGCGACTCTTTGCTGCTGGGCTCATGCCGATCGGTGATGCGTTCGTAGCGTGGGCGCGTGCAGTACCGATGGAGCAGCCGCAGGCGCCCACCAACCCGCGGGTGAATTGGTGGGTACTAGCCATACCGGGTCTGGCAGGCATGGCGTTGGGGGTGCTACTGCTGCGCAGTCTCGCCCGATCCACTGGTTTGCCGCGCCAATAGCCCAGATTCCGAGGTCGGCATCACCGGGGTGTGGATAACTTCTGCAGCTTGGTCGCAGGAGCGGTTGGGTAGTGGGATGGTCTGCACATTTGAAGGCATCGAGCTGGGCGGATTACAGCTGCTAGAGCCGCTGGGCACCGGTGGGCTAGGAACCACGTGGTCGGCGACCACCCCCGCCGGAACCTTGGTTGCCGCGCAACTCCTGCCCGATGTTGGGCAGGAACGGGCCCAGGTGCGAGAGCGGCGGCTACACGCGCTGACGGCGGTGCGGCATCCGGGCTTGGCACCCATCATCGAGTTTCCCGGTGCCGACCGGCGGCTATACATCAGCGAACTCATCGATGGCCCGACGATGGCTGCCGTGGTGATGGCGCGAGGTCGGTTGACTGCGCCCGAGGTGCTGAGCATCGCTCGCGACCTGGCCACGTCCTTGGCCTACATGCATGAGCGTGGACTGATCCATGGTGACCTGGCGCCCGCCAACGTGGTGCTACACACGACCGAGCAGCAGGCTCGACCAGTGCTGGTGGACTTGCTCGCCGAGCTTGGTTCAGAAGGTGGAACCCGAGGGTTCGCGGCCCCGGAAGTACTCGCCGGAGCTCCACCAAGCACCGCATCGGACGTGTGGTCCCTGGCCGCGCTATGCACCTGGGCCACCCAACTCAGCGATCGTGATCTAGTGCTGCCGGCGCTGGCGGGCGCTGGCTCCGACTCGGCTGATCTGCGGCCCAGTGCAGCCGACCTGGCTGACGCACTCGCACATCACGAGGTGGTCGGAGTGCGGATTCCGCCACCGTCGGTGATGGCTGGTGCACTGCTGCGAGAACAAGCACACCGGGAACGGACCCTATTGCGACCAAACCGGCGCGCCAGGCATCGCAAGCGTCGGCGGCCACGCACGCTCACGGTCGCCATGATCGGGGCAATGACCCTGGTGAGCCTGGTGCTGCTCGGGATGGGCGCGGATGAGGGGCCCAGCCTGGCGCGGCATGCGGCGGCGTCGCCACCGGAGGTGTCTTCGGCGCCGCCGGTCGACCCACTCCTGGAGCAGTTGCAGCGCCTCGTAGCCGACCGGGACACCGCGCTCGCCGAGGGTGATCCAGCGGCATTGGCAGCGCTGAGCGTCCCTGGTTCACCAGCGGCGCAGGCGGATCAGCAACTAGTGGCGGCGCTCTCGGCCGGTGTTGAGATCGAAGGACTGCTCACGCAGATATCCGAACCAATGGTGCTGTCCGGCGATGACCAGCAGGCGCAGCTTCAGGTACTCCTGATCCAAAGTTCCTACCGACAAATCCACCAAGGTGTGGTCACCACCGTCCCCGCTCTGCCCGCACGGTGTGTTCAAATGACCCTGCTGGCAGTGCAGGGTACCTGGCGGGTCGAACGCACCAGCGGGTGCGGAGCGGTCAGCTAGACAATCCCAGCGATCCCTCGAATTCGCCGGACTCTAGGCGGTTCTTCACCGCTGTGAGGAACCGCGCTGCATCAGCGCCGTCGACCAGCCGGTGATCGTAGGAGAGTGAGATGTAGACCATCGAGCGGACGGCGATCACCTCGGCCCCGTCGGCGTCGGCGACCACCACCGGGCGCTTGACGATCGTGCCCACACCCATGATCGCTACCTGCGGCGGCACAAAGATCGGGGTATCGAACAAAGCCCCGCCACTGCCAGTGTTGGTGATGGTGAAGGTACCGCCACCCAGTTCATCTGGCCCGATTTTGTTGGAGCGGGTGCGAGCGGCCAGGTCGGAGATCTTCCGGGCGATCCCGCCGAGGTTGAGGTCTCCAGCGTCTTGGATGACCGGGACCACCAGGCCGCGTTCGGTATCGACGGCAATTCCGATGTTCTCGCTGCCGTGGTAGACGATTTCGTCGCCGTCGATGCTGGCGTTGATCTTCGGGTATGCCTTCAATGCCTCAGCTGCGGCCAAGGTGAAGAACGGCAGGAACGTCAGCTTTGCTCCCTCGCGGGCCGCGAAGTCCTCTTTCGCCCGTGCCCGTAGGCGCGCCACCTTGGTGACATCGACCTCTAGCACAGTGGTCAGTTGCGCTGCGGTCTGCAGTGACTCGACCATCCGCTCAGCGATGATCTTGCGCAACCGGGACATCTTCTCGCGGGTTCCCCGCAAGGGTGAGACCGGCAGGGTCGGCGCTGGGGCGGCTGCAGGAACCGGCGGTGCGACGGCGCTCGATTGGGCCGCCTCGGCCGCCTCGAGGATGTCCTGCTTGCGGATCCGTCCACCCACACCCGAACCCGACACTGACTCCAGGTTCACACCGAGGTCGGAGGCCAGTTTGCGCACCAGTGGGGTGATGTAGCTACTGGAGGATTCCATGGCAACGGCCGGGTCAGTAGCCGGAGCCGCTGGTGCGGCTGGTGCCGCCGGGGCTGGGGCTGGCGGTGCTGGCGGTGCGGGTGCAGGTGGCGCGACCACGGGAGCAGCCTGCGTGGGCGTCGCGACCGCTGCCTGTGGCGCCGGCTCCGCAGCCGGTGGTGCTGATGGTTCGGTGGGGGCTACCTGCGCCGTAGCCGAGCCAATGTAGGCGAGCTCGGTACCGACGTCGACGGTCTCATCTTCTTGCACCAGGATCTGCTGGAGCACGCCGGCAGTGGGGGAGGGGACCTCGGTATCGACCTTGTCCGTGGAGACCTCCAGCAGCGGCTCATCGACGGCGACTTCCTCACCCACGGCCTTCAGCCACCGGGTCACGGTTCCCTCGGTGACGCTCTCCCCCAATGCGGGCAGGGTGATGGCAGTGCGGTCGCCGGCCGCCGGAGCTGGTGCCGCCGGTGTGGCAGCAGGTGCAGGTGTGGCAGCAGGGGTAGCCGGCACCGGAACCTCGCTCGTGATCGGCTCCGGCTCGGAGGGGGTATCGCCAACAGGTGCGGCTGGCTGCTCACCTGCCTCACCGACGATTGCTAGGTCGGTGCCCACCTCGACGGTCTCGTCCTCTTGCACCAGGATCTGCTGCAAGACCCCAGCGACAGGGGAGGGGATTTCGGTGTCGACCTTGTCGGTGGAGACCTCCAGCAGCGGCTCATCGACGGCGACTTCCTCACCCACGGCCTTGAGCCACCGGGTCACGGTTCCCTCGGTGACGCTCTCACCAAGAGCGGGCATCTGCACTGACTGTGACATGGGTGTCTCCTTTGGTTGCCGATCAGGCGTGGGCATGCAAGGGCTTGCCAGCGAGAGCCAATGCGGCCTCGCCAAGCGCTTCGTTCTGCGTGGGGTGGGCATGGATCAGGGAGGCGAGGTCGCAGGGGTGGGCTTCCCAGTTGACTATCAACTGACCCTCTCCGATCTGTTCGCCCATCCGGGCACCGAGCATGTGCACGCCCACGATAGGGCCGTTTGCGACGCGCACCAGCTTGACGAAGCCGTTCGTGCCCAGGATTTGGCTCTTGCCGTTGCCGCCGAGGTTGTACTCGAGGGTCTCGACCTCCCCGTGCAGCTCGCGGGCCGCAGTCTCGGTCAGCCCAACCGAGGCGATCTCCGGATCGCAGTAGGTCACCCGTGGGATGGCGGTATCGACGACTGGCTCCGGATTCATGCCTGCGATCCGCTCGGCGACCGCGATTCCATGTGCGAACCCGCGGTGAGCCAACGCCAACCCTGCAGTGATGTCGCCGACGGCCCAGATATTGCCCACGCCGGTGTGTTGACGCTCATCGACGACCACGAAACCTCGATCCAAGGTCAAACCCTGTTCGGTCAGTCCTAGATCGGAGGTGGCCGGGCCGCGGCCGACGGCGATGAGTGCCACCTCGGCGTCCATGACGGCGCCGTTGTCCATGCGCAGGTGCACCCCACCCTCATCCTGCGTGAGCTCGGTCAGAGTTCGGCCCAGGTGGACGTCGATATCCCGCTTGCGAAAGGCCCGCTGGAGAGCCTTACTGACAGCCAGATCCTCCTGTGGCACCAGGTGTTGGGCTGCTTCAATCACGCTGACGTTGGAGCCAAAGCTGCGCCAAATGCTGGCGAACTCCACGCCGATTACCCCGCCGCCGATGATCGCAGCGCTCGCGGGAATCCAATCCATCGCTAGCGCCTGATCGGAGCTGAGGATGCGTCCACCGATGCTGATCCCAGGCAGGGAACGCGCGGTAGAACCAGTAGCCAGAACCAGATGCCGACCGCGCACGAGCTGGTCGCCGACCTGAACAGTTTGCGGCCCCACCAGCCGCCCCCAGCCGGAGATGAGAGTGATATTGCGACCGCTGATCAGGCCCTGCAAGCCACTGTAGAGACGTTTGACCGTGGCGCCCTGGTAGGCGTTGAGTTTGGCGGTATCGACGCCGGTGAGGCTGGCCGAGATCCCGAAGCGGTCACTGTCACGGACCGCATCGGCCACCTCGGCCGCATGCAGTAGAGCCTTGGTGGGGATGCACCCGCGATGCAGGCAGGTGCCACCCACCTTGTCGGCTTCGATGAGGGCGACTGAGAGCCCGAGTTCGGCGGCGCGCAGCGCGGTCGCATATCCGCCGCTACCAGCGCCCACGACAACGACGTCGTGGTCCTGCTCGGTCACCATCGCTCCTTCTAGTCGCTCAGGGTCCATCTTGGCACCGACCCGAGGCTTGCTCGACCGCTATGCCCAGTCTTCATGAGGGATGTGAGCGGTGTCACCCCTGTTCGCCTGCCTGGTGAAGCAGCTGCAACAGGGTGCGCACACCGACGCCGGTTCCGCCCTTGGGAACGTAGTGGCGGGCGGCAGTGTCGTTGTAGGCGGGCCCCGCGATATCCAGGTGTGCCCAGGGGCGTCCGTCGGTGAATTCTTGCAAGAACAGGCCTGCGACCAGCATGCCGCCGTACCGTTCACCCATATTGGCAATGTCGGCAACCGGTGTCTTCATTGAGGCGCGGAGCTCATCCGGCAACGGCATCGGCCAGAACTGCTCTCCGGCTGCCTGCGCAGCGCTCACCACCGCCTCGCGCACCGCTTCGGTTCCCATGGCGGCGCTGACCTGATTGCCCAGGGCAATCATCTGCGCTCCGGTCAAGGTGGCGATATCGACGATGACGTCCGGGTTTTCCTCACCAGCGGCAACCAGCGCATCAGCCAGCACCAGTCGGCCCTCAGCGTCGGTATTGAGTACCTCGACGGTGCGACCGCCGCGGATCGTCAGCACGTCCGAAGGTCGTTGGGCAGTCCCAGAGGGCATGTTCTCAGCCAGGGCCAACCATCCGGTGACCCGTACTCCCAGCCCTAGCCGGGCAGCAGCCACCACCGTGTGCAGAACCGCGGCTGCTCCAGCCATGTCGCACTTCATGGTCTCCATCGACTTGGCGGGTTTGATCGACAGACCGCCCGAGTCAAAGGTGATGCCCTTGCCCACCAACGCATAGTGAGCCCGGGCTCGCCGTGGCCGGTACTCCAACCGCACCAGTCGTGGTCCGCGCACCGATCCCTGGCCCACACCCAGCAGGCCGCCGTAGCCGCCCGCGCGAAGCGCTGACTCCTCCAGCACGGTCACGCTGACCTTGGTGGGCTTTGCTAGCGCCTTGGCTCGGTCGACGAACGTGGCCGGGTAGAGGTCGTTGGGGGCCGTATTGACCAGATCGCGCACCCCATGGACCGCCTCTGCCACGATCGCTGCCTGATCGATGGCCGCGCGCGCACTCTTGCTGGTGTCGGCAACCACTTGGACCAGGTCCACCGGCGTGGTGTCGCTGCGATAGCCGGAAAAGGTGTAAGCGCCCAGCAATGCGCCTTCAGCAATTGCCGCGAGCGTGGAGGTGGGTACCGGTCCGAATGCCAGCGCCACCCGTGCGAATCCCGCCAACTGGCGGGTCGCCGAACCAGCGCTCCGGCGCCAGGTTTCCTCGTCCGGGAGCCCGGCGTCACGGTGGCCGGTGCCGGTGAAAACCAACACCGGCGCCTGCAGGCCCGCTGGAGCTGGGACCTTGACAACCTCATCAAGGTCGCCGGTTAGTCGCAAAGCCTGAGCCGCGTTGCTAATAGGGCTGCGCAAGGCCTTCGGGACCGAATTGAGTCCGATAACGGCGACACCGCCGCCATCGAGAGGAGTCGTGGCAAGGACGATCGCGTCCGAGCGAAGTTTGGTCAGCGGCGCACTGGTGAGTTCAACGGTGGTCACCCGATCAAGCCTACGCCGAGTCCAGTAGGCTGAGTGGTCGTGTCAGTTGTTCCTCTCTATGTCAGCGGCGCGGCATTGCTGTTGGCCCTCTGGGCGCTCCTGTGGGCAGCGCGAGACCGGCCGGTCATCTTGAAACAGCTCATCGCTGGTGGCGTCGTCGAAGCCTTGATGCTGGCCGAGATCGTGATTGCGATCGTCGCCGGAGCAGGCGCGCCGGACCCCCTGGTGTTTTGGGGCTACATGATCACGGCGCTGCTGGTATTGCCGTTCGCGGCGGCATGGGCGCTTGCTGAACGCACCCGCTGGAGTTCGGTGGTGCTGGCTGTGGCGTCCTTCGCGCTCATCGTGATGCAGGTACGAATCTTCGCCCTGTGGCCACCGGTGGTGAGCTGATGACCACCAACCTGCGCTCTGCCGAAGACACGCGGCGCCCAGCTTTCGGTGCTGGACGCGTCCTCATCGTGGCGTACGCCGTGTTCGCGGTGGCGGCAACCTCTCGGGCCACCGTGCAGTTGATCCGGGATGCCTCACAGGCACCGCTGGCCTATTGGCTCTCAGCGTTCTCCGCCGTGGTCTACCTGGTCGCGACCGTGGCGCTGGCACACAATGGCCGCAGGCTGCGAATGGTGGGATGGGTGACCGTGCTCATCGAATTCGCCGGAGTGGTGGTGGTGGGTTTGCTGTCGATGACCTATCCAGAACTGTTCCCGCGAGAGACGGTGTGGTCGGGGTTTGGCCGTGGTTACGGCTATGTGCCGCTGGTCCTGCCACTGCTGGGTATCGGGTGGCTGTGGTGGTCGAGTCCACGGCGACTGTCGCAGGCCAGCGGGTAACTGCGGTTGCGGCGGGAGGCCATGATGTACGAGCTACTTTTTCGCACCGTGCTGCGCCGGATCGATCCGGAAATAACGCACCGGTGGGCTGCCCGCGCAATTGCTATCGCGGGTCGGATTCCGCCGTTGCGGATGTCGCTAGCGAGGACGTGGGGCCGGGCTCCGGAGCGAACAATCAGAGTCTTCGGCCGTCAAATTGCCGGACCTGTGGGGTTAGCAGCCGGCTTCGACAAGGACGCGACCATGGCCTTGGGCCTGGGTGCGCTGGGTTTTGCATTCGTCGAGGTCGGAACGATTACAGCGCACGGCCAGCCCGGCAATCCGGCTCCCAGGTTGTTTCGGTTGCCGCAGCAGCGGGCGCTGGTCAATCGCATGGGATTCAACAATCGGGGTGCTGCCAGCGCAGCCATCGAGCTAGCCAGGCTGCGGCGTTCGGCTGCTGGGCGGGCGCTGGTGCTCGGTGCCAATATCGGCAAGTCGAAAGTCACGCCACCAGAACAGGCGGAACGGGATTACGTCACCAGTGCCCGGGCGCTGGCTCCGTACGTGGACTACCTGGTGGTCAACGTGTCCTCACCCAACACGCCGGGTTTGCGAGAGCTACAAGCGGTCGACATCCTGCGCCCGATCCTCCGATCGGTGCGAGACCAAGCCGCCTATGCCGCTGGCGCGGATATTGCGGTCCTGGTCAAGATCGCCCCCGATCTGGCCGATGCTGATATCGACGCCGTATCCGATCTGGTGCTGGAGCTTGATCTGCACGGCGTCGTGGCAACCAACACCACTATCAACCACGACCATGGCGCGGGCGGTCTCAGCGGCGAGCCGCTACGAGCACGGGCTATCCAGGTCGTTCGCCGGGTACGGCAGCGGGTAGGACCAGACAAGGTCGTCATCGGTGTCGGCGGGATCAGCGAGGCCGACCACGCACGGGCGATGTTGGCGGCCGGGGCCACGTTGATCCAGGGCTACACCGGGTTCATTTACCAGGGTCCGCGCTGGCCCGGGCGCCTTAACCGCGACCTGAGTTAAAGCCCCCCAACCCCGAGTTCGAAGGTTTACGTCAAAGCCGAAACCCACGAGCCACGGTTTTGGCGTCACCCTTCGTACTCGGCGAGAGCAGGTGGCCCCACCGACCCCCTACTCGAGGACCACAACACCGTGATCGAACCATCAAGCGCCCCACCGGTGCGCACTCAGTGAGCCAACTCAGGGTTAACCGTGACCTGAGTTAAAGCCCGGAATTTGCACGACGGATTGGCATCCAGAATGCAATGGGTACCCCGATGGGTAGTTCTGCCCATGCGAAAAGGGCCTTTCTGTCTGGCTCATGGCGGGTGCGGGCAGTAGTGTTACAAGCGTTCACTCAGGGGGGGAAGTGATAACGCGTGTGGAAGCCCCGACCTTCTTCAACGCAAGTGACGGGATTCGGTGGCTGGGGATCAAAGGGTAACCAATGATCGCCAGCCACCAATCCTCACTACCCCGGTGCTGCGCTCACCATGCCCGGCGAGAAGGGCATGATGAGCGCAGCCGAGGGTGGACTGGGCGGTGGGCCAATCGGCTGCTCCTAGCCCAGATCCGCTCGGCTGCTAGACCAGCCGCTGCTTGGGCGAGGTGGTGTCCGTGTGTCGCGGATTTCGTTCCACTACGTCAGCAAGCGCGGCATCGATGCGCGTGCGCACGTCGGCGTCCAGGGTCAAGCCCGACGCCTTGACGTTCTCCGCCACCTGTTGTGGCCGAGAGGCACCGATGATCGCTGAGGCGACGTTGTCGTTGCCCAGCACCCAGGCGATGGCGAGCTGGGCCATTGACACGCCTAGGTCGTCGGCGATCGGCCGCAGGTGCTGGACCCGCTCCAGCACCTGTTGACGCAGCCATTTCGCGATCATGTTGGCGCCACCGGCTTCATCGGTAGCGCGCGAACCCGCCGGGACCGCCTCTCCCGGTCGGTATTTACCGGTCAGCACGCCCTGTGCAATGGGAGACCACACGATCTGGGAGATGCCCAGTTGCTGCGATGTGGGGATGACCTCCTCCTCGATGACCCGCCACAGCATGGAATATTGCGGCTGCGAAGAAATAAGCTGAATACCTAGATCAGAGGCCAAAGCCGACCCGGCCCGTAGCTGCGTGGCGGTCCATTCGCTGACGCCGATGTAGTGCGCCTTTCCCGCCCGTACGACATCCGCGAATGCCTGCATGGTTTCTTCCAACGGCGTGGCGTAGTCGAATCGGTGGGCCTGATAGAGATCCACATAGTCGGTACCCAGGCGACGCAAAGAGCCGTCAATGGAGGCCATGATGTGTTTTCGAGACAGACCCGTGTCATTGGCGCCCTTGGGTCCGGTGGGAAAATACACCTTGGTGAAGATCTCCAAGGAGTCGCGGCGCTGGCCCGCCAGCGCGGTCCCAAGAACCTGTTCAGCCTTGGTGTTGGCGTAGACGTCTGCGGTATCAAAGCTGGTGATACCAGCATCGAGAGCGGCGTGGACACAGGCCGTCGCCACATCCGCCTCGACCTGAGAACCATGGGTGAGCCAATTGCCATAGGTGATCTCAGTGATCTTTAAGCCTGAGCGGCCCAGGTGGCGATAGCGCATCAGTGTTCCTAACTCGGTTTCTGGCCGCGTTCGACCTGTGGCTTGGGCAACCGCATGCGTCGCAGTTGCATAGCCCGCATTGCCGTATAGAAGCCGACGCCACGCACGGCATCCTGGCCATACTTGGCCCGGACTCGCTTGCGCACGGTTCGGGCCAGCAACGCTGCTTCCAGGATGACCACCAACAGCACCCCATAGAGCGCCAGAATCGCGAAGACCACAGCCTCCGGTGGCATACCTATCGCATCGCCCATGAACATCACCAGGACAACCAGCAAGGCCAACGGTAGGAAAAATTCACCAATGGTCCAGCGTGAGTCGACGTAGGCGCGTGCCCAGCGCTTGCCCGGACCGCGGTGCTGCATGGGTAGGTGGCGCTCTTCGCCGGTCTCCATCGCTCGGTTCATGAGCGCTCGCTGTTCATCGGCGGCAGCGCGAGCCCGAGCACGGTCAGCCTTGCGGTTACCCGACATCAGCGGGCGACGATTGGCAGCCTCGGAGTCTCTTCGCTTCGGCGTCGGTCGCCCCTTGCCGGCCTGTTCCGGCTTCACCGGCGGCGTTTGGGGCACCTTTGCCAACGCCTGTTCCTCGGCCTCTGACTTTCTACGTCCCAGCACCAGGTCAGCCTAGCGCTGCGCGCGGGGTGGCACACTCGCAGGGTGCGTATCTTGCTAGCCCCGGATTCACTCTCAGGCGACGCCACCAACGGTGAAGGTCGACTGGGTGCCGCTACCGTCGCACAGCATCTAGCTCAAGGGTGGCGGCACGCCCGACCCCAGGACCAGATTCTGGTGCATCCCTTGGGGGGTGCAGGGCCGGGAATGATCGACGCGATCGCTGCAAACATCGGTGGTGAGCGGGAAGCTGTGGTGGCCACCGGTGCGATGGGGGAGGCGGTTGCGACATCGTGGCTGCGTTCGGGCAAGGTTGCCTTCATCGAAGCAGGGATGCTCCTTGGCTCGGTCACCGCGCAGACGGCGTTGGCGTTGGCGACCTCCGGTTCAAGTGCGGGGCTGGCCGACCTGATCACGGCGGCGATCGCTAGTGGTGCGCGTGAGCTGGTGATCGGTGTGCCGGAGGTCGGCAGCCATGACGGCGGGCAGGGTCTGCTCAGGAGGTTGGCCAAAGCAGAGCCCCTGACACCGATGCCGGAGGTTATCGCCCGCGCGCGTGGCGCCTTGCAGGGAGCTGACGTGCTCGTCGCGGCCGGGACCGACCTACCTCTGGTCGGTCTCAATGGGGCTGGGGCGGCGCTGGCGCGACGTCCGGGTATCGACCATGCTGGCGCCCAACGGATAGAACAAGAACTGGCGAGCACGATCTCCGACGTCGACGCCGCCGTGGTGGCACCACCGTCGTTACTGCAGGCGCAGGCAGATCAGCGTCGCGCCTCCCGCCGACGCTATGGCGGAGCAGGCGGGGGTGTCGCGTTTGCACTCGCTGCACTGGGCGCCCGGCTGATGCCCGCGGCTGAGGTGGTAGCCAGCTACAGCGATCTGGCTTCGGCGGTTGCCAACAGCGACGTGATCTTGACCGTGACCGACCTGCTGGATGGCGAAGCGATCTCCGAAGGTGTGCCCGGTGTCGTTGCGAAGGTAGCGATGACCTCCATGGTTCCGGTGGTGGCCGTCGGTGCCACGGTTCTGGTCACGCGGCGGGAACTATCCGGCACCGCCATCGCTGGCACGTACGCACTCCTGGATCCCGTTCCTGCCCGGAGTGCAGACGTGGTGCCGGATCTGGGGCAGGCGCTGGCCGCTCGGGCGAGCCGAGTGGCACGGACCTGGTCGCGCTGACGTAGGCTATGGGAACACACTCTCAGACTTTGTTGTTGCGTAGGTGAGGCAACCGCCATGGCGCAACCCAGGAGGAGCAATGACCCAGACCGAACTCGAGAGCCCCAGCCACGAGGTCGCTTTGACCGATGTCGCCACGGCTAAAGTCAAGGCGCTGTTGGAGCAGGAGGGTCGGGACGACCTGCGGCTGCGCCTTGGCGTGCAGCCAGGTGGCTGCTCCGGCCTGATCTACCAGCTGGTCTTCGATGACCGCCAGCTTGACGGTGATGCGGTGCGCGAGTTCGCGGGGGTAGAGCTGGTCGTCGACAAGATGAGCGTGCCCTATCTCGCGGGAGCGACCATCGACTACGCCGACACGATCTCGCAGCAGGGCTTTACGATCGACAACCCCAACGCTGCGGGCTCCTGCGCCTGCGGCGACTCGTTCCACTGAGCCGGGCCCTGGCGCGGCGGGCTCTTGCTTTACCCGCCGCCCTCTCGTTGTTGTGCGCGCTGGCAGCATGTAGCGATAGTCCTGACGACGCTGCGTCCCCGGCGGAATCGAGCAGCACCACCGAAGCCACGCAGGGACCCAACCCTGCGCCCACCACGGCAGCCGAGCCATGCACGCCCGCTGGTGACGAGTTGCCAACGGTCGCAGAACCATTTGGTACTGACCCCGCCATGCAGTGGCCGCAAGGCTGTGCACCCGAGGGGCTGCAGGTCGAGGTGCTGCAGGCCGGAGACGGTCGCGAGGTCTCCACTGGCGCTGCGGTGTTGGCGCAGTACACCGGCTATGTCTGGGGTTCGGATACCCCGTTTGACTCATCCTTTGAACGGGGCGCGCCCGCAACGTTCTCATTGAACGGTGTCGTGCCTGGCTGGAGTGAGGGGATTCCCGGCAACGTGGTTGGCTCACGCTTGCTGATCTCGATCCCGCCCGAGTTGGGCTACGGGGAAGCGGGCAATCCGCAAGCAGGTATCGCCGGTACCGACACCATCGTGTTCGTGGTCGACATCATGGAGACCTATAACGACGACGATGCTGGCGAGGAAGACGCGGCTGTGGCCGAGAGTGCACCCGCCGGTATCGATATCTCCGGTGCGCCTGGAGAACCCGCCACGATCGCGGTGGGCACCGGTGCAGCCGAGCCAACCGAGGTCGTGGTAACGCCGCTGACCAGCGGTAGCGGCGCGTCGGTCGAAGTGGGCCAGAACCTGGTGATGGCCTACGCGCTCGACTACTGGGATGACACTGCCTCGGAGTCCACCTGGGCAGGTGAGACCGTGGCTCAAGGTCCGATCGTGACGCAGATTGGCTCGGGCAGCGTGCTGGATGCGTTGGCTGGCCGAACCACCGTCGGCTCCCGAGTGCTGGTGCTGATTCCCGGTGATGAGGTCGGGCCCGCCGCCGTGGTAGTTCTTGATGTGCTGGGCACATCTTGATCTAACTGGCACCACACGGGCTCAGACGGCACCGCAAGGCACGCCGTCGCGCTAGGGTTGGTGACGCGGCGGCAGATCCGTCGTCGCTTCGGTTCCTCCGTCCTCGGAGAACGTGTTCGGAAGGTAAAACGCATAGTGTCATCACCTCCGCGCCATTCCACCCGACGATGGCCCGTTGCCGTGGCAGCGGTTGCAGTCGCGGCGCTCCTTGCTTCGTGTTCCCCGATCGTCCAGCGTGGCTGGTTACCTGCGGAACCGGGGATGACGGACAAGACCGATGGAATCGTCTCACTGTGGACAGGTTCCTGGATCGCTGCCCTGATCGTGGGTGGGATCGTCTGGGGCCTGATCATCTGGTGCATCATCGTGTATCGCAAGCGCAAGGATGACAACCAGTTGCCGGTGCAGCTGCGGTATCACCTGCCACTGGAATTGCTGTACACCTTCGTGCCGATCCTGATGATCGGTGTGATCTTCTTCTTCACCGTGAAGACTCAGGACGACATCACCTCCCTGGAGGACGAGGCCGACGTTCACATCCAGGTGTATGGCAAGCAGTGGACGTGGGACTTCAATTACCTCGACGAGGGCGTGTGGGACACCGGATACCCAGCTGATCTGAACGACATCTCCGCTGGGCCGCAAGGCCTGGATGAATACGCCTCACAGGAACAGATTCCAACGCTATACCTACCGGTGAATCAAACGGTCGAGTTCACCCTCAACTCTCGTGACGTGGTGCATTCGTTCTGGATCCCCGCATTCCTCTACAAGCTTGACCTCATACCCGGGCGCACCAACACGTTCCAGGTGACACCCCAAATTGAGGGCACCTACTACGGTCGCTGCGCGGAACTGTGCGGTGAGTACCACGGCTACATGTTGTTCAACGTCGAAGTTGTCAATCAGGCCGAGTTCGATCAACGCATGGAAGAGCTACGCGAGGCCGGTCAGACCGGAGTCCTCGGCGAGGACCTTGACCGTGACGTAGCCCCAGTGCCCCCCGACTTCAGCGAGGAGACCAGTGATGACCATCAAGAGCGCTGAGGAACCCAAGGTCATCGAGGACGAGGTACCGGGTCTGCGACCCGAGCGGGTAACTCTGGGACGCACCGTCGTCAAGTGGATCACCTCCACCGACCACAAGACCATCGGGTACATGTACCTGATCACCTCGTTCGTCTTCTTCTGCATCGGTGGTCTATTAGCACTGCTCATCCGAGCCGAACTATTCGATCCAGCGATCCAGATCGTCAGTACGGCCGAGCAGTACAACCAGTTTTTCACCATGCATGGCACGATCATGTTGTTGTTGTTCGCGACACCGCTCTTCGTCGGCTTCGGCAACGTCATCGTGCCGCTGCAAATCGGTGCGCCCGACGTCGCATTCCCGCGGTTGAACATGTTCGCCTACTGGCTATTCCTGTTCGGTGGCCTCATCGCCTGTGCGGGCTTCCTCACCCCGCAGGGGGCCGCAGGCTTCGGCTGGACGGCCTACATGCCGTTGGCCAACGGAACCTACTCACCCGGTCTGGGCGGCAACCTCTGGGTGATGGGCCTAGCGATGACCGGATTCGGAACAATTTTCGGGTCGGTCAACTTCATCACCACCATCATCTGCATGCGCGCCCCGGGCATGACGATGTTCCGGATGCCGATCTTCACCTGGAATGTGCTGATCACCTCCTTGCTGTCACTGATCGTGTTCCCGGTGCTGGCTGCAGCGCTCTTCGCCCTTGGCTCGGATCGCATACTTGGCTCGCAGTTGCTTGCTCCCGAAAATGGCGGAGCGATGCTCTGGCAGCATCTGTTCTGGTTCTTCGGGCATCCCGAGGTCTATGTGATCGCTCTGCCGTTCTTCGGCATCATCAGCGAAGTGATCCCGGTCTTCTCCCGCAAGCCCTTGTTCGGGTACAAGACCCTGGTCTACGCCACCATTTCCATTGCCGGACTCTCGGTTACGGTGTGGGCGCACCACATGTACACCACCGGGGCCGTGCTCTTGCCATTCTTCTCGGTGATGACCATGTTGATCGCAGTTCCCACCGGGGTGAAGTTCTTCAACTGGGTGGGCACGATGTGGCGGGGGAAGATCACCTTCGAAACTCCGATGCTCTGGGCCACCGGATTCCTGGTCACGTTCCTGTTCGGTGGCCTGACCGGAGTCATCCTGGCTAGCCCAGCCATGGACTTCCATGTTCAGGACAGCTACTTCGTCGTCGCCCACTTCCACTACGTGGTGTTTGGAACCGTGGTGTTCGCGATGTTCTCCGGGTTCTACTACTGGTGGCCCAAGTTCACCGGCAGGATGCTTAATGAGCGGCTTGGCAAGATCCACTTCTGGCTCCTGTTCTTCGGGTTCCACGGCACCTTCTTGATCCAGCACTGGCTTGGGGTCCTGGGCATGCAGCGACGAATCCCGGTCTATCTGCCAGAACCTGACTTCGTCCTGTTTAACCAGATCTCCACCATCGCAGCATTCGTCCTGGCGGCCTCGACTCTGCCGTTCCTCTGGAACGTCTACAAGACCTGGCGCAGCGCGCCGACAGTCACCGTTGATGACCCGTGGGGTTACGGGAATGGTCTGGAGTGGGCAACCTCCTGCCCGCCGCCCCGGCACAACTTCGACTCATTGCCACGGATCCGGTCCGAGCGGCCAGCCTTCGACCTTCATCATCCGGAGGTCGCCGCCCTGGATGCACACGAACATCCGCCGCTCGCGGCCCGTGACTCGAGGAAGGGTTAAATCCGATGGCAGGCCGTCGCCCCAAGAAGATCACACCACTCAAACCCGAATCCGTCATCATGGTCGTATTGGCTGTGTTCTTCGGGGTGATGGGCACGATCTACTCGCTGTGGACCTACTCCTACTACGGTCAGATCGAGCCGATTGGTGCGGTCACGCTGTACCTGCTCGTCGGGATGTTCGGTCTTGCCGGTGGTTACCTGATCAAGCTCGCCCGTGAAATACCCCTGCGACCAGAAGACGAACCCAACGCTGAGGTCGACGAGGGTGCCGGGGAGTACGGCGAATTCTCGCCCTGGAGCTGGTGGCCGCTGGTGCTCGGGCTAGCGGTGTCCCTGGTGTTCCTTGGCCCGGCGCTGCACGCCTGGTGGCTCAGCGGGATCGGTGCCGCCATCGGGGTCATCGGCCTCGTGGGTCACGTGCTGGAGTACAACCGGGGACCGCACGCTCACTGACTAAGCCAAGCATTCCCACAAGCTGTGAAGACAGCGATGGCGCCATCCCCGCAAGTACGGTGATGGCGCCATCGCAATTCTGGTCCTGCTAGGCGATCAGGCCGCTGGTCTGAGTGCGGGCACGTGCGAACCGCGCAGCGACGTCCTGCCAGTTGGCGAGATTCCAGAAAGCCTTGACGTACTCGGCCTTGACGTTGAGATAGTCGAGGTAGAACGCGTGCTCCCACATGTCCAGCATCAGCAGTGGGGTGATCGAGACCGGTACGTTGGCCTGCTGGTCGAACAACTGGAAGATCGAGAGTCGCTCACCGATGCTGTCCCAGCCCAGAACTGACCAACCCGATCCCTGGATGGCGTTGGCGTTGGCACCGAACTGTGCCTGGAACTTGCTGAAATCTCCGAAGAACTCGGTGATCGCTGCTGCGAGCTCACCATCTGGTTCGCCACCGCCCTCGGGTGAGAGGTTGTTCCAGAAGATGGTGTGGTTGATGTGGCCGCCCAGGTGGAACGCCAGGTTCTTCTCCAGCAGGTTGATAGCTGCGTAGTCACCCGATTCGCGGACTGCAGCCAGCTTCTCCAGCGCAGCATTGGCGCCATCGACGTAGGCCTGGTGGTGCTTGTCGTGGTGCAACTGCATGATCTTGCCGGAGATATGTGGTTCCAGCGCTGCGTAGTCGTAGGGCAGATCAGGCAAGGTGTACTCAGTCATGGGGGCTCCTGCGCATATGGGCTGGCGATCCGGTGTTCCGAATCCCTGACACCACCCTAACCAGCCGCAAGGGTCAGCCGGGCGGGGGTCCGTTAATGTTCGCTATGTGACTTCGTGTCGGTGGCGGAGTCGCCATCGAGGCTCGCAGAGTCGTGGTTCTCCAGCGCTGCGGCGCTCTCGTGCTCCAGTTCTTTGGTGCTCTCATCGCCGTGGGCGTGAGCGGCGGCCAACTCTGCCGGAGTCACCGGCTCCACTCGGTCCTCGTAGAAGAACCGTGACAACCGGGTGCGCCAGCCATCGCCCAGGCCTCCTGGGCGCCGGACGCCCGCCTCATCCTCTCGGGGCTCCAACTCCAACGGGCGGTATGCGTGGTACCCAACCTTGATCCAGCGCTCATACTCATCTAGCGGCTGATGGACTTCGTAGTACTTACCCGATGCGGTGCGCCGGACCTTGCCGGTCTCATGACCATGCAGCACCACCTCGCGGTCCTTGCGCTGCAAAGACAAGCAGATGCGCTTGGTCACCACGAAGACCACCACCGGCAGCACGAAGAACAGCACCCGCAACACCCACGTGATCGCATTGATACTCAGGCCAAAGTGGGTGGCGACCAGGTCGTTGGAACCAGCGACCAGCAGCACGAAGAAGACGCTCAGCAGGGCTGCGCCCAGTGCGGTACGGGTGGGTACGTTGCGTGGCCGGTCTAGCACGTGGTGCTCGCCGATGTCCTTGGTGACGGCGCCTTCGATGAACGGGTAGGCACCTAGGAAGGTGAACAAGATTCCAGGGACGACGACCGCTGGAACGAGCACGTTCAGTGACAGGGTCCAGCCGAAGATCACGAACTCGGGCTGTCCCGGCATCAACCGCAGCGACCCCTCGAGGAACAGCATGTACCAGTCGGGTTGGGCACCGGCCGATACCAATGCTGGGTCGAACGGGCCGTAGTTCCACACCGGGTTGATGCTCATGGTGGCACCCATGAGTGCGAGCACCCCAAACACAATGAAGAAGAATCCACCCGCTTTGGCCATGTAGACCGGCATGAGCGGGTAACCCACCACGTTCTTGTCGGTACGCGCTGGGCCGGGGTACTGGGTGTGCTTTTGCCAGACGAGCAGGAACAGGTGCACTGCCAGCAACGCCATGATCAATCCCGGGATAAGTAAGATATGCATCGTGTACATCCGCGGGATGACGTCGGTTCCGGGGAACTCACCGCCAAAGATCATGTAGCTCATGTACGAACCGATGACCGGGATCGACTTGACGACGCCGTCGGTGATGCGCAGGCCGTTACCGGAGAGCACGTCATCGGGCAGGGAGTAGCCGGTGAGCCCAGCAAGCAGGGTCAAGATCAGCATGCTGAAGCCGACGACCCAGTTGAGTTCGCGCGGCTTGCGGAATGCGCCGGTGAAGAACACCCGCAGCATGTGCACCACCATCGAGCCGACGAACATCAGTGCCGACCAGTGATGAATCTGCCGCATGAGCAGGCCACCACGGACGTGGAAGGACATGTTCAGCGTGGACGCAAACGCCTCCGACATCTCCACCCCTTGCATGCTCACTGGCAATGCGTCCTCGGGGTAGTGCACTTCAGCCATCGATGGCACGAAGAACATGGTCAGGAACGTGCCGGACAGCAACAGCACGATGAAGCTATAGAGCGCGATCTCACCGAGCAGGAATGACCAATGGTCTGGGAAAATCTTGCGCGCCAGGCCTCTGATCATGGAGGCGGCCCCGACTCGCTGGTCGAGGTAGTCCACCGTGGCCGCCACTGGTTTGGAAACTGGTGCTTGGGTGTTGGTACTCATCGCTCACGCTGCCAATAGCTCGGGCCAACAGGTTCGTCAAAGTCAGCGGTGGCGTACAGGTAGCCCTCCTCATCGACGGCGATGGGCAACTGGGGCAGTGCCCGCTTGGCCGGGCCGAAGACGACTTTCGCCTCATCGGTGATGTCAAAGGTCGATTGGTGGCACGGGCACAGCAGGTGGTGGGTTTGCCGCTCGTACAGGGCTACCGGGCACCCGACGTGGGTGCAGATCTTGGAATAGGCAACAATGCCGTCGTATGACCAGTCGGCACGTTCGGCGGATTCCTTGAGCAGTGCCGGGTCTAGCCGTACCAGCAGAACCACCGCCTTGGCCTTCTCCTCGAGGTAGTGCTCTTGTTCTGGTAGGCCGTGCGGGATCACGTGGACCAGGTTGTCGTTGGTGACCTCGGCTGCGTGAATCCGCGAATCCTGGGGGTCGCGTGCGAGGTAGCGGAACTGGCCTTGGTAGTACAGCTCGGGATCGCCATCCTCGACCGGCGACCAGGCGGTGTGCTTGAACTTGCCGATGTTCCAATCGGCACCCAGATTTCCGATAAGCGGCACGATCACACCCAGCGGCGCCAACGCTAGGGCGCCCCCTAGTGCCCCCTTGAGGACTGGACGTCGCGCGATGTTGGCGTCCTTGGCGCCATCACGCAGGATCTGCAAGGCCTGCTCGCGTGCCGCCGGTTCAGCGGCCATGGGGTGGCGTTCCTCGATTTGCTCGGTGTCGTTCATGAGTGCTCGGGCCCACTGCACGGCCGCTACTCCGATTCCCAGCATGCCCAGGCCGAGGCCTGCGCCGATCACCAGGGTGGAAAGGCGGACATTTCCGGCGTTCGCCTCATCGACCGGGAACGCGAAATACCCCACGACGGCCGCGATGCTGGCGGCGATCGAGACCAGGAAGATCACCACGATCTGGCGCTCGGAACGCTTGGCGACCCGAGGATCGTCGTCGCCACGACGGTGCCGGTGTGGCGGCAGGCCAGGGTTGGCAAAGCTCGGCGGCGCGGCCTCGTGTGCCTCCAGCTCGGAGGCGGACTGTTCTTGAGTGCTCACGAGGACCTCGATCCAATCCAGATGGCTGCCCCGATCAGCAGACCGATACCCACCACGAAGACCCATACCCCTTCGGATACCGGGCCCAGTGAACCCAGTGTGAAGCCCCCGGGTGCAGGCTCGCGTTGTTCTATCAGGAACGCGATGATGTCCCGCTTCTCCTCGGGCGTCAGCGTGGAGTTATTGAAACCTGGCATCGACTGTGGACCAGTGAGCATGGCTTCGTAGATGATCGTTGGTGAGGAAGCGGAGAGCGAGGGTGCATATTTGCCCTCGGTGAGTGCACCCCCGGCGCCGACAGCGTTGTGACACATCGCGCAATTGGTACGGAACAGCAACATGCCGTTGGCAGGGTCGCCCAACTCTGGGTCAACCTCATCCTCCTCGGGAACGCCCGGGCCGGGACCAAGCGTGGCGACGTAGCCGGCGATGTCCATCGCTTCATCGTCGGTGAACTGTGGTGGCTTAGCCGGAGCCTGCGGTCCGTTTGCCTGCATGGGCATACGGCCAGTCGTGACCTGGAAGTGGACCGATGCCGCACCGACGCCGACCAATGAGGGGGCCAGGTCGGTGCCCGAGGCGCTGGGACCGTGACAGGTCGCGCAATTGGCGATAAAGAGTGCTTCACCCTGCTCGACATCGACCTCGTTGTCGGACTGTGCGCTGGCGGGAGCCACGGCCGAATAGACCGTGCCGAAAAGCAGCAGGGCCAAGGCTGTCAGCAGGATAGGAGCGAACTTGTGTCGTCTCCCGCGGGCCATAGCACTCACGCGGTGTCCTCTCGGTTGCGGTGGGCGGATGGGTGTGATCGATGGCTCATGGGGTTATCTCAGAAGGTAGATCACTGCGAACAAGACCAGCCAGACGGCGTCCACGAAGTGCCAGTAGAAGGAGACGACCACGGCTTGGGTTGCTTCGCGGTGCCCGAACTTGAAGGTGGAGAACGAGCGAGCCAGCACGAACAGGAAGCCAATCAGCCCGCCCAGTACGTGCAGACCGTGGAAGCCAGTGGCGATATAGAACACCGAACCGTAGGCCGAGTTCTGCAAGGTCAGACCCTCGCCGAAGAGCTCGGCGTATTCCCAGATCTGCCCCGCGATGAACGTGGCACCCAGCAGGTAGGTCAGGGCGAACCACTCCTGCAGCCCCCAGCGGCGTAGGTCGAAAATCGACCCGGTGCGCGTGGGCTGGAACCGTTCGGCCGCCCACACTCCGAACTGACAGGTCACCGACGATGACACCAGAATCAGAGTATTGATCGCCGCAAAAGGTAAGTTCAGCAAGCCTGAGCTGGCCGCCCAGACTTCGGGGCCTTGGACGGCGCGGTGGGTGAAGTACACCGCAAACAGGCCAGCGAAGAACATCAGGTCGCTAGCCAGCCAGACGATGACCCCGATCTTGGTCATGTCTGGGCGGTGCACCGTCACGTTCGGACGGATCGCAGAGGTCGTGGATGACACAGCGCCATTATGGCGGTTCTGACGAGTGCGCGGGCCACCTGAGGGCGGTATCTGGGTGCGAGTCGACGAGATTTTCTGACGATCTGACGTCTTACGAACAGGCGTCACGTCGATCGGCTCTTTCGGCCCGGCGAGATGGTGGGAACGCACTAGCATGAGGACCGACACCCATCGGTGTCGATGATCTGAACTTCTGCGACGAGGGATGAGATGGCTGCCGCACACGATGTCGTCGAAACGACTACCGCCACGGCGACGAAGAAGGCCACCGTGTTGCTCTACAGCGACAACAGCGACACCCGCGCCGACGTGATGACGTTGGTAGGGCGGCGGGCCTCGGCGGACACCGCGTTGATCGAGTGGGTGGAAGCCGCCACCGATGCCGCGGTGGAAGAGCGGGTCAGGGCCGGTGGCGTCGATCTGCTGATCCTGGATGCCGAAGCCGCTCGGGTAGGCGGCATCGGTCTGTGCCGCACGCTCAAGATCTCTGTGCATCAGTGCCCACCAGTGGTGTTGTTGATCGCGCGCCAGCAGGATGCCTGGCTCGCGTCCTGGTCCGAAGCCGACGCCGTGGTTGCCGCTCCATTTGACCCTATGCAGATGCAGGAAATCGTGGCCGCCACGCTGCGCCTCGCCGACTGACCGGAGCACGAGCGTGTCCCAGGCGAACCCGACCTGGCCGGGCCTTCTCGCCCGGCTGCAACAGCGCCAGGACCTGACCAGCCTGGAGACATCCTGGGCCATGGATCAGGTCATGTCCGGCGCGACGAGCCCCACGATCCTGTCGGCGTTTCTGTTGGCCCTCAGCACCAAGGGTGAGACCGTTGCCGAACTGACCGGACTGGCGCAGGCGATGCTCGCTCACGCGGTGGCCATCGACGTCGCTGGTGACAGCGTCGATGTGGTCGGTACCGGCGGCGACCGACACCACACCGTCAATATCTCGACCATGGCGGCCATCGTGGTTGCCGGAACTGGCCGATGCGTCGTCAAACACGGGAACAGGGCAGCATCCTCGGCGAGTGGTTCAGCCGACGTGCTCGAAGCTGCGGGGGTCCGGCTCGATCTGCCGCCGGCGCGATCAGCTGAGCTGGCGGCAGAGGTCGGCATCGCATTCCTGTTCGCGGCCCACTACCACCCGGCGATGCGCCACGCGGGTCCGGTCCGCGCGGAACTGAAGGTTCCCACCGCGTTCAACGTGCTGGGTCCGTTGACCAATCCGGCGCAGCCACGGGCTGGTGCCATCGGTGTGGGCAATGCTCGGATGGCACCGTTGATGGCAGGGGTCCTCGCCGACCGCGGCCGTTCCAGCCTGGTTTTCCGCAACGATGACGGCTTGGATGAACTTGCGCCCACAGCGGCGGGCACGATCTGGGAAGCCACCGCAGCCACCCATGGCCAGGTGGTGGAACACCGCCTGGATGCCGTCGCCGATCTGGGCCTGCCTCCGACGACCATTGCTGATCTGCGCGGCAGCGACGCGGTCGCCAATGCGCAGACGATGCGAGCGTTCCTGGCCGGAAAGACCGGACCGATACGTGACACGGTATTGCTGAACGCCAGCGCCGCGCTCGTGGCTGACGGCTACTTGCCCGGCACGAGGAGTGGAACATTGACCGAGCGCTTCACCGCTGGGCTCACCCATGCCGCCAAAGCGGTTGACAGCGGTGCTGCCGAGCAGATTCTCGACCGGTGGGTACGCACCTCGCAGGCCTAGTACGCACCTTGCAGGCCTACTGTGCCGCCTCTGGCATCAACCCAGCAGCTTGTTTGAAAGCCGCTGTGCATCCGCGATGGTCCAGCCGTAGCGACCGAGAAACTGGGTGAGTTCGCCGGTGCGGCCTGCCGGTGCGACCTGATTGATGAAGTCCGCCATCAGGCCCGGACCAGGTAAGTAGTCAGCCACCGGCCGGGTCAAGATCTCGCGATAGGTAGCGGTAGCTCGCAGCCGGTCGAGGACGGCTTCGATGCGTTCACCGGTAGCGACGTAGTCAGCGATGACGGCGTCTGCGCCGACGCCCACCAGCAGTAGAGCCAGGGCCACCAGCGTGCCGGTCCGGTCCTTTCCAGCCGCGCAATGCACCAGGGTGGCGCCAGGTGCCCGGCCGATGATCTGGAGCCCGGCCACCACCGAATCCGGGCGGTTTCGTAGGTAGGCCAGATACGGAGAACTGGGGCTGGAGTCCGATTCGGGCGACTCCTCGATCCAGGGCAACGCCGATGGGGGGAGCACCGAATGGCTGACCGTATTGGGGCGGTGCTGCTCCTCGAGGAACATCGACAGGGGATGGATCCGAACCCAGGCTTCCTGGTGCAGCGGGCCCTGACCGGTCGAGGCCGACTCCGCCGGACGGCGCAGGTCGATCACATCCGTCAGCCCCCGGCTTCGGAGTGTGCCAATGTCTGCGGGCGTGAGATCCTGCAGATTGTCTGAGCGCAAAAGCCTCCCGGGCTGAACGGTGCGGCCATCGGTGCTGGGCAGTCCCGCCACGTCGCGCATGTTGACTGCTCCGGCGACGTCGATCCAGTCCGGGGTCACCTCAGTCTCCCAGGCCTAGCGCAAATGCGGCCTCGAGGTCGTGCTGGGAGTAGGACTGGAATGCCAGGTAGGTGCGGGTGTTCAACACCCCGGGGATCTTGCTGAGTTGGTCGGCGATGACGCCCGCGAGTTGTTCCTGCTGGCTCACGCGAACCAGGGCGATCAGATCCACGTCGCCGGTGACCGAATAGACCTCCGTGACACCGTCAATATCAGCGGCTTGCTGAGCAACCTCCGGTATTTGGGCTGCTTCGGTATCGATAAGCACGATGGCGGTGATCACGAATCCTCCTGTGGTGAGTGCGTGGGAACCATCATGCACGCATTATCTGCCCGGTCATTGCTCGACCTCGCCGATGCCTGGCGCCGCAGATCTACCGGGGCAGCATCGATCGGTACCGACCACCCCGGCTCGCTCGCATGATCGAACACGATCAATCGGGTACCGACCTGACCCAGCCAGTGCGCCAACAGCTCGGTCTCTTCGGAGCTGGCGCTGCCGCCGGTGCGAGGCGGTGCGGGCACCGATTCGGCGCTGCGTTGCAGGGCCGCCACCACCGGCATCGGATCTTCGCCGTGGCTGGTGGTGGCTGTACCAGCCAAGCGCCCGTACCGCACCGCCAGGATCTCCCAGCCGCCGTCGGCAATTGCGCGGGCGGCCACCACCTCACGTGCCTGTTGCAGGGTGCGCAGCTGCAGGCTGCGCGAGCGCAGGTGGGCATAACTGAGGGCCCGGTCGCGATGGTCACCGGCCTGCTCGAATCGCTCGGCGGCGACCAGCTCAACGATCGAGGCCGCAGCAGCGCTGACTACCTCGCCGCCGACCCCTCGCAAGGCGTCGGCGGCCTGGGCAGCGACGGCGGCATAGCGCTCACCCACCTGCGGGTTGATACACGGCGCCAAACAATGCCCGATTTGACCCAGGATGCATGCGGAGGCCCCAGATGCCGGCACTTGCGGCAACCGGCGAGCGCAGGAGCGAACGCCGAAGGCGTGCTGGATCGCCTCGATCGCAGACTTTGCCGCAGCGTGGGATGCGAAGGGTCCCATCGCGATCGCCTCCGGTGGCACCGAACGGACCACAGACAGGCGGGGATACGGCTCGTGAGTGAGCCGGATCCACGGCAGCCGGTCCGGACGCTTTGATCGCCGGTTGTAGGGCGGGTCATGCGCTGCGATCAGCCGTAGCTCACGCACGCGAGCTTCCAAGGTGCTGCTGCACCGAACTGACCGTACCGAGACCGCCAGATCAACCATTTCACCGATCCGGCGCCGTTTCTCCGAGGCCGTGAAGTACTGCCGCACGCGCCGCCGCAGGTTCGTTGCCGTCCCGACGTAGAGCACCTGCTCGTTCGGTCCGATAAACAGATAGACACCGGGGCAGGGGGGCAGATCGTCAGCGATCGTGGCCCGCCGTCGCCTCGCTGGTGGAACCGGATCTGCCGCTGTGGCCAGATCCTCCACGTGCGTGACGCCCAGTGACGCCATCCGCCCCAGCAATCCGTGCAGCACATCGACCGTGGCGCGGGCATCGGCCAGCGCCCGGTGGTTAGGGGTTGTCTGGGCACCGAAGAGCCGGGCCAGGCTGCTGAGCTTGTGGTTCGGGGCTTCGTCGCGGGTGACCACCTTGCGCGCTAGCTTGACGGTATCGACCACCAGCGGCGCTGCCCACGCCAGCTCCTGGCGTCGAGCATTGGCCTTGAGGAAGCCGACGTCGAAACCGGCATTGTGGGCCACGAGAATCGCTCCGCGAGCGAATTCTAGGAATGCTGGCAGCACCGATTCGATACGCGGTGCCTGCAGCACCATCGCATTGGTGATGCCAGTGAGCACGGTGATGGTCGGTGCTATCGCGACACCGGGATTGATCAGGGTGGCAAATTCGGCCTCGACCTGACCGCCGCGCACCTTGACCGCGCCAATCTCGGTGATCTGATCATTCTTGGGTGAACCACCGGTGGTTTCCAGATCCACCACCACGAATGTCGCCTCACGTAGCGGCACCCCCACCTCGTCCAGTGCTGCCTGAACCGGTGTTCCGGGCGCGAGCGAACTGGCCCGGTGTGGCAACGCCAGCCGACCACCTGGCGGCCGGGCAAGCAGGTCGATTCCCATGTGGGGAACCTACGGCCGACCTCCGACATCGGGGCGCCGGCAAGCTGGCGAACTAGCTCGTCGACCCTTCAACGTTACGGTCCGCGGCTGCGCGAGCGTACAGATCATCGACCACATTGCGGTATTCCTGCAGCACCTTGGAACGCTTGACCTTCTGTGATGGGGTCAAGAAGTCGTTGTCGATGGTGAAGTCGTCGGTGAGTACCTCGAACTTGCGGATCGACTCCGCACGCGAGACTTTGGCGTTGGTGGCATCGACGGCCTGCTGTAGTTCTGCCAGGACCTGCTCGCTGGTTGCGGCCTGGGCCACGGTCAGCTCCGGCAGCGAACGGTTCTTCAGCCAGGTGGGCAGCATTTCAGCATCGAGCGTGATCAACGCTGCCACGAATGGACGTTGGTCACCGACCACCAGGCATTGGCTGATGATCGGATGGGCCCGCAAGCTGTCCTCCAACTGCGACGGCACCACATTCTTGCCACCAGCTGTGACGATCAGCTCCTTCTTCCTACCGGTGATCGATAGGTAGCCTTCGGAGTCGATCTGACCGATATCGCCAGTGTGGAACCAGCCATCGCTGAGGGCCTCGGCGCTGGCTTCGGGGTTGTTGCGATACCCGCGAAAGACCGGCACCCCCTTGGCCAAGATCTCACCATCGCTGGCGATCTGCAGGGAGACTCCAGGCAGGGGGATCCCGACGGTTCCGATCTTCGACTTGGCCGGGATATTCACCGTCAATGGAGCCGTGGTCTCGGTCAGCCCGTAGCCCTCCAACACCGTCAAGCCCGCGCCCCGGAAGAAATGCCCCAACCGTGGCCCAAGTGGCGCACCGCCGGAGATAGCAAAGGTGGCCTGGCCACCCAGGGCGGCGCGGATCTTGCTCAACACCAGCCGGTCAGCGATTGCATGTTTGGCCTTGAGCGCAAAGGAGGGACCATTGCCCTCCAGAGCCCGGGAGTACCCCTGCGCAGTCCGAGCCGCCCACTGGAAGATCTTCTCCTTGCCGCCCGCCGCCGCTTTGGCTTCGGAGCCGTTGTAGACCTTCTCAAATACCCGGGGGACCGACAGGATGAACGTGGGTCTGAACAGGGCGATATCGGTCATCAGGGTCTTGGGATCGGGGGTGTGGCCCTGCGGCACTCCCCGCGCGATACAGAGGACTTCGATGAACCGTGCGAACACATGCGCCAACGGCATGAACAGCAGGGTCCGGGCCTGAGAATGCATGATCTGGTCGCCGAGAGCGCCGATGGCATTGCGGGCCAGCTCGACGAAATTCCCGTGTGTGAGTTCGGCGCCTTTCGGCTTGCCGGTAGTACCAGAGGTGTAGATGATGGTGGCCAAATCGGTGGTGAGAGCCCCATCGCGGCGCTGCCGGATGACATCATCGTCGATATCGATACCGGTGGTACTGAGCTTCTCTACTGCGCCATCGTCGATTTGCCAGGTGGTGACATCGACGGAAATCTGCTTCGCAGCAGCGTCGAGCACTTCCTGGTTTGCGGGCGTTTCGACGACCGCGGCCACCACCCCGGCGTCCGAAAGAATCCAGGCGGTCTGGTCAACCGAAGAGGTTTCGTAGATCGGGACCGGTACCGCGCCGGCGTACCAGATGCCGAAGTCCAGGAAAGTCCATTCGGCCCTGGTGCGTGACATGATCGCCACCCGGTCACCCGGCTCTACCCCGCTGGCGACCAGCCCTTTGGCAATGGCGGTCGCTGTTGCGTGCATTTCGGCGGCCGTGACCGGTCGCCAGCTGCCGTCGATCAGGCGTTCTACCAATACCTTGTCCGGTGACTGGGCGGCGTGGTCAGCGAGCAAATCGCCGATCGACATCTCCTCCGGCGTGGTGACCAAGAGGGGGGTGGAATAGGCGTCCATGCTGGCTCCGTTGGCAGAACGTGGGTGATGGTGCCAGCGTACCGAGTTTCGCCGGTTCGCCAACCAAGAGGCCTGATCAGAGCAAGGCATCCCACAACGTGGATGGCAATCTCAGGTCAAGAGTGCTTCCTGCACCACCAGGAACCTCACAGCACAGCGCCATCGTCGTCGGGATCTGCACGTTCGCGCGGCAGACGCCAGATGATGACCCCCCATCCGGTCAGGGTCGCTGCCAAGGCGGTTAGCCACACGAACATCGGAGTGCCAGGCCACAACACCATCAGTAACACCATCGCCACCGGCCCGCCGACGGCACCAGCCCAGGACGCGAACTGGAGCGGATCGATCCCCGAGAGCGGCTCCGGCTCTGCAGGCACAAATCCCTCGTCTGGCTCGGGTGCGAGGCGGTAATCGCGAGGACCCGCACCCGGCTCCGGCGGCGTTTCACCGATCCTCGGAGCAGGATCGACGCCATCGGGCAGGTCTGGGACGAGGTCCGCGGTGAGCTCGGCGAACCGTTTGTCGATCTCGTCGCTAGTGGGCTCGCCATCACCTGGATCGGCAGGTTGCGACATGCGCCACACCCTAACCCGGCCGGTGCTGGCCTAGGGTTTGAGACAGGCCGCAGGTCGCTGCGCAGCCGTGAGACCCGAAAGGACCCAGATGTCGACTTCCCGCCCGATCCGCAAGGTTGCCTTGCTCACCGCAGGGGGCTTCGCGCCGTGCTTGTCCGCCGCTGTCGGCAAGTTGGTGACCCGCTATTCGCAGGTTGCCCCTGACGCCGGGATCATTGCCTATCAGTATGGCTACCACGGGCTACTAACCGGCACCTCGATCACCATCGACGAGCAGGCCCGGGCGCAGGCGCCGTTGCTGGATCGATTCGGAGGCAGCCCGATCGGCAACAGCCGCGTCAAGCTCACCAATGCCAAGAACCTGGTTGAGCGCGGGTTGGTCAGCGAGGGACAAGATCCGTTGCAGGTCGCGGCGGAACAACTGCGAGCCGATGGCGTGGACGTGCTACACACCATTGGCGGAGATGACACCAACACCACCGCCGCCGATCTCGCGGCCTACTTGGAGCGCAACGACTACCACCTCACCGTGGTGGGCCTGCCCAAGACCATCGACAACGACATCATCCCGATTCGTCAGTCCCTGGGAGCCCTCACTGCGGCTGAGCAGGCATCCAGTTTCGCGCAGAACATCATCGGGGAACACCGATCCAATCCCCGCATGCTGATCGTGCACGAGGTGATGGGTCGCCACTGTGGCTGGCTCACTGCCGCAGCAGCCCGCGACTACCGCGCGTGGCTAGATACCCAGGAATGGAACCCCAGCCTGGGCCTAACCAAGCAGCGGTGGGACATCCATGCGCTTTACCTGCCCGAGATGCACCTGGACATGGCGGCAGAATCGCAGCGCCTGCGCGCCATCATGGATGAGATCGGCAACGTCAACATCTTCTTGTCCGAAGGGGCGGGCGTTCCCGAGATCATCGCGGAAATGCAAGCAGCGGGGGAGCAGGTCCAGCGAGACCCGTTCGGGCATGTCAAGCTCGACACCATCAACCCCGGAGCCTGGTTCGCCAAGCAGTTTGCTTCGCTCATCGGTGCCGAGAAGACCATGGTGCAAAAGAGTGGCTACTTCTCGCGTTCAGCCGCCGCCAACGCCGCAGACCTGGAATTGATCTCGCAGATGGCTGACCTGGCAGTGGATGCGGCGATGGCCGGTACCTCAGGTGTGATCGGTCACGATGAGGAGCAGGGCGATCAGCTGCGTGCGGTGGAGTTCGATCGGATTGCCGGTGGCAAGGCCTTCGACATCAATGCGCCCTGGTTCACGGACCTGATGGCTGGAATCGGCCAATCGGTCACGGGCGCCACCACCACCCACTAACGCTGTTCCCGGTGGTAGCGGCACCCGGATGAGGCGGCGCTACCACCGGGCTGGCTTTTTGATGGTCTGAGGGCCGGTAGCTGGGCCCCTATCCTGGACGTGTGAGTGTGCACGTCGAAGAATCGAACGCCGAGCTGGATACCTGGCGCAACCTGGAGGCACGTCAGCAGCCAGCCTGGCCGCATCGTGATGCCCTCGAAGCGGTCACTGCCGAGTTGGCCGCGCAACCCCCGCTGGTATTCGCAGGCGAGACCGACGTCCTACGGGAACGCCTGGCCGCAGCCGGGCGCGGTGAAGCCTTCCTGCTCCAGGGCGGCGACTGCGCTGAGACGTTCGCCGAGCTCACCGCGGACAACATCCGCGACAAGATCAAGACCATCCTGCAGATGGCGGTGGTGCTGACCTACGGCGCGTCGATTCCGATTATCAAGATGGGCCGGATGGCTGGACAATTCGCCAAGCCTCGGTCCTCCGATACCGAGACTCGCGACGGGGTCACTCTGCCCGCCTACCGCGGCGACATCATCAATGGCTTCGACTTCTCCCAAACAGCACGGCAACCAGACCCGAGTCGGCTATTGCAGGCCTACCGAGCCTCGGCCTCATCGTTGAACCTGATCCGCGCCTTCACCCAGGGCGGGTTCGCCGACCTACGGCAGGTGCATGAATGGAACCGAGGCTTCCTGGAGAACCCGGCCTACGCGGCCTACGACACTTTCGCTGCAGAGATCGACCGAGCGATCAGGTTCATGCAGGCAGCTGGTGCCGATTTCGATGCCCTGCGGACGGTGGAGTTCTACTCCTCCCACGAAGGTCTGCTGCTGGACTACGAGAGCCCGCTGACGCGGATCGATTCCCGCACCGGGGCGGCGTACGACTGTTCGGCTCACTTCCTTTGGGTCGGTGAGCGCACCCGACAGTTGGACGGCGCGCACGTGGACTTCTTCGCCCGGGTGCGCAACCCGATCGGGGTCAAGCTGGGTCCCACGGCCACAGCCGAGGATGCGATCGCGCTGATGGATCGACTCAACCCGGACGCAGAGCCGGGCCGGTTGACGTTCATCACGCGGATGGGTGCGACCAAGATCAGGGATCTGCTGCCCAGCCTGGTCGAAGGTGTCAGTGCGGACGGGCGTCCGGTCACCTGGGTGTGTGACCCCATGCACGGCAACGGCATCACCTCGGCCAATGGCTACAAGACCCGGCGCTTTACCGATGTCATCGACGAGGTGCGCGGGTTCTTTGAGGTACACCGATCGCTAGGGACGGTGCCGGGCGGGCTCCATGTGGAACTGACCGGCGATGACGTCACCGAGGTACTTGGTGGGGCCGAGGAGATCGACGACGTGGGTTTGACCCGCCGCTACACCACCCTGGTCGACCCCAGACTCAACCACCAGCAGTCACTGGAGATGGCTTTCCAAGTGGCGGCGATGCTCCGAGAACGGTGATGTGAAACCGGCCCCGGCATTCGAACCAGCCCTCGACTCAGCGGTCCAAGGGCGGGTACCCCCCGGGCAGCACCTTGTCGATGAGCCGCCGATCATGCACTACGGCCGGGTACCCGAGCGCGACCTCGCCGATTGGTCGCTGACCGTGGGCGGTGCCACAGCCTCGGGTACGGAGCAATCATTCGAGTTGGCGGACGTGGCCGCACTTCCGGTGACGACGCAGGTCTGCGACATGCACTGCGCCACCAAGTGGAGTGCTCTGGACCTGCGGTGGCGCGGAGTGCGGGTGAGCGAAGTCATCAAACTGGCGCCACCGGCCCCCGATGTACAAGATGTGCTGGTCTTCGCTGAATTTGGCTACGCCGCCAACGTGCCGTTGGCCGATCTGCTCGGCAAGAATGCGTTGCTGGCTACCCACCTCAACGGGGCGCTGCTCACCGCTGAGCGTGGCGCACCAATTCGGCTGGTCGTGCCGCAGTTGTACACCTGGAAAGGACCCAAGTGGCTGCGCGGGTGGAACTACCTGCGGCCCGAGGACGCCGATCAGGGATTCTGGGAGCAACACGGATATCACCATCGCGGCGACCCCTGGCGCGAGGAACGATACGCAGCCACGGATTAGCCCCGCTGCCCACAACAGGCTGGCTGCGGCTTTGCCAGGGCTGACTGGCCCGGTGTCAGACCACCCTCAGAACGATCACCGTACCCCGGGGGATCATGGTGCCCGGTTCCTCGGATTGGTTGTGAACGGTGCCGAACAGGCCCCCGAGGAGGTTCTCGCGCTCGACCACGAAACCCAACTCCTCCAGCTGGGCCCTGGCTTGCTCGAACTGGGTGCCGAACACGTCGGGCACCTCAATGAGCTCCGGGCCCTTTGAGACCACCAGGGTGACCAGATCACCGCGCAGACCCGCGCCGGTGACATCCTGCCTGAGCACCAGTCCAGCTGGGACGGTATCGGAATACTCCTCGCCGTCGACCTGGGGTTCTGCACCCGCATCGAGCAGAAGTTGCTCGGCGTCCTCCACGGCAACGCCGGTGACATCGGGAATTTCGATCGGTTCCCTACCCTGGGAGACCCACATGGTAATGGGGGAGTTGTGGGCAACCGAGGTGTCGACGGTCGGCTCCGTACCCAGCACCTGACCGGCGGGGACATCTGCGTTCCAGGGTCGTTCCACGACTATCTCGCCGGTAATACCAGCGGCCAGCAGCGCGGCGGTGGCGTCGGCCTCAGCCATTCCCGCCACCTGCGGCACCGTGACGAGCAGGATGCCCTGGGAGACCAAGATGGTGACCGTCTCCCCAAGTTTGATGGCCTCACCAGCTTGGGGACTGGTACCGATGACATGCCCGGCTGGAACATCGTCGGAGTAGTCGAGCTCGGCCTGCGGCGCGAGTTCGGCGTCTTGGATGATCGATTCTGCGGTGCTCTGGGCGTTCCCGGTCACGTCAGGCACGGTGGTGTACGAGCCGGGACCCATGCTCAGGTACCACCACACTCCGGTCGCCCCTATCGCCAGCAGCAGGCTGATCGACGCCAGCACGGTGATCCGGCGGGTCCGGAGACGACGATGGGGATCGGCTGGCTGCTGGGCCTGATCGACTGGTGTGACTGCACCGATGGGCAACGCCACTGTCCGGGCTGGCCCGCCAACCTGCACGGTGGCACCAGCACGCTCACTATCCTCGGTGACCTCATCAACGATCTGAGCGACCTCATCGGGAGCCACGTCTGCCCGCAATGCCAGCATGCGGGAATCGAACTGAGGCCGGATCTTGCGGAGGTAGCTCAGGGCAGCATCGGCCGAATGCGGCCGGTCATCGGGGTTGCGGGCGGTCAGCGCTGCGATGAACTCATCTACCTCGAGCGGTAGCCAGTCGATCTCCTCAGAGGCAGCCGGGACCCGCTCATGCACGTGCTGGTAGGCGATCTGGATCGGCGTCTCGCCCCGGAACGGCTGGTGGCCGGTGAGCATTTCGTAGAACATGACGCCTGCGGCGTACACATCCGAGCGCAGGTCAGCAGATCCGGCGGTCACGATCTCGGGGGACAGGTAGGCAACGGTGCCCAGCAGTGCCCCGGTTGTCGACATGGTCGCCTCGGTGACCGCGCGCGCCAGCCCGAAGTCCGCAACCTTGACCGTGCCGTCCCCCGCAATCAGCACATTTTCGGGTTTGATGTCCCGGTGGACGAGGCCAGCACGATGCGCGGCCGCGAGCGCGTCCAGCACCGACTCCAGAATATCCAGGGCCGTCCCCAGGCTCAGGGCACCGCTGGTGGTGAGCTTGCGTCGCAGCGTCTGGCCGTCAACGAACTCCATCGTCAGGTAGGAGGTCTCACCTTCCATCCCCTGGTCGTAGACGCCGACCACACCTGGATGTGACAGTCGCGCCGCGGCTCGAGCCTCGCGCCGAAACCGGGCGACCACATCGGAGCCGTCGGCCAGGTGGGGATGCATCATTTTCAACGCCACCTGGCGATCCAGCCGCCGGTCCTGCGCCAAGTAGACGGTCGCCATTCCGCCCCGGGCGATCCGTGAGAGCACGTGGTACCGGCCATCGACGACCGTGCCAATGGTCGGATCGGTCACAGTGGCTGCCACGTGCGCATTGTACGAGGGTCAGGTTTTCCCGCTGCGCCCCGTCGCGCGCGTGTCGTTCTAGGCTCCTGCCATGAGCACGGACGAACCACCCTTGGATGAGCTGACGCGATGGCTCTCCATTCCAGAAGCAGCGCAAGCTCTCGGAGTGCGAGACCGGGATATCCGCAGCATGGTTGCAGAGCAGACGTTGCTGGCCCTGCGCATCGGTGGCGGCGGACCACAAATCCCGGCATCGTTGCTAGTCCCAGACCCCGAATCCGATCGGTTCCAGGTGGTGCCGGGCCTGCGCGGGACAGTGATCCAGTTGCTCGACGCTGGCTTTAGCGACGTCGAGATCGTGCGCTGGCTCCTGCGCCCCAACGACGAACTGGATGCGACTCCGGCCCAGGCCCTGGCGCAGCTGCGCACGCATGCGGTGCGGCGATCGGCTCAGGCGCTCGCTTTCTAGCCGGTCAGGCGCTACGGGAGATGGTGGCGTCGGCCAGCGCGCGGATGGTGGCGTCGGCTTGGTGGGGTAGGCGCGCCGCTGCCAGCGCGTTCATGCTGCGCTGGTAGCGGTCGGCGATCATGGCCTCTACCTGCGCAACCGCTCCGGACTCGGTCAAGATCCTGCGCAGGTCGGCGATCTGTTCCAGGGTGAGGTGCTGCCGCCCGAGATCGGCCCGCAGCACCTGCCGCTCCTGCTCGTTAGCTTGGGAGTAGGCAAGGCTGACCAGGACGGTGCGCTTACCCTCGCGCAGGTCATCTCCAGCGGGCTTGCCGGTTCGGGCCGGATCCCCGAACACCCCCAGCAGATCGTCGCGAAGTTGGAATGCCTCACCCAACGGCAGGCCCACCTGCGCAAGATGCTCGACGGCGCTGGGGCTGGCCCCGGCCACGGTGGCACCGATGGTCAGCGGATGTTCGACGCTATACCGGGCGGACTTGGCGCGGATGACCCGATGGGCACGATCCAGATCGGCTTGCGGATCCAGCGCCCACGGCGCCGCTTGAGCGTAGATGTCCAGGTACTGCCCCACGGTGACTTCAGCCATCATGGTGGTGACCAGATCGCGTGCCCGATTGCGGGCATGGGGGGCAGCCACTTCGATGGCGGCCTCGAGCTCGTGCCCGGCGGCGACGAGCAGCAGGTCGCCCAACAAGATGGCTCCGGCCTCACCGAACTCGGGTCCACGACCGAGCAAGCCAAGCTCGCTATGGCCAGATTCGAACTGGCGATGCGCCGCGGGTCGGCCCCTGCGGGTCACAGATCCGTCCATCAGGTCGTCATGGACTAGGGCCGCCATCTGGAACAGCTCCAGCCCTGCACCCAGCCGGATCGCAGTCGGCGCCAGCTCGGCACCACCCGCACTGAGCCAGCCGGCCGCCGCAAATGCTGCACGCAGGCGTTTACCGTGCTGCAGCAGATCCGCCCCGACGGCGAACAGGCGCTCCACCTCCTGTCCCACTGAGGTGAACTGGGCGGCGGTGCGGTTCCAGGATCGCATCACCTGATCTGTGACTGCGTTCGACAATGGGCTCGGCGCAGACATGTGTGTCAGGCTACCGGCCAGAACAGACCCGATCTCACCCGCTCCCACCGCCGACGCCTGGTCCTGCCAGCGCGGGTCTGGTCTCTGCCGTGTTCGTGCATCCACAGGCGAGTCGCCCGGAACCGCAGCATCCACGGTACCGACCTGGCCGTGGCCAGATTCCGGGTGTGCTCGGGTGCAGTTGCCTCATGGAAGACCTCTTCGATACCCAGGTCAAGCTGGATCCGCGGAACCCGATCGACCTGCTGTCCTACCTGCCGTACCGGTTCGGGTATCCGCCGACACAGTCGCTGGTGGTGCTGATGCTCGGGCGGCCTGCCCCAGGGCGGTGGTGCCTCGGGCCGGCGGACCGCCTCGACCTGGCTGACCTGGCGCATCCGGCGACCTTGACGGCGGCCCGCGAGGGCGTCGCCATGCAGGTCCGGCAACTGCCGATGGCGCAGACGATGACCGTCATCTACTCCGATGAACCCATTGCCAGCATCCGAGCCGGGGATGCCCTGGCTGGGACGGTGCTAGCTCAGTGGCTGCAGGCGTGTGAGTTTGCCGATCCAGCCTGCGCTTGGATCGTGACCCCCGAGTGCTACGGCCCCCTTCACCCCGGCGCAGGTATCGACACCAGACCGGCGCGAGAACTGGCTGAATCGGCCGTTGCGGCACAGATGGTGCTGGCCGGACAGGTGCTGGCCGGTTCCCGGGCAGAACTGGCCAGTCCGCGCCAGTGCGACCCGCAGCGGCGAGCGCAAGCCACCCGTGCTGCCGCCCGCGCGCGTCGTAGCTATCGACGTCGTCCTGCGCCACAACGGGGGCCATGGCGAGAACGGATGCTGGATCAGTTCGGGCAGGCGTGCGCGGTCGCAGCCGGTCGGCGACCTGAATCGAGCATCGATGCCCCGCTCCTGGGACGACTGGGGGCGGCGTTGGAGGATGCGATGCTGCGAGAGGCCATTCTGGTGTGGAGCCTGACCGGTGAACCTCTGACACCCGACACCATCGCAGTTCTCGACGCGATCGAGCGTGTGGTCACCGGTGGTGGCCGATTGCCATCGGCACAACATCTGAGCGTCGCGACCACGGTATTGACTCAGATTGTGCAGCACAGTGCACGCAATCGTGCGGGACAGCCGTTGGCCATCCTGGCCTGGCTGGCCTGGTGGCGTGGAGATGGGGTCCGAGCGAACGTCCTGTTGACTCAATGCCTGCGGGAGGAGACAGGGATACCGCTGGCGCACCTGCTGCACCAGGTTCTGGATGCCGCAGTGGCACCAGGTTGGTTCCAGAGCGACGCAAGTGGTAGCCCATCGAGCCGATAGACCGCTACCCTCGGGCCAACGCCAATCGACCAACCAGGGAGGGCGTAGTGCCGGTCGTCGTAGGTTTCATTCCCACTGCGGAGGGCCGGGCGGCGCTCGATGCTGGGATCGCCGAAGCTGTCCGTCGCCACTCACGCGTGGAGGTGATGGTCCACGCCACCCGCGGATCGGATGCGCCCTCGCTGGAGAGTGCCGTGGCTGAAGCCAATGAACGCTTGGCACAGTCGGATGTTCCACATCAGATCCACCAGGTCGAGCGAGGCAGCGACATCGCCGACGACCTCATCCACCTTGCGCAGCAGCGTGATGCCGCCATGATCGTGATCGGCCTACGCCGCCGGTCCCCGGTGGGAAAACTCATCCTGGGATCCAATGCCCAACGGATCTTGCTCGATGCTCCGTGCCCCGTCCTCGCGGTGAAGCCCACCCGCCCACATGACTGAGCTGCTACGGACAGCGCTGCATGCCGAACACGTTGCTGCCGGTGCCACGCTGACACCATTCGCGGGATGGCAGATGCCCTTGCGGTATGGCGGTGACCTCCACGAGCACCGAGCCGTTCGGGACCACGCAGGGTTATTTGACCTCTCCCACATGGCACAGATCGAGGTCACCGGACCACAGGCCGGTGCGGCACTGGACGGTGCGGTGGTGAGCAAGCCATCGGCATTGCGGCCCGGCCGGGCCCGCTATAGCGCGATCGTCAATGCCGACGGCGGAATCCTCGACGATCTGATCGTGTACCGGCTCGCCGATTCTGAGTATTTGATGATCGCCAACGCCGTGAACCGGGTGAGTGTGCTCGATGCCGTCACGGTGCGCAGCCACGGCCTGTCGGTATCGGTGGTGGACCGCTCCCCGCATCGCGCCCTCATCGGGCTGCAAGGACCGGCTGCCGCTGGTTTGCTGACCCCGTTGACCGACACCGACATCGGCACGCTTGGCTACTACGGCGCCACGGTGGCTACGGTGGCGGGAATACCCGCGCTTATCGCGCGCACCGGCTACACCGGTGAGGACGGATTTGAACTGGCGGTGCCCGCCGAATCTGCGACAACGCTGTGGCGCACGTTGGTGGCTGGGCCTGGTGGTGCTACACCAGCAGGTCTGGCGGCCCGTGACACCTTGAGGTTGGAGGCCGGCATGGCCCTCTACGGGCAGGAACTGACCTCCCAGACCACGCCATACGACGTCGGGCTCGGTCGTCTGGTTGATCTCGAACACGAGTTCATCGGACGGGCGGCCTTGCGCGAGCGCAGTCAGAGCGAGGACGGAACCACGCTCATCGGGCTGGCCGGAACCGGACGTCGCGCAGCGCGCGCGGGCTGCACCGTCCTCGATGCAAGCTCCACCTCGGTGGGCACGGTGACCTCCGGAGTGCTCTCACCCACGCTGGGGTATCCGATCGCGATGGCCCGGGTGCTGCGTTCTCATCAACCCGCGACCGGTGAGCAGGTGGGTGTCGATGTGCGCGGAACCCTGCAGGAGATGACCGTGACCGATCTACCCTTCTACCGACGTTCGCGTTGACCAGTTCGCAGCACCACCCACCACGAGAGAAGATCGGCTCATGAATATCCCCGCTGACCGCCAATACACCGCCGAGCACGAGTGGGTTGCACGCGATGGGGATACCGCCACGATCGGCATCACCGAGTTCGCTGCTAATTCACTTGGAGATGTGGTCTATCTAGAACTACCGCAGGTCGGTGCCACGGTGTCGGCGGGCCAGGTATGCGGCGAGATCGAGTCCACGAAGTCAGTCAGTGAGTTGTATGCACCGGTGACCGGCACCGTCGTCAGTATCAACCAGGCGGCGATCGAAAGTCCCGAATCGGTGAACGAAGACCCGTATGGCGCGGGCTGGCTGATGACGGTCACCGTGACGCAGGCGGGTCCGTTGCTGTCGGCTGATGAGTACGCCGCCATCACCGGGAGCTGACCGGTGGCGGAGTTTTGTTCCCGTCACATCGGTGTCGATGCTGCCGATCTGGCGGCGATGCTAGCGACCATCGGCCAGGACGACACCGAGTCGCTGTTGGATCAGGCCATCCCGCCGGGAATCCGTACCCCGCAGCCGCACCTGGCCGCGGCCACAGACGAGGCCGAAGTGCTCGCCCAGCTGCGGGAGATTGCCAGCGCCAACACCGTTCGAACCTCCATGATCGGGCAGGGCTACTACGACACGGTGACGCCGTCGGTTATCTCCCGAAATATCTTGGAGAGCCCGGCCTGGTACACCGCCTACACGCCCTACCAGCCCGAAATCTCCCAAGGACGCCTGGAAGCACTGCTCAATTTCCAGACCATGATCATCGATCTCACGGGCACCGCAGTCGCGGGTGCCTCGATGCTGGATGAGGCAACCGCGGCAGCGGAAGCGATGCTGCTCGCGCATCGGGTCGCCAAAGGCAGCGGGGGAACCTTCTTCGTCGATGCCAACACCCTGATCCAGACCAAAGCCGTCTTGCGTACCCGCGCTGAACCACTAGGCATCGATCTGGTCGAGATCTCGCTCGATGATGACCAGCCCGATCTCGACCAGGCCTTCGGCATTCTGATCAGCTATCCCGGTGCCTCGGGAGCAATCCCGGAGCCCGCAGATCTACAGCGGTGGGTCACCGGCCTGAAGGAATGCGCTGCCCTGGTGTGTGTGGCCGCCGACCTCCTGGCCCTGACCCTCCTAGAAGCGCCCGGCCACTGGGGCGCTGACGTCGTCGTCGGAACCGCGCAACGGTTCGGCGTGCCGATGGGGTTCGGCGGTCCACACGCGGGATATCTCGCTGTCCGTGACGGATTGCAACGGCAACTACCAGGCCGACTCGTGGGTGCATCCCATGATGGCGACAAGGCACCGGCATTGCGGCTGGCCCTGCAGACCCGAGAACAGCACATCCGGCGCGAGCGGGCAACGTCAAACATCTGCACCGCGCAGGTGCTGCTGGCGGTGATGGCATCGATGTACGCCGTCTATCACGGGCCGCAGGGCCTGCGTGAGATTGCCAACCGGGTGCACGGACACACCCAAGATCTCGCTGCTGGACTGCGCGCGGTCGGCATGGACGTGCTGACCACCCACTACTTCGACACCATCACCATCCGCACCACCGCAGCCGCAGCGTTTTGCGACGCCGCGCTTGGCCGCAACATCACCCTTTGGCGTGCCGGGCCGGACCTGGTCAGTATCTCCTGTGACGAATGCACCACCCCAGCCACGATCAACCAGGTGCTCGCGGCAGCCCAGGAGAGCGTTGGCGTCACCGGGATCGATGCCGACGCCAGCAGTGCTGAGCCTGGCATCGATCCGCAGCTGCAACGCAGCTCCAGTTTTCTGACCCACCCGGTTTTCCACCGCTACCGCAGTGAGACGGCGATGCTGCGGTACCTGCGGCGTCTGAGCGATGCCGACTACGCGTTGGACCGCGGCATGATCCCACTGGGTTCGTGCACGATGAAGCTCAATGCCGCCACCGAGATGGCTGCCCTCACCTGGCCAGAATTCGCCCGCATCCATCCGTTCGCCCCGGCTCAGGATGCCGCTGGCTACCATCAACTCATCGGCGAATTGCAGCAATGGTTGGCGGCACTGACCGGTTATGCGGCCGTCAGCGTGCAACCCAATGCTGGCTCCCAGGGCGAACTAGCCGGACTACTGGCCATCCGTGGCTACCACCGCTCGCGCGGCGAACACCAGCGCAAGATCTGCCTGGTGCCCGATAGCGCGCACGGCACCAACGCGGCATCGGCGGTACTGGCTGGGCTGCAGGTCGCGATCGTGGCTACCACCACCACCGGGGATATCGACCTGGATGACCTGCGCCGCGTGCTGGAACAACACGATGGCAAGGTCGCGGCCGTGATGGTGACCTACCCGTCCACGCACGGCGTCTACGAAGTGGGCATCACCGAACTGTGCGACCTCGTCCACGCAGCTGGCGGACAGGTGTACATCGACGGGGCCAATTTGAACGCGCTGGTGGGGGTGGCCAGCCCCGGCTCGTTCGGCGGCGACGTCTCCCATCTCAACCTGCACAAGACGTTCTGCATCCCGCACGGTGGCGGCGGTCCCGGCGTCGGTCCGGTCGCGGTTGCCGAGCACCTTCAGCCATTCCTGCCCGGGCATCCCATGGCGCACGAGGGCAGCGCGGGCGCGGTGAGCGCGGCACCGTTCGGGTCGCCGTCCATCCTGCCGATCAGCTGGGCATACATCCGCCTGATGGGCAGCCAGGGATTGCGCGCAGCCACGGCTCATGCCGTACTGGCTGCGAACTATGTGGCAACCAGGCTGGACCAGGCGTTCCCGGTGTTGTACCGGGGGGATCAGGGGTTGGTGGCCCACGAGTGCATCCTGGATCTGCGCCCGCTGACCAGCGCGACCGGAATTACCGTCGACGACGTTGCCAAGCGGTTGATCGACTACGGATTCCACGCTCCCACGATGAGCTTTCCGGTGCCCGGCACCTTAATGGTCGAGCCCACCGAGTCCGAAGACCGGGCGGAGATCGACCGTTTTATCAATGCGATGCTCGCGATTCGCGCCGAGATTCAGGCAGTGGCTGATGGTGTTTGGCCTGCGCAGGACAATCCGTTGGTCAATGCCCCCCATACTGCTGCCAGCCTGGTTGAGGAATGGACTCACCCGTACTCGCGGCGAGAAGCCGTGTATCCCTTGGCCGGAATGGAACGCTCGAAGTACTGGGTGCCCGTACGCCGGATCGACGGTGCCTATGGGGATCGGAACCTGGTGTGTTCCTGCCCGCCAGTGAGCGATTTTGCGGGATGATTCCAAGGGTTTTCCGCAGAAGCGCGGCAAGCCGGGAAGAGACACGGCTGCGCGGACGTTTATAATGTCACTGAGCCGCGATTCAGAAGTCGCCCGCAGCCGATAGCGGCACCACTCCCGGGCCATGGTGTATTACATGGAACTGAGTTTGTCGTGCCCGCCGAGAACACGAAGAAGAAGGTCCTGCTCGCCCATGCCAGATGCCGCCGTGTCCGATTCAGCCACCGAGAAGAAGACCACCCGCGCTCGCTCCACGCGAGGAACGAAGTCGTCGGCTGCGACCAAGCCAGCCGCCAAGAAGCCCGCCACCACATCCGCAGCTGCGACCAAGCCTGCGGCTGCGGCAACCAAGGCCGCCAAGGCTGCCTCGAAGTCCACCGTCAAGAAGTCGAGCGGCAAGGCAGCCGCGACGAAGCCAGCGGCAGCCAAGAGCGCCGGTGCGTCCAAGACCAGCGCTAGCAAGACCAGCGCCCGTAAGACCAAGGCCAGCAAGACCGCAGACAAGCCAGCAGGGGATGGGGCAGTAGATGCGGCCGTCGTGCCGGACACCGATGCCGCGCCGAAGAAGGAAGGTGGCGAGGAAGACGAGTCGAAAGGCTTTGTGTTCTCCGACTCCGACGACGACGACGCACCCGCTCAGCAGGTCGTCACCGCTGGTGCGACCGCTGACCCGGTCAAGGACTATCTCAAGCAGATCGGTAAGGTCGCGCTGCTCAACGCAGAGCAGGAGGTCGAACTAGCCAAGCGCATTGAGGCAGGTTTGTTCGCCGAGGAGAAGCTGGCAGATCCGGAGAACTCCTTCACCGGTAAGAACCGGCGTGAGATGGAGTGGATCGCCCAGGATGGCCGCCGCGCCAAGAATCACCTGCTAGAAGCCAACCTGCGCCTGGTGGTCTCGCTCGCCAAGCGCTACACGGGTCGGGGCATGCTGTTCTTGGATCTGATCCAGGAGGGCAACCTCGGTCTCATCCGCGCGGTCGAGAAGTTCGACTACACCAAGGGCTACAAGTTCTCCACCTACGCGACCTGGTGGATTCGGCAGGCGATCACCCGCGCCATGGCCGACCAGGCCCGCACCATCCGGATTCCGGTGCACATGGTGGAAGTGATCAACAAGCTTGCCCGGGTGCAGCGGCAGATGCTGCAGGACCTAGGGCGCGAGCCGACCCCGGAGGAATTGGCCAAAGAACTGGACATGACCCCAGAGAAGGTGGTCGAGGTTCAGAAGTATGGCCGTGAGCCGATTTCGTTGCACACGCCCCTGGGCGAGGACGGCGACTCAGAGTTCGGTGACCTCATCGAGGACTCCGAGGCCATCGTCCCCGCCGATGCTGTCTCATTCACCCTGTTGCAGGAACAGCTCCACTCGGTGCTGGACACGCTCTCTGAGCGTGAGGCCGGGGTTGTGCAGATGCGCTTTGGGCTGACCGATGGGCAGCCGAAGACGCTCGATGAAATCGGCAAGGTCTACGGCGTCACGCGGGAACGGATTCGCCAGATCGAGTCCAAGACGATGTCCAAGCTGCGTCACCCAAGCCGATCCCAGGTGTTGCGCGACTACCTTGACTAGGCCGCTGGCTAGGTAGCGCTACTGCTGATCCGCTTGGGCTAGGTGGCTACGCGAAGACCCGCCTGGGCTAGGTGGCTACGCGAAGACCCGCCTGGGCTAGGTGGCGCAACCATTTACGTGGCAGGTGGTATTACTACTGTGCTGGTGGGTGGTATCCGGGCCCACCTGGGTGAATGGTTGCCATTGAGAAGCGCGTGATCTGCATGAGGTGCGCCAAGTCGTGATCGGGCGGCGTAGTCGTGATGCGCGAATCACGACTTGGCAGCCAGATCACGACTTGGCGGGTGGGTACGCCCTAGCGGGTGGGTACGCCCTAGCGGGTGGGGGAGTTCTCCTGCAGGCGTTCGGTCTCATCCACGATGTTGGTGGCCACCTGCTGCAGCGCCGCACCGTGCTTACGGGCGTGGTGAGCGCAAAAGTGCAGTTCGCCGTCCGCAAGCTGTACGCGGACATAGGCCTGCGCACCGCAGGCGTCGCAACGGTCCGCAGCCGTCAAAATCGGCTGCGCCTGCTCTGGGGTCAACGTGCTCACGCCGGTATGTAACCACCAACTGGCCTTCCGTCATTCCCGAACGCGCCGATTCTGCTGTGCGCGTAGTCGCCAAAAGTGCTGGAGGCAGTGCCGTCCGGTCCTCGCCGCAGATGGTGTCGGAGGTGAGCGGGTCAGTAGCGCTGAGTAGTGGCGCCGCCGGGAGTAGCAACGAGTGCTGATGCTCACCTGCTGCGCGCCGCTACAACCTCGACGGCGCCGGGTTGCCTAGCATGGATGGGTGCCCACACGTTCTGCTGCTGCCGCCTACACCGCCCGTCACCTCTCGGTCCTGGAAGGTCTGGAAGCAGTCCGCAAGCGGCCGGGTATGTACATCGGTTCCACCGACTCGCGCGGTCTCATGCACTGTCTATGGGAGATCATCGACAACGCCGTCGACGAGGCGCTGGAGGGGCACGGCGACCGTATCGAGATCATCCTGCACCCGGATTCCTCCGTCGAAGTTCGGGACCGGGCGCGCGGAATCCCGGTAGACAACACGGCAGCTGGACTATCCGGGGTGGAAGTGGTCTTCACCAAGCTGCACGCGGGCGGAAAGTTCGGCGGTGGCTCCTATGCCGCTTCCGGGGGACTTCACGGAGTCGGCGCCTCGGTGGTGAACGCACTATCGGAGCGGCTGGATGTGGAGGTCGACCGCAGCGGCAAGACCTACGCCATGTCATTTCATCGCGGCGAACCGGGCACCTTCACCGACAGCGACGGACCAGCGCCAGCGGCACCCTTCGTCCCGTTCACGGACCACTCCGAGTTGCGGGTCATCGGGAAGGCGGCGCGGGGCCGGACCGGTACCCGGATTCGCTATTGGGCCGACCCGCAGATCTTCCCATCCTCGGCCACGTTCTCTTATGACGAATTGCTCACCCGGGCACGTCAGACGTCTTTTCTGGTGCCTGGACTAGCGCTGGTCGTGCGCGATGAACGCCGGTTGCAGGGAACTCCCGGTGCCGACGGCCCGGTGGAGGAAGTGTTTCGCCACGACGGCGGCACCGTCGACTTCGTCGATTTCCTCGCCGCCGATCCGCCCGCGACCGATACCTGGCGGTTACAGGGAAGTGGCACCTTCACCGAAACGGTCCAAACACTCAATGACGACGGCCACCTGCACCCACAGGACGTCGAGCGCACCTGCGAGGTCGAGGTCGCGCTGCGGTGGGGAACCGGCTATGACACCGAAGTACGCAGTTTTGTCAACATCATCGCCACACCTAAAGGCGGTACACACCTGACCGGCTTTGAGCAATCGCTGCTCAAAGTGGTCCGCAAACAGGTCGAGAACAATGCCCGGAAGTTGAAAATTTCCGCGAAGAACAGCAAAGAACGCATCGAGAAGGACGACGTGCTGGCTGGTTTGACGGCGGTGGTGACCGTTCGCGTGCCAGAACCCCAGTTCGAGGGTCAAACCAAGGAGGTGCTGGGCACTGCGCCGGTACGTTCCATTGTCGCTTCGGTGGTCACTCAAGAACTCACCCGCTTGCTGACCTCATCGGCTCGGCAGTTGAAGTCGCAGTCGGCGCAGCTGCTGGAAAAGATCGTGGGGGAGATGCGTGCCCGTATCCAGGCGCGCACGCAGAAGGAGATCTCACGTCGCAAGAACGCGCTGGAAACTTCGACTCTGCCAGCCAAGCTGGCGGACTGCCGTACCGACGATGTTGAACGTTCGGAACTGTTCATCGTTGAAGGCGATTCCGCGTTGGGCACGGCGAAGCTGGCCCGTAGCAGCGAGTTTCAAGCGCTCCTGCCAATTCGGGGCAAGATCCTCAACGTGCAGAAAGCGTCCTTGGCCGACATGCTCAAGAATGCCGAGTGCGCCTCGATCATTCAGGTGATTGGCGCTGGTTCTGGGCGATCGTTCGATCTGGACTCGGTCCGTTACGGCAAGGTGGTGCTGATGACCGATGCCGATGTCGACGGCGCCCATATTCGCACGCTGCTACTGACGCTGTTCTTCCGGTACATGCGCCCGCTGGTGGAAGCTGGCCGGGTCTTCGCCGCGGTACCGCCGTTGCATCGAGTGGAGGTTCCCGGCCACGGCCGGGCCAAGGCGGAGATCACCTACACCTATTCCGAGCCGGAGTTGAAGGCGCTGCTGGCGCGCCTGCAGCGCAGCAACCGCCGCTACAAGGAACCGATTCAGCGCTACAAGGGTTTGGGTGAGATGGACGCCCGCCAGCTCGCAGAGACCACGATGGATCCCAGCGCCCGGTCATTGCGCAAGATCACGATGGCCGATGAGGCGGCGCTGGCTAAGGCTGAAGCGACGTTTGAACTCTTGATGGGCAACGACGTGGCACCTCGAAAAACCTTCATCGTCGACGCGGGTCAAAGCCTGGAGCGAGACCGGATCGACGCCTAGATCCCGATCTGACGATCCGGGATTGGCTGTCGGCCCGGCCTCAGGGCCGACCATGCGCAGATGATCTTGATAGGGCACACTGAAGGAATGCGGCCGTCGACGCACAGGCAGCCGCAACGCTCATTTCCCCGACTCAGGATCGTCCATGACTGACTCCACCTTCGCCGCTGGCCAGGGCGTGCCTGCGATGGCGGGGGAGCTGGGGTTGAGCTGGCGAGGGCTGGCCTCCGCTGACATTGCGCAGCTGCACCAGTTGTGGCACCGGATCGAAGAGCACGACAATCCGCCCTACCGCACAACCGTTGCCGAAGCCCAGGATCGCTACATCAGTGACTGGCGTGGTGACGCTACCAATGTGCTGGGGGGCTTTACCAACGACGGAGTTCTGGTGACCTTCGGCGCCGTCTCCTCGCCTCCGGGCGAGGCCGCCACCACCAGGGTCTACCTGGAGGGCGGGGTGGATCCCCAGTACCGGCGGCGTGGTGTGGGCTCGGCCGTGCTCGACTGGCAAATCGGTCGTGCGCGAGAGCTGGTCGGCGATCTCCCGGACCGGCGTCCGGCCCGGATCGTGGTTCACGTCGAAGACGACATGCCAGATCCGGTCCACATGCTCCGGCAACGTGGATTCGTGCCGCGACGGTTCTATACCGAATTGCGCCGGGACCTCAATCGATCGCTGCCCGACGTGCGTCTACCTCGGCCGTTCGATCTGGTCGCATGGAATCCAGAGCTTGACGAGCAGGTCCGGCTTGCGCACAACGCGACCTTTGCCGAGCACTGGATGTCGCAGCCCCAAACGCCTGAAACCTGGAGCCAGGGCCGGGCCTTCTTCGTTCCCGAATGGAGCTTCCTCGTCCTTGATCGGACCACGGACCGGGCGCTGGTGGTGGGCTATCTGTTGTCGGCGAAGTACGAGCAGGACTGGCCCTCGCTGGGATGGAGCGAAGGGTATATCGACCTGCTGGGTGTCCGGCCGGACTGGCGGGGTCGCGGAATCGCAACTGCGTTGGTGAGCCGGGCCATGCGCGCTTTCGCTGCTGCTGGCATGGAATATGCGTCACTGGGTGTCGACACCGATACGCCGGGGGAGGTTTTCGGGCTCTACAGCAAGCTGCGATTTGAGCCCACCCGCGGATCGACCATGTATATGGTCGAGGTGTGAGCACCCCGACGCTGGCTCTGAGGGCATTCGGCGCCGTGAGCGTGGTGCACCTCGCAGCCCGGCTCACGCGTCATCGGCGGATCGCCCACCTGACCCAACCGATCCTGATACCAGCGCTCGTGGCCCAGCAGCGCACGTCGACCTCCGGTAGCCGACCTCGCACCTGGGTGGATGCAGGACTGGCTGCCTCGTGGGCAGGGGATTCTCTCCCACTCCTGCAGCGCGGAACCAAGGCCTTGCGCACCAAGATGGTCTGCTTCGCGGGCACCCACCTGGCCTATGTGGCTGGCTTCGGACCGATGGCGATTCGGCAGGCAACTCAACGGCCCGCGAGCCTGGTCGGACCGGTGCTGGGCTATGGTGCCCTCAACCTGCTAGTTCAACCTCTGTTCGACCAGAAGGCGCGAGAGCGAGGACTACATGCCGCCCTCGTCGGCTATGCGGCGCTACTCACGGCCACCGGTGTGGTCACGGCTGCTGTTGGTGGCCGCGCGGGCTGGGGCGGAGCTCTCTTCGTGACCTCCGACGCCTTGATCGCGGTGCGAGAGTTCGCGCCCGAACGGCAGCTTCAACTCGGCAGATTGGATCTGCATGGGTTCCTGGTGATGGCCATGTACTTGTCTGCTCAGGCGTTGATCCTGCGTGCCGCCGACGACGGTTCCGCCACACCGTAGCTCGACCCGATCCCACCCGGTCCGATGTGCCCGTAGGGCTCCTCTACTCGGCGAGTTGTCGGATGCCTCTGCTCGGCGAGTTGTCGGATGCCTCTACTCGGCGAGTTCGAGGGTTACTGGCAATACCGTGCCCCACGACACCCGAATTTGGCGTGAACCCTCGTACTCGAGGTGGTGGGGGTGGGTGGTTCCAAGGGGGAGGCTATCCCAGGCCAGCGACCGGGGCAGCGAGGGCGGTTCCACTGCCGTCGCGGCGGTCATCGACCGGCGGCAACTCGATCGGTTGGCCGCCGGATCCAACCGCGCGCATCGGGGCCGATGCCACTGCGGCTGCGTAGAGGCTGTCCTCGCCGCGCAGGAACCGCTGGACCCGGACCCCGGCGGTGGCACGACCCTTGCTGGGGTACGCCGCGAGCGGGGTGGTTTTCGCGGAGCCAGGAACGGTTCCCGCAAGCGTCTCAGAAGAGGCAGCCACGGTGGTGACCAGTGCCTGGTCAACCGACTCCGCAGCAACGACCCCCAGGTGCACCACGCGGGCGCCGCTGCCCACACGGATACCAGCCATTCCGCCCGCAGCTCGGCCCTGTGGTCGGACAGCTGCCGCCGGGAACCGCAATAGCTGGGCATCGCTGGTGATGAACACCAGCTGATCCTCCTCGTGCGAGCTGCCCACCCCGACCACCTGATCGCCGTCCTTGAGCGAGATGACGTCCCACTCCTGGGCACGACCAGGCCAGTCTGGGCTCACCCGTTTGATGACCCCGCTCGCTGTTCCCAGCGTCAGGACCGGCGCAGCGTCCTTACCCTCCTGAAGGCTGGCCAGGCCCACCACGTGCTCCCCGGTGGCAAGCATCAGCATTTCGGTCGCGGGCACCCCGCCGGACAAGCTAGGAGCCCCCTCGGTGGGAGGTAGTGCCGGAATCTCGACCACCGACATCCTGATCATTCGACCAGCGGAGGTGACCGCCGCGACCTCCCCGCGCACCGAGGCAGGGACCGCTGCGGTCATCGCATCGTGCGCGCTGCGCTGCCCGGTTCGAGCAGGGGTGGTGCTGTCACCGGTTCGGGCCAGCAGCCCGGTGGTAGAGAGCAAGACCCAGCAGGGCCCATCGGGCACCTCCAGGTCAGGTTCAGCCCGCTTGGCGCTGGCACCGGTCGGGGCGGTGGCGCCCGTTGACTCCAACAACACGGTACGCCGCGCGGTGCCGTGCGCCGCTGCCACCTGCGCCAACTCATCGGAAACCACGGTGCGCAGAAGCTGAGGGTCGGCCAGGATCGCCTGCAAGCGCTCAATCTGAGCGGCCAGCTCGTCGCGTTCGGCTTCCAACTCGATCCGAGAGAACTTCGTCAGCCGCCGCAGCCGCAGTTCCAGGATGTAGTCGGCTTGGGTGGTGGTGAGGTCGAAGATCGCTATCAGACGTGCCCGAGCAGCTTCTGCGTCATCGCTACTGCGAATCACCGCGATCACTTCGTCGATGTCGGCGATAGCGATCAACAGGCCATCGACCAGATGCAGCCGATCGCGGTGCTTGTTGAGCTGGAAGGTGGTGCGGCGGTGAACGACGTCGATGCGATGCTTGATGTACACCTGCAACAACTCACGCAAGCCCAAGGTGCAGGGCTGGCCGTCGACGAGCGTGACGTTGTTGATCCCGAACGACTCCTCCATCGGGGTGAGACGGTAGAGCTGGGTGAGCACCGCCTCCGGATTGAAGGCGGACTTGATCTCGATGACCAATCGCAGCCCATTCTCATGGTCGGTGAGATCGGTGACGGCAGAAATGCCCTGCAGCTTCTTCGACTGCACGGCCTCAGTGATCTTGGCGATCACCCGCTCCGGGCCCACCAGGTAGGGCAACTCGGTGACCACGATCCCCTTGCGGCGGGGGGTGATGTTCTCGATGCGGGTGGTAGCGCGGGACCGGAATGTTCCCCGCCCGGTGGCGTAGGCATCCCGGATTCCGTCCAGTCCGATGATCTTTCCACCGCCGGGCAGATCCGGGCCGGGCACGAATCGCATCAGAGCGTCCAGATCGGCGTCTGGGTGGGCAATCAGGTGACGGGCGGCAGCAACCACCTCGACCAAGTGGGGTGGCGCCATGGTGGTTGCCATGCCGACGGCGATCCCCGATGCGCCATTGACCAGGAGGTTGGGTAGCGCGCTCGGCAGCACCTGCGGTTGCATGAGCGAGTTGTCATAGTTGGGCACATGATCAACGACATCGGAATCCAGATCTGCCGTCATCACCATCGCGGCCGGTGCCAATCGGGCTTCGGTGTAGCGCGGCGCGGCCGGCCCATCATCGAGCGACCCGAAGTTTCCGTGACCATCGATCAACGGCAGCCGAAGGGTAAACGGCTGCGCCATCCGGACCAAGGCGTCGTAGATGGCTGAATCCCCGTGCGGATGCAGTTTGCCCATCACCTCGCCCACCACGCGTGCCGACTTCACATGTCCGCGGTCGGGGCGCAGCCCCATCTGGGCCATTTGGTACAGGATGCGCCGTTGCACCGGCTTCAGGCCGTCGCGAGCGTCCGGTAGTGCCCGCGAATAGATGACCGAGTAGGCATACTCAAGAAAGGAGCTCTGCATCTCAGCCGAGACGTCGATATCGACGATCCGAGAGTCCCCTTGGCGTGGTTCAGTGGTGCTGCGACGTGCCATGGCCCCATTGTCGCCGGCACTCGCGCTCGGTTCGGGCAGGCCACTCCGGGCCAAGTCCAGGTGGCGCACACGTTCTAGGATCACGCCATGACGTCGGATCATGCGCCGAGCTATCCGGCGCACTGGGAAGCAGACGTGGTGTTGCGCGATGGCTCCACCATGCACATACGCCCGATTCGGCCGAGCGATGCTGCTGCGCTCCAGCAGTTCCACCTCGGACAATCTGAGCAATCCACCTACTTCCGGTTCTTCGCGCCGTTGGAACGCTTAACCGCGCGTGAGCTCACGCGATTCACCACCGTCGACCACGACCAGCGGGTGGCGTTGGTGCTGGTGCAACCCACTGATGGCGACGATCGGATCATCGCTGTAGGCCGGTTCGACCGAATCGACGACGAGGGAGAGGTAGCTGAAGTAGCGTTCAACGTCGCTGATTCGGAGCAAGGGCGCGGGCTGGGATCAATCCTGCTGGAGCACCTGGCTGCGGCCGGGCGAGAGCTCGGAGTCAAACGATTCGTCGCGGACGTCCTGCCCAACAACACCCGGATGCTGCGGGTCTTTACCGACGCGGGGTACGACGTCGGCCAGCGCTACTTCGATGGTGTGGTGGAGATGTCGATACCTATCCGACCCACTGACCGGTCGCTGGAGGTGATGACTGAGCGGGAACGGCGAGCTGAATCGATAAGCATGGGCGGCCTGCTGGGAGCTGGGGCGGTGGTGGCCTACCACAGTGGCAGCGAAGGGTTGGCGATCATGGAGCCCGTGCTGAACTCCATCGCGAGCCAACCCTTCACCGGTTCCGTGGTGGTGGCCCATTCGCTCCCGCAGCTGGCCAGCCATTCAACACTGCCCACGCTGGCGTTGGTGTGCGCGCCCCACTCAGAACTGCCCGAACTGGCACGGCTACTGGCAGAGCGTGGGGTGCGCGCAGTCGTGCTGTTCTCCGAGGGGTTTCCCGAAGGCTCCCAACCCTCGCGTACCGCGCAGCTGGGCCTGCTGCCGTTGATGCGGCGGCACGGGCTGCGGCTGGTAGGCCCGCGGTCGTTGGGCGTGATAGCCAGTGGCGAGGCCGGTCGAATTGCTGCCGTGCTCGCACCCAGCCCGGCCCCGGGCTCCGTCGGGATCTTTTGTCAGTCAAGTGGGACCGCTCGGCTGGTACTGGAGGCAGCCGAGCAGCGCAACCTGGGACTGTCCTCGTTCCTGTCAGCCGGGCTACGCGCCGATATCAGCGGCAATGACACGATGCAGTACTGGTCGACCGACGATGACACCAAGGTTGCCTGCCTGTACCTGGAATCCATCGGGAATCCGCGCAAGTTCTCGCGGGTGGCCCGCAGACTCGCCCGAGTCAAGCCGGTGGTGGTTACCATCGCGGGCACCATCGGCCAGCAGCGGCTACCTGGCCATGCGGTCCGGATCTCAAATGCGCCCCGGCGGGTGCTGGAGCAACTGATGATCCAAGCCGGGCTGCTGCTGGCCGGCTCGGTGCGACAACAGATGGACTGGGCAATGCTGTTGGCCTCGCAACCGCTACCAGCGGGCAGGCGGGTGCTGATCATCAGCAACTCGAGTAGCCAGGCAGCCGTGGTCGCCGACCTTGTCAGTGACCGTGGCCTGGAGACGGCGCCCGCGATCGTGGTACCGCCCACGGTGGCGGCCACGGAACTACGGTCCGCCATCGAGGGTGCCCGCACCCGTGATGACTGGGACATGGCGATCCTGGCCTACGGTCAGTTTGGTATCGACGTGAGCGCAGTAGCGGCCTCCGAGGCGGTCCGACTAGCAACATCGGCCGAACGCCCGGTGGTGACGCTGATCCCCGGACGCGTCGGGCTCGAGCCAGGGGCCACCGATGCCGACGGACAGGACAGCGCTGTCCGGGTGCCGGGCTACACCGATGCGGCAGACGCTGTGGGAGCACTGGCGGCTGCCTACCGCTACCACACGCAAGCGGCCACCCCCAGTAGCCGTGTTGACCCACCCAAGCTCCAGCATCGCCAGGCCCGGTCGCTAGTGCGAGATGAACTTCTCGGGGTCGCCGATGGCACGTCCACACGCCTCTCCGCTGATCGCAGTGCGCAATTGTTGAGCTACTACGGCATCGGGGTCTGGCCAGCGAAGCAGGTGACCGACCTGGATTCGGCGCTAGCGGCCGCCCAAACATTCGGATGGCCGGTGGCTCTGAAGGCCCGTGACGAGGTGCTGCGTCACCGAGCAGACCTGGGTGGGGTGCGCCTGGGCCTGTCCTCGGTGGCCGAGTTGGCGCAGGCGTACCAGGGCATGCAAGACCTGATGCTGCGGTTGGGGCGCCAGGACGGGATGGAGGTACAGGCCATGGCCCCCAGCGGTGCCTCATGTGTGATCACCGGAACCGAGGATGAGCTCTATGGACCGCTGGTGAGTTTTGGCTTGGCCGGTGACGCTTCGGAACTCCTGGACGATGTTGCCTACCGGATCCCACCGTTGACGACTGCCGACGTCAGCGGGTTGGTCCGAGAGGTCCGGGCAGCGCCACGGTTGCTCGGGTACCGCGGCATGCCCGCGCTGGACACCAATGCGCTGGAAGACCTCCTGGCCCGCGTGAGTGCGCTGAAAGAGGAACTACCGGAGGTGCGCTCGGTGGTGCTCAATCCGGTGGTGGTGGCCGAACGTGGAGCTGCGGTGGTCTCGGCAACCGTAGACCTGGCTCCGATGCAACGAGCCGATCTTGCGCGCCGCACTCTGCCATAGAGTGCCAATGAGCGGTATGTGCGGCATACTCGCGGTCGTGCCTTCACGTTCCTCACCCACCCGGATCCGACTTCGCGCCGATATCGAGCGTGCTGGCTATTACCCAGAGATCGTTGAAGATGTGTTGGCATTGGCGCTGGCCTCAGAGGATGTGGTCTCGTCACTGGTGCATGTGGAGACGATGCTCGACCGGGCCGAAATTCGCAGGCATGTCACCGTGATGGTGCTCACGCCCTCGCGATTGGTGGTGGCCCATGTGGATGACATCACCAGTGACGATCCCGAGGTGGCTCCGGCTGCCGCCGCAACCACCGAGTCGGTGCCGATTCGCCACCTGCGCACCATTGGGCTTACCCACGGTTTCGCCGATCCGGTGGGATACCGGCGAGGTGCCGACATCAGCGAAGTCACCCTGGCGCTGTCATGGGGCGCGGTCAACCGGGTCGAACTCGAGCCGGCCACCTGTGGAGATCCGGGGTGTGAAGCCGACCACGGATACACCGGATCGGTGCTGCCAGATGACCTCGTCGTACGAGTCAGTGCCGATGCGGAAGGGCCCGACGCCGTTCGGGCTGCCATCGAATTCGCCGCGGCGTTGTCCGCGGCGACGGCATCGGCCTAAGGTCAGCGGATTGAGCCTGCAAGAGAAGGCGGTCACCGGCTCGGTCGCCCAGGTGTTGCTCGCTGCCGCAGGCGCGATTGGTGTGGATCTGAGCGTCGGGACCGGTGACCGGCTCCGCACCTCCAGTGCCGCTGCCGCGCTCTTGGAGCTACCGGCGCTCGAGCGGGTGTGTGTGGTGATTGTCGATGGGCTGGGGCTACGGAACCTGCAACAGCGGGCCGATGCGGCACCCACCTTGACCGGTGCTGCTCGGATCCAGGCGCTGCGCAGTGAATTCCCGAGCACCACCGCCACCAACATGGCGGCGCTGGGAACCGGGCAAAGTGCCGGTCAGACCGGCATGCTGGGCTACTCCGTGCGTAATCCGGCCCGGCGCACCCTGCTCAACCTGATCTCGTGGACCGATGGTCCAGACCCGCAGGTCTGGCAGAGCCAGCCCACGATCTTCGAACTGCTCGCCGCTCAAGGGGTGCTCAGCGTCAGCGTGGGTCCATGGGCCTTCGAGGGCTCCCCACTGACGCAGGCGACGATGCGCGGTGCCGAATACGAGTCGGCGCAGTCGCTACCTGACCGGGTCCGATCCACGGTCGAAGTGCTCGGTGAACCGGACGCCAAGGTGGTGACGATGTACTGGGGTGAGGTTGACCGCGTCGGGCACGAATTCGGCTGGCGCAGCCCGCAATGGCGCAGTGCGCTCTCGGAGCTAGACCGAGAACTGGGGATACTCCGTGAGCAAGTGCCACCGGGAACGCTGGTGCTGGTCACAGCCGATCACGGCATGGTGGATATTCCATTGGGTGCCTCGCGGGTTTTCGATGGCCCGGCCCGGTTCGACATTGCCCAGCAGCCATCACTAGCGCAGGGCGTTGAGTTGGTGGCGGGGGAGCCTCGGTGCGTTCACCTGTACACCGAGGCGGGCGCGGCGGTGCAGGTAGAAACCCAGTGGCGCAGGAGCCTGGGCGACCGGGCTCAGATCCTGCGTCGGGAAGAGGCCATCAGCGCTGGGTGGTTTGGCCCGGTGGCCGATCAGCATCGGCCGGTGATCGGGGATGTGGTCGCCGCGATGCGCGGTGACATCAGCGTGCACGACTCCCGCACGCAAAGCGAGGCCTCGATGCGGTTGGTGGGAATGCACGGATCGCACTCGGAGTATGAGACCACGGTCCCGTTGGTCCTGCTAGCCGACGGATAGCACCGCAGCGACCCGGCCCGTCCAGGGGCCTGATCGCCTGGCAGGGTTAGTCGTTGCGGGCCCCGAAGACGATCTCGTCCCAGCTGGGCACACTGGTGCGCCGGCTCTTTGACTTACGGGCGGGCACGGTCGTAGCCCGGGGTTTAGCCGCGCCAGGATTGGCGACCTGCTCCAGTTCATCCCAGAGCATCGGCGTGGAGTCAACTCGGTTGAGGAGCGCCTCATCATCGGCCTGCTCGAGGAGTGCGTCATCCTCGACCGGGTTGAGGAGCCCCTCATCCTCGACCCGGTCCGCGAGGGCGTCATCGTCGATCTCGACCTGCTGGCGAACGCCACGGACGGCGGACAATTCGTCGAGCAGAGATTCCGTCTGCGCGGCGGGCGGTTGCTCGGGCACCGCAACCTGGGACGAGGCTGGTACGGGCTCCGGATCGTGGGCAGATGCCTGGCTACCAGAGTCATCGTGAGCTGGTGGTAGCGACCTCAGCGCCATGGGCCGGGTGTCGCGAATCACCGAGTCAACCGGCTGTGGTGCCAGGTCAGCATCGGTTTCGACGTCGTAGAGCCGCGCCGCCCGCACGGCGTTGAGGTGGCGTCGATCACCGGCTTCGCGAAGGGTGGTTTCCGAAAGGGATCGACCCTCATCGTTCGATGCCTGCACCGAACCGACAGACAGATCGACCACCCATTGGGCCTGCCGCTGACCGTCATCCTCGGCAAAGCAGGCGAGCACCTCCCACGGTCCGGCCGGGCTGCGGCGCGCATCCCAGCGAATCTGATCCACGCCGCGGACCGCCAGTCGATCGACGACCAGGTCGCCCAGGGTGGGCGAGCCTGGTTCACGCCCAATCTCGATCTGCTGGGCACGCTGTGCCACGTGCTCGCGTTCGGCCAGTGCGGGGCCTTCATAGCGCCGGATCTGCTCCAGCGGCATCCCGGAATCTGCGGCGATATCCGCCGCGCTGGCTCCCGCTCGGATTCTGGCCTGGATCTCCCGGGGTCGCAGCACATCGGAACGCAGCTGTTCCAGATTGGGACGATCACGGCGGACGGCGGCGCGCAGGGCGTCGTCGATAGCGACCCGGTGGCGTTGGCCCTCGTCGTCGACCAGCACGATGTGCTCGCCGTCGGAGTGGATTCCCACCAGTTCAAGTTCCGCCATGACACCTCCAGGGCTGTGATGCACCGAGCCTGCCATGTAAGGCGAGATTTCATGCCGATTCGGCTCGGTGTGGCGGCACTCTCACAGTGGCTTTGCCCACCTTTGGTGGCGTCGACGTGCAATTCGTCGCGCAATGGTGCACAATCCCATCGCCAACATAGGGAACAACCGAGCCGACGAGGCGTTGTACCTGCGGGTGATGAAGACCTACACTGCCCCGATCCCTCCGCCCATTTCCAACTGCTGAATACCGAGAAGAAGGCCATGGCGACCGACTACGACGCTCCGCGCAAGACAGATGAAGAACTCAGTGAAGACTCACTGGAGGAGTTGAAGGCGCGCCGAGCTGAGAAGAACTCGGGAGCGGTCGACGAGGACGAGACTGAGGCTGCCGAAGGCTTCGAACTCCCCGGTGCCGACCTCTCCGGCGAAGAGCTGAGTGTGCGGGTGCTGCCGCGCCAAGCTGATGAGTTCACCTGCTCGCGCTGCTTCCTGGTCCATCACCGGAGCCAGCTGGCTTATGAGGACGGCGGTCAGCCGGTCTGCTCCGAATGTGCGGCCTGATCGAGCTCACGATCACGGCACGCGACTAGCGCGCGGGCCAGATCTGTTGGCTGGCTGGTGGAAACTAGCCAATACGGCACTGGGTCCTGTTCGTCGGCAACGTGTACTCGTACGGCCGCCTTGATCCACGATCGATGGACCACGTAGGCGTCACCTCGCAGCTGCGGGCCTAGAGCGGCGCGGGTGTGGTCGGGGTCGAGCTCCTCTACCTCTCCGATGAACGCGGCCTCCAAAAAGGCCGGTCCAGCATGGAATCCGGCTTCGGTGACGCTCAGCCTGGGTCGATAGCGCAGCAGCAATCCCGCGGTGATCGCTGCTGCGGCGACGGCGGCAGTTCCCGAGATCACCGGCCCCAGCGGGAGGGTGCTCAGCCCGGCCATCAAGGCGATTCCCGGAACGCTGAACCAGTACCCGATCGAGGGGTTGAGAGTTTCGCGATAGCTACCCATGTGCCTCAGCCTGCCGTATCTGGCCCAGATGGCGCCAGATCGGGCGGGGGAACGTAGGATCGCTCGCGTGATCGAATCTGATGTTGAGGTGCTGCTGACCCGGCTGGACCCAGAATTGCCGATACCTAGCTACGCTCACGCCGGCGATGCGGGCCTGGATCTGGTGGCTCGCCACGACCACCTGCTACCGGCAGGGCAGCGGGGCGCCGTCGGGACTGGGATAGCGCTGGCGCTTGCGCCAGGCTATGTGGGCTTGGTCCACCCGCGCTCGGGCCTGGCACGCAAACACGGCATCACGGTGCTGAACTCACCTGGAACCGTGGATGCTGGCTATCGCGGTGAGATCCAGGTGTTGCTCCTCAATACCGATCACGATGACTTTCAAATCCGGCGAGGTGACCGCATCGCCCAGCTGGTAATCCAACGATTTGCTCGCGCGCGCCTGATCGAAGTGGAACGCTTACCAGGTAGCGACCGTGGTGCCGCCGGATTCGGTTCCACCGGATTGAGCGCGACACCGGGCAGAGGAGTGCAGCAATGAGGTGGTTTGGCGGCCGGGATCCGTCGGCTGATGAAGACGCTCTGGATGGCGATGAATCCGAGGTGCCCACCCGTGGGCCGTGGGATAGCGACCACATGCCAGATTTAGACGGACGGGTCGATCTGGGGGCATTGCGGGTGCCGACGCGTTCGGGCATGGCGATCCGCATGGAACAAGAGCGCAAGACGAAACGAATCGTCGCCGTCAACCTGGTTCTGGACGGTTCCGGCCTGCAGGTGCAGGCCTTCGCTGCGCCCCGCAGTTCCGGGCTCTGGGAAGACCTGCGCGGTGAAATCGCTGACATGGTTGCCAAGCAAGGGGGATCGGTCACCGAGCAGGGGGGCCCATTCGGCATCGAACTTGTGGCGCGGCTGCCAGCGCAGACGCCCGATGGCCGAAAGGGCTACCGCCCGGCCAGGTTCATCGGCGTCGACGGACCCAGGTGGTTCCTACGGGGGGTAATAACCGGTCGTGCCGCCGCTGAGGGTGAGGCGGCAAGGGTGATTGAGGAGGTGCTCGCGGACATCGTGGTCGTGCGCGGAAGCGATGCGCGTGCACCTCGTGACCTGTTGACGTTGCATATGCCGGGCAAACCCGGTGAGGAAGTCACGCAGACGAGCACAGCAAGGCCCGTTATCAATCTGGATGCCGGCCCCGGCCCTGAGATCACCGAGGTCCGCTGATGGGATGGCGCAGCACCCTGGAACGCACCCTCGCCTCGGCGGATGCCCTCGCCGCTGATGAGGAGATCGTCTCCTCGGCGCTGCACGGCGCCCAGCTTGCGGCGCAGGTACAGGTGGGCGAGGTTGTCACGCTGAGCGGGGTCCTACGCTCGGTGACCTACGCCCCCCCGGGGTTGCGCCCGCAGCTTGTTGCCGAGCTCTTTGATGGCTCGGCGAGCGTGGATGTGGTCTGGCTTGGCCGGCGCGATATCAACGGCATCGAACCGGGGACCAGACTGGTCCTGACCGGACGGGTCGCGGGTGCTGAGCGCGGGGGTCGGCTACGGATCTACAACCCGGGCTACACGTTGTTGCCGAGGTTGCGGGCCTCATGACGAAAGCAGATTCGTCGATGAGCGAGGGGGATTGCGCACCATCAGCGCCGCAAGGATCTAGGTCTGGCGTGGGTGGATCCGGGATGCGAGCGCTAGCTGACGGTGAATTCGATGGGCTAGCGGCCGTCGGGGGATGGCGGGGTTTGGCCGAATCAGTTCTGCCCGGATTGGTGTTCGTAACCGTCTTCATCCTCACCGGTGAGGTGAGCGCCGCCGTCATCGCCTCGGTGGGTGTGGCGGTGCTGGCCACCCTGGTCCGCCTCCTGCAACGGACCCCGATTACCCAGGCAGTGGGCGGACTGCTCGGCATCGGTATCGGAGCGGTCTGGGCCTGGCGCAGCGGCGAGGCCGAGAACTTCTATGTGTGGGGGCTGCTCACCAATGCGCTTTTTTGCGTGGTGATCGTGGTCTCGATCGTGCTGCGCTGGCCCGCTGTTGGGGTGGTGGTCTCAACCCTGTTCGGACGCGGGTATGGCTGGCGAGCCGATCACGCTCAGCTGCGTCGCTACCGCCTTGCCTCGTGGCTGTGGGCCGGTGCCTTCGCGGCCCGGCTGGTGGTGCAGGTGCCGCTCTACCTCAATGCTGAGGTGGGCTGGCTGGGGACGGCTCGGCTGGTGATGGGTGTTCCGCTGTGGGCGCTGGTGTTGTGGTTGACGTGGATTCTGGTGAATCCGCGAGCAATGCCTGCAACGATTCCAGCTCCGCAGGATCCTCCGATGAGGAAATAAGCAGCAACTCATCGCCAGCCTCAAGGGTGTCGTCGGGGGAGGGGGGAATGGGGCGGTCTCCGCGGATGATGGCAGCCAGCACGGCATGGCTGGGCCAGGCGACCGTGGCGACCCGCTGACCCACCACCGCAGCGCCGTCGGGAAGGGTGATCTCGTACATGCTTGCGCCCGACTGGTGGAAAGTGAAGATCCGGACCAGGTCCCCGATGGTCACGGCTTCCTCGACCAGGGCAGTCATGATGCGTGGGGTTGAAACAGGGACATCTACCCCCCAGGCGTCGTCAAACATCCATTCGTTCTTGGGATTGTTGACCCGGGCGACGGTTCGGGGCACCGCGTACTCGGTCTTGGCTAGCAACGACACCACCAGATTTGCTTTGTCATCCCCGGTGGCGGCGACGACCACGTCACAGTCGTCGAGCCGGGCTTGATCAAGGGCCGAAATCTCACAAGCATCTGCCTGTAGCCATTCTGCTTCCGCCACGGAGGAAACCCGCATCGCGGCAGGAGCTTTCTCAATCAGGGTCACCTGATGTCCGTGGTTGAGCAGTTCGCGCGCGATGGAACGTCCCACGCTGCCGGCTCCGGCAATGACAACCCGCATCAGTCCTCCGTAGCTGCTGGTCTCACGGCCAGCACCCGCTGGACCTGGTTGATGTGGGCGGAGGCAATGAGCATGTGCAGGATGTCCTGTTCCTGCAGCAGATCGTCCGGCTTGGGGATGTAACCCTCGCCCAGCCGGGTCAGGTACGCCACCCGCGCTCGCGTCTGCCGCTGTACTTCCCGTACCGAAGAACCGGTCCACGCCTCGTGGGTGTCCACCTGACACAGGCTCACGGCCCCGGAAGCATCGGTGTATTCCGACTCCGCCCCCTTGGGAATCATGCGCCGCAGGACCTGATCTGCTGTCCAGCGCACCGTGGCCACCGTGGTGATGCCGAATCGTTGAAAGACGGCCGCACGCTTGGGGTCGTAGATGCGAGCGACAACATCGGTAATGCCAAAGGTCTCGCGCGCTACCCGCGCGGCGATAATGTTGGAATTGTCGCCGCTTGAGACCGCTGCGAACGCCCGGGCATCCTCGATTCCCGCCTGGATCAGTGCATCCCGGTCGAAACCAAGCCCGGTGACCCGCCGTCCCTCGAACTCGGGTGGGAGTCGGCGGAACGCATCCGGATTCTGATCGATGATCCCCACGGAATGGCCGTGTTCCTCTAGCGCCTGGGCGAGTGTGACACCCACTCGGCCCGCGCCCATGATGACGAAGTGCACGACTGTCGAATTTACACCCGCAGGTGTGTTGCTGGGTAGGCGGGCGTAGCATCGGCTCCCGTGCCAGCAATCTTTGATGCCGCCAAGCGAGTATTGGTGGGTCGCCCCGTCCGCACCGACAGTGTCGGGCGCACCCTGCTGCCCAAACGGATCGCCCTGCCGGTGTTCGCCTCGGATGCGCTCTCATCGGTGGCCTACGCACCGGACGAGATCCTGCTGACGCTTTCGATAGCCGGGCTTGCCAGCTACGCGCTGTCACCGTGGGTGGGGCTGGCCGTGGTGGTGGTGCTGCTGACGGTGGTGGCCTCCTACCGCCAGACGGTCAAGGCATACCCCTCCGGTGGTGGCGACTACGAGGTGGCCAACACCAACCTGGGTCGCCGCTCTGGTGTCACCGTCGGTAGTGCGCTGTTGGTCGACTACGTCCTCACGGTGGCGGTATCGGTCAGTTCTGGTACTCACTACCTCGCCACTGTCGTCCCGCAGGCTCGCGGACACGAGGCGGTGATCGCCATGGTGATCGTTGCCTTGCTGGCGCTGTTCAACCTGCGGGGGGTGCGTGAATCAGGGCGCGGCTTCGCGATCCCGGTGTACATCTTCATGTTCGGCATGGGGGCCATGGCGTTGATCGGTGGCCTGCAATGGGCAACCGGCACCCTGGGCGAAGCGGCGTCGGCGTCCTTCGATATGACTGCCGAGGCGGGCTACGAACAAGGCTTGGTGGGACTGGCCGGGGCCTTCCTGGTACTTCGGGCATTCACCTCGGGGGCGGCGGCACTGACTGGTGTTGAAGCGATCGCCAACGGTGTTCCAGCCTTCCGTAAACCCAAGTCGCGCAACGCTGCTACCACGCTGCTCATGCTGGGGGCGATCTCGGCCATCATGCTGATATCGACGCTCGGGTTGGCTGCGGCGACCGGGGTGAGATTCGTGGAGGATCCGACTGAGCAGCTCCACCTTGACGGCGCACCGCTGCCGGCCGACTACGAACAGGATCCGGTGATCGGGCAGCTAGCGGCCACGATCTTTGACGGATTTGCCCCGATGTTCTATCTGGTGACCATCGCCACCGGGCTCATCCTGCTGCTGGCAGCCAATACTGCATTCAACGGATTTCCGGTGCTGGGCAGCATTCTGGCTCGCGACGGCTACCTGCCACGTCAATTGCATACCCGCGGCGACCGTTTGGCATTCTCCAACGGGATCTTCATGCTGGCAGTATCGGCAATTGCGCTGATCGCGATCTTCGATGCGCAAGTAACGCGCCTGATTCAGCTCTACATCGTGGGCGTGTTCGTGTCGTTCACGCTGGGCCAGTGGGGAATGGTTCGGCATTGGACCCGAGTGCTGAGGACCACCGCGAGCAAGCCAGAGCGGGGTGCCATGCACCGGAGCCGGGCTATCAACATGGTCGGGTTCGTGCTCACCGGCCTGGTGCTGGTCGTGGTGTTGATCACGAAGTTCACGCATGGGGCCTGGATCACCCTGGTACTGATCGGGGTGCTGTACTGGCTGATGGGCGGGATCCGCCGCCACTACGACCAAGTGGCGCGCGAACTTGCCATCGATGATCTCGACGCGGCCAAGGCCTTGCCGTCACGGGTTCATGCCGTGGTGTTGGTCTCGCGCGTGCACAAGCCGACCATGCGGGCATTGGCCTACGCCCGCGCTACCCGGCCATCATCGCTACAAGCCATCACCGTGGCCGTCGACTCCGATGATGGTCAGAGCACCCGCGCCGCCTGGGAGGCAGCGCAGATCCCGTTGCCGCTGACGGTGCTCGATTCGCCCTACCGGGAGGTGACCCGACCGATACTGGAGTTCGTCAAGTCGTTGCGGCGATCCTCTCCTCGCGATCTGGTGGTGGTGTACGTGCCCGAATATGTGGTCGGACACTGGTGGGAGCAACTGCTCCACAACCAGAGCGCATTGCGGCTGAAAGGCAGACTGTTGTTTGCCCCGGGGGTGGTGATGGCTTCGGTTCCTTGGCAACTGGAGTCCTCGCGTGGGCACACCTCGGCTGCCCAGGATGGATCGAGTCTGGAGCCGCGAGATGGCTGACCGCCAGGACGTGGCGGCAACGCAGATCGCTGTCGATGTCGGCCAACCGGTGCACGGTGGCCATGCCCTGGCCCGGTACCAGGGTCGGGTGGTGTTCGTGCGGCATGCCATCCCCGGTGAACGAGTGATCGTCCAGCTGACCGATCAGCGTCGCGACGGGTACTGGCGTGGTGATGCCGTGCAGATCCTGAGTGCCTCACCAGACCGGGTACCCAGCCGGTGGTCGGCGGCTGGGCCTGGGGGAGTGGGCGGCGGGGAACTGGCCCACATCACCCTGGACGGGCAGCGCCGGTGGAAGCGTGCGGTGGTGCTTGATGCGATGACTCGGCTGGGCGGCCTGGACGATACGGATCCGTTGCTCCTCGGATTTGAGGTGGCAGCGGTGCCCGGGCGCCCGGATGGGACTGGCTACCGGACGCGGATCGAACTCACCGCGGATGCACATGGCCGGGCCGGGATGCACCGCTACCGCTCGCACGATCTGGTGGCCCTGGACTCCATGCCGCTGGCGGTAGCCCCGTTGCAATCACTGGATTTGTGGCAGCAGCGTTGGCCGGCGCACGCCCGGATCGACGCCGTCGCCCCCTCGGACGGGGAACCGGTGATCCTGGTGAACGGCGGGGATGGTTCCGCGGGCACCCGGCACCGGGTACGCGAACGGGTAGCAGTGGGCGATGCCAGCTACGGCTACCGGGTTGATCCGGCAGGCTTTTGGCAAATCCATGAAGCCGCCCCCGCGGTGCTGGCGAATGCGGTGATCGCTGGCGCGCAGGTCGAATCGGGAATGCGGGTGGTGGATGGCTATTCCGGAGCGGGGCTGTTCAGCACGCCGTTGGCACATGCCACCGGGAGCCAGGGCGAGGTGCTGGCCATCGAGGCAGATCGGCAGGCAAATTCCGACGCGCGGCGCAATGCTGCTGGTATTGCCCAGCTGCGTCTGGTGCAGGGCACCGTCAGCGCAGCATTGGCCGAGCTGGAGCATCGGCCGGATGTGGTGGTGCTGGATCCCCCACGGGCTGGAGCCGGTATGGAGGTGATGGCGCGTCTGGGGGAGTTGAACGTGCCCCGGGTGGTGTACGTCGCCTGTGACCCGGCCGCCCTCGCGCGGGATGTGGCGCTGGCCCGTAAGGCTGGGCTCACGTTGCGGTCGCTGACTGGCTATGACCTGTTCCCGCATACGCACCACGTGGAGTTGCTGGCGACATTTACGCCCTAGCGGTGCGCAGGTGTTCGCTTGCCACGGATGCGGTACTCCGGCTGGCGCGGCTGCAAGCAGCGCGGCCCGCCCGAGATCACACCCACTGGGCTGCCGTGCGCTGCGGGATCCGGCCGGGTGCTGGATTGCTAGGCATGCCGGTGGCGGCGGGTCGATTGGTGGATGACCCGCCGCCACGTTGCCCCCTCGGCGTTACAGCCCGTCAAATGTGCTGAGGCAAGCCCGACCTCGTCCCAACAGGTTCTCAGGGTGTGGCCAACTCCAGCGTGTCCGGGTGCGCCCAGGGCGGGTGGTCCCTGTGGTGGTGCAGCGCATCGGTTCACTCCCCTCTCCGGAGTTGGATGTACTAGAGACGCCGACAGCACCCGAACATGACGCCAATCGTCGTGTGATGTGGATCACATAGAAGGGGCTGGCCGAATTGGGGTCCATGTGAGCGTCGGTGCGTCGTTACTCCGTCATACTGGTGGACCGTGCAGACCGCCCAGAATGCCAGTGCTCAGCTACGTGGCCTCAGCGATGAGGACGTAGCTCAGCGGATGGCTGCTGGTGCAGTCAATAAGGCCGATCTGGTCACATCTCGCAGCCTCGGCCAAATTCTGCGCGGAAACATCTTCACCCTTTTCAATGCGCTGTTGGGCAGCGCCCTATTGGTGATCGCCTTTGTCGGGCAATGGCGCGACGCGTTATTCGGGCTAGTCGTGATCGCCAATATCGCTATTGGAACGATCATCGAATACCGCGCCAAGCGGACATTGGATCGACTCGATACCGCCACGCAAGTGCCCGTGCGGGTGATTCGGGCCGGTCAGGAACTCTCGATTTCCTCGACGCAGGTAGTGCTGGACGATCTGGTCCGCCTGGGCCTGGGCGACCAAATTCCAGCCGACGCCGATTTGCTGACCTGCTCTGGTCTGGCTGTCGACGAATCGATGCTGACCGGGGAAAGCGAGCCAGTCTCCAAGAAGGTCGGAGATCAGGTGCTTTCGGGTTCGACCGTCGTCGGCGGGTCCGCGCTGGCGCGGATCAGCGCAGTGGGTCGCAATGCCTATGTGCACCGCCTTGCCGCACAGGTGAGGCGGTTCTCGCGGGTGCGATCGGAGCTGCATGCCAGCGTGAACCAGGTACTGACTGCGCTGACCTGGATCATCATCCCTATCGCATTGCTGCTGTTCTGGAATGAAACGCGGCAGCTCGGTGGCTGGCATGAGGTGATCGCCGACGGAACCTGGCAAGTCGCGGCGGTCTCAGCTGTGGCGGGCGTGATTGCTATTGTCCCGGACGGACTGGTGCTGCTGACCTCGGTTAGCTTTGCACTCGCGGCGCTGACGTTGGCCCGAGATCGAGTGCTGATTCAGGATCTGGCGGCGGTGGAAATACTGGCCCGCACCGATGTGGTCTGCCTCGACAAGACCGGGACGATCACCGATGGATCGGTGGCTTTGGATGGAGTCGTCGAGGTCACCAAGTTCAAGGGGGCCATGCAGGCACTTGCTGCCATCACCGCTGCCCCTGGCGCCAGCGCCATGGTGGAGGCGATCGGGCGTGGCCTGGCACATCCGGACGACGGGTTACCGGCTGCTGATGATCCCGGGCCCGATGATGACCACGAGATGGTCATTCCGTTTGACTCCAATCGCCGCTGGAGTGGACACCGGGTCAACGGCGTTTCCTGGGTGCTGGGAGCGCCCGAAGTGTTGCTCGCAGCCAGCAAGAACAAGAAGATCAACGAACAGATCCGTGACCTGGCAGCGACCGGGGCTCGGGTGTTGCTGCTGGGACGCATGCCGAACACGTCCACGTTTGGTGGCGATGATGAAATTCCCCGAGGCATCCGACCCGCGCTGTTGATCTTGCTCCGGGAACGGGCGCGACCGGACGCCGCCGAGTCACTGCAGTACTTCGACGACCAGCGCATGCGGCTCAAATTGCTCTCGGGTGACCACCCGGCCACGGTGGCTGCGGTTGGCACCGGGGTGTGGCCCGCAGGGGCGGCGCAGCCGCAGTCACTGCGTGGAATTGACGCACGTGAGCTACCTCGGGAGCGGGCGGACCTGGCAGCAGCGGTGGAGCAGGAACCGATCATCGGTCGAGCAACCCCCGAGCGCAAGCGGGAGGTGATCGGAGCGCTGCGCAGTCGAGGGCACACGGTGGCGATGGTTGGCGATGGGGTCAACGATGTGCTCGCCCTCAAGGACGCAGACCTCGGCGTGGCCACGAGCAGGGCCGCTCCGGCCACCCGTGCGGCCGCTCGGCTGGTCATGCTGGACGGCACGTTTGCTGCCTTCCCCAAGGTGGTTGACCAGGGCCGCCGGGTGTTGGCGACGCTGGAGTCGGTGGCGGTGCTGTTTCTGACCAAGACGGTCTACGCAGTTTTGTTGGCTGTGGTGGTAGCCGTGCTGTCGTGGCCCTATCCGTTCCTGCCCCGGCAGCTCACGCTCATCGCGGTCCTGACCGTGACCGTGCCCGCTTTTGCCATCGTTGTGACCCCGCACGCTGGCCGGTATCGGCGCGGACTGTTGGATCGGGTCCTGGCGGTAGCCGTTCCCTGGGGGTTAGTCAGTGGGTCTGCGGTGCTGGCCGCGTATGGACCGCTGCACCTGCAAGGTGAACAGCAACAAGCTGGAACCGCCGCGACGTTGGTGCTGCTGGTGCTGGGGCTGTGGGTGCTGAGCATCATTGCGCGTCCCTGGACCCGGTGGCGGATCGTGCTGGTGAGTTCCATGGCGGCAGCGGGGTTGCTGACGATGGTGCTTCCGGGATTGCGGGAGTTCTTCGAGCTGGCCTGGCCGATGCCGTCAACCATGGCCCGGGTACTGCTGGTGGTGGTCTTCGGCGCGGCGACCATCGAGCTGGTGCATCGGTGGCGGCGTTGGCGTCCCCGCGCCCGGACCGATCTTAAGGATAGGTAGACGGTGCAGAGTGGGCTGGGCTATGCCAGGCTGTGGAAGCGGCCCGGAACGGCCGATGATAAACTATCTCGACATCGAGATAAATGATTTCCGATCTGCGCCCGGTTCATCGCAACCGGTCGTGGTACGTGAGGAGACGGAGCAGCAGTGAGTACGGTCAACAGCTTTGGAGCACAGGGCAACCTGGACGTCGGATCGGCGAGCTACCAGATATACCGACTGAGTGCGGTTCCAGGTCTAGAGAAGCTTCCGTACGCGCTCAAGGTGTTGGCCGAGAACCTGTTGCGCACCGAGGACGGCGCCAACATCACCGCCGACCACGTCCATGCGCTGGCCCAGTGGGATCCACAAGCGCAGCCCGACACCGAAATCCAATTCACCCCCGCTCGCGTGGTGATGCAGGACTTCACCGGAGTGCCATGTGTGGTCGACCTGGCCACCATGCGCGAGGCCGTCGCGGACCTGGGTGGTGACCCGGCCACGATCAACCCGCTGGCGCCAGCCGAATTGGTGATCGACCACTCGGTTCAGATCGACGTGTTCGGACGCTCTGACGCCTTTGAACGCAACGTTGCTATCGAATACCAGCGCAACCACGAGCGGTACCAGTTCCTGCGCTGGGGGCAAACCGCCTTCGATGACTTCAAGGTGGTTCCCCCAGGAACCGGCATTGTGCACCAGGTCAACATCGAGTACCTAGCTCGGGTGGTGATGACCCGGGAGGTAGATGGGCAGATCCGAGCCTATCCAGACACCTGCGTCGGCACCGACTCGCACACCACCATGGTCAACGGGCTGGGCGTGCTGGGCTGGGGAGTAGGCGGGATCGAAGCCGAGGCCGCCATGCTGGGGCAACCAGTATCGATGCTGATACCTCGGGTGGTCGGATTCAAGCTCAGCGGTGAAATCCCCTCGGGCGTCACGGCCACCGACGTGGTGCTCACCATCACCCAGATGCTGCGTCAACACGGTGTGGTCGGCAAGTTCGTCGAGTTCTACGGCGAAGGTGTGGCACGGGTGCCGCTGGCCAACCGGGCCACCATCGGCAACATGAGCCCCGAATTCGGTTCCACTGCCGCGATCTTCCCGATCGACGACATCACACTGGACTATCTGCGTCTGACCGGCCGCAGCGACGAGCAGGTCGCACTGGCCAAGGCGTACGCGCAAGAGCAGGGGATGTGGCTAGACCCCAGCGCACCTGGTTACGTCGAACCGGTGTATTCGGAGTACCTCGAACTCGACCTATCCACCGTCGTGCCCTCCATCGCGGGTCCGAAGCGACCCCAGGACCGGATCGAGCTCACCGACGCCAAAGCTGCCTTCGGCCGGGACGTGCAGGCCTACACCTCCGACCCGGACCGACGCGCTCTCGTGCAGGCGCCCGACGGTGACACCTACGAGTTGTTCAACGGGGCCGTGGCGATCGCCTCCATCACGTCCTGCACCAACACCTCCAACCCGTCGGTCATGCTGGCAGCCGGACTGCTCGCGAAGAACGCTGTGGAGAAGGGGCTGCTGAGCAAGCCGTGGGTCAAGACCTCCATGGCGCCGGGCTCACAGGTCGTCACCAACTACTACGACAAAGCAGGTTTATGGCCGTACCTGGAAAAGCTGGGATTTCACCTGGTCGGCTATGGCTGCACCACCTGTATCGGTAACTCTGGCCCACTACCGGAGGAAGTCAGCGCCGTCGTCAACGCCAATGACCTTGCAGTGGCATCGGTGCTGTCGGGGAACCGGAACTTCGAGGGGCGCATCAACCCCGATATCAAGATGAACTACCTGGCTTCGCCACCGCTGGTCATCGCCTACGCGTTGGCTGGCACCATGGAGTTCGATTTCGACGCCGAGCCGCTGGGATACGACACCAGCGGAGCGGCTGTCTTCCTGCGGGACATTTGGCCGTCGGCGGCACAGGTGCAGGCCACCATCGACTCTTCGATTACCCGGGAGATGTTCACCGCCGACTACGCCGACGTCTTCGCAGGAGACGAGCAATGGCGTGGCCTAGACACCCCAGAAGGCGAGACGTTCGCTTGGGACGCCGATTCCACCTACGTGCGCAAGCCCCCGTATTTCGAGGGAATGGACATGCAGCCGGCGCCGGTCAGCAACATCGTTGGTGCCCGGGTACTGGCCAAACTGGGTGATTCGGTGACCACCGACCACATCTCACCGGCAGGCGCGATCAAAGCAGACTCGCCGGCGGGAACCTACCTCGCCGACCATGGTGTGGCGCGCAAGGATTTCAACTCTTACGGTTCCCGCCGTGGCAACCATGAGGTCATGATCCGGGGAACCTTCGCCAACATCCGATTGCGCAACCAGCTTCTTGACGACGTCGAGGGTGGCTACACCAAGAACCTGTTGACCGGCGAACAAACCTCCATCTATGACGCCGCACAGGCCTACGCCGCTGCCGACATCCCTCTGGTCGTCCTGGGGGGCAAGGAATACGGCTCCGGTTCCTCGCGAGACTGGGCGGCCAAAGGCACCGCACTGCTGGGTGTGAAGGCCGTGATCACCGAGAGCTTCGAGCGAATCCACCGCTCCAACCTGATCGGTATGGGTGTGCTTCCGCTGCAGTTCCCCGCGGGGCAGGACGCACAGTCCCTCGGCCTGGATGGTACGGAAACCTTCGATATCACCGGTATCGACACCCTCAATGGCGGGCAAACACCCGCGACCGTGGCAGTGACGGCCCGCAAGAGCGATGGCTCAGCAGTGACATTCGACGCAGTGGTGCGGATCGACACGCCCGGCGAGGCCGACTACTACCGCAATGGTGGCATCCTGCAGTACGTACTGCGTTCGATCGTTGGCTAAGCCGCCGTGGCGTAGCACTCGATGAGCGCTACGCCACCGGAACCGCCGCAGCGGGCGTTGCGATGGCAGGTCTTCGCCAGCGGCAACGGCTGGACCACCCTGGGGTTGCTGCTGGTCATCACCAGCGTGGCCTTCGAAGGCATGGGAGTGGCTACGGCTATGCCCGCGCTCATGGCCGATATCGGCACGCTGGAGACCTATGCGTGGCCGTTTGTGGCGTTCACCAGCGCGATGGTGTACGCCAACGTGGTAGCGGGGCGGTGGGCCGACCGATCCGGCCCTGCCGCACCGTTGGTGACTGGCATCGCCATCTTCGCTGCGGGTCTAGTCGTGGCAGCTCTAGCCCCCTCCTTGATGGTGCTGCTGCTAGGAAGGATGGCGCAGGGCTTCGGCGCGGGCTGTGCGATGGTCTCCGTCTTCGTCGTGATCGCACAGGCTTATCCGGCACGCCTGCGCGCCCCGATGCTGGGGTGGACCGCCAGCGCCTGGGTTCTTCCAGCACTCCTAGGCCCGCCGCTGTCGGCCTACATCGCTACAACCTGGTCCTGGCATTGGGTATTTGCGGCCATCGCCCCCATCGCCCTCATGGCCCTCGCGATGATGATGCGGCGGCTCCGGCAGGCCGCCAACGCGCCCCGACCGGCATCGCACTCCGGTGCCACCAAGCGGTGGACCCTGCTCGCCGCATTGGGAGCCGCCGGATCGGTTGCGGTCATCTCGTGGCTGGGGGAACGGCCCGGCTTGGCGATCCTGCCGCTAGCGGTTGCCGCGGTAGCAGTGCTGGTACCGTCCCTGCGCTACCTGGTGCCGCGCGGAACGCTGCGTGCGGGCACCGGTGTGGCGACCGCCGTCTTGGCCCGGGGGCTGCTGGCGGGCACCTACATGTCGATGCTCGCGTTCTTGCCGCTAATGCTGACGCAGATCTACCGGTGGGACCTGACCGCTGCCGGTGCGGCATTGATCCCGGGCTCCCTAGGTTGGGCAGTTGCCTCCAACTGGCAGGGGTCACGGCCACACCTGCAACGAGAGAGGGTGCTGCGCTGGGGATTCCTGCTGCTTGGTGCGGGCACCCTCGGTGTGCTGCTGGTGACAGTGGGGGTGCTCAATCCCTGGTTGGCCATCGTGGCGCAGGCGGTCGCTGGAACTGGAATGGGTTTGGGAGCGCCCTCGGTGCTCTTGCTGGTCATGGGCCACTCAGACCCAGGGCAGGTCGGCTTCAATACCGCTGCCGCGCAACTGTTGGATGGTGTGGGAACGGCGTTGATGATCGGCATCGGTGGTGCCTTGACGGCGGCACTGTCGTTGCGCGCGGGCTACCTGACATTGCTGTCAATCCTGGTGCTGGTCGTGACAGTGGGGGCGCTAGTGTCCCACCGGGCGGCCTTGCCCAACTCCGCGTCCTAGGTGGTGTGATCGAGCACTTTCGGCAGGTCGTCGGCGGGTGTGAATCCGAAGACCTGGCCGTAGAAGGCCAGCTCACTCTCCAATGCCTGCGCGATAGCCGGTGCTGCGCGAAACCCGTGCCCTTCGTCCGGAAATTCTATGTAGGCAACCGGTATGTGACGCTCGCGTAGCGCCTGGGCCATCGCCACGGACTGGGCCGGCGGTACCACGCGATCCTGCGAGCCCTGCAGGAGCAGTACCGGGACGCCGATGTGTTCCACATGCCGCAGTGGTGACCGCTCGGTATAGACGGCACCCGTCTGCGGATAGGGGCCGATCAACCGGTCGAGGTAGCGGGATTCGAACTTGTGGGTCTGCTGCGCCAAGGCCGCGAGATCGGCAATTCCGTAGCGGGAGGTTCCGGCGGCGAAGGTGTCGGTGCTGGCGAGGGCGGCCAGGGCAGTGAACCCTCCGGCCGACCCGCCGCGGATTGCCATCCGAGCAGGGTCTACCCGGCCTTCCTGGGCCATGGCGCCAGCCCCCGTGGCACAGTCAGCGACGTCGGCCACTCCCCAGCTACCATCTAGCCGCTCTCGGTATTGGCGGCCATAGCCAGTCGACCCTGCGTAGTTGACGTCCAGTACCGCGAACCCGCGGGTAGTCCAGAACTGGATACTGACCGAGAACCCCGGATCTGCGGCACCGGTCGGACCACCATGAATGAACACCAGCAGGGGAGGTTTCGTCCCGGCGGGGCCGATGATCCCCGCCAGGGTGGGGGGATAGAAGAAGCCATGGGCCGACGCCCCGTCGGTGGTTTGCCACGACACCGGTTCAGCGATGCTGATGCTCTCGGGCGGCAACACCGCAGCAGCGGCGCTGGCGAGGATGTCGGTACTGCCCTCGGCCAGGTTGAGTTCGACAACGGCACTGGGCTGATGCGGGTGGGAACCGACAAAGACGACCCGATCGGAGGTGGCCGCAATGCTGCCGGTTGGGGACCAGTCGCCCACCCAGGCCTCCAACTCCCCGTTGGCTAGGCGCATCGTTCCGAGGCGACGGCGTCCGTGTTCGACCCAGGACAACACCAGATGCTCCTCATCCAGCAATGCCACCGTTTGGGGGCCAAAGGACCATTGGGGACCGGAAAACTCAACCTCTGCCGGGTGCAGGTGTCGGGTGCGTAGGTCGAATAGACCGTCGGTGATGTCAATCTCGGTTCGGTACAGATTCCACCAGCCGGTGCGGTCATCGGCAAAGACCAGATCTCCGGCGGGTGTCCAGACCGGCTCCTGGGCGCTGGTGTCCTCGTCCCCGGCCACGGTCACCGCGGGGGCGAGCAGGCTGCCATCGGAATGGAGTTGCCCCAATCGCACCCGGGATCCGTCCCAGGGCATGTTCGGGTGATCCCAGGTCACGAATGCCAGATAGCGGCCGTCGGGGGAGAGCCGGGGCGCATTGACGAAGTCGCTTCCGGTGAACACCGTGGTGATGCCGCGGCCATCGGTGGCGGCGGAGCCGTCCAGCGGAATCGCTACCAGCGAGGTGGTCGGATCCACCTGGAAGGCGCCAGCGCTTCCGTGATCCTCAGCGACCGCGAACACCACCCCCCGACGACGGTCGATAGCCAGGTCGGCGTAGCGGCACCCATCAGCAGGTGTCAGTGCGGTGACATCGGTTCCATCGACTCCCATCCGGTAGAGCCGGTCGTCCTCCTTGCGGCTGACCACCACCAGGTCCGATGCCACAGCAAAGGATGCCCCGCCGTATTCCTGAGCGCCGGTGCGGACATCGAAGGTATCGCCGCCCTCATAGCGCGTGGGACTGACCTGGGAGGTCTCGCCGGTGCTGTCTCGACGCATCAGTACCTGCCGCCCACCGGCTGCGGCGATACCTTGCAGCCAGTAGGTGACCGACCCATCGACGGCAACCTCGCCCAACCGGACCGTTCCAGCGGACAGTTCGCCTGCGTGCAGCGGTGACGGCCAAGCGCCGTAGGGGAGCGTTGTCATGACCACCCGCCCGGGAGCGGGCGTCCTTCCTCGTAGCCTGCAGCAGATTGCACACCCACGACAGCTCGGTCGGCGAACTCGGCCAAGGTGCGCGCACCGGCATAGGTACAGGCTGAGCGGAGACCGGAGGTGATGTGGTCGAGCAGATCCTCAACCCCGGGACGCTCGGGATCGAGGTACATCCGTGAGTGGGAGATCCCCTCTTCGTAGAGGGCCTTGCGTGAACGGTCAAAGGCGTTGGGCTCACTGGAGGAGCGGGCGGCCACGGCGCGCGCTGACGCCATTCCGAAGCTCTCCTTGTAGCAGCGATCGTCGGCGTCGGTATGTAGGTCACCGGGTGACTCATAGGTCCCTGCGAACCAGGACCCCACCATCACTTGGCTGGCACCGGCCGCCAAGGCCAGCGCGACATCGCGCGGATAACGTACCCCGCCATCGGCCCACACATGAGCGCCCAGGTCATTGGCTCGCTGGGCGCACTCCAGCACCGCGGAGAATTGCGGCCGACCCACGGCCGTCATCATGCGGGTGGTGCACATCGCCCCGGGGCCGACCCCGACCTTGAGAATATTGGCACCGGCAGCGACCAGGTCGCTGACGCCGTCGGCGGTCACGACATTGCCAGCCACCACGGTGGCGTCGGGGGCCACCGCGCGCACGGCCTGCAACGCCTCCACCATCTTGGCCTGGTGACCGTGTGCGGTGTCGATGACCAGCAGGTCTGCACCGGCCGCTAGCAAAGCCTGCGCTCGTCCAGCGACATCCCCGTTGACGCCGAGGGCTGCTCCCACCCGCAGTTGTTGTCGGGCGTCCAGGGCCGGGGTGTAGATCGAGGAGCGCAATGCCCCAAGCCGTGTCAGGACCCCCAGGTAACGATGGTGAGCATCGACGACCGGCGTGAATCGACGCCGGTTCGCGTGCAGCTGTGAGAATGCCCCGCGCATCGGGTCCGGCCCGTCAAGGACATCGATTCCGATGGTGGTCAGATCACCAGAAATAAGGGTATCCACCTGGGCGAACTGGTCGGCACCCTCGCAGTCGGCCCGGGAAATAACCGCCACTGGGCGGTCGCCGTCGAGGACCACCGCAGCTCCGTGGCTGCGCTTATGGAGCAGTGACAGCACCGTGTGAACGGTGTCGGTGCCGCTGACGGTGACTGCAGTCTCCAACACCGCGTGCTTGGCTTTGACCGACGTGATGGTCTTGCTGACCTCATCGAGAGGAATGTCCTGCGGCAAGATCGCCAGACCACCGCGGCGGGCTACCGTCTCGGCCATGCGCGCGCCGGTCACGGCGGTCATGTTGGCAACCACGATCGGGATCGTGGATCCCACCTGGTCCACCGGTGTCAGGTCGACATCGAAGCGGGAGGAGACCGACGAGTGCGAGGGCACCAGGAAGACATCTCCGTAGGTGAGGTCATGGGTCAGCGAATGGCCGGGGAGGAAACGCATGGGATCAGCCTAGATCCGGAAACCGCTACCCGGCGCGCAACCGGAGTGCGAGTGGCCGTAGCATGGGTGGGCCGTGATGAAAGGTGTGGTGGTGGGCGAATTGCAACCGATGACCTCGTTGGCGGATCTACGTGCGCTCTCTACCAGTCAGCTGCGGGATCTGGCTGCGCAGATCCGCGAATTTCTTGTGGAATCTGTCTCGCGCACCGGCGGCCATCTGGGACCGAACCTGGGCGTGGTGGAGCTAACGATCGCGCTGCACCGGGTGTTTGACTCACCATCGGATTCGCTGGTCTTTGACACCGGCCATCAAAGCTACGTCCACAAAATCCTCACCGGGCGCACGGACTTCGACCGATTGCGCAAACAAGACGGCTTGTCCGGATACCCGCGGCGCGCCGAATCCGACCATGACATCGTGGAGAACTCACACGCTTCGACGGCCATCTCATGGGCGGATGGAATAGCTCGCGCGAATGCCCTGACCGGCCGCCGCGATCGGACCGCCGTGGCGGTCATCGGGGACGGTGCCATGACCGGCGGGATGGCCTGGGAAGCGCTCAACAATGTGGCCGGTGCCGCTGATCGCCGACTAGTGATCGTGGTCAATGACAATGGCCGCTCCTACGCCCCCACTATTGGCGGATTGGCGCGTCAACTGGATGCCCTGCGCACCTCCCGGCCCTATGAGACGGTGCTGGGCTGGGGCAAACGTGCGCTGCACGCGGGCGGCAGGCCGGGCAAGATGACCTATGACGCCCTGCATGGGCTCAAGACTGGGCTGCGTGATGTGCTCCGCCCCCAAGGGATGTTTGAGGGCCTTGGAATCAAGTACGTCGGACCGGTGGACGGACATGATGTGCCTGCGGTGGAAGCAGCTTTGCAGAGCGCCAAAGGATACGGAGAGCCGGTCATCGTCCACGTGATCACCGAGAAGGGGCGCGGCTACGTACCGGCCGAGACCGATGCGGCCGATCGATTTCACGCGGTCGGTGTCATCCACCCCGAGACCGGGCTACCCGTGGAGCCCTCCAGGTTCGGCTGGACAGCGGTTTTCGCGGAAGAGATCGTGGACATTGCTGGTTCACGCTCCGATGTTGTGGGCGTCACTGCTGCCATGCTGGCACCGGTTGGGCTGGCGCCGATGGCGGCCGAATTTCCCGACCGGGTCTTTGACGTCGGTATTGCGGAGCAGCATGCTCTCACGGCAGCGGCAGGCATGGCCTACGCCGGCCTTCACCCAGTGGTGGCCCTGTATGCGACGTTCCTCAACCGGGCCTTCGATCAGCTGTTGATGGACGTGGCGCTGCATCGCCAGGGGGTCACAGTGGTGCTGGACCGGGCGGGCCTGACCGGTGACGACGGCCCGTCGCACAATGGCATGTGGGATCTGGCACTGATGCGATTGGTACCCGGACTGCGCCTGGCCGCACCGCGGGATGAACCGACCTTGCGCGCGGCCCTGCGTGAGGCAGTGGCGATATCCGATGCGCCGACGGTGATCCGATACCCCAAGTCCGCGCTGCCTGATCCGATACCGGTGCTTGGGAAGGCCGGCCCGGTCGATGTGCTCACGCGAACCCCTGGTGATGGCCAGCGCGTGCTGGTCGTGGGGGTCGGTGCCTTCGTTCCTACCGCCGTGGAGGTTGGATCCCGGTTGGCTGATCAGGGGATCGGCAGCATCGTGATCGATCCACGATGGGTATTGCCGGTACCGCAGGAGTTGGTGACCATGGCCTCCGGCATGGATCTCGTGGTGGTGATCGAGGATGGCCTGGTGGAGAACGGTGTCGGTTCCGCGATCCGGGAAGCGCTGATCCGAGCTGGATCACCGGTGCGGGTCCGCACTCATGGAGTTCCGACCCAGTTTCTCGACCATGCTTCCCGACAGGAGCTGGTCACCGACCTGGCGCTGCGTGCAGCTGACGTTGCGCGGGACGCGGCAGCTGCCGTTGCGGCACGAGAGGCGGAAACGATGCCGCACCACACTCCGTAGCGGCACCTGAGAACGAAAATCGAGCGCCGCCGACGGCGCCGACCATCGGCCGACCCTGTCCGCCGAGTACGAAGGGTGACGCCAAAACCGTGGCTCGTGGGGTTCGGCATTGGCGTAGGCCTTCGAACTCGAGGGTTGGGGGAGTTCCGGGGTCAGAAAGTCACGTCGACAATCAGCCCGAGATTGTGCAGCCCGAGATCGTGAACCTAGTCAGGACTGCGCGGACAGCGCTCCGGTGCGTTCGAGGTAGGGGGTGATTCCGCCCAGATGAAACGGCCAGCCGGCTCCCAGAATCATCGCCAGGTCGATATCGGCGCGCTCGGGCACCACGCCTTCATCGAGCATGGCGGTGGTTTCCTCCGCAAGTGCAGTCCGCACCCGGACCAACAACTCCTCCTCGCTCTGACCCTGACCGGAGCGCGATCCGAAGAAGCGCGCAATGGCAGGGTCGACGGGGGAGTCGGCACTGGGTCGGCCTTCGTAGCGCACGAAGCTGGCACCCTCATCCACCATCTGCGCAAGACCTGCAGATGTGGGGTAGCGCTCGCCCAAGGTGGAGCGCAATGTGTTCAACACATGCTGAGCCACCGCTGGTCCGACCAGTTGCAACAGCTGAAACGGCCCCATGGGCAACCCCAACGGGCGCAGCGCGCGATCGGCCACGGCAACGGGTGTGCCCTCCTCAAGCGAGCCCAGCACCTCGCCAAGCAATCGCACCAGCAGCCGGTTCACGATGAAGCCAGGCCGGTCGGCGACCGCGATAGCGGACTTGCCGCACTCCCGGGCCACGCTGAACGCGGTGGCGTAGGTGGCATCGTCGGTTCGTTCGGCCCGCACGACCTCCACCAACGGCATCCGATCGACCGGGTTGAAAAAGTGCAGCCCGACGACCCGTTCAGGATGGCGCAGCTGGGAGGCCATGTCGGTGACCGACAGGGCTGAGGTATTCGTGGCCAGGATGGTGTCGGGGCGCACCACCTGTTCGACATCGCCAAACACCTGCTGCTTGACTGCTAGCTCCTCGAAGACCGCTTCGATGATCAGATCGGAATCGGCCAGATCGGACATCGAAGCAGTGGCGCTGACACTAGCCCGGAGCCGATTGGCTTCCTCTGGCCGAATTCGCCCGGCCTGCAGCAGTGAGGCCACCTGCGCGTGAACGAAGCTCAACCCCCGTTCGGCACGTTCAGCATCAAGATCCACCATCGCCACCGGTACGCGCATTCGCCGGGCACATAGCAGCGCAAGCTGACTGGCCATCAGACCGGCCCCGATGATCCCGACGGCGCGGACCGGACGGGCGGACTGCTCTGCCGGAGCCCCCACGGGCCGCTTTGCTCGCTTGGTGGTCAGATCGAATGCATAAATACTGGCGCGGAACTCATCGCTACATACGGCCCGGGCCAAGGCTTGCTGTTCTGCAGCCAAAGATAACTCTCGGTCCCGCTGCGCGGCCAGCTCGAGTAAGTCCAGTGCCTGGTACGCGGCGGGTGCTGCGCCATGGAGCCGGGCATCGACCGCTTCCCGAACCGTGCTGACCTGCTGCTGCCACAAAGCAGTGCTAGCGGGAATCGGGCGGGTTACCTGGACTTGCCCGGACAACACCCAGGCGGCCCAGCGCAGCGACTGCACCAGGAAATCGGCAGGATCGAGCACGATGTCCACCAGGCCGATCTCCAGCGCAGCAGCCGCGGTGAGTTGCCGGTTGTTGCGCAGGGGATTGGTCACGACCACCTGCAAGGCCGACTGGATCCCGACCAAGGCTGGGAGGTGATAGGTGCCGCCCCAGCCAGGAATCAACCCCAGGAAGACCTCCGGCAGGCCCAGGTTTCGCACACCGCTCATCGCCGTGCGGTAGTGACAGGATATTGCCAGTTCCAGGCCTCCACCCAGCGCCGCACCTCCGATGAAGGCGAACGTGGGGACGGGGGCGTCGCTGAAGGTTCGGTAGACCTGCTGCCCCAGGACTGCCATGGCCTTGGCATCGGCTTCGGTCTCAATGGCAGCCGCGACGTGTAGGTCCGCGCCTGCCGCGAAATGTAGTGGTTTCCCCGTGATAGCGATCGCCTGAATGTCTCCGGACCGAGCCCGGGCGGTCAGCTGCGCCATCGCCTCGCCAAGCCGAGCCAGTCCTTGTGGCCCCAAGGTGTTGGGTTTGCGAGGCCCGGCGCCGTTGTCCAAGGTGATCAGAGCAATGGTGCCTTCGACACCGAAGATGGACAGGTCGATATCGCGCACCAGCGGTGCGGTGATCACTTCAGTCATGCGCTGACCTCTGATTCCTGGTGGTGCGGGTTCTCCCAGATCGCGGTTCCGCCCTGCCCTAGCCCCACACACATGGTGGTAATTCCGTAACGGATAGCGGGCTCGTGTTCGAACCGCCGGGCCAACTGCATCATGAGCCTGATTCCGGAGGCAGCCAATGGGTGGCCGATGGCGATGGCCCCGCCGTAGGCATTGACCCGTCGATCATCGTCGGCGATGTCGAAGGCATCCAAGAATGCCAGAACCTGTACCGCGAACGCCTCGTTGATCTCGATGGCCCCGATCTCGTCAATCGTCAATCCCGCCAGCGCCAACGCGCGCTGGGTGGCTGGCACCGGCCCTAGACCCATGAATTCTGGCTCCACGCCTGCGTAGGCGTGCGAGACCAGCCGCATGCGCGGCGTGATGCCGAGCTCTGCCGCCATTTCCGAGCTACTCAGAATGGCTGCGGCTGCGCCGTCGGTCAGCGGAGAGGAGGTCGCTGCGGTGACTGCGCCGCCGGGTCGAAACGGTGTTGGTAGGCCGATCATTCCCGCCACCGTGGTGCCAGGTCGGGGCGGCTCATCCGCGGTTGCTAACCCCCAGCCCCGCTCGGGATCGCTGACCGCCACTGGCACCAGATCCGGGCTGATACGACCATCGGCGAGCGCTTGTGCATACTTGGTTTGCGAGCCAGCAGCGAAGGCGTTCGCGCGCGCGCGTGTGAGTGTGGGAAATCGATCGTGCAGATTCTCGGCGGTGGCACCCATGGTGAGCGCTTCTGGATCGATCAATCGTTCGGTCAGCAAGCGCGGGTTCGGGTCGGCGTCGTCGGCCAATGGATGCCGACCCATGTGCTCCACGCCACCGGCGATCGCTAGGTCGTAGGCACCGATGGCGATCTGTCCCGCGACCATCGTGGTGGCGGTGAGCGCGCCCGCGCACATCCGATCGATGGCCAGGCCCGGGACACTGTGTGGTAGTCCGGCCAAGATCGCGATCATCCGCCCCAGTGTGAGCCCTTGATCGCCGGTCTGAGTAGCGGCAGCCCAGGCAATATCCCCGATGCGTTCCAGCGGCAACTGGTGGCGGCGCACCAGTTCGCGGACAGTGGCCACCGCTAGATCGTCGGAGCGGGTGTGGGCGTAGAGTCCACCCGGCTTAGCCCGACCAAACGGGGTCCGTACCGCGTCGATTAGGACGACATCTCGTCCGAGTACAGGCATCTTTGCCTCCCTTGCCCGGTATGCAGGTGTACCGGTGGTGCTAGCTGTGCTCCGAGGGTACCGGGTCATTCGGCAATACTGAGGAGGGGTCAGCGAATCCGGTCGCCAACCGAGTTGCGACCTGATCGACCTGCCAGGGCCGGGCTCCCCACTGGGTGAGCAGGTCGGCGATCGCGGCCGGGCTGCTCGGCTGTGGGGGAGACCAGGCGAGTCGACGCTGGAAGTCGGGTGTGAGCAGGTTTTCCTGCGGCAACTCCAATTCAGCGGCCCGTCCGCGCACTACGGCTTTGACCACGTCCAGTCGTGCCACCGCATCCGGTTCGCGCTCGCGCCATGAGCGGGGTGCCGGGATGGCACCGGGTTCCCGTGGTGGTCGACGGCTTGGCAGCTCATCCTCAGGTAGTTCCAATGCCTGCGCAATCGTGGTTGCCCAGGTGCGCAGACGCCGAGCGGCGACGCGATGTTTGAACTCGCGCAGCTGGCTGAGCTGTTTCAGCGTCTGTGGCTTGTGGCGGCCGGCCGCGGCCAACGCTGCCTCTGGCAGGATCCGCCCGGGGGCGGTATCGGTGGATCGGGCGATTTCATCTCGTGCGGTCCATAGCGCTCGGACCACAGCCAGCCCCCGGAGATCTTTGACGCCGTTGGTGCTGCGGCGCCAGGGCTGTACCTTCGGTGGCGCTGGCAGGGCGAGCCGTGCGGCCTCAAACTCCTGCAGCGCCCACTCCAACTTTCCAGCCTGTTCAAGCTTGGACGCCAGCGCGTCGCGCAGCTCGACCAGAACTTCCACATCCAAGGCCGCGTACCGCAACCAGGCCTCCGGCAACGGCCGGGTCGACCAGTCCGCGGCGGAGTGCTCCTTGGCCAGCCGCAACCCCAGCTCGGCAGCCACGATGGGGCCAAGACCCACGCGGGGCAGCCCCAGCAGCCGCCCGGCTAGTTCGGTGTCGAAGAGCCGATTCGGGCGCAACCCCACCTGCGCCAGGCACGCTAGATCCTGGCTGGCAGCGTGGATGACCCATTCGGTCTGCGCCAAGGCGGCGCTTAGGTCACTCAGATCGGGCAGCGGAATGGGATCGATGAGAGCTGTGCCAGCTCCCGCCCGGCGGAGCTGGATGAGGTAGGCGCGTTGACCGTAGCGGAAACCGGATGCACGTTCGGCATCAACGGCGACTGGTCCATGGCCCGCAGCCATGGCGGCTACCACCTGGGCCAGAGCGTCGGCGCTCTGGACGACCTCCGGTACTCCCTGCGCCGGTGCGTCCAGTGCGATGAGTTCGGATTCAGTGTCGTCGCGGCCGGTCATCGGCGGCGGCTCAGCATGCTGACGTTGTCCGGTATGGGCGGTAGCCCGCAGGCATGGGACATCACTCGGGCCCAGGTGCGCAGGTGCGGAGCTAGGTCGGTGCTGCCCGGGCTCCAGGAAGCCCGAACCTCGATCTCCACATCGCCATCGCGTAGTTCAAGTCCGCCGAAACTCTCTGACAGCACCCGGGTCACAGTTCCGGAGAGCGAGTGATAGTCGGCGTCGTATTGCGTCAGTGCCTCGGTGAGCCAGGACCAGCCCACCTCGCCCAGCAGTGGATCTTGACCCACTTCCGGCTCCATACTGGCGCGCGCCATCATGATGATCCGGAATGGTCCGTTCCATGCTTCCTGGCCATCGGGGTCGTACAACACGACGAATCGTCCTGAACCGAGCATGTCGTCGGGGTCGCGCGTGCGATTGACCTCCCCGGTAAGAGCGACCGCGTAGGGCGCGATGCGAGTGGGCGCGGGAACTTCTTCCAAGTGCAGCTCAGGTCGCAGCCGGTGTCCGCGCAGGCTTAGGAGCGCAGCTTCAAACGCCGGAGGTGCGACCGGCTCTGGCCGCTCAGGGGGCTGGGATGCGGAATCCACGACGCTAGGCTATTGCTCTTTGCCGCCGCTGTGGTGCGTGCCACGCCGTTTGCCGGTGCAGCCCATCGCTTAGGCTCACCGGGTGACTGACTTGCGTCCCATCATCATCGGCGGCGATATCGGTGCCTACGCGTGCGCCCGGACCTTCCACGAGGCCTACGGTGCCAGGTCGGTGGTGCTGGCGGGGGTGTCCACTGGTGCGGTCGCCCATTCGAGCATCATCGACCACCGGATCGTGGCAGGCCTTGACGATGATGATGAATTGGCCGCCGCGATCGGCGCGGTGGCGGCTGAGCGTCCCGACTGCACGCACCTGGTGCTGGGAAGTGCCGATCATGCGGTTCAAGCATTGGTGCGGATCCGCGAGCAACTGCCTGCCGTGATCGTTCCCTATGCGGAAGCAGCCGCCATGGAACAGGTCACTAGCAAGGCCGGGTTCAGCCAGCTGTGCCTGGAACTAGGGATCCCGCATCCGCGCACTCAGGTGCTGCGCATCGATGCCGGCCAGTGGCAACTCCCAGCCGGGGTGGCATTCCCCTTGGTGTTGAAGGCGGCGTCCTCAGCTCAGTTTCACGCGGTTGAGTTCCCCGGCAAACGCAAGGTGGCATTCCTAGCAACCATGGACGAGCTCACACAGTTGCTGCAGCGGATGGCCACGGCCGGGTTTAGTGGCGATGTGGTGTTGCAGGAGCTGATCCCTGGATCTGATGAGGACATGGCAGCAGTGAACTCGTTCTGCGACACCTCCGGGATGGTCCGGTTCCAGCTGTTCGGCCAGGTGCTGCTTGAGGAGGCAACCCCCAATGGGCTTGGCAATTCGGTGGCGCAGATCACCGGAGGGGCATCGGCCCATGACGAGGCGGTCGAGCATGCTCGCCGGTTGCTGGCGCATATCGGCTGGACCGGTTTCGCAAATATCGATCTGAAGCGGGATCCACGCGATGGCCGATACCGATTCCTGGAATTGAATCCGAGGGTGGGGCGTAGCGGGTACGCGGTGACCTGTGCTGGTTACAACACTGCCCTGATGTATGGCCACTTCTACGCCGGTCAGCCCAGCCCGCCCTGGCAGGGCGAACATGAGGAGTCGGCGCTGTACGTGGGGGAGAACGAGCATCTCTTTACGGTGGTGCCGCTGGCGCTGCTACACCGCTACGTATCGGCGGGGATGTGGCGGCGGGTCCGGGGCCTACGCCGCCGGGCAGCAACCAACCCGTACTACTACGCTGCTGAGCGCAATCCACGCCGCTGGCTCTATATCGCGATGGCGATGTTCAACCAGTTCCGCAAGTTCCGGCGGTGGCACGAGCCTTCAGGGCGTGGTTAGCCTTTCCAGTTTGAGCCCGAATAGAAGTGCAGGACCGGCACCCCCAGTTGCTCCCGGGCACGGGAGGCCCAATCGGTGTGGAACGTGTCTTCAACGGCGTGCGGTCTGGTGACCACAATGACCTCATCGGCGTCGGAGTTGGTCACGGCCTGGGTGAGGGCTGAAAGCGGATCATCGGCCACCACGGTGCCGCTGGCCTGTGCACCGGCCTGGCGCAATGCTGCGACCGATGCTTGCAGTGCCTGGCCTGCCTCCTGCCGGGCCTGTGCGTAGCTGTCGTGTTCAGTGATCGCGTCCCAGGCCTGCCGCATTTCAAACAGGCTCAGGTGATCGATGACCTGTGCCACCACGCTGCCTTCGGTGTCGGCGGGAACCAATACGGCGATCGTCAACGCGGCATCGCCGTGCAATTGGGTGATGTTGGTGATATCGCTGGGCCGCAGGGCCTCTTCGGTCAACACAATGATCGTCGCCATGGCGCGAGCATAGCTAGCGACGAGCGGCTACGCCGATCGATCGCCGGCTGAGGGTGCGGGCTGCTGTTTCTGGGTAGCTGGGCGTGGCCAGAGCAGCACGATGCCCATGGCGATCGCTACTCCCACGATGGGTGGGATGCCTAGTTCGAGTAGCCCGGAGGTGTATGCCGCAGCACTGGCGACCAGATAGGCCGCCAGATTAGGAACATCGAGGGCCGGAAGCGTGGACAGCTCCGGCATCCCGTGACGCCAGCGGCGGAAGTAGTCGGCGATGATCACTGCACCCAGCGGGGGAATGAAGGTTCCCAGCAGCCCCAGGTAGGGCACCAACGCGCCTTCGATTCCGAACAGTGCCAACAGAGTGGCAATGATCGTGCCACCGATGATGAACGGTGCTTTGGTGGGCTTGTTGAATAGCTCAGCTCCTGCGACACCAAATGCGTAGGCGGTGTCGACGTTGGTCGTCCACAGGTTCCCGAAGAGCAGCAGCACGCCTGCGACCATCAGCCCCAGCGCGTAGAGAATCTCGACGTAGTCACCGATGCCATGTGCCGTCGCACCGATAGCGCCAAACAAGATCATGAGGCCGTTGCCGATGAGAAATGCAGCGACGCAAGCCCAGATGGCTGACGAGGCCGAGCTGGCAAACCGGGTCCAATTCGGTACCTGGGTGCCTGCGGAGATGAAGGTGCCGATGACGCTGGTGATCGCCACCGCGACTGACATAGTGCCCACCTCTTGCGGTACGAGCTCAAACAGCGCGGCCGTGCCGCCCACTTTGCCGACGGAGGTCCAGGCCACCCAGAATGCCAGGATGAGTGCCAGCGGAGTGGCGACCGCAGAGGCATAGAACATGCCGCGGAACCCCCGCAATGCGGTCAGGCACATCAGCGTCGCCACGGCGACCATGATCAAGGATTTTGCAACGACTGAATCGCCCCAGCCGAATGCTTGAGCGGTGAGATTTCCAATAGTTCCGACGACGACGCCGAACCACCCGATCTGGGTACCTCCCAGCAGGATCGAGGCCAGTTTGGCTCCGCCGGAACCGAAGCTGTACCTAGCCATGACCACTGTGGTCAGGCGGGTCTTCGATCCGATGTAGCCCATGGTGGCTACGTACAAGCCGAGCAGCACTGATCCGACCAGGATCACTCCCAGGAGCGGGCCGAAGGTAAACGCCGTTGCCAGCTGGGCTCCGGCCAACATGGTCGGCGTAAAGACCGTAAAGCCCAGGAGCACCACCAATAACGACCAGAACGATTTTCGTTCACTGAGGGGAACCGGGGCCATCGGGTAGTCCCGGTCCACCACCTCGGTTGGGGACTCCGGGCTTGGCTGAGTGTCGTTGCTCATCGTGGCTCTCCAATATCTTCAGCCCACAGCTGCGGCCGTTCGGTGATGACCCGCTGCATCAGGTAGATGCATGTTTCGTCGTTGAGGACGTCGAGCTCTACTCCTTGGCTGCGGAGTAGGCCCTCGGACACCTGATAGCTCTGGTTCTCCCCGATCACGATCCTGGGAATTCCGTACAAGAGTGCTGAACCGGCGCACATCCAACATGGTGACAGCGTTGTATACAGCACGCTCTGGGCGTACACCTGAGCCGGTAGTCGGCCGGCGTTTTCTAGGCAATCGGTTTCGCCGTGCCTGATGGCACTGCCCATCTGTTCGCGCCGATTACGACCAACGGCCAAGACCTGACCTTGGTGAACGAGTGCGGCGCCGATGGGTACGCCCCCCTCATCCCAGCCGATCTTGGCTTGCTCAATAGCTAGCGCTAGAAACTTTTTGTCCTCGTGCACCGTTGCTCCGCCTAGCTGACGATGGGAATGTCTCACCGTAGTGCATCGATGCAAAGGCTGGTGGCCTTACGCAGGTTGTGTCTACTCTCCCGCGGGTGGTGTGTGCGGCACGTGCAACCGCAGTAGCGCAGCGGCCTCGTCAAGCGCGTCGTCGGTGGCTGGGGCAGCCAGGGACAGATCGAAGTCGGCAGGGCTGAGGCTGGGCCAGACATGCAGGTGCGCGTGGGGAACCTCAAACCCTTGAATCTGCAAGCCGATCCGCTGCGGGTTAAATGCCTGCCGTTGGGCCCGGCCAATCACCTGGGCCACGTCGAAGCAGTGCGCAGCGGTGGAAGCTTCTAGATCCACCCAGTGGTCGACTTCCACACGCGGGACTACCAAGGTGTGTCCCGGTCGCACCGGTTCGATGGTCAAGAATGCTACGCATACCTCATCCGACCAGATGAATCTGCCACCGATTTCGCCGTTGATGATACGGGTGAAGAGTGTCGCCATGCTCTCAACATAGCCAGCGTTGTGGGAACCGGCTGGCAGGATGAGCTGGTGGCGACCCATCTGGCTCTTCTGCGTGGAATCAATGTGGGCAAGCACGCCCGGGTGCCGATGTCGGTTCTGCGTGAGGTCGTTGCCGGGCAGGGTTTCACCGGTGTGGGCACCTACTTGCAGTCGGGAAATATCGTGTTCACGGCACCACAATCATCGCCTCGAGCCGAGATCGCTCAGCTCCTACGGACCGCCATTGCCGCCGAAACCACCCTCGATCCTGCGGTCATCGTGTTGAGCAAGGCTGACTGGGGCCAGGTGGTGGCACAGAGCCCTGTCGCCGATCTGCCGGACCCGCGGTTGATGCATGCCTTCGTCCGGCAGGATCCGGTGGAGCCGGAGCTAGGGCGACAGCTATCGCAATGGCGCCACGCCAGCCAGGCCAGCGGCAGCCGTGACGACGTGGTGGTGCGAGGTCAGGTGGCCTACCTGTCCACACCGGATGGGTTTGCCGGTAGCAAACTAGCGGAGCGGCTGAGTCGACTCGACGCCTTCACAGCCCGGAATTGGCGATCTGTTGTCGCGATCGACCAGTTGCTATGAGCCGGGTGGTGCAGGTCAAAGTCAAGCCCGGCAGCAGAGGAGGGCCCCAGGTCGGCACCGATTCTGACGGAACCTTGATTCTCGCCGTTCGTGAGCAGGCCGTCGATGGCAAGGCCACGGAGGCGGCCCGGCGGCTGCTGGCCCAGCACCTGCAGGTGCGACGATCCGCGGTCCGACTCATCGGGGGTGCGACATCTCGGCTCAAGCTGTTTCGGATCGAGGACTAGCCGCTGGTGGTGCCGATGCCTGGGAATCGTCGAAACGCTGACGGGCGGCGGCGATCTGATCCTGGTTGGCTAGCGCCCAGGCTGCCAATGCAGCCGATGGTTCGATGAGCGTGCGGCCAAGGGACGTCAGAGCGTAGTCCACCCGTGGCGGCACCTGAGGATGCGAGGTCCGGCTCACGAGCCCGTCGCGTTCTAGGTAGCGCAAGGTACGGGTGAGCATTCGTTGCGAAATGCCGGGGATGTGCGCACGCAATTCCCCGAACCGCAGCGGCCCGCTGGTGAGGGTGCCAATGATAAGTAGCGACCACTTGTCGCCAATGCGCTCAAGAACTTCTCGAATTCCACTGCCATTGCCGTGGGCCTGGCAATGGCCTTCGTACTGACTGCGCAGCTGCGGCTGGGACATTTCCTCACTCCACTCAGGCACATGGATGTGCCTTTTGTACGACTGCTCCAGATCGGTCATGCTCGCGTTAGTTACTCAACGTAACTATGGCATGGCAGAACACTAGGAAGGTACGTCGGTGCAGATTGCGCTATGGATTGTCAACGGGCTACTCGCTGCCCTGTTCTTGTTCGCCGGATCCAACAAGGCGGTGCGGACGCCGAAAGCCTTGATAGATATGGGTATGGCGTGGGTCAGTGACGCCCCGCCCTGGGCACCTCGGGTCATTGGCACAGCCGAAGTGGTCGGTGCGCTCGGGCTGATCCTGCCGATGGCAACTGGCATTGCGCCGCTGCTGACACCGATAGCCGCGGTGGCGCTGGCGTTGGTGATGGTTGGTGCGACAGTGGTGCACCTGCGCCGAGATGAAAGCCCGGCCACGACCATCGTGTTGGCGGTGACGAGCGCAGCATCGGCCGTGCTCGGATTCGCGGTGCTCTAACCACGCCCGAGAATGAGCACATCGTGCCCGGGCAGGGTGATGGCCGGTGACGTCACCGGTTCCGCAGGAACGCTCCAGGAGGCCAGCACCACCCGGGCGCAGCCGTCGGGCAGTGGCACCCGGGTGGGGGTACTCGAGGTGTTGATCAGGACCTCGACCACGCCCCGATGCAGCACCATCCAGCCCTGATCGGCGTCGAATGAAATGCTCATGCTGGCGGCATCGCCGCGGCGCAGGTCCGGTTGTAGCCGGCGCAGCGCGAGCAGGGTCCGCACCCAGGCCAGATGGCGGGCTTGGATAGGTTGGTCGGCTTCGGCCCAGTCGAGGCGGCTCTGAGCGAAGGTGGTTTCATCCTGCGGGTCCGGTGCTCGATTGCCGGTGCCGTAGATCTGATCCCAGCCGTGCTCGCCAAACTCACGGGCACGGCCTTGGCGCACGGCCTGCGCCAGATCCGGATCGGCAAAGTCAGTGAAGAACTGAAACGGAGTGCGCGCCGCCCATTCTTCTCCCATGAACAACATCGGGGTGAAGGTCGTGGTGAGCAGCAAGGTTGCCGCGATGGCCCCCTGACCGGGGGACAAGCTCAGGGGCGGGCGATCTCCGAGGCCGCGATTTCCTACCTGGTCGTGGGTAGAGGTGGAGACCACGAACTGGTGACGATCAACGCTGTCCGGTACCGGTGCACCCCATACCTTGCCGCGAAAGGAGGAGAAGACACCGTTGTGAATAAACACCTGTCGTAGCGCGGCTACCAGTGTCTGCATCGAACCGAAGTCGCAGTAGTACCCGTGGTGTTCGCCGGTCAGGAAGGCGTGAATCGCGTGGTGCACGTCGTCGTCCCACTGAGCCGTCATGCCCCACCCACCCGCCGAGGTCGGGGTGACCATGGCGACATCGTTGAGGTCCGACTCGGCGATCAATGACAGGGGCCGCCCAAGGTCGGTTGCCAGGGTAGCCGTTGCCTGTGCCAGCTCGGCGAGAAGATGCGTGGGTGAGGTGTCACGCAGCTCATGAACCGCATCCAGCCGGAGGGCATCAACGTGGAAATCGCGAAACCAGCGCAAGGCATTGTCGATGATGAACGCCCGCACCTGCGGTGACCCGTCTTGGTCTAGATTGACGGCCGCACCCCAGGGTGTTTGATGAGCATCGGTGAAGTACGGGCCGAACTGTGCCAGGTAGTTCCCGCTCGGACCCAGGTGGTTGTACACCACATCGAGGGCGACACCCATCCCGCGTGCATGGGCGGCGTCGACAAACCGTTGCAAGGCTGCCGGGCCCCCATAGGCACGGTGCACGGCGTAGAGCGCCACGCCGTCGTACCCCCAGCCACGGTCGCCGTCAAAGGCCGCTAGGGGCATGAGCTGAACAACATCGATTCCCAGCTCAACAAGATGATCGAGCCGGTCGATGGCGCTGTCGAGGGTGCCGGTCGGTGTGAAGGTCCCGACATGTAGTTCGTAGATCACCTGGCCACGAATATCGATCCCGGCCCATTGCTGGTCGGTCCAGGTGAAATCGGTATCGATGAGTCGGGAAGGGCCATGGACTCCCTCCGGTTGGTATGCGCTGCGCGGGTCCGGAAACGGCCCTGCGGAATCGACCACGAAGGCGTAGTCGGTACCGATGGGTAACCCTTGCGGCAGGGTCCACCAGCCCGCTGTCGTGGCACGCATCGATAGGCGTCGGCCGGCCGTCTCGACCTCCACCTGGGTTGCCCGAGGCGCCCACACGGTGACCGGCTGGGTGTGGCTCACTGTTGGCCCTCGCAGGCCAGGACCGCCACCGGTCGATCCCCCAGCACCTGCGCCACCCGTGCTTGACCACCGGGGTATTGGATTCCCGAGACCACCTCACGCCAGGATCCTGGCGGCAACGTGATCGTGTGAGATCCCCATCCTCCGCGTGCCTGCAGGGCCACAGGTAGCCGGGTAGCGATGGTGATAGCCACAGGTGCTCCTTGGGTGCGTGCGTAGGCGATGGCGTGAGCACTCGAGGTCGGCAGTGGCAGGTAGCCAGACTCGGGGCCAACGAATGCTCCGGGATGTTTGCGCCGCAATCGAGCGATCGCGGCCACCAGCTGCAACTTCTCTTCCCCGAGGTTGCTGGGGAGGTTGCCGCCGTCGACACCTGCCAGCTGCCGTTCCCGCACTGCGAAGTCGACCGGGCGGCGATTGTCCGGATCCACCAAGGCAACCGTGGTGGTCTCGGTGCCCTGATAGATGTCGGCAACGCCGGGAAGGGTCAGCTGTAGCGCCTTGGTCACCAGGGTGGCCACGCGCACCGGCTCAGCACTGAGTTGGGTCCAGCGCTCCATCAGGGCGGCGACCTGGGGGGAATCAAGCACAGCTGCTGCAAACTCCCGCAACTGCTGTTCCTCGCCCTCATTGACGTCGGTCCACCCCGTCCAGTCCTTGGCCTCGCGGGCGGCCTTGACCAGGTAGTCCGCGAACCGGGCGACCGGGAGCGGACCGGTGGGCGTCCAGGTGCCGGCCAGGGTTTGCCACAAGAAGTTCTCGGTGCGGCCATTGAGCCCGGCCGGGCGCACGTGGGCGGTGACCTGCCGCAGCGCAGCCACCTGTTCTCGCCAAGCCGGAGCCATCTGGGACAACACTCCGATACGTGCGCGTACGTCCTCTCCGCGCTTGCTGTCATGGGTTGAACCGTTGGTCATGGAGGCGGGATGGGTGTGACAGATCCGCTGCGCCCACGCATGCAGTTCGTCGGTGTCGATGGCGAACCGCCCAGGCGCTGCCCCGACCTCGCACAGCGCGGTCAGGTGGGTCCAGCGGTAGAAGGTTGTGTCCTCCACTCCTTTGGCCATCACCGCGCCGCAAACTTGCTGGAACCGGACGACGATGTCCTCGCGTTGGGCAGTGGCCGCACCTGCCTGGGGTGCGGGAGCTCGACCCAGGACAAGATCGAGCACCACCGCCAACGTCTGGTGATGGTCGGGGTGCAGCCGGGCGGCGGCACGACGGGCCATCTCGGTCACCAACTCCACGCTTTCAGGCGGGGCTGGTTCTGCGGGTACCACATAGGCCCGGTAGCGGTCGCAGGCGACCAGCAGTTCCCGCACACACTCGCCGATGGCGGTCAGGGTGTGGTCCCGCAGCCGGATATCGGTGGCGCAGGCGGCGGCGATGACCCGGCTCAGTCGCTCGAGTTCGGCGACCAACGATCCGGTGATCACCTGGCGCTTAGACGTATCGGTCACGTCGGCCAAGCTGTCAGCTGTATCGCCAGCAAGCTCGGTCATGACAGCTGCCAGATCCTGGGCACCGGCCGGATCTATCTGTACCTGGCCGATGCGCCAGGCGGCGTCGTAGCCGGTTGTCCCGGCTACCGGCCAATCGAGTGGTAAGACCTCGTCGGGCTCGAGGATTTTCTCGGCTACCGTCCAGGCCCCGCCCGTGGCCTGCGCGAGTTGCCGGAAATAGCCGCGTGGGTCAGCGAGACCGTCAGGGTGGTCGACCCGCAGCCCGTCGATCAGGCCTTCGGCAATGAGCTCAGCGACCAAGGCATGAGTCGCGGCGAACACCTCGGGCCGTTCAACCCTGATCCCCACCAGCGTCTGCACGTCGAAGAAGCGGCGGTAGTTGAGGTCGGTATCGCCGACCTTCCAGTACGCGAGCCGATAGTGCTGTTGTTCCAGCAGCCGCGGCAAAGCCAGGTGCTCGGTACCGGCACGCACCGGGAGCACATGATCGAAATACCGCAGAACGTGGGAGCCGTCGACGCCCTCAGGTGCCCGTTCCAGGCTCAACTCATCTGCTGCCAACACCTCTCCGATGCGGCGCCCGAGGATGGGTAGCAGCCAGGGGCCGGCAGCGAGGTCGACATCGAACCACGAAGCGAAGGGCGAGCCCGGGCCGTCCGACAATGCCGACCACAGCGCCTTGTTGAGGTAGACCGCGGGGGGCATAGCCATGTGATTGGGCACGATGTCCAGCAACACACCCATGCCATAGCCGCGGGCGCTGGCCACGAGGCGTTCCAGCCCTGCTCGCCCGCCGATGACCTCGCTGATGTGGCTGTGATCGACCACGTCATAGCCGTGCGTCGAGCCGGGTGCGGCGGCAAGAATCGGCGATAGATACAGGTCGGTAATTCCGAGCCGGTGCAGGTACGGCAGCGCAGCGCCAGCCTGGTCGAACCTCAGATCTGGACCCAGTTGCAGGCGATAGCTGGTCAGCGGAAGATGCGGCACGTAGCCAGTCCTTTCGTGCTCAACGTTCGGGCGAGCGGGGCTTGCGTGGTGTGCGCACCGGTTTGGTGGGTGGCGGCGCATCCGGTTGCGTCGGGGTGTGGCGGATTCGCGGCGTCGTCGGCGGATGCCGGGTGGGGTGGGCTGTGGTGGCGTGGGAACTGGTGGGGGTGATGGCCCGCTCCGGCGACGAGTTCGGATCCTGCGGTTCGCGGCAGAGCACCACAATGCTGCGCGAGGTCACCTCGATTGCGTCCTCAGGGCCGTAGTCATCGGCGAGGACAGCCTCGGCGTCGGTATTGAGCACGACCCGCCACAGCGATCCGTAGGTCGCCTCCGGTAGGGCAAAGGTGAGGTCTGAGGCGTCGGCGTTGATGAGCAGCAAGAATGAGTCGTCCACGATGCGGCGGCCACGCTCGTCGGGCTCCTCGATCGCCTCGCCGTTGATGAACACTGCTACCGACCTGGCGTACCAGGTGTTCCAGGCCTCCGAACTCATTGGTTCACCCGTGATATCCAACCAGGCGATGTCTGGCAGCTCAGCCTGCCCTTCCGTGCGGGAACGAGAGCCATTGAAGAACCTGCGCCGACGCAGCACCGGGTGGTGGGCCCGTAGCTCGATCAGCGCGCTGGTGAACTCCAACAGCTCGCGCTGGGCGTCGGTGAGGTCCCAATGCATCCAGGAGATCTCGTTGTCCTGGGCGTAGGTGTTGTTGTTCCCGTGCTGGGTTCGGCCAACCTCGTCACCGTGCAAGAGCATCGGCACACCTTGAGAGAGCATGAGCGTGGTCAGGAAGTTGCGTTGCTGGCGTGCGCGGAGCCGGTTGATGCCCCAGTCATCGGTGGGGCCCTCGACGCCACCATTCCAGGAGCGGTTGTGGCTCTCACCATCGACGCCATTTTCCTTATTGGCGTCGTTGTGTTTGTCGTTGTAGGAGACCAGATCGCGCAGTGTGAAGCCGTCGTGGGCGGTGACGAAGTTGATGGAAGCGATCGGGGTTCGGCCCGAGTGCTCATAGAGGTCAGAAGAACCGGTGAGCCGACTGGCGAATTCCCCCAGCGTCGAGGGTTCTCCCCGCCAGAAGTCGCGGACGGTGTCGCGGTACTTCCCGTTCCATTCGGTCCATAGCGGCGGGAACCCGCCCACCTGGTAGCCGCCTTGGCCGAGGTCCCAGGGCTCGGCAATCAGCTTGACCTGTGAGACGACCGGATCTTGATGCACCAGATCAAAGAACGCTGATAGCCGGTCCACTTCGTGGAACTGGCGCGCCAAGGTCGCGGCGAGGTCGAACCGGAAACCATCCACATGCATCTCGGTCACCCAATAGCGCAACGAATCCATGATCAGTTGCAGCACATGCGGGCTGCGCATGAGCAGCGAATTTCCGGTCCCGGTGGTGTCAAAGTAGTGGGACGGGTCGTCGTCGACCAGCCGGTAGTAGGCAGCGTTGTCAATGCCTCGGAACGAGAGCGTGGGACCGAGGTTGTTGCCTTCGGCGGTGTGGTTGTACACGACGTCGAGAATGACCTCGATGTCGGCTTCGTGGAGGGCTTTGACCATGCTCTTAAATTCCTGCACCTGCTCGCCCCGGGTGCCGTAGGCGGCGTAGCGGTTGTGTGGCGCGAAGAATCCGATGGTGTTGTAACCCCAGTAGTTGCGCAGGCCAACCTCGTTGAGGTGGGGGTCCTGGACAAACTGGTGCACCGGCATCAGCTCAATGGCTGTGATGCCTAGATCCTGCAGGTGCGCGATCATCGCGGGGTGGCCCAATGCCGCATAGGTACCACGGATCTTCTCCGGGATCCCCGGGTGCAGCATGGTCATGCCGCGCACATGAGCTTCGTAGATAACGGTATTGGCGTAGTCGTGGGCAGGTGGACGGTCGCGACCCCAGTCGAAATAGGGTGTGGTGACCACCGAGAGCATCGTGTGGGGCAACGAGTCGTCGGCGTTGATGCCTTCGGTGCTGGTGACCGCTAACCGGTCGTCAAAGCGGTAGGAGAACAGCGCCTGGTCACCGTCAATCTGCCCATCGATGGCCCGCGCATAGGGGTCCAGCAATAGCTTCGTCGGGTTGCAGCGATGTCCCTGAGCTGGGTCATAGGGGCCATGCACCCGGAATCCGTACCGCTGACCGGGGGCGACCCCTGGCAGGTAGGCATGGAAGACATGGGCATCGATCTCGGTGAGTTCGAACCGCCGCTCCTCCCTGTTGCCAGAGGCATCATCATCGATCAGGCACAGCTCGACCCGTTCAGCCACCGAGGAAAACAGGGCAAAGTTGGTGCCACTGCCGTCATAGGTCGCCCCCAGCGGATAAGGATGCCCAGGCCACAGTTGCATTCCACTAGCGTGCCATCGTTGCCGTGGCTGGCAGACCAGATCCGATAGTCGGTGCGATTGAGGCGATACTCGGGCGGCTTGGTGGCCCGGCCCAGCTAGTTCGACCCGGTCAGGGCTTCCCGGATCAAGTGCACCAAGGCATCCAGCTGTACCGTGGTGGTGGAGACGATTTCCTCGTCGCTACCGTCCAGTGCTCGTGCTGCGAGGCCTTGTTTGGCGTCGATGAGCTCGGCGATTTTGGTGTCGATAGTGTGTGCGGCCAGGATTCGCCAGGCGGTGACGGGTTGCTCCTGCCCGATGCGGTGAACGCGGTCGATGGCCTGGGCCTGTTCGGCGGCCGTCCATGACAGTTCCGCGAGCACCACATTCGACGCAGCATGCAAGTTCAAGCCGACGCCGGCGGCGGTCAGCGAACACACCGCCACAGCGACCTCGGGATCGCCAGCGAACGCGTCGATGGCCCGCTGGCGGGCAGCACCGCTCTGTTCCCCGCGGATGGAGACGGTCTTGATACCTGCTTCCGCCAGCTGATCCTCGGCCGTGTCCATGACGTCGATGTGCTTGGCGAAAAACACAACTTTGCCGACCGAACGCACCAGCTGCCGGGTGTAGTCGGTGGCCAGGGTCGCCTTCGCCTGACCGATCCGGCGCACCATCGTGAATACATTCTCACCGCCGCTGGCAGCGTTGCGGGAGGACTCCAGCTCTGCGGCTGCCACCGATCGCAGGATATCCAGATCGGGATCGAACGGCTCCGCCTCCCCGGGGTGGCGGGCTTCCCAGAGCCGGTGGTAGCGCACCGCCAGCCGCTCACCGAGTTCGCGTTCGGCCTGGCGTATGGATCGACCCAGATCGTCATCGAGCTCGACCGGGATATCAGCGATCCGGCGCGCCGGAAGGTCTTTGGCGACGTCGACCTTTTGTCGCCGAACGATCCCCATGTCGATGACAGCGCTGCGCGCATGCGGGTAGAAGCTTCGATCGGCGGGGGTCAAGCCGATTCCTTCCAGCCGCCGCAGCAGTGGGGGAGCGGGTCGATCTTCGTCCACCCAGCCAAGGAAGCGCCAGATGGCGTGGAAATCCTCGACATCATTGATCAGTGGTGTGCCGGTCAACGCCATCAACAGCGGATTGCCGCCCGGAGCGCTGGCGCGAAGCTGCTCGCCCAGCGCCAGCACGTGCTGGCTGCGCTGTGAGGTGAGGTTCTTGATGAAGTGAGCTTCGTCGACCACCATCGAGCGGAAGCCAAATCTGGTCAGCCAGGACAGGTGCCGGTCCAGAATTTCATAGTTGACCACGAAGACATCGGCAAAGGCATCCATGTCGTCGCCATCACCATGAATGACCGCGACTTTACGCCCAGGTGTCCAGCGTTCGACCTCCCGCGCCCAGTTGATCTTCACCACATTGGGCACGATCGCCAGCATGGGGAAGGCGCCCGCGATGGATGCTGCCAGCACCGATTGCGCTGTCTTGCCTAAACCAGGTTCGTCAGCGAGCAGGAACGTGCGGTGTCCCTGACGCACCGACTCCAGGAATCGCACCTGGTGGGGCATCAGTTCCAAGCCACGGGGGGAGTAGGTGTCAAATCGGGGAACCGGGGGCAGATCCATCGATGCGGCACCACCGCCGGAACCTTGTTCAAAGGAGCGGTAGAGCGGATCCATGAGATCCCAGCCGTTGAGCCGACCCGACAGCGGTGGGTGATCGGTCGGCAGTACCGGAGCCAGGAATGGGTTCGCCCGCAATCTGCGTTTGACTGATGGCGGAGTCACCTGGCGTTGGGCGAGCTTCTCCGGCACCAGGGGGCTACGCGTTGGTTGTGGCGCTTTGATCTCCAACTCCTCGGGAGCCAGCTCAGCTCCAGAATCGAGGAGCCAATCCAAGCGCATCCGTTGTGCGGCAGGGCCGGGCGTCGTGTTGGGATCGAGCAACGTCAGCAACGAGGTATCCCGCGCGGCTGTGCGCGCCAAGATCGTGGCTACGCCGTCGAGCCGCTTCAGCAACTCTGCGCGCGCTGCCGTAGATAGGGCTGGTGTTTCTTTGACTCGAGTTCGCTCCTCGCGCACCAGCAGGGCGATCACCTGGAAGCGGGTCCGGTTGGTGGGTCCGACCTTGCCACGCGCAGCTTTGGCCTCGACCTCACGAACCTTGCGAGCCAGGATGGGAATGATCGGGGCAGCCTCGTCGCCGCGCGCAGCGCGACGGTCCAGCACGCGAGCTGAGGAGTTAGACACTAGGTCTCCAGTAGTCCGACATCGGGGATGCCGTGGGAGGGCGGCGGCACGATCAGTGCACCGGCTGCTTCAGCTGAGATGGCACCCGCCTCCCGGCTGACCAGCCCCCAACGGCTGGTTGTGCAGTGTGGGCGATACTGGGATCGAACCAGTGACCTCTTCCGTGTCAGGGAAGCGCGCTACCGCTGCGCCAATCGCCCATGCGAGGTGGGTACGGGATTCGAACCCGTGTATACGGCT
>JBKEBC010000053.1:0-16749 GCA_047972965.1 Beutenbergiaceae bacterium | reverse complement strand
TGAGTCCGGGCCCGTGCTGGCGTTAAACACTCTTCGGACGTGCAGCCGAGAGGGTAGGCATCTGGCACCCGTTCGGCCCGTGATTGCAGTACCCGCCCGGATTCTTGTGCAGGTACTGCTGGTGGTAGTCCTCCGCGTAATAGAAGGGACCGGCCTGTTCCGCAGGCAGTAGCTGCGTCGTGATCGTGCCGAGAGTGCCGGTGGTGACCTCATTGAATGCATCACGGCTCATGCGCACTAGTGCCTCGTGTTCAGGTTCACTCCAGTACACGGCGCTGCGGTACTGCGTACCAATGTCGTTGCCTTGCCGGTTTCCTTGGGTGGGATCGTGATTCTCCCAGAATGCCTTCAGCAGCACTTCCAGACTAATCCGATGGGGGTCGAAGACCACCTGCACTGTTTCCGCGTGCCCGGTAGACCCGGTGCAGGCTTGCTCGTAGGTGGGGTTCGGTGTCTGTCCTGCCATATAACCGACGGCAGTGCTCAACACACCAGGAAGATGCCAGAAGATGCGTTCAGCGCCCCAGAAGCAACCCATCGCCAGGTACAACCGCTGGGACTGAGGTGGCCATGGTCCCTTCAGTGGCCCGCCCAGCACCGCATGGACAGCAGCGATAGGTCGACGTTGGCTGGAGGGGTGGGTAGTCACGGCGGGTTCCTTTCCGGCCATACCGGTAGGCCGTGGCAGGGGCACTGCGGGCTGCGGCGCACACTGCTCTCAACAACCAAGAGCATCGGGGTGTTCCAGAAGCGAAACAACCAAGAGCATCGGGGTGTTCCAGAAGCGAACACTACGACCGATGGGCCCAACACGACAGATGCTGCGTGCACCGATGGCGAGGGCAACTCAATCGCGCTTACGCTGTGCTCATGGGTTGGATCGGTCGCAGACGAGCGCAGGAAGTCGTTGTCGTCGAACCAGTTGCGATTGCGCAACCGGAACCAGACCCAGATGCGGAACAGTCCACGGTCAGCACTCCGGTGCGGATTGCCGCGGACTGGGCCTGGCGTTCACTGGTCATCGTGGTGGCGGTCGGTGCGCTGATTTACGCACTAGCCCAACTCCAAACGGTGGTGGTGCCGGTCTTGCTAGCGACATTGCTGGCTGCGCTGCTAGCGCCGCTGAAGGATGTCCTGGTACATCGGCTGCACCTGCCGCCGGTGGTCGCCGTCATCACCGTGATGGCGGGGGCGTTCGGAGCGCTCACTGCGCTGCTGACACTGGCAGGAAACGCCTTCGTCGACGGTGTCCCCGCACTCTGGTCCCGAGCGAGGATCGGTTTTCAGGGCATGCTGCGATGGCTCAACGAAGGGCCTATTGGGCTCGACGACGAAGCCCTCAACAACTGGTTGCTGCAAGCCCAAAACCAGCTCAGCGAGAATGTTGACAGCATCGTGGGCGGGGCATTGTCGCTGACCAGTTCTGCCGGTCATGTGGCGGCCGGGGCACTCATCATGATGTTCTGCCTGTTCTTCTTCCTCAAGGAAGGGGACATGGTGTGGAACTGGCTGGTGCGACTCTTCCCGCGACGTGCGCGCGCCAAGGTCGACGGGGCCGGTATGCGGGCCTGGATCAGCCTGGGCGACTATGCCCGGACCCAGATCGTGGTCGCCGTCGTGGACGCGATCGGAATCGGCCTGGGAGCCATGATACTGGGGGTGCCGCTGGCGCTGCCGTTGGCGATCTTGGTGTTCGTCGGTGCCTTTGTGCCCATCATCGGTGCCCTCATCAGCGGCTCGGTCGCTGTCGCTGTCGCCCTCGTGGCTGGTGGGCCGTTCGAAGCAGTGGTCATGCTGGCGATCGTGTTGGCCGTACAGCAGGTTGAGGGCCACTTCCTGCAGCCGTTGCTGATGAGCCGGGCGCTCAAACTCCATCCTGTGGCCGTCCTGCTTGGCGTCACGACGGGAACCGTGCTGGGTGGGATCGCCGGAGCGTTGTTTGCCGTGCCGCTGATCGCAACAGTCAATACGGCGGTCAAGTACCTCAATGGCGATGATCCGCTCTCCAAGGAGCAGGCAAGAATCTTCAACAAGATCACGCGCCGCAAATGGACCAAGCGGGAACGCCGACCTCGAACCGGCAAGACCGAGGCTGACGCCGCATCGCAGAAGGTGCGTGCGGACGCCAAACCCAGCGCCTAACTAGGGCGCAAGCAGGCTGCCGACCCGCCCGGGTCTCAGGCGGTAGAGCCGGGGTGGCTCAGCCTTGGAACGGGGTGGCTTTGCCGACCTTGACCTTGATGGCTTTCCCAGCTGGGGTGCGGTATTCGACGGTGTCCCCGGCCTTTGCGCCCAGGATCGCTGCGCCGAGCGGCGATGACGCCGAGTACACATCGAGATCGGTATCGCCCGCGACCTCACGTGAGCCCAGCAGGAAGGTCATCTTCTCGCCGCCGACGGTGGCGGTGACCACCATGCCCGGCTCAACGATGCCGTCGTCTGGTGGTGCCTCGCCAACCTGGGCGCTGCGCAGGAGATCGTCGAGCTGGCGAATCCTGGCTTCTTGCTTGGCCTGCTCCTCGCGCGCGGCGTGGTAGCCGCCATTTTCCTTGAGGTCGCCTTCTTCGCGGGCGGCTTCGATCTTGCCCGCGATTTCTGAACGCCCAGTGCCGGTCAGGTGGTCATACTCGGCCTTGAGACGGTCATAGCTGTCTTGGGTAAGCCACGTCGTCGTTTCGGACATGCGGGTATTCCTCCTCTTAGGCCACCGCCCCTTGCCGGTGGTGCCCGCTCGGGTGGTGCTGCACTGCGTCGTGATGCCGACGCCTCAGCACATGAAAGAGCTACTTTAGCAATGTCCATGCTCATTTCATGACATTGTGCGCCACCTCATGCAATGTGGGTGCGGAGGTTGAGACTAGGTGAGGCGACAGCTCCGGACGACGGCGACCGTCGCCAACTCGCTGGTGGCCATGGTGACCGGAATCTGCACCACGGCACCATCGGATGGTTCCAGGGTGACATCCAGCAGTCCTACTTGTGCAAAGCCGTCTCCCAGAGCCTCCAGTGTGCACACCCCTTCCCGCCCGACGGGGCGGGTGACCTCAACCATCACCTCCACCTGCCGGTCGTCGACGACCTGAAAGTTGGTGACTTCGCCGTTGGCCTGCGGTTGGGAAGCGCCCCAGGCGAGCCACACCAGGGCCCCCAGGCCTATTACGGCGCTGACTGCAGCAACCAGCCACAGCGGTTTGAGGCCGGTGCGCGAGTTAGTGCCGTAGCGGGCGGACTGACCCGATGGCTGTGCGGATGCGGTCGAGGTCACCGATCGGGCCATCGCATGACATCCTTTGCAGTAGCAGTTGCCGATCCCTACCGGCGGTGGGTTCGTCGGTAACCAGTCTGACATTGAATTCTTACAACGGAGGTTTCGTGGCTCAGTCCACGCTGCGGCTAATGGCGGTGCACGCTCATCCTGACGATGAGTCCAGCAAAGGTGCGGCCACGATGGCTCGCTATGCCGACGAAGGGGTGGAGGTCCTGGTTGTCACCTGCACCGGAGGTGAGCGGGGCGATGTGCTCAATCCGAAGCTGGCCGACGATCCGGAGGTCAAACGCGATCTCGCGGGCCTACGTCGCCGAGAAATGGCGGCTGCCAAAGCAGCGCTCGGGGTCGACCAAGTCTGGCTCGGGTTCGTCGATTCCGGATTGCCTGAGGGTGACCCGCTGCCCCCGTTGCCCGGGGGGTGCTTTGGTCTGGAGCCGGTGGAGGTCGCGGCGGAGGCGCTGGTCCGGGTGATCCGGGAGTTTCGGCCGCACGTGATGACGACCTACAACGAGAATGGCGGCTATCCTCATCCCGATCACATCATGTGCCACAAGATCTCCATGGCGGCCTTCGATGCTGCCCCTGATGGTGATCGCTACCCCGACGCCGGTCCGCCGTGGCAGGTACTGAAGGTCTACTACGACCATGGATTCTCGCGCTCCCGAATCCGAGCCATTCACGAGGCGCTGCTGGCGCGAGAGCTGGAATCACCGTTTGAACCATGGCTGGAACGACTTTCACAAGGAGAAGCGGAGCGCGAGGTCACTACCCGGATCGAATGTGCCGAGTACTTTGGCAAGCGGGATCAGGCCCTGTTGGCGCACGCCACGCAGATTGATCCAGATGGGTTCTTCTTCGCGGTGCCGCGTGAGCTGGAACGAGAAGTCTGGCCATTCGAGGAGTACGAGCTGGTGACGTCCCTGGTGCAGACCCGGACACCCGAAGACGACCTATTCGCCGGGATTAGGGAGACATTGTGAACCGCGCCGTGCTGCTTGCCCAAGCCGAGGCTCCCGACCCGCAAACCGTCACACCCGGCGTCGAAGGCTTCATTGCCTTCGGGGTGTTGGCCCTGATGATGATCTTCCTGGTTCTGAACATGAGCCGACACCTGCGCAAAATCGATGCCCGGGCAGCAGCGCAGCGAGCGGCAGAGGAGGCAGAGGAGGCAGCAACGCTGCGCGCGCAGGACCAGCCGCAGGCGAAACCAGAATGACTGCGCTGCGAGTTGCGGCCGTGCAGTATGCGGCCGGAGCTGATCCGATTATCAACGCTGCCTGTGCTCTCGATGGTGTAGCTGAGGCCGCGGCAGCCGGTGCCCGCGTCGTGGTGTTGCCTGAATACAGCATCGCCTGGGCTCCCGCGCTGTACCCGGAACTTGCAGGCGGCTATCAGGAGTTCGAATCGACGCTCGCTTCTGCTGCAGCCGAGCACGGGGTGTATGTGGTTGCTGGTAGCTTGCGACCACAAGGTGGCCGACTACTCAATGTTGCCGTGGTCTTTGGTCCAGATGGAGCGGAGCGGGCCAGCTATGCCAAGGTGCACCTCTTCGATGCGTTTGGGGTGCAGGAATCGAAAGTGCTCGATGCTGGCCCCCCGGGGGTGGCTGCGGTCGTTGACATCGATGGTTGGCGGCTAGGGCTGGCTACCTGCTACGACCTGCGCTTTCCCGAGACCTTCCGATTGCTGGTCGACGCCGGGGCTCAGGTATTCGCCGTCGGCGCCGCCTGGGCGGCTGGGCCAGGAAAAGAGGAACAACTTCTCCTGCTGGCGCGCGCACGTGCCTTGGAGAACACCAGCTATCTGATCCTGGCTAGTCAATCTGGCGCTGGCAGATGTGGGCGTAGCCTGATCGCGGGTCCGCTGGGCCAGGAACTCGCGGCAGCGACGTCCGAGACCTCGGTGACGATCACCGATCTTGACCCGGACCAGCTAGCACGAGTGCGGGAGCAGGTGCCATCGTTGCGCCATCGCCGGTATTCGGTTGTTGCTCGACCGGCCCAATAGCGATAGCTGCACCGGTATGAGCCTGACCTGGCGGTGTGGTGACTGGGCCCGGCTTTTGTTGCTGATGGCGCCGGCTCGGTCAGCTAGCTGTAGCGGCCAAGCGCTGCTTCTCGATCTCGACGTCGAAGTCTGCGGGCGGCCAGCCCAGCTTCATAGCGGTGAGAGCCTCGAAAAGCAGCTCGGTCACAGCTAAGCGGGCATACCACTTGTTGTCGGCCGGTACCGCATACCAAGGTGCGTGCGTTACGGAGGTACGGGCCAACATCTGCGCATAGGCATCCTGGTAGGCATTCCAGTTCTGCCGCACATCGATATCGCCGGGGTTGTATTTCCACCACTTGTCCGGCCGGTCGAGTCGGTCCGCCAGCCGGGTGCCCTGCTCGGCATGCGATACCAGCAGTGCCACCTTGATGATCGTCGTGCCGCCGTCAGCCACACCACGGTCGAAGTCGATCAACTCCTGATAGCGGGTTGCATTGAGCTCAGGTGGTTCCAGCTCATCAACCTTGACGACCAGGACCTGCTCATAGTGGGAGCGGTCGAAAACGCCGATCTTGCCTGGGGCCGGCAGCTTGCGTTCGATCCGCCATAGGTGGTGGTGTTCCTTCTCCTGTTCGGTCGGAACTCCGAACGACGCCAGCGCTACGCCTTGCGGATCGACCATCCCGATCACATGGCGCACGATGCCACCCTTGCCAGCGGTGTCCATACCCTGCAACAACAGCAGGATCGAACGCGTTCCACCGCTCTTTCCATCGGCAAACAGGCGTTCCTGCAGCTCGGAGAGCTCCTTGCCCCGCGCCTTCATATGTTCCTTGGCGGCGCTCTTGCCGGCCGACCATCCGGGTGTGCTGCCGCGATCGAAAGCAGCCAGGTCAAAGCCGGTGGTCACCTGCAATAGTTGGCTGGCCGGAGCATCCCAACTCGCTGCCGCTGCGGACTTGGTCGTGGTTCCCATTCGCCCACCCTAGGTCCATCGCGTTTCCGCAGGTGCGCGCTGGCGTGGGTATTAACGCATCGAGAAGGCCGCGATTGCGACGGCGAGGGCGTGGCACACGTAGCCCACCAGGGTGCCGACGTGGAACAGTTCGTGGAAGCCGAACCAGCGAGGGCTCGGATTGGGTCGTTTGAGGCCATATATCACCGCGCCAGCGGTATAGGCCAGCCCGCCTGCGATCACCAGCCACATGATGGCGACTCCACCCGAGCGAGCAAACGCTGGCAAGAATGCCACAGCCACCCAGCCCAGGGCCAGGTAGATCGGAACGTAGAGCCAGCGGGGTGCTGCGAGCCAAAACACGCGCAGCCCTATCCCCGCCAGCGCGCCCGACCATACGATGATCAGCAGCAGCCGCGCGGTGGCAGGGGGGAGCAGCAACACCGCCAACGGAGTGTAGGTGCCGGCGATGACCAGGAAGATGTTCGAATGATCGAGCCGCCGCAACACCAGGTTGGTACCTTCGCTCCACCGGCCGCGATGGTAGACAGCGCTGGTGCCGAACAGCAATACGGTAGCTAGTGCAAACACCGCCGCGCTCCAACGCGGTGCGCCCGCTGGCGTCAAGATCACCAGGACGATCCCGTAGGCCAGTGCGAGTGGGGCTAAACCTGCGTGAATCCAGCCGCGAAGGTGTGGTTTGAGCACGGCTGCGGCCGCTCCTACTGCACCAGAAACGCTCTCGGTGATGTCTTGCCAGCCGCCTGGGTCATTCGCGCCAAGGCCAGATGTACCGAGCCGGTGTTGCTCGGGTCCTGCTGTCATCGCCCACCTCCTCAAAGAGCTATCAACCTACGCAAGCGTAACTTACGTTTCCGTAGGTCGAAAGGCGGCTGGTGGCCGGGTAGTTTGGCCATGTCACCTGTCGCCCTGACGGTGTCGGAAAGGAGCGCGGCCTTGAAGAGTCCGGCAGCGCTGCTCTACGGCCTCTATGAACGACGGATTGCCGCCAGGCTAGGTCAAAACCTGCCGCACCACATTGGGGTCATGCTCGATGGCAACCGTCGGTGGGCGCGCGCGGTCGGCGTCGAGACCGCGCAGGGTCACCAAGCCGGCGCGGACAAGATCGCCGACTTGCTGGCGTGGTGTGAAGAGGTCGGCGTCGGCCTGGTCACGTTGTGGATGCTCTCGACCGACAACCTCAAACGAGACCCTCGGGAGATTGAAGAGCTCCTGCAGATCATCACCGAAACCACAGAAGCGCTCGCCGCTAGCCGTCGATGGCGATTGCGGATGGTGGGGGAACTGGAGCTGTTGCCCGCTGATATCGCCGACCGCCTCCGCAGGGCTGCCCAGGCCACGTCGGCGGTCGAGGGTGTGGGTATCAATATTGCGGTTGGCTACGGCGGACGAGATGAGATCGCTGGCGCCGTCCGGTCGTTGCTGAAGGAACATGCCAAGACCGGGACGTCGCTGGAGGATCTGGCCGCGGAGATCACCGTTGACCATATCGCCGAGCATCTTTACACCAAGGGGCAGCCCGACCCAGACCTGGTGATCCGAACCTCTGGTGAACAACGGATTGGCGGGTTCCTGCTCTGGCAAAGCGTGCATACCGAGTTCTACTTTTGTGAGGCCTACTGGCCAGCGTTCCGCAAGGTGGACTTCCTGCGAGCGATTCGTGCCTATGGGGCCCGGGAGCGCCGCATGGGACGGTGAGATTGCACCGGGCGTCGCATGACCGACAGGTGAGCCGCATGACCAACGGGTGAACCGGACGATGGTCGGGGGTCCGCGGCGGCCATTCCTGGGCGTGCCGCTACCGCGTTTGGGCCACGACTGCACGTAGCGTGAGCGAACGGGCGACAACACCGTTGCCCGCGGGAGGCAGCCAATGCAGCATCTGCTTACGTTGGAACAGGACCATCTGTCCGGGCTCCCCGCCGCACTCGCGCCGCCGACCGTGTGCGGTCGGTGCAGGCCTGGATAGGAGCAAGCCGTTGAGCAACGCCCGCCGCGCCACGACCACCACCGCCTCACCATCGGAGGCGGTGAATGAACCAGCAACGCAGGGCGTCGCGCCGACACGGCGCACCTATGTGCTGGATACCTCAGTCCTGTTGTCCGACCCCGCTGCATTGCATCGCTTCGCCGAGCACGATGTGGTGCTGCCAGTGGTGGTCGTGTCTGAATTGGAAGCCAAGCGGCACCATCCCGAGCTGGGGTACTTCGCCCGTACGGCGCTGCGTTCGCTGGATGACCTACGCGTTGAGCACGGTCATCTCGATCGCCCGGTTCCGATCGGAGATGAAGACGGGACCATTCGCGTGGAACTGAACCACTCCGATCCCAGCGTGCTGCCCTCCGGCCTGCGGCTCGGAGACAACGACACCCGGATCTTGTCGGTGGCGGCCAATCTGCGCGCCGAGGGACACGCGGTCACCGTGGTCTCTAAAGATCTACCGATGCGCGTCAAAGCCTCTGCGGTGGGCCTGGACGCCGATGAATATCGAGCGCAACTGGCACCTGATTCAGGGTGGATCGGCATGGCCGATCATCAGGTAACCGAGGCTGAAATGGCGCAGCTGTGGAGCAGTGAGCGGTTGGTGATCGCCGATCTTGCCGATGGTGGCGGAGTGCGTGACCTTCCCTGCCATACCGGACTGGTGCTGCATTCCCCACGCGGGTCGGCGCTGGGTCGGATCACCAACGACAAGCAGATACAACTGGTACGCGGCGATCGGGAAGTGTTCGGGGTGCATGGTCGCAGCGCTGAACAACGAGTGGCAATCGACCTGCTATCCGATCCCGATATCGGGATCCTCTCCTTGGGGGGACGTGCCGGAACCGGGAAATCAGCCCTGGCCTTGTGCGCAGCGCTCGAGGCTGTGCTGGAACGCAACGAGCATCGCCGGATCATGGTGTTCCGTCCCCTCTACGCCGTCGGCGGGCAAGAACTGGGCTATCTGCCCGGTTCGGAATCGGAGAAGATGAATCCGTGGGCTCAGGCGGTGTTCGACACCCTCGGTGCCATGGTCTCCGGCGAGGTTGTCGAGGAGGTGCTGGCCAGGGGCATGCTGGAAGTCCTGCCGCTGACGCACATCCGCGGCCGTTCGTTGCATGACGCATTCGTGATTGTTGACGAGGCGCAATCCTTGGAACGCAACGTGCTGTTGACGGTGCTGTCGCGGATCGGGCAGGGCTCGCGAGTGGTGCTGACCCATGATGTGGCGCAGCGCGACAACCTGCGGGTAGGCCGACATGACGGCGTTGCGGCGGTTATTGAGTCGTTGAAGGGCCACCCGCTGTTCGCCCACGTGACCCTCACCCGCTCGGAGCGTTCCCCCGTGGCGGCCTTGGTGACCGATCTGCTGGAAGGTGCAGAGCTAGGTGGGTAGCGATGCTACGCAGGGGCGCCGCGGTCCAGGCCGCAGCGTCGAGTTGTGGCCAAACTGGCCCCCGAATTCGCCGGTATCGCGACCACAGCTCAGCCGATATCTCCGACGGTCTCGACGACGTTGATGCGACCATCGCGGAGTTGATACTCCGCGCCCACAATCGCGCACCGGCCAGCTTCGACGGCACGGGCCAGGGCGCCAGAGTAGTTGCCGAGCATGTGCACGGTGCCGCGCACGTGCTCGCGCCCCAGCTCGGTTGGCTCGGGCACCTCCAGGTCGTAGCCAGGTCCATGGGAATTGGCCGGGCCGCGGGTCACGATGCTGGGGATCACTCGGTCGACGACCGCGCGGATCATCCCGGTGGGCATGACGCCGGTGACCAGCGCATCGCGGGCAGCCGCTACCGCCCCGCAGCTGTCGTGTCCTAGCACCACAATCAACGGGGCACCCAGGATCTCGACGCCATACTCGATGGAGCCGATGACGGTGGTGTCGACCACGTGCCCGGCGGTGCGAACGACGAACATGTCGCCCAGGCCACGGTCAAAGATGATCTCGGCGGCGACCCGGGAGTCCGAGCATCCAAACAGCACCGCAAACGGGTGCTGCCAACCACTGACTTGAGTCCGCCGATCGATGCTCTGGCTCGGATGTTTGACGTTTCCGGAATAGAACCGTGCGTTTCCGTCCTGCAGTGCCCGCCATGCCTGGGCGGGAGTGAGGCGTTGATCAGGGTTGGCGATATCGGTCAACGTGGTTCCATTTCATTCTTGCGAGGTGGGTTCGGCCCGGGGCGGGACACGGTGATGGCTGCTGTCGCACCGGCCCAGGTCATCGCTGCCTGCAGGGTGTGCTCATCGATGTTGCGCAGCTGATCGCGATTGGCGGCTCCAAGTAGTCCAGCGCTCCAGAGGGCGTCGATGAATCCGCTCATGTAGGAGTCGCCGGCACCGACGGTATCGGCCACCTCGACGTCGGGGGCGGGCATGCTGACGGTGATGCCGGAGGCGCTCACTGCTGTTGCCCCATCGCCGCCACGGGTCAACAGCACCACCGCAGGGCCTTGGGTTGCCCATCGCCGAGCGCTATCCAACGCTGCTTCTGCTGGATATAGCCAGGTGAGATCTTCATCGGAGGCTTTGACGATGTCGGAGCGGCCGACCATCCGTTCAACCGCGTCCAAGACCTGCGCAGGCTCGTTCATGATGGAAGGTCGAGCATTGACGTCGTAGCTGATGGTGGCGTGTTCTCGTGCAACCAAAGCTATCTCGGCCACAGATTCCGCCCCGGGCTGCAACGTGGCAGCAATTGAACCCGCATGCAGGATGGTGACGTCGCTATCCAGGTGGACCTCGGGAACGTTCCACAGCAGGTCAAAGGTGTAGGTCGCGGCACCCGTCTCATCCAGGGTGGCGATAGCGGTCGACGTGCGGGCGGCTGCGTCCGAGCCTGGTACCAGCTTGACCCCATCGGAGGTGAGGTGCTCGCGCAGCACGTTCCCGCGGGCATCGACGCCGAACCAGGTGGCAAGTTCAACGCTGCGTTCGAGCCGGGCCAACCCCAGGGCGACATTGGCGGGTGACCCGCCGGGAAACTCTCGAACCTGACCGGAAACATCCCGGGCAATATCGATCAGTGCTTCCCCGATGACCAATGCGTGACTCACGACGGCTCCCCTTCCTGCGTGGCAGTGCTGTTCTCCTTGCTGTTCTCCTTGGCTGCGGCGAGCCGGGTTCTAGCCGCGTCAATGGCTTCTTGGCAGTGGTCGGCCAAGGCTTCGCCGCGCTCCCACAGCGTCAGCGATTCAGCCAAGGTGCCGGTGCCAGATTCCAGCTTCGCCACCACGGTGGCCAGCTCATCGCGCGCCTGTTCGTAGCTGAGGTTGGCAATATCGGATTCCGAGGTGTTCACGAGCTAGATCCAACCACTGCTGGAGGTTCGGTGTCGCCGTCAATATCGATCACGCTCAGTCCCAGGCGGCCCTGGTGAAGGCGGGCGCTGACTCGATCGCCGACCTGCACCTGGTCGCTGGAGCGCACTACCCCATCGGCGAATTGCAGCACCGCGTAGCCACGCTCCAGGGTGGACTGCGGCGACAGGGTGCGGACCGCTACCCGCAACGACTGCACCTGGGCGTCGATGGTGTGCAGGTGAGATTCCATCCCACGGTGGGCTCGTTCGCGCAACACCAGCAGATCCTGCTGGTGCTTGACCACGGTGGCGGTGGGGTCGGCGAGGACTGGCCGTTCTCGTTGCAACTGCAGCTGAGCTTGTTCGGTGGCGAGGCGATGACGCATCGCGACCCGCCCGCGATCCTGAAGGGTGAGAAGGGTGGCCATCTCGCGTGAGAGGTCCGGTACCACCCGCTTGGCGGCGTCGGTTGGAGTCGATGCGCGGTAATCGGCCACCAGGTCGAGCAATGGGGTATCGCTCTGGTGCCCGATGGCGGATACGACTGGTGTGCCCGCGGCCGAGACGGCTCGGACCATGGCTTCGTTGGAGAACGGCAACAAGTCCTCGACCGCGCCGCCACCCCGGGTGATGATGATGACGTCGACATCCTCGTGCGTATCCAGCTCGGTCAGTGCCCCAACCACCTGGTCCACGCACTGAGGCCCCTGTACGGCCACCTCCCGGATCTCGAACTCAACCGGCCACCGCTGGAGCGCGTTCGCCAGCACGTCATCGCGAGCCTTTGCCTTGGGCGCGCAGATCAGGCCAACCCGGCGAGGGAGGAAGGGGAGCGAGCGTTTGCGATCGGCGTCGAATAGCCCCTGCGCGGCCAGGAGCCGTTTCAGTTGTTCGATACGTGCGAGCAAATCACCAATGCCGACCAACCTGATCGATCGTGCCGCCAACTGCAGGCTTCCCCGTTTGACCCAATATTCCGGCTTTGCCTGCACCACCACCTGTGCACCGTCGGCAATGGTCGGTGGCAATAATCGCTTGGGGATGGTGACCGACAAGGACATGTCGACATCGGTATCGCGCAAGGTAATCCAGGCAGTGCCACTGGAGTTGTGCGCATTGAGCTGGACTATCTGACCCTCCACCCAGACGGAGGGCATCTTGGCGACGTAGTCTGCGATCTTGCTGGAGAGCAGACGAACCGGCCATGGGTGCTCCGCTGAAGTCTCCACAGCGGTGCGCGGCAGTGGCGCTGGTGTGCTTGCGGAATCGGTCACCTGCCTAGCCTGCCTTATTGCGGGGGAGTGGGTGGTTCTGTGGCCGTTCGATCCGGTGGTCGAGTGCGTGGGAGACTGGGCCGGTGAGCGACGATCCGACCAAGACCATTCTGCTGGCGGCCCCCCGTGGGTACTGCGCTGGGGTGGACCGCGCCGTGGAGGCAGTCGAAAAGGCGCTGGAGCACTATGGGGCACCGGTGTACGTGCGCAAGGAGATTGTGCACAACAAGTACGTGGTGCAGACCCTGACCGAGCGAGGGGCTGTCTTCGTCCAGGAAACCGACGAGGTACCAGAGGGGGCTCGGGTGATCTTCTCCGCTCACGGTGTCTCGCCTGCCGTCCATGAGCAAGCTGCCCAGCGCAACTTGGACACCATCGATGCCACCTGCCCGTTGGTCACCAAGGTGCACAAGGAGGCGGTGCGTTTTGCCGCTGATGAGTTCGACATCCTGTTGATCGGCCACCAAGGGCATGAGGAGGTCGAAGGAACTGCGGGCGAAGCGCCCGACCACATTCAACTGGTGGATGGGCCAGAGTCGGTGGACGCTGTGCAGGTGCGCGACCCGGAGAAAGTGGTGTGGCTCTCGCAGACCACGCTCTCGGTGGACGAGACCATGGAGACTGTGCGGCGTCTGCGGGAGAAGTTCCCGAGGTTGGCCGATCCTCCTAGCGATGACATCTGCTACGCCACCCAGAACCGGCAGGTTGCGGTCAAGAAGATCGCCCCTGAAGCTGACGTGGTGATCGTGGTGGGCTCGGCAAATTCATCCAACTCGGTTCGGCTGGTCGAGGTTGCGCTAGAAAATGGCGCCGGTGCGGCCCACCGGGTCGACCAGGCCGGCGAACTGCTGGCGGAATGGTTCACCGATGCCACCACGGTGGGACTGACCTCAGGAGCTTCGGTGCCTGAGATCCTGGTCCGTGACGTCATCGCCAAGCTAGCTGAGTGGGGGTTTGGCACGGTCAACGAAGTCCGTACCGCCACGGAGGATCTGATGTTCTCCTTGCCGAAGGAACTGCGTGCGGACCTCAAGAAGTCGGGGCAATCGACGAAGCGGCCACGTCAACTGGACGTGCGTCCAATCTGACAATGTTCGCCCGCAAGGGGCGGCGGGGTGGGTGCGCCAGCCGTGGCCTGCGGTGTGAGCGGCTCTTCGGATAACCGGGGCCAGTCGGAGGGGATTTCGAGTATCCAGGTCTCGACCAGAGCCGGTGTCTGGCTGACTCGATCGACGTGGGACCGGTGCGATGAGGCATTCCTGAATGTCTGGCTAGCCGTGCCTGAGTGCATAGCTCAGCGTGCCTGAACGTTCTATTAGGCGCGCTTGCGCTTGTCGCCACGGCTGGCCGCCTGGTTCACCGGCGCCTTGAATAGCAAGGTGTCCTCCAGCAGTGGGTCAGCGGGCTCGGTGGCCGCCAATGCAGCACGGCGTTCCTGTTCGACGGCGTCGCCTGTCGTCGGGCGCGGGGGCAGTGCTGATTGTTCGGCGCTGGTGAGCTCGCCGTGAGTTTCGAAAAGGTCAGGTTTACTCGCGGGGGTGGCGTGGGACTCGATCTGGGGGGCCACCTGCAGCGCGGGCTCCAACCCCTGCAGGTCAGAAAATCGGCGCACCTGCGTGATGAGCTGACTATCCAGAGATCGATTCATCTTGTTGAACTGCTCGACTGTCTTGTTGAGACGGTTGCCGAGGTCGGCCAGGTGCTTGCCGAAGGTCGCGAGCCGTTTATGTAGTTCCCGCCCCACGGTGAATACCTGTTGCGCATCGGCCGCCAGACGTTCCTGTCGCCAGCCGAACCCGATGGTACGCAGCAGCATGATCAGGGTATTGGGCGTTGCCACCACGATGTTGCGTTCAATCGCGTGTTCCCACAGGGTCGGATCCTGCTCCAGTGCAGCGTTGAGGAATGTCTCAGCGGGAACGAACATCACGACGAACTCTGGTGAGGCCTCATAGTGCTCCCAGTAGGCCTTACTAGCCAACTGGTCGATGTGGGTTCGAAGGTGCCGGGCATGAGCAGCGAGCCGTGCCTCGCGAACCTGATCATCGTTGGCTTCCATGGCTTCCAAATAGCCGCTGAAGGCAACCTTGGCGTCCACCACCACGTTCTTGCCGCCTGGCAGTCTCACCACCATGTCTGGGCGCAACGTCCCGTCGTCGGTGGCAATCGAATCCTGTTCATCGAAGTCCACATGTTCGACCATGCCTGCGGCCTCCACGACCCGCCGCAGCTGCAATTCGCCCCAACGACCACGAACTTGCGGGGCCCGCAACGCCGTCACTAGTTGAGAGGTTTCGGTACGCAGCGCCTCGGACGAGGTTTGCATCGCGCGTACCTGTTCGGTGAGCGCCCCATGTGCCTGAGCCCGAGACTTCTCAGCCGTGGTCATCTCTGACTTGACCGCATCAAGAGTGCGTGAAAGGGGCTCCACCATGGCACGCACCGCCTCTTCTCGCTTGGCTAGTTCAGCTTCTCCGGCCTGACCGGCTCGCTTGAGCCGCTCCTCAGCCTGGGCCAGGAAGGCCTGCGAATTGTCCGCCAGGGCCTTGCTCGAGAGCGCCGCGAACTCACTCTTGAGCCGTTCGGTGTCAGCCTTGACCTCCTGGAGCCGAAGCCGGGCTGCTTCCTGTTCAGCTTCGAGGTGCTCAGCTGCTTGGCGCTGGCTATCCGCGACCCGTTCTGCCGCCAAGCGCTCGACATCGTCCAACCTCTGCTGCCAGGAATCGTCACGGTCAGCAAGTCGGGCAGCAAACCCGGCCTCGGCGTCGGCCAGGCGTTCTTGCGCCAGGAGCTGGCTAGCCTTGAGCTGCGTGCGAGCGCGGCTGGTTCCACGGCCGACGAACCACCCGATGGCGGCACCGGCGACCAGGCCGGAAATCGTGAGGATCGCTGACAAGAGGTCCATGCCGTCGAGACTGTCACGAGGCACCGACATTGGGTGGGAGCGACCCGGCTACAGCCTCGATTAGGCTGGCTGCTTGTGGCCTTGACGATCGGAATCGCGGGACTGCCGAACGTCGGCAAGTCGACCCTCTTCAACGCGCTTACTCGCGCGACTGTTCTTGCAGCGAACTACCCGTTCGCCACCATTGAGCCAAACATCGGCGTCGTGCCGTTGCCGGATCAGCGGCTCAGCGTGCTCGCGGGAATTTTTGGCAGCGAGAAGCTGGTGCCAGCGACCGTGAGCTTCGTGGACATCGCCGGGATCGTCCGAGGAGCCAGCCAGGGGGAGGGGCTGGGAAACCAGTTCCTAGCCAATATTCGCGAGGCCGACGCGATCTGTTTGGTCACCCGGGCTTTTGCCGACCCTGATGTGGTGCATGTGGACGGTGCCGTGGACCCTGCTGCGGATATAGACACCATCATGACCGAGCTGGTCCTTGCCGACCTGCAGACATTGGAGCGCGCGATCCCGCGGCTGGAGAAGGAACTACGCGGCAAGAAGATCGAGCCGATTGTGCTCGAGACCGCGAATCAGGCCATCGAGGCGTTGCAGCGCGGAACCGCGTTGAGCAATGCCAGCGGTCTTGATCCCGAAGCGTTGGCCACGTTCGGCCTGATGACCACCAAGCCGTTCATCTACGTGTTCAATTCCGACGACGGCGTGCTCGCCGATCCAGCGAGACAGGCGCAGCTGCGCGAGTTGGTCGCCCCGGTGGAGGCGATCTTCCTGGATGCCAAGTTCGAGGCCGAACTGGTGGAGCTGGAGCCGGATGAGGCCGCCGAGATGCTGGCCGAGAACGGTCAAGAGGAATCGGGATTGGACCAACTGGCTAGGGTCGGGTTCGACACCCTGGGCCTGCAGACCTACCTCACCGCTGGCCCGAAGGAGGCTCGTGCCTGGACCATTCACAAAGGCTGGACCGCCCCGCAAGCCGCTGGTGTGATCCACACCGACTTCCAAAAGGGCTTCATTAAAGCTGAGGTGGTCTCGTTCACGGACTTGATCGATGC
>JBKEBC010000012.1:0-3181 GCA_047972965.1 Beutenbergiaceae bacterium | reverse complement strand
CACACCATTGGGACCGTCGTCAACTTCGCCGGCATCGGTAATGTCGATGCGGTGCTTGTCGACGGCGTCGTGAAGAAGTGGGCAGGCGAACTCGTCGGCGTCGACTATGAAGCTCTCGCTTCAGAAGCCGAAGCTTCCCGTGACTATCTGCTGGAGCGCTACGGCACGGGTCTTGCTCAGGTGCGAGAGTACGGCCTGGGGATGCCGAACGACGGCTAGGCTGACCTGACACGATGTCGTGTGGAGGCGCACCGTCGTCAAGGCAATCATCTTGATATTCGACAGCCTCAATCGGCGGGTTCTGGGTCCGTATTCGGACACCGCAGTGCACGCCCCCAACGTCGCCGGATTGCAGCCCAGGCGGCGACGTTCGAGAACTTCTACGCCGGGTCGATGCCCTGCATGCCGGGGTCAGGCCAGTGCCGCATTCGGGTTGGTCGTGCTATTTTCAAAGTGTTGTTACGAGGTGTGCGAATGTAATGTGAGGGATGAATGGTGGACGATTTACAGCGTTCAAAAGACCCGCAAACCGGGGCTGCTGAACTCCAGGAGATTGCTCTGCGATCAGCGCAAGCACGGCCGCTGATCGCTGAGCACCCCAACGCCAGTCCAGAGTTGGTCACGTGGCTCGGTGCATTGGGCGACCCATCGGTCGATAGCGCCCTAGCCCGCCGGGCGGCCGCACTCGAAATTGCAGCCGCGAGACCGTCGCCCCGGCGACGAAGGCGCGCAATAGTCGGTGGTGCGCTTGCCCTTGCGCTCCTGACCGGGGGTGCGTTTGCTGGACCGGCGATCTGGAACACGATGGGGGACGATGGCCCTGCCGCCGTGGCAGATGATTCCGACACTGATACCGGCCCGACCTTCCTTGACGGGGGAGAACTCGGATGGACCCTGAATGCCGCCGATCTGGTTCCAGAGAGAGCTGATATTGGCCCTGCGGTCTTCAACCTCCGGTTCGAGCAGGACATCTACTATGGGCAAGGTATGGACGATGGCCCTGTTGCCGCCGGGAAGACCTGGGTTGTGGGTATTGGTTACCGGTCGGCCTTCGCGGACGAAGCCGGTAGCTATGCCGCTGATATCCCGGTTATCGAAGAGAGCGTCCTGGTGGGCTTCGATGGCGACACTGGTCAGGTACGTTGGCGATTAGACGAGAGCCTGACCAAGTGCGTGGCCCTTGACGACACCATCGTGTGCGCTGCAATGGCGATGGCGGGTCCTTCCGAGCTGGTCGCTATCAATGCTGCCGATGGATCTGTTCAGTGGCGGCAGGAGAGCGTGGATTCGACGGAGGATTTGTGGTTGGCCGGTGCCGACGGGGTGGTCGCCGTCGCCGCTGAAGGCATCATCGCTGGCCATGATGCGACGACCGGTGAGGAACTGTGGACGACGCCACTGCTCCCAACCGCCGAGGCAGCCGTGATCGATCTTGCACTCCTCAAAGGTGTGGTGCAGGTGGATTCGTCATCTGGGAGGATGATGGTTGACCTCCAGTCCGGTGCGCCAATTGCCAGCACTGCAGATGGTTGGCTGGCGACCGCGAATGGGCGGGTATTCGAGTTCGGCTCAGATCCGTCCACTGTGATCGACCAGCCTAGCCTGGTCGATTCACTTGACTTAGCCGATGAGGGCAGTGGTCAAATCTTGGTGCCAGGCGCCTACTCAGCGCACCTAGTCGAACTCGACTATGGGGCGGATACCCTCAGTGGCCTGGATCTGAGTGCCGGGACGGTGCTGTGGCAGGTATCGCAGGAGAGCGGAGTCGACTCGCTATTGAGCACTAAGGACCTTGCCGTCACCGACCGGGGAGCTGACAACCTACGGCTGACATTTCGTACGGGAGGCAATGAACTGATCTTTCTTGATCCCACTGGTGTCGATTCGGAGATCAGCGTCCTGCCACTGCCTGAACCGCCACTTAATGAGTGGCGTGACACAGTCGCGAGTTATGGGCTGTTGCGGCTGCTTCCCCAAGGTGTGGTTGCGTACACGACGGATGGCCGTACTAGCGCGTATGACGCGTTCACCGGAACCCTGCTCTGGAGCATCGAGGTACCTGGTGAAGGGGTGATGGTGCCGCCCGCTGGTACCCACGTCGTGGTCTCTGAGGATCGGATGACGTTATCCCGAGTGATTCCCGCTGCTTTAGACACTGCCGCAGTTTTGCCCACCGACCTTCCGGCATGCCCGGACGACGCGATCGAGTTGGCGCGTGCCGAATTGAACGATGGCTGGGCCCTGGTGTGTGGAAACTCAGCTGTGGAGCCAACCTACATGGCGATCCATTCGCAAACCGTCGGTGACCTCGAATCGAATGATGTCGTCTACGACGATGACCTGGGCCGGTACACCGCGATCGTGGTTGATGGATCGACAGTCTGGCTGAACCACACGCCGTCGACGGTGGGCATTCGTTCTGCTGCCGGAGTGACGGTAATGCAGGACTCGGTCGTATCTACCGTCTTCGATGCACTGGGGGAGGGCAGCCAAGGGCAAGGTGTTGGCGCCTACGGCGTTGCTGCGCCGGAGCACACAGCACAGGCGCAGGTCGAATACTTGGCGCAAATCCTCAGCAGTTCCGAGGAGGCACGCTCCGACCTTGGTCCGGTCCTTCAGGACATTGCAAGTTGCTCGCAAGCCGACGGTGACTATTCGAGTCAGATCGCCACGATCGAACAGGTACGCGATAGCCGGGTCGAACAACGTGCTGCACTCCGGTCCGCACCCGTTGACCTGGTCCCGCAGGGAACCGAGCTGATCGATGAACTCACCACGATTGGGTTGCTTTCGTACTTGGCAAACGATAGCGATGTGTCGCTGGCAGGCGAACAAGAACTCTTCGACTCTTGTACTCCATTCGACTTGAGCGAGATCGACCGGCAGGACGAGTCTGTCGTTGCGGCGAGGGAACTGTTCGCGCAACGGTGGAACTCCGAGATCGCTCCAGTGTTCGACGTCCCGGCAGTGTCCAGCGAAACACTCTGACGTCCCTCTTCCCTCCGCCGATTTGTGATCTAGCCGTGAGGTAGTGATTTGCCCATCACCACCTCACGGCTCATCAATACCGGGGTACAGCCCGGGCCAACGACGGGTTGACCGGGGGCCGCCGGGATCGCACCTGCAACCAGTTAGTGGCCGCGGAAGGCTCCGTGCAGCCACCAGGAACCCCCATCTGAGG
>JBKEBC010000058.1:0-37300 GCA_047972965.1 Beutenbergiaceae bacterium | reverse complement strand
AACTCGCGATCGCCATCCCCACGCAGCGCGGCGGAGAAGGCGGAGTACTCGCGGTTGGGTGCGGCCACGATCACCTCGTCGGCGATCCTGAGGGCCGCATGGGCCAACGGGACCAGCCCCGCAGAGTCGATTCCGTCGTCGTTGGTGATCAGGATCCGCATACTCTCGATTCTGGCGTATTTCCTGCCCTGCGCCTGACGAGAGCGAGCGCTGTGGGCCAGGTGCCGATGCTGGCGGGGCGAAGGGGGACAATAGCCCTATGTACGAACTGGCGAGGACCGGGGAGCAGTGGCGCGGGCCTGTTCGAGGCTGCCGATCGCGTCGGCAGGGCAATCCGAGGGTGTAGTAGGCGACGTTCTTCCGCGCGAGGGTACGGGAGGCCTCGGCCTTGCTCATGTGGTCGGCGGTTTCGGAGATAGCCCTTGATCGTAGAAGGGCGGCGTCCGACGGACGTAACTTCCCGCCTCGATGCAGCAGTGCGGTGACGGTGTTGGTGCTGGTGACTGCGTGCCCTCCGAGGACAACATGGGCAGAGAGGTCATTGCGCTGCTTCCAGTTCGGTGGGGAAACGACCGTGTTGCGTCCTGCTGGGTGAGCTGCCGCAAACCGACGAAGAGCAGATCGCAAGGACCCTGCCAACGACCATGAGTTCGGCTTGTTGCTCTGGGGGTGCCTGCATGCTCAGAGCATCTGGCTTGCCCTCTCCTTCGAGAGTCGCGGCTGGGCCGTGCGCTGACGACCACCGTTCGCCTGGGAGCGCTCACGCACTAGCTCAGCGAGCCGGATCGTTCGCCCTTTCGTCTTCGCTGATCTCAATGCCGTTAGTCAGTGCCGGGTTCGTGAGCTGTTTGCCCTGGCCGTTCGTGCGGGCATAGAACGTGGCGCAGTCGACCAGCAGGCTGAGGGCTGTGGTGAGTTATGTGCGTGCTCCAGTGTGGTTGTCGTGTTCGCTGGCGAAGCGGCGGTCGATATCGGCCAGGCCGGTGCGGATGCGGTCTTGGTGGCGCTAACGAACCGGCTCCGCCCTGACCAGTTATCCGCTCCAGGGCACAGACTGCGGCGACGACGCCGACGCCCCCAGGGCACGCCCCTACGATGCTTGACCATGCCTGATACACCACCCGTCTCCCGCCGTTACGGCCGCTGGTTGCTCGCAGTTGCTGCGCTGGTGGTAGCTGTGCTGGCGGTGGTCTTGCTCGTACAAGGGGGTCCTGGCAGTTCGTCGCAGCCCTGGGATTCCCAACCCGAGGTGTTTCAGGTAGATCGCCTAGACCCCACCGTGCGCACCGTTCCGCTCGCCGATGCGCAGGCAGCACTGCTGCGGGATGAGGAAGGCTCGCCCTGGTTGTCCTCACTCAACGGGGACTGGAGATTCCAGTGGGCCCCCAGCCTGAGCGAGGCATCCGCCGACTTCATGGACCCAGCCACGTCGGTCTCGAGTTGGGACACCGTGCAGGTGCCGCACAACTGGCAGCTCGACGGTTTCGGCGACCCCGACAACGGTGACCTCATCTACCTGAACGAGGCCCATCCCTGGCAAGGCTACGAAGAAATAGTACCGCCGACCATACCCACCCAGGGAGCCTCAATCGGCTCCTACCGACGGACCTTCGAGGTTCCACAGCCCTGGCAAGAGCGCCGAATCGTCCTCGCTTTTGCCGGGGTGAAGTCGGCTTTTACCGTGTGGGTCAATGGCCAGGAAGTCGGGTACAGCGAGGACAGCTACACCCCGGCCGAATTCGATATCACCGATGCGGTTACCGCTGGAGAGAATGTCGTGGCCGTCCAGGTACACCGATGGTCGGATGGTTCCTGGCTGGAGAACCAGGACATGATCGACCTCAGCGGCATCTTCCGTGATGTTGAGCTATATGCCGTACCCGATGTCCACGTCGACGACTACACCGTACGCACCGCATTAGACGAGCAGTTTCGTGATGCTGTCGTCACAGCAGACCTCGACATTGTCCGGTACCGGGGCTCTGCCCCGGCAGACGCCGTCCGGGTGACCTTGCACGATGCCGAGGGCGGTGCCATCGGCAGCGCCGGAGCTGACCTTGAATTCGACGACCGTGCCCGGGCGGAACTGGAGATCGCCGTGGCCGATGCGCAGTTGTGGTCGGCGGAAAGTCCCTACCTCTACACACTGGTGGTCGAATTGCTCGACGGTGCCACCGTGATCGAAACCCTCTCCACCGCTGTTGGCATCCGCGAGTTCGAGATCGTAGATGGGCTGATGCAACTCAATGGAATGCCACTAGACATCAAAGGCATGAACCGAGGGGAGATGCACCCAGACCTCGGGCAGGCAATGACCGAAGAGGTGATGCGCCAGGACCTGGTGATGATGCGTCAACACGGGATCACCGCCGTCCGCACCGCTCACTATCCCGCGCACCCCACCCTGTATCGGCTGGCCGATGAAATCGGCATGTATGTCATGGATGAGGCCAACATCGAGTCGCACGAATTGCGTCCCTTTCCAGGTAATTCGCCGCCATGGGCGGCCGCCGTGGCGGACCGGGTCGCGTCAATGTTCGAGCGGGATAAGAATCATCCCTCGGTCCTGTGGTGGTCACTGGGCAATGAAGCTGCTGGTGGCCAGATGTTCGCTGACGCAGCGGACTGGTTGCGTGCCCAAGACCCCACCAGGTTGGTCCACTATCAGGATGACCCCTCGGTCGCCGATATTGAGGGGGTCTTCTATCCCCTCAACGAGCAGATTGCCCAGCGTGCGGCACAACCGGGGGACAAACCCTGGATCATGACCGAATACCAGCACGCCATGGGCAACTCGCTGGGAGGTATCGAACAGGACTGGGCGATTGTGGACTCCGCCCCACACCTGCAGGGCGGGTTCGTGTGGGACTGGGCCGATCAGGCGATCCGGCTCCCGGTTGCGGGCGGTGTCGACGGGCTACCCATCGGGCCAGACATCGACCTCGACCAGACCTACTTCTCCTACGGTGGGGATTGGGGTGACTATCCCACCGACGGCGGCTTCTCCATCAATGGGGTGGTCCTGCCGGACCGCACTCCGCAGCCGGAACTGGAAGATCTGGCAGCGGTCTACGCACCGCTGGAGTTGGTGGACGCCGCGCCCGACGCATCGCGGATCCAGGTGCGCAACGAGCACCTGTTCACCGACCTCTCGGCCTTCGATGTGTCATGGACCAGGGAGGTCAACGGTCAGGTGGTCGATGCCGGTGAGCTAGATGCGGCCCTGCCACCTGGGCAGACGGGCTGGATTGAGCTGCCGGTTACTGCGCCCCAGGCACCTCCCGCCGGAGCCCTCCACACCGTCACCGTATCCGCGGCGCTGGCGCAGGACACCACCTGGGCGCGGGCCGGGCATGTAGTGGCTCGCATGCAGCTCACCCCGGACTGGGGCAGCCCTGCTGGGGCCGCCCTGGTGAGCCCAGACCTGCCGCCCGTAGAACTGACCAGCACTGAGGATTCGATCACCGTCACCGGTTCCGACTTCAGCGTCAGCTTCGACGCCACCACCGGGCTCATGCGCGAATACCTGGCCTCAGGGCGAGAACTCCTCGCGCAAGGGCCCCAGCCGGACTTCTGGCGGGCACCGACACAGAATGATGTGATCAACGGACTCGCAAGCGACACCGTGTGGCGAGACAATTCCCAAGGCTTGGCAACACCTGAAGCTGACACCGGGGTGGGGATCACCGATGTCCAGGCCCAACAGCTGAATGAGGCCACGGTGCGACTCGATATTTCCGGCGCCATCGTGCGGTTCCCACGCTCGGACTACACCATGACCATCTGGGTGCTCGGATCCGGGGATGTCGTCGTCGAAAGCTCGTTGGCGCCCGTGGATACACCCGGCGAAATACCGTTGGTCGGTACCCAGTTCACTGTCCCAGGTGAGTTTGACACCCTCACCTGGCTGGGCGCCGGGCCTCATCCCACCTGGAGGGATCGTGACGCCGGTGCTGTCTTGGGACGATGGAGCAGCCCGGTCGCCGACCAGTTCTTTGCGCACGTGGTGCCGCAAGCCAGCGGCAACCACACCGACGTGCGCTGGCTCAGCCTGACCGATGCCTCCGGCGCTGGGCTCTTGATCTCCGCTGCTGGACCGGCACTGGAGGCGGGCGCATTGCCGTTCTCAGAGGCGGCCATCGAATCGGCCCGGCATCCGTACGAGGTGGAACCCGACGGCCTCATCCACGTCTCGGTGGACGCGGCACAGCAAGGTGTAGGCGTCACCTGGCTGGATACCGCATTACCGCAGTTCACCGTGAATCGTGACCAGCCACATACCGTGACCTACGTCCTGTCACCACTGGTAGCCGAACAGGATGCCGACGCCCTCGCCGCAAGAGTGTGGCAGGAGCCGGAAGGCTGACTAGGACGGTTGACCGAGTAGGCCGAGTGAGGTGAATGCTGGTACCAATCCCGCATTCGCAGGCCCCGCAGCCGTCATATCCGCCACCGCCAACAGGTCGGTGCTGGCACCTTCGATCGCTACCGCGACACCGGCGAACTCCAGCATCTCCAGGTCGTTGGCGCCGTCACCGACAGCGACCACAGCTGAACGATCGATCCCCAGGTGGTCGATCACCACCGCGATCCCACCCGCTTTGTGCACACCGGGTTCAAACAGCTCACCGGCCGATTCAATCGCCATCCCCTCCATCGACAGCGGGAGCACCGCGAGCTGGTCCCCGACCTCGAGGGCGATGTCCCGGATCGGGATCGAGCAGTCGAAGCAGGTGATTTTCGAGAAAGCCACATTGGATAGGTCCGGCTGCATCCGGAGCGCCAAGAAATGTTCGGCGCTCTCCTCGGGAGCCGGTGGCGTTGTTCCGAGCCGGTTGCCAATCAATGCGGTGATGCGCTGCGCCACCCCTGGTAGCCCGTAAACGGCCTCCGGTGCCTCCAGAATGTACGTCGCCCCATATCGATCCAAAGCCTCGATGGTGCGTGCTGCCACCTGCGCGGGCATGCGCCGGTCTCGCAGAATCTGCCCGCCAAACTCTACGTAGCCACCCGCAGAGCCCACGATCCCGTCGAACTCTGACAGCACCGCGTCCGACACCATTGACCGGGGGCGGCCAGTGCATAACATCACCACGTGCCCGGCCTGGCGAGCTTGCCGAACGGCCGCCACATGCGGCGGGGGGACCTGCCCATACTCGGCGTAAGTGCCGTCGAAATCCAGAAATACCGCTCGTTGTCCGCCCGACTGATCGTTGTGCACCTGCTACACCTTACGTACCTGTCGCCGTCGTCGTCACCCGAATACACCTAGGCTGGCCCGATGCCGCATCATGACCTGGTCATCATTGGCACCGGTTCGGGGAACTCGCTCGTGACCCCTGACCTAGAGGGCCTGGACATCGCCATCGTGGAATCTGGGCCCTTCGGTGGCACCTGTCTCAACGCTGGCTGTATTCCCACCAAGATGCTGGTGATGCCAGCGGACGTGGTCGTGGGAGCCGCCGAGGCCGCCCGAATCGGCATCAAGTTCGGGCAACCGGATGTCGATTGGCCCGCAATCCGGGACCGGGTGTTCGGGCGCATCGATCCGATTGCCGTTGCTGGTGAGCAATACCGCAACTCTCAACCGTTCGTCACCGTCTACAACCAGAGGGCTCGGTTCGTGGCGCCACGACAGCTAGAGCTTTCCGAGGGCACCCTCATCAGCGCAGACCAGGTGGTCGTCGCAGCGGGTGCCCATCCGCGGATGCTGCCTCAGGCTGGACTAGGCGCCGCTGACCCGGCGCGAGGGTTGCACACCTCGGACACCATCATGCGGATAGATGAACTCCCGCGCCGGCTGCTGGTGCTGGGCGGGGGATATGTGGGATGTGAATTCGCGCACGTGTTCGCTGCGCTGGGCAGCGAGGTGACCCAGGTATTTCGCGGCGAGCACCTGTTGCGCTCGCAGGAGAAGCAGATCGCAGAGCAGTACACCCGTCTCGTCGCCGATCGTGTGGCGCTACATCCGCAGACCACCGTGCTCGATGCCCGCCGCAGCGATAGCTGCTGGCAGGTACGAGTCAGCGGTCCGCAGGGGGAGCAGGTGCTAGCAGCAGACGCCATCCTGGTAGCGGTCGGTCGAGTGCCCAACGGCGCGGCCCTGGACGCCGAAACAGGCGGGATGCAACTCGATAGCGATGGATACATCCTCGTCGACGACACCCAGCACACCACCGCCCCGGGAACCTGGGCGTTGGGGGATGTCAGCTCGGCGTGGCAGCTCAAACACGTCGCCAACCACGAAGCCCGGGTGGTTGCGCACAACCTGGCGGCCACCCTGGGTCGAGGAGAGCGAGAGCTGGTCCGCAGCGACCATCGATTCGTGCCCTGGGGCATCTTCGGCCACCCCAAGATTGCCGGGTTCGGCCCGACCGCACAGCAGCTTGACGCCGCTGGTGTGCCCTACGTCAGTGCCACCCAGCGCTATGGCGATGTGGCTGCTGGCTGGGCTATGGAGGACCAGCACGGGTTTCTTACCATCCACGCCAGCCCGCAAGGCCAGATCCTGGCAGCACACTGTTTGGGTGAGTTCGCCTCTACCCTGATCCAACCACTGCTGCAAGCAGCAAGTTTTGGCCAACGAGCCCACGACGTCGCTCGGGGTCAGTATTGGATCCACCCGGCGCTGTCAGAGGTGGTCGAGAATGCGTTGCTCGCGCTACCGGACCCATCCGCTGTGGTGGGGTGACCTCGCCCACCCGCCAGCTGCAGTCTCAGTCCCTGGACCGGTTGAACCATGCCGAAACTACCGGGCGTCGTGTCTCTAGTGTCGCTGACCGGAGAACACTACGTACGAGATGAGGAGCGATTGGACCGTGACGACGATTCGAACCACCACGGCGGGCAGCCTGCCCCGGACTGCGGAACTCATTGCTGCCAACGCGGCACGACCACTATCGGCCGATGGGCTGACGTTGGAGCGGACGCAAGAATTCGACAGCCTGGTCAAGGCGGCGGTGTCCGACGTCGTGCAGCGGCAACGATCGGCGGGAATCACTGACCCCGGTGATGGTGAATTCGGAAAGGCAATGTCCAGTGCGGTCGACTACGGGGCATGGTGGAGCTACTCCTTTCAGCGGGTCGCAGGCCTGGAATTGACCGAGACTGACCTGTTCACGGCACCACCGGTGCGGTCTGAGCCTGGCGCCATCCGGTTGACGTCTTTCCTCGACCGGCGCGACCGGCAAGCATTCGCGCAGGTGTACGCCGAAGCCGTGGAAAGCGGACGGATCGCGACGCCGTTTCCCACCACGGTTGGCCCGTTGTCCTACCGCGGGCAGGAGGCGGTCGCCGCCGACATCGAGAACCTGCGCGAAGCATTGGCACCCCAGGAAACCGGCTTCCTGACGGCGATTGCCCCCGGGAGTGCGGTGCGGGTCGGCAACGATTACTACCCCGACCATGACAGCTATCTCGAGGGATGGGTGCAGGCCCTTGCCCCCGAGTACCGGGCGATCGTGGACGCCGGTCTGACGGTCCAGCTCGATGACCCGTCATTGGCAGAGAACTGGGATCAGATCAATCCGGAACCAGCGGTGGCCGACTACCAGGCCTTCACCCGCAAATCCGTGGCTGCGATCAACCGGGCCATCGAAGGGCTCCCCAAAGAACAAGTTCGATTGCACCTGTGCTGGGGCTCGTGGCATGGTCCCCACACCACCGATATCGAACTACGCGACATCCTGCCGGTGGTGCTGGAAGCGAACGTCGGTTCCATCTCATTCGAGGCAGCCAATGCCCGGCACGAACACGAATGGCAGGTGTGGCGTGATGTGGCGGTGCCCGAGGACGTGGTCCTGGTACCAGGGGTCGTCTCGCACGCTACCAACGTCGTCGAACACCCGGACCTGGTCGCCCAGCGGATCGCGCGATTTGCCGACATCGTCGGACCGGAACGTGTCATCGCCTCCACCGACTGCGGCCTTGGCGGCCGGGTGCACGCAGATATCGCATGGGCCAAGCTGGAGGCGCTCGGTGAAGGAGCCCGCCGGGTCACCGGCGCCTAGGAGCTCAACGGGTTGGCGTGGGCCGGCACCTGCTCAGCGGGCAGCGGCGGGCCTGGCGGCGTGCCATGGCCGAAGGGTGCACCCCCCAGCGCTTCTCGGCCATGGGGTTGCAGCCAGTTCGCGAGCTCTGGCCCGCCCGGAACAATCCCGTTGGGATTCACGTCCCGGTGCACGAGGTAGTAGTGCGCCTTGGTCTGCTCGAAATCGATGGTGTCCCCGAATCCAGGGGTGGTGAATAGGTCCCGGGCGTAAGCCCAGAGCACGGGCATCTCGGTCAACTTGTTCCGGTTGCACTTGAAGTGCCCGTGGTAGACGGCGTCGAATCGAACCAGGGTCGGGAACAGTCGCACATCCGCCTCGGTGATCGACTCACCCATCAGGTAGCGCTGGCCCGCCAGCCGCTCCTCGAGCCAGTCCAGGGCTGTGAACAGGCGCTGGTACGCCTGATCGTAGGCGGCCTGTGACCCGGCGAATCCGCACCGGTAGACGCCGTTGTTGACGTCGGTATAAATCCGGCCCATCACCGGTTCCATAGCCTCGCGTAGCTGCTCGGGGTACAGGTCCGGGGCGCCGGGACGATGGTGGGCGCGCCATTGCGATGAAAAGTCCAGCGTGATCTGAGGGAAGTCGTTGGTCACCACGGCGCCAGTGGCGATGTCGACCATCGCCGGCACGGTGATCCCCTTGGGGTAGCCGGGGAAGCGGCGGTAGTAGGCCTCCGCTAGCCATCGGTATCCCAGCACCGGGTCCCGTCCGTCGGGATCGAGATCGAAGGTCCAGGACCGCAGGTCATGTGTTGGTCCGCAGATTCCCATCGATATCACCTGGTCGAGTCCGAGGAGCCGCCGGTTGATCATGGCGCGGTTGGCCCATGGACACCCGCGAGCGACGACGAGGCGGTAGCGCCCAGGTTCGACCGGCCAACCGTGCGCCCCGTCCGAAGTGATGCGATCGGTGATGTAGGTGGTGTCGCGAGTGAATTCCTGGCCGCTGGCCACGGATGTCTGGGTCATCTACGCAGGCTACGCGTCACCAGCCGTCGTCGCCGGTGTTGACCGTATCGAATTCCCCGCAGCGGACCCGGTTCCGGTGGGCCCCGCCGCTGTGATTCCTGCCCCGATGCGGTACCAGCAAGGGTGAGAGCGTGCAATCGGTAGCCTCGGTCCATGACCTCATCGAACATCGCTCCGGATATTGCCCTCCGTGACGGCACCACGATCCCGCAACTGGGATTTGGGGTGTGGCAAGTGCCCGACGATCAGGCCCAGCCGGTGGTCGAGGAGGCGCTGCGGGTGGGCTACCGCCTCATCGATACCGCCGCGGCTTACGGCAACGAGCGCGGGGTTGGGCGAGCGCTCGCGGCCGCTGGTGTGCCACGTGAGGAGGTGTACCTCACCACCAAACTATGGAACTTTGATCAGGGCTACGACTGCGCATTGCGGGCCTTCGAGGCCTCGCGCCAGCGCCTAGGCGTCGAGAGGGTCGACCTCTATCTCATCCACTGGGCGGCGCCCTCGCTGGAGCGCTATCTCGATTCCTGGCGGGCACTGGTGCGGTTGCAGCAGGAGGGAGTGGTGCGATCCATTGGGGTGTCCAATTTTCACCCGCAGCACCTGCAACACATCATCGACGACACGGGGGTGAGCCCGGTGATCAACCAGATTGAATGTCACCCCTACCTGCAGGTTGAGCAGCTGCGTGCCTGGAATAGCGCGCACCAGATTGCCACGCAGGCCTGGTCGCCCTTGGGTGCTGGAAACGGTCTGCTCACCGACCCCACCCTGGTTCAGATCGCGCAGCAGCACCAAGCCAGCCCGGCCCAGGTGGTGCTGGCTTGGCACCTGGCTCAGGGGAACATCGCGATCCCTAAGTCGGTCAACCCAGCGCGTATCCAGCAGAACTGGCAGGCGCTGACCATCGACCTTGACGCCGCCGATATCGACGCCATCGGCGCACTGGAGCGGGCCGAAAGAACCGGTGGAGATCCCGACCTGATGGCGACCAACACCCCGACGCCGAGCTGACGGCGACCAGCACCCCGACGCCAACCTGCTGAGCGGGCTATACCCAGGTAGGCAGCAGCATGTGTAGCCGCCAGAACCAGTAGGGCACATACTGGCCCGTCCAGATCGGCCAGTAAAACGCCGAGACCAGCACCGCCAACACCACCACGATGGTGGCCGTCATGATCCCTGGACGGCGCAACCGCAGCGGAACATCCCGCGATCCGATCAGCTCGCCCAGGCCATAGGTGAGGGCGAGGACCACGTATGGGACGAACGCCACGGTGTAGAAGGTGAAGATGGTGCGATGGGCGTAGGCGAACCAGGGTAGGTAGCCGGCGGCGTAGCCAGCCAAGATCGCCCACGCCCGCCAGTCGTGACGCCGCAATGCTGCCCAGATCACCACGATCAACGTGGCAGCGCCAGCCCACCAGATCACGGGATTGCCGACCGACAAGATGGCGCCCGCGCACCGGTCGGCGCCACAGGTCTGCCAGGCGCCCTCAGCGGCATCGATGGAGGTCCAGGCGAAGGAGGTGGGGCGCCATTGAATCAGCCAGCCAAGCGGATGCGACTGGTAAGTGTGCTCGCTGGTCAGGGTGTTGTGGAACTCCCACATGCGTGCGTGATACTCCCACCAGGAGTTCAGCCAGCTCGGCATCCAGGTACGCACCGGTGCCGCGGCCTGGGCATTCTCGGTGACCGCCCATTGCCGTAGATAGGAGTCCGGATTCAGCCACCAGGGCAACCACGTCAGGACATAGGTGGCTGCGGCTACGGGCACCAGCGATAGGAAAGCCGGAATGCCGTCGCGTAGGGCGCCGCCACCCACCCAGTAGTTCACGCCGACCGCCCGCCGAGCCGATATGGTCCAAGCCACGACCAGCAGCCCAAAGACCGCGAGGAAATACAGGCCCGACCACTTGACGCCGGTGGCCAGCCCCAGGCATACCCCAGCGACCAGCAGCCATGGGCGCAGCCCGATGCGCGGGCCCCACGGATCGCGGTACCTGCCATGTTCGGCGAGTTCGGCTGCTGCTCGGATGGCCAATCGTCGCCGATAGAGATCCCGATCGATCAGCACCGCCAGAAAGCCAGCCAAGGCCCAGAAGGAAAGGAAGATGTCCAGAATAGCGATCCGGGACATGACCAGATGATTGCCGTCGATGGCCAGCAGCAGACCGGCGGTGGCGGCCAAGGTCATCGACCCGAAAATGCGCCGCGCCGCACGAATCAGCAACAACACCGACAGGGTTCCGATGATGGCAGCACTGATACGCCACGCCACCGGGTCATCGGGTCCCAGCAGCCGCAGCCCGATCGCGATCATCCACTTGCCGACTGCCGGGTGAACGACGTAGTCCGCGGTAGGGGTCAGCTCGGAGTAGTCGCCAGCAGCGAACAACTCATTGGGTTGGTCTTCATCCGGGTCAGCCCAGTCACCCTCATAGCCCAGGGCCAGTAGTGAATACGCTTGCTTGACGTAGTAGGTCTCATCGAACACCAGACGGCCGGGTCGGCCCAGGTCGACGAGCCGCAGCAGGGCGGCAATTCCGGTGATCGCCAGGGTCACGAGCCAGCTGTACCAGCGGGATCCAGGAATAGGGCGTAGGAGCCGGTCCCGCAGTATCTGCTCTAGCTGGGCCCGGCTTCGCCCGGCAACCTCGATGGCCGGGGCGGCAACGGCGCTTCTTGCCTGCCGCCACCACCGCATCGGCAGCGGTGCGGTCGCCGCAGGGCGGGGCCAGGGGCCACCGGAGGCCTCACCTGCCGATGTGGCGGAGCTGGATGAAGTGCGCGGGCCGGAGTGCGGCAGGTCCGGATTCGTTGTCTGCACGGTCGGTGCAGCCGTCGGCCCATCCCCGCCCTGTTCCGACGCGTGCGCGTCCCCCTCGGCCTGCTTCACGGCGTCGAGTGTAAGTGGCGAGCTGCCCAGGAAGAGCTGAGGGCCGCCGACACCCGACGGTGCCGACGGCCCTCAGTGGTACCTGGCTCAGCGCAGCCAGGGGTTCTTGTGGACCAGGCTGGTGCCAGCCCACCACTTGCCTAGGCCCCAGGTGTCACCGGAAAGCGTGACGGCGGCGATCACCAGCAGCGCAGCTTCGACCCAATGTGAGTCCAGCAGCGGATTGGTGGCGGATTCGGCTGCCCATGGCAGCGCCACCAGGTACATGAAAGCCATGAGGGCGGTGCCGCCGATCGCGGCGATGCGGAGACCAGCTCCAGCGATCATTGCGACCCCGATGCCCAGCAGGCCGAGCATGAACAGGACATCGCCCAGAGGATTTGCGAACACGGACTGAAATAGCCCTGCCAATGGTTGAGCCGGGTCCAGATTGTTCAGGTATCCCTGAGCTGGAGCTCCGCCATTGATCCAGGCGCGCTCGGCGGGGGTAGAGAACCCCAGCCCAAAGGTCTTGTCCAAGAACGGCCACAGAAAGAAGAAGCCGATCACGATGCGGGCGATGGCTAGAACCTTGCGGGCCCATGGACTGGTAACCACAGATGCTTGTACGCGGGGGGTGTCAGCTGTGTCAGCAGTGTCAGCAGTGGCCCGCTCGTGGACGGTGCTCATGATGTGTCCTGTCAGTGTGGGGGGATTTCGTTGAGCGCTCGGTAAAATTGTGTCGCCCTGGGTCGGCGTTGCTCTGGGACTGAGGTCCCGGACGGTCGCCCGGTGGCCCGCCGCAGGGTGTGACCTCACACACGCCGGTGCTCGGCCAACCCCGGGCGGGCCGGCGTGCAGCGCTGCCCCCGTCGGCGGTGCGCTAGTGCGGTGCCGAACCCGGCTGGCACACTCCTGGTCATGGACTCTGACGGTCGCATCGTGCTTGCGGGCACCCCCATTGGTGACGGCGCCGACGCGACACCCCGGTTGCGTGAACTGCTGGCTACCGCTGACCTGATCGCCGCTGAAGATACCCGCCGGACGGGTTCACTCGCCGAACGCCTGGGGGTCACCATCACCGGCCGGCTACTGAGCTATCACGAGCACAACGAGGCCACTCGTGCCGTTGAACTAGTCCAGGCCGCGGCGCAAGGTCAGGTGGTCCTGGTGGTGACCGATGCCGGGATGCCTGGAATCTCCGACCCTGGCTATCGGGTGGTGCAAGCAGCGATCGAAGCCGATGTCCCGATCACCGCAGCGCCGGGTCCAAGCGCAGTGCCGACGGCGCTGGCCCTCTCAGGGCTCGCCAGCGACCGGTTCTGCTTCGAGGGGTTTGTGCCCCGAAAGCCAGGTGAACGTCGCCGGATGCTGACAACGCTGGCCCATGAGCAACGAACCATGGTGTTCTTCGAGTCGCCCCATCGGATCGCTGCCACGCTGACGGCGATGGCGCAGACCTTCGGGGACGACCGCTGCGGTGCCGTGTGCCGGGAGCTGACCAAAACCTATGAGCAGGTACGCCGGGGCACATTGGTGGAACTGGCGCAATGGGCTGCGGACGGGGTGCGCGGTGAAATCACCATCGTGATTGCCGGGGATCAGCCGATAGCCAGCGATCCCCGCGACTATGTGCCCGACGTCCTGGCCCGTGCCGCCAACGGGGAACGGTTGAAAGATGCGGTTAGCGCCGTCGCCGCAACAACAGGCTCAAGTCGCCGGGAGCTTTATCAGGCTGTGCTACAGGCCCGGTCGACGCCGCCGCAGCAGGCTGACGGGTAGCCTGCTCGGTATGGATTTTCGGCGCATCAACGGTCTCCCGCCGTACGTTTTCACCATCATCGACGGGTTAAAGACCGCCGCCCGCCGTGACGGCCGGGATGTGATCGACCTCGGATTCGGCAACCCGGACCTACCCAGCCCCCAGGTCGCCGTCGACAAGCTAGCCGAAGCTGCGCACAACACCAGGAATCACCGTTACTCCTCCTCACGCGGCATCCCGAACCTGCGGCTTGCGGTGGCCGATCACTACCGGCGGCGCTTCGGAGTCAGCCTGGATCCCGACCAGGAGATCATTTCCACTATTGGCGCCAAGGAAGGCTTCAGCCACCTGATGTGGGTGCTGCTGGGCTCGGGAGATGCCGCGATTGTGCCGACGCCCAGCTACCCCATTCATATTTGGGGGCCGTATTTCGCTGGCGCAGACGCCCGCCAAGTCCCCATCGGAGATGGCACCGACGGCTCCGGCTATATCGACCGGGTCATGGAGGCATGGGAGCTGGGCTGGCCTCGGCCACGAGTGGTGGTGCTGAGTTTCCCGCACAACCCCACCACCACCACGGTGGAACTCGCGGATCTGCAGCGCCTGGTGGATTGGGCCCGCGAGCGGGACGTCGTACTGGTGCATGATCTGGCCTACGCGGACATGTGCTTCGACGGTTGGACACCACCCTCGTTGATGCAGTGCGAGGGTGCGACCGAGGTGGCCGTCGAGCTCTATTCGATGACCAAGTCGTTCTCCATGGCCGGGTGGCGGGTGGCGTTCCTGGTGGGACGCCGGGACGTCATCGCGGCGCTGGCACAGCTGAAGTCCTACCTTGACTACGGAACCTTCCAACCCATCCAGATCGCGGCAACGGTCACGCTCAACGAAGCGACCGAGTACCCCCGCGAGCTCTCACAGGTGTACGAGTCGCGCAGAAACACCCTCTGTGATGGCCTGGACCGGATCGGCTGGAACATCCTGCGACCGAAGGGAACAATGTTCGCCTGGGCGCAGATTCCCGAACCCTACGCGGAGATGGACTCCATCGAATTCGCTACCCACATGGTCAATGAATGCGATGTGGCACTCTCACCCGGGGTGGGTTTTGGCCCGGGAGGTGACCGGTTCGTTCGGTTCGCGCTCATTGAGAACGAGCAGCGGATCGCCCAGGCGGTCCGGAACCTCAAACGTGGCCTGACCCGCCTGTCGTGACCGTGGCCGACTTGACGGCGAGTGCGGCTGTGGCGGCGCTGACGCCACGACGCATCGGTGCCCACACGTTCGATTTCGCGCGCCGAGCTGCCGTGATGGCGGTGATCAACCGCACGCCGGATTCATTTTCTGACGGCGGGGCGACGTTCGCGTTGGAGGCGGCCCTATCCCGTGCGCAGCAGGCTGTTGCCGAGGGCGCGGACTGGGTCGACATCGGAGGTATGCCCTTCTCCCCGGACACTCCGGAGCCGTCGGTGGCCCAAGAACTGGACCGGGTGCTTCCGGTGGTCCAGGCGATTCGTGCCAGCAGCGACGTGGTGATCTCCGTGGATACCTTTCGACCACCGGTGGCGCAAGCGGTGCTGGAGGCAGGGGCGGACGTGATCAACGACGTCACCGGCCTTGGGGTGCCGGGCATGGCGCAGGTGATCGTAGAGCACCAGGCCACGGTCGTGATCGCCCACTCCCTGGCAGCCCCACATCAGCACCTGCGAGCACCCAGCTACCGCGATGTGGTTGCGCAGGTGAAGGCACACCTGCAGCGCCGTGTCGAGGCTGCTGTCGATGCTGGGATACCGGTGGAGCAGATCGTCATCGACCCCGGTCATGACCTGAACAAGAACACCCGGCACAGTCTGGAACTGACCCGCCGGTGCTCAGAGCTGGCTGCCACCGGGTTGCCACTGTTGGTTGCGTTGTCCAACAAGGACTTCATCGGCGAAACGCTGGATCGACCCCACGGGCAGCGACTCGCAGGTTCGCTGGCAGCGGCCGCGCTATGCGTACAAGCCGGTGCCCGAATACTGCGGGTGCATGAGGTGGCGCAGACGGTCGACGTCGTCCGGATGGTGGAAGCGGTGATGGGCATGCGGGAACCGGCCTACCTGCGTCACAACATCGAGGGTGCCGCAGCTGGTGGGGGCGACGATGTTTAACCGCAGCGACCTGATCGACCAGTACGCCGTTCCTGGTCAACGCCCCTACCTGCGCGCGAATATGATCGCCAGCCTCGATGGCGCTGCCACCATCGGTGGTCTCTCGGGCGGCCTCAACGATGCCTGGGATAAGCAGGTGTTCGACACGTTGCGCATGCTTGCCGACGTCGTCATCGTCGGCTCGGGCACGTTGCTGGCCGAAGGATACGGACCGCTCGAACTGGACCAAGGGGCCGTGGCCTGGCGGCGTGAACGCGGTCTTGCCGACCACCCAGTGCTTGCGATCGTGACCGGCTCGCTATCGATGTCACCCGATCACCCGATGCTTGCGGCCGCACCGATTCGACCGGTCATCCTCACTCATGCCGGGGCCTCGCGCGCCCGCCGCGCCGCGCTTGCAGCAGTGGCAGATGTGCTGGAATGCGGCCCGAATTCGGTGGACCTGAGCACGGCGAAGGCTGCCTTGGCCGACCGTGGCCTGGTGCACCAGTTGTGTGAAGGTGGACCGACGGTGCTCGGGCAGGCCTTCGCTGCCGATGTCGTGGACGAGTTGTGCCTCACGATGGCTCCCATCGTGACAGCGGGGGATGCCCCCCGAATCGCCACCAGCCCGGTGGCGTCGCCGCACCGGATGGAGCTGATGCATGTGCTGTCTGGCGGGCCGATGCTGTTCTTGCGATATCAGCGCGACCGTACGAGCGAGTCCTGATCGTTGCGGCCGAGTACGAAGGGTGACGCCAAGACCGTGGCTCGTGGGGTTCGGTTTTGGCCTCACCCTTCGAACTCGGGGTTGGCGGTGCGGCGGGGCTGCCCGCCGGGGGTGGTGCCGCAATCCTTGGTCACCGTTTGATTCTGGTAGCCCGCTCGCCTCGGTAGGCTCGGCCCATCATGACCAGCGTCAACGACACCGGCCGCCAGCCGTACTACCTCACCACTGCGATCGCCTACCCGAACGCCAACCCGCATATGGGGACGGCGTACGAGTACGTCTCCACCGACGTCCTAGCCCGGTTCAAGCGGTTGGACGGCTACGACGTGCGGTTCCTGACCGGAACCGATGAGCACGGGATCAAGATGATGCAGGCCGCCCAGCAAGCCGGTATCGACCCGGCTGACTTCGCCCGCGGCAACTCTGACCGGTTCGAAGCGATGCAACGTGGACTGGGCATCAGCTTCGACCGCTTCATCCGTACCACCGACCCCGATCACATCGCCTCCAGTCAAGCGATCTGGCAGGCGATGGAAGCTAACGGTGACATCTACCTTGGCTCCTACACCGGTTGGTACTCGGTGCGCGACGAGGCCTACTACGCAGAGGATGAGACCGAGGAACGCGACGGCGTCCGGGTAGCAATCGCATCCGGCACCGAGGTCACCTGGACCGAGGAGCCTAGCTACTTCTTCCGTCTCAGCAACTACGGTGACAAGTTGCTCGCCTACTACGAGCAGCACCCGGAGTTCATCGGCCCCGATGTGCGCCGCAACGAAGTGCTCGCCTTCGTCAAGACCGGGCTTCGAGACCTATCGATATCGCGCTCCACCTTCGACTGGGGGGTACCGGTACCCGGTGATGATGCCCACGTCATGTACGTGTGGGTCGACGCCCTGACCAACTACATCACCGGCATCGGCTACCCCGATGTGGACTCGGAGATGTTCAGAACCTACTGGCCTGCTGACGTGCACATCATCGGCAAAGACATCATCCGGTTCCACGCCGTCTACTGGCCGGCTTTCTTGATGAGTGCGGGGATTGAGCTGCCCAAGCGAGTATTCGCCCACGGGTTCCTGTTCGACCGGGGCAAGAAGATGAGCAAGTCTGAGGGCACCGCCGTCGATCCGCTGGCCTTTGCCCAGCAGTACGGGCTGGACCAGATGCGGTACTTCCTGTGTCGTGAATTCACCTACGGTCAGGACGGCAGCTACAGCCATGAGGCCGTCGTCACCCGCATCAACGCCGATCTAGCCAACGAACTGGGCAATCTCGCGCAACGCTCGCTGTCCATGATCGCGAAGAACTGCGATGGTGCCGTTCCCACACCAGGTGCTTTCAGCGACGCCGACCAGCAGCTCCTCGATCGGCTGCCACCGCTGTTGGGGGCGACCCGGGCACACATTGAGGGCCAGCAGTTGTCCTCCTATCTCGAAGAGTTGTGGGCGGTCCTGGCCGAGACGAACCGCTATTTCTCGGCGCAGCAGCCCTGGGTGCTGCGAAAGGAAGACCCAGCCCGCATGGCGACGGTCCTGTATGTCACCGCCGAGGTGGTCCGGGTGGTGGCGACGCTGGTGCAACCGGTCATGCCGCAGGCCGCGGGAGCACTGCTGACCCTGCTGGGCTTGCCCGAACAGCTACCGTTCGCCGGACTGCAGGTGCGGCTGAAACCAGGGGCTGTGCTGCCCGCGCCCGCGGGCGTGTTCCCTCGGTACCTCGACCACTGATGGGCCGCCGAGGTCAATGGCCGGCAGACCCGGAGCCACTACCGGCACCGGTGATCGACAATCACACCCACCTGGACTCGATCGGTGACGTCCTCGACAGCGATGTCGCCGACCCTGGGGTGGCGGGGCAGCTGAGGCGAGCGGCAGCGGTCGGGGTACCAGCGGCGGTGCAGATCGGGTGTGATCTCGATTCGGCACGCACCAGCCTCCAGTGGGCCCATGATCATCAGCAGCTGGTGGCGGGGGTGGCGATCCACCCCAACGAGGCGGTGCTGCATGCCGGAATCGATGAGGTTGCGCCCGATGGGCTCGCACCGGCCCCGCAACCACGGCACGCTCATGGTCTCGACGAAGCGATTGCGCTCATCGCTGACCTGGCTCGTGACCAGCGGGTCCGCACGATTGGTGAGACTGGCCTGGATTACTTTCGTGCCGGGGACCGCGGCCGTGCGACCCAGCGGCAGAGTTTTCGCGCCCACATTGCCCTCGCCAAGGAGCTGGGCTTACCGATGCAAATCCACGACCGCGATGCCCACGCCGATGTGCTGGAGATCTTGGACGCCGATGGGGCGCCGGAGGTTACGGTGTTTCATTGCTTCTCGGGTGAGGCCGACTTCGCTGCTGAGTGTGTGCGCCGGGGCTATTACCTTTCGTTTGCCGGACCGGTGACCTTCGCGAAGGCCGACTACCTGCGCCAGGCCGCCTCCGGGGTTCCGCTCACTCAGATCCTGGTGGAAACCGATGCGCCGTACCTCACGCCTGCGCCGTACCGAGGGGCTCCCAACGCCCCCTACCTGCTACCTCATACAGTCCGCTGCCTGGCACAGGTGTGCCAGGTTGAACTAGAGGTGTTCTGCTCACAGGTTCACCGGACTTGCCTGGACCTTTACGGCCCCTGGTAGACCAGGGGGCATGGATGTCCAAGAATTCACCCCTGGTTGGTCTGATCTCGTGACCGTCGTGGTCACCGCCGTGGCGCTGTACGTCGTGTTCATCGTGGTGATCCGGACACTTTGTGCGCAACCGGCCGCTGGCGCTGGTGATCGATGGTCGCATCCACGAAGCCAACCTCAAACGCAGCCACATCGAGCACTCGGACCTGTGGGCACGCATGCGGATCGTGGGCGTCCATAGCCCCGATGAGGTTGCGCTGATGGTGCTGGAATCCACCGGTCAGGTCAGTCTGGTGCGTGCTGGAGCACCGCTCGACCACCGGCTCTACGCCGACGTGCACGGTGTGGAGGAGATGTGAAAGGGCTCACCGATACGTTCCCCCTTGGTCACGAATCGGTTACGGTGACAGCAAATCTGTCCTGCACAGAACACCCTGTCACCTCACGAAGGACACTCCTCGCTCGTGCCCTCCGACATATCCGGCGATAGCCGACGAAGTCACCGCGCCAAGGTCAGCACTATCAAGGCCCTGCCACGCCCGCTGCGATACGCACTGGTGGCTACGGTTCTCGCCATTGCGCTCGTGGCGTCCGTCTCGATGGCCAACCTCACGGGCCAGGCTAGCTCGGTGAGCCAGGACTCGGTGGCTGATGCCGTCGACCTCAGCGGCCGTGACGATGTGTGGGCACAGGTATCCCGCTCCGATGATGGTCGTGACCCGTTGGCTGAGGGCGGTGAACTGGTCGACTTCGTCGTCAATGTTGACGGACAGGATGTGGAGTTGAGCAGCAACGCGCCCACGTTGGCGCAAGCGCTCATCGACGCCGGAATTGCCGTCGACCTGGATGATGTGGTGTCAGCGCCGATGGGTGAACCTCCGGTTGCGGGAGCCAACATCACTGTGATCCGGGTAGGCACACAGGTTGAGGTCGAAGTGACCGAGGTTGCTTTCGAGACCCAAGAGCAGCGCACATCGACCCTGGCATCGGGAACCCGCCAAGTACAAACGGCGGGGGTGCCGGGCTCGATTGTCACGACCTACGAGCGCACCTACTCCGATGGTGAAGTGGTGACCGAATCCCAGATCACCTCCGTGGTCGCCAGCCAGCCGGTCACCGAGGTGGTCCTCATTGGTACCGGATCCGCGTCGCGCCCATCCAGCACCGGTGGTTCCAGTGGCGGTGGGACAGGTGGCTCCGGCACCTACACCGGTGGGGACCCTCGCGCGATCGCACGCAGCATGCTGGCCTCCTACGGCTGGGGCGATGACCAGTGGTCCTGCCTCAATTCACTGTGGCAGCGCGAGAGCAACTGGAACCCGTACGCGCAAAACCCATCCTCGGGCGCCTACGGAATCCCACAGTCGCTGCCAGCTTCCAAGATGGCCTCCGCCGGCTCTGACTGGCGCACCAACCCGGCTACCCAGATCCGCTGGGGCTTGGGTTACATCCAGGGGCGCTACGGCAGCCCTTGCGGCGCCTGGTCCCACAGTGAGGCGCGTGGCTGGTACTAGGCCCGCCCCGCCTGGCAGCACCCGTGACGTAGGTCACCAGCGCTTGGTTCGAGATAACGATCCGGTTACGGTGGAGACGTTACGTGCTGGTGCTGCGGCTTGTTTGCTGATCCGCCCCGTATGCCCTAGCGAGAGCAACCCAGGCTCTCGCCCAAGATGCTTGGATACGCTTTTTGACTGCCACCTTGAGCGAGCACACCCAGATCCTGGATCCGGTCGAATCCGTCGATGAACTCGATACCGACAACCACAGTGATACTCCCCAGGATCGCGACCGAAGGCTTCGCCCGCGTCGACCCCGCAGGGGCTGGCTACGGTGGGTTGCCATCATCGCCGCCATCGGGCTACTTATCGGCGGTGCGGGCACGGCCGTCGCGTTCGCCCACAAGAACATCGAACTCGATGTCGACGGTGAGGTGAGGTCGGTGGGGACATTCACTCAAACGGTCGGTGAACTGCTCACGGAACAAGAGATCGCTCTCGGCGAGTACGACCTAGTCATCCCAGGCGTCGGTGAACCATTGGCCGAGGGCGATGCCATCGTGATCCGCTACGCCGAGCCGGTGTCGGTGCTGGTCGACGATGTTCCCACGCAGGTGTGGACGGTCGGCGAAACCGCAGCCCAGGTGCTATCCCTCCTGGCGGCCAGCGGTGTCGATGCTGCCCTGGTGGCGCAACGCAGCGATTCTCAGCATGAGTTGGAGTTGCCGTTGACCGGCGCAGGGCCGGTCACCTTCGATGTCGATGGGCAGCGCCTGAGGGTAACTGTCGACGACGTCGTCGACCTGGGTGCCGCGTTGCGGATTGCAGAGATCGAGCTGGCGCCGAACGACCGAGTCGCTCTCACCCACGGCATTGACGGTCCTCTCGTGACCATCACCCGGATCGCTCTCGAACCGGGCAGCCGCACGGAAGCGATTCCATTCGAGACCATCGAGCGTGACACCGACGATTTGTATCAGGGAGAAAGTCGCGTGGTCACCGAGGGCAGCGAGGGCATTCGCACCTACACCTTTGTTGACCGTCTGGTCGACGGTGTGGTGACCTCAAGCAGGATGCAATCGGTGGAGATCACCACCGAACCGGTCACCCGGGTGATTGAGAATGGCACCGCTCAGCGTCCGGTCGCACCGGCACCCGCTCCGGCTTCGTCAGGTGGAGGTACCGTCAGTGGCGACGTGTGGGCGGCGCTGGCGCAGTGTGAATCCGGAGGTAACCCCTCCATCGTCAGCTCCAACGGGCGCTACCACGGCCTCTACCAATTCTCAGTGGCGACGTGGCAGTCGGTCGGCGGTACCGGGCTGCCCTCACAGGCCAGCCCCGCCGAACAGACTCAGCGAGCTCAGATGCTGCAGGCGCGGTCAGGCTGGGGTCAATGGCCACACTGTTCCTCGGTACTGGGGCTGCGTTGATAGCAGGAGTGTCTGGGTGAGCTGAGTCCGCCGATGTGGCAGGCTCGCCCAGGTGACCGACGCTCGATCCGACCCAGCCGCCCCGCGCGGCGGGCTCCTGACGCCTGCCGATGTGCGAGCCCTGGCGCACCGGTTGCAGATCCGGCCGACCAAAGCCCTGGGCCAGAATTTCGTCGTCGACGCCGGCACCATCAGCCGGATCGTCCGGTCGGCCGATATCACTGCGGGCACCCGGGTGCTCGAGGTAGGGCCAGGCCTGGGTTCACTGACCCTGGGGCTGCTGGACGCCGGAGCTCAGGTTGTCGCGGTCGAGATCGATCCCCGTCTAGCGCAGGCCCTGCCTGAAACCGTGGCCGCTCAAGCTCCCATGGCCGTGGAGCGGTTGCGGGTCGTGCACGCCGACGCCATGACCATTGGTGGCGAGGTTGGAAGTCCCAGTACCCTGGTGGCGAACCTGCCCTACAACGTGGCGGTTCCGGTGCTGTTACACATCCTGGCCACGCTGGAATCGGTGACCTCGATCCTGGTGATGGTGCAAGCCGAGGTGGCGGACCGGCTGGTGGCAGGCCCCGGCTCAAGGACCTACGGGGTGCCCTCCGCGAAGGCAGCCTGGTACGCGCAAGGCCGACGTGCGGGCGCCGTCTCCCGCTCTGTCTTCTGGCCGATACCGAATGTGGACTCGGCACTGGTCCGGCTGACCCGCCGTCCACCGCCACCGACCACCGCCACTCGGGAGCAGACCTTCGCCGTCATCGATGCGGCATTCGCCCAACGTCGCAAGACCCTGCGGGCGGCGCTTGCCGGGTGGGCCGGTAGTGCCGAGGCAGCCCAGGCCGCCCTGGAAAGTGCAGGAATTGACCCGAGTTTGCGCGGGGAACGACTCGACGTCAGGGAGTTCGCGGCGATCGCTGAGCATCACCCCCGGGAGCGGTCATGACCGCATCTGTGCACGTGCGCGCACCAGGCAAAATCAACATCGCGCTTCGGGTCGGTGCCCGTGAAGCCGACGGCTACCACCGGTTGGCCACCGTGTTCCAAGCGGTCTCACTGTATGAGGACGTGGTGGCGCGCGACGGCGATGATATTCAGGTGAGCGTCACCGGGCGGCAGGCGGATCAGGTTCCGACCGGTCCCGAGAATCTGGCCTACCGCGCGGCGAGGCTGCTCGCTGAGGCGACTGGCACCCAGCGGGGGGTGCAGCTGCAGATCCACAAACAGGTGCCCACGGCCGGGGGAATGGGCGGGGGTTCCGCAGATGCCGCCGCCACCTTGCTGGCCTGCGACCTGTTGTGGCAGACCGGCCTGGCGCGGGAAGAGCTGGGAGAACTGGCTGCTGAGCTGGGCGCGGATGTGCCGTTCGCCCTCACGGGGCAAACCGCGGTGGGCGTGGGTCGTGGCGATGTGCTGACACCAGCCCTGGCGCGGGGACGCTACACCTGGGTGCTGGCAATTTCTCACCGTGGACTTGCCACCCCGCAGGTCTTCTCGGAGTGGGACCAGCAAAACCCCGGCCCGGTGCCTGAGCCAACGATCGATCCCAGGCTCATGCAAGCCCTGCTCAGCGCAGACCCATGGCGGTTGGCACCGCTGATGGTCAACGAACTACAGCCGGCTGCGGTGGCGGCCCGTCCCGAACTCGATCAGGTCATGGGCGCATTTCTGCGCAGCCCAGCCATCGCCACCACCATCTCGGGCAGTGGTCCCACGGTGATCGGGTTGGCAGCCGACGCCGTCGATGCCAACGAGATTGTCTCCCAGCTCACCGCTGCTGCGGTTGCCGATGAAGTGCTGATGGTGCATGGGCCCGCACCAGGAGCCCGGCTTGTGGCATCGGTCATGGGGGAGGCGGACTGATCCGGTCGGCCTCGAAGGGGCGCAGCAATTGCCGAAGCCCTGCTGCGATGGCCTGCTGGTCGTCCGGGCCGAGATCGGTCAGCAGCGCACTTTCGCGTTGAAGCAGGTCTGCCAGAGCCTCGTCCACGGCTGCTATCCCGGCCGGTGTCAGCCGCACCAATACCACCCGGCGATCGTGGGTGTCGCTGTCCCGTTCGACCAACCCGGCGGCCACCAGGCGGTCGATCCGGTTGGTCATCGTGCCGCTGGAGACCAAAGTCTGCGTGATCAGGATGCCCGGTGTCAGCTCGTAGGGCTCCCCGGCCCGGCGTAGCGCTGAGAGGACATCGAAAGACCAGGGCTCCAGGCCTCGGGATGCGAATGCTGCCCGCCGAGCCAATTCCAGGTGGCGGGAGAGCCGGGCGATACGCGAAAACACGTGCATCGGTTCCGGATCGAGGTCAGGGCGTTCACGCCGCCATGCGGCGACAACCCGGTCAACTTCGTCGTCCATCTCAGTGTTCGTGCTGCCAGGTGCGGCTCAACTCCGGGGCGGCCTTGATCCCCTGCAGCCCGTTCCATGCCAAGTTCACCAGGTGCGCGGCAACCTCAGCCTTCCCGGGAGTGCGGGTTTCCAGCCACCACTGCCCGGTCAGAGCGATCATGCCCACCAGCATCTGCGCATAGATGGGGGCATATTCGACATCCAGGCCTTGCCTGGTGAACTGGGCGGTCAGAATGTGCTCGACCTGGGTTGCGACATCGCCGATCAGCGAGGAGAACGTGCCGGTCGCCTGCGCCACCGGGGAATCGCGTACCAATATGCGGAATCCATCGGTGCGTTCTTCGATGTAGTCCAACAGCGCAAAAGCGGCGGCCTCCACCGTCACCCGCGGATGCCCACCACGGGCGAGTGCGGCCGTCAGTGCCCCCATCAGCGTGTCGACTTCTCGGTCGACAATGACGGCGTAGAGGCCCTCTTTCCCGCCAAAATGCTCGTATACGACCGGCTTGGACACCTGGGCGCGGGCCGCGATCTCCTCCACGCTGGTGGCGTCGAAACCCTTCTCAGCAAACAGCGACCGGCCCACCTGCAGCAGTTGCTCACGCCGTTGCTTGCCGGTCATACGCGGGCGGCGGGTGGTGTCGGTCACGGTGTCATCATGCCTTAGCACTGCTCAGAGGCTGGCACACTAGGAGACCGTTCGTTCCGCCCTGGTGTAATGGCAGCACGCCGGCCTTTGGAGCCGTGCAGTCCAGGTTCGAGTCCTGGGGGCGGAGCCGTCGGCTTGTGGGCTCTTCGGATTCTGGCGAGGTGTCTTCACTGAGATGGGACGTCACCGACTGGGATTGTGTGAGCATCGGATGTGTTGCCCCAACCGAAGAGCCTGTTTGGTGTGCCGGTCGGGCTCGAAGTCGTGATTGGGTGGCGTAGTCGTGATTCGCGCATCACGACTTGGGCTCCCAATCACGACTTGGACAGGGAAGGCCGCGATCCATCGTCCAACAACCAAGACCCCGCCCAATTCCGAAGAGCCGGTTTGTGGTCACTCGTTCCCGCGAGCGGCGTGTCCCGGCTACAGTGGCCCGGTGACCAGCCCCACCGCCGTCATTGTGCTCGCCGCCGGTGCGGGTACCCGAATGAAGTCTCAGACTCCTAAGGTGCTGCATCGCATTGGCGGGCGAACGTTGCTCGGGCACGCGCTTACCACCGCGCGTCAGCTCGCTCCGGAGCATGTGGTTGCCGTGGTGCGGCACGAACGTGACCGGGTGATCGCCCACGTCAGCGAGATCGACGCCGCAGCGTTGATCGCCGATCAGGATGAGATTCCCGGAACCGGGCGCGCGGTGCAATGTGCGCTGGCCACGCTGGATCAGGCCACGCAGGCACCGGTTGAAGGCCCGGTGGTGGTAACCGCCGCGGACGTGCCGTTGCTGGATGCTGGCACGCTGGCGGCCTTGGTCGATTCGCATCTTGCCGAGGCAAACGCTGTCACCGCGCTGACGACCGTTGTTGAGGACCCCACCGGATACGGGCGAATCGTGCGGGATGACGCCGGTGATGTCGTGGAGATCGTGGAGCACAAGGATGCGACTGCCCAACAACGCGAGATCGCGGAAATCAATGCCTCCATCTACGTCTTCGATGCTGCCGTCCTGCGGGCGGGGCTGGCGTCGCTGGATCAGGACAACGCCCAGGGCGAGGTCTACCTGACCGATGTGCTGGCGTTTGCCCGCCGATCTGGCAGCCGGGTCAGCGCGTTGATCGCCGAGGATTCACTCCTGGTCGAAGGCGTCAACGACCGGGCCCAGCTGGCAACCTTGGGGGCTGAGCTCAACCGCCGGGTGGTGCACCAGTGGATGGTCGATGGTGTCACCGTGGTCGACCCGGCCACCACCTGGATCGACGTCGATGTGCAGCTAGCGCCCGACGTCACCGTGCTGCCCGGAACACAGCTACACGGCACCACCTCGGCCGCTAGTGGGGCGGTGATCGGCCCGGACACCACCCTGACCAACGTGCAGGTAGGTGCGGGGGCAACCATCACCCGAACCCACGGCAACGACGCGGTTGTGGGCCCTGGAGCGAGCGTCGGCCCGTTCGCGTTGCTGCGGCCAGGCGCGGACCTGGGTGACGGCGGAAAGATCGGCACCTTCGTCGAGGTCAAGAACTCGCGGATCGGCACCGGCTCCAAAGTGCCGCACCTGTCCTACATCGGCGATGCCACCATCGGCGAGCACACCAACGTGGGTGCCGCCAGCGTGACGGTCAACTATGACGGGGTCAACAAGCACCCCACCATCATCGGATCCCACGCCCGGACCGGTGCGGACAACATGTTCGTGGCTCCGGTGACGGTCGGCGATGGCGCCTATACCGGCGCGGGCAGCGTGATCAGACGGGATGTGCCCCCGGGTTCCCTGGCGATCAGTCAAGGCAGCCAACGCAACGTCGAAGGCTGGGTGGCACGCAACCGCCCCGGAACTGCTGCAGCACAAGCTGCAGACGCTGCCCACGCTCAGCCAGGAGATCCTCAGTGACCACCACCATCACCAAGCACGGTGAAAAACGACTCGCACTGGTCAGCGGGCGGGCACATCCACAATTGGCCCAGGATGTGGCCCAATACCTTCAGATTGAACTGATTCCCACCACCGCCTACGACTTCGCCAATGGTGAGATCTACGTGCGGTTCGCCGAGAGCGTGCGCGGCACCGATGCCTTCGTCCTGCAGTCGCATACAGCCCCTATCAACCAGTGGCTGATGGAGCAACTGCTCATGGTGGATGCCCTCAAACGCGCATCGGTGAACTCCATCACCGCAGTGCTGCCGTTCTACGGGTATGCCCGTCAGGACAAGAAGCACCGTGGTCGAGAGCCAATCTCGGCTCGGTTGGTCGCGGACCTGCTCAAGACCGCGGGCGCGGATCGGCTGATGAGCGTGGATCTGCATGCAGCGCAGACCCAGGGGTTTTTCGACGGCCCGGTTGACCACCTGTGGGCGATGCCAACGTTAACCAAGCACGTGCGCTCCAAGGTTGACCTGGACAATGTCACCGTGGTGTCCCCGGATGCTGGCCGGATCCGGGTGGCTGAACAGTGGGCCGCCAAACTCGGAGGCTGCCCACTCGCATTTGTGCACAAGACCCGAGACATCACCCGCCCCAACCAAGCAAAGGCCAACCGCGTCGTCGGTGAGGTGCAAGGGCGTGATTGCGTGCTGGTTGATGACTTGATCGATACCGGTGGCACGATCGCCGAGGCGGTCAAAGTACTGATGGCGGACGGGGCGAAGTCCGTGCTGGTGGCCGCGACTCACGGGGTGCTCTCGGAACCGGCCGCCACCCGGCTGCAGGAGTGCGGAGCGCGTGAGGTGATCATCACCGATACGCTCCCCACCCCGCCGGACAAGCACTTCGATAACCTCACGGTCCTTCCGATTGCCCCCTTGATCGGGCGGGCCATCCAGGAGGTTTTTGACGGCGGCTCTGTCACCAGCCTGTTTGACGGAAATTCCTAGCACACCGGCATGGCGTGACCGGGCACCGGGTGCACTCCCGACCGCTCACCGCCCGCATCGGGCGCACCTGGGCAGTGCCAGGCATCGGTTCCGCCGACCTGCCGCACGGGGTCGATTCCGGTCTCACCCTGGATGCGTGTGCGGCGGTGCGACCGCCGCGATTGGCGCGGGCGCGCTATCGCCTCTAGAATGGCCGCCGTTGCCTCGGCGAGGGACGCCGGACGGCCTACGGGCCACCGCAGTCCATGGCAGTCCGTGATCGACGTGGTGGAGCGTGTATAACCTGCGCTGTCCGCCCGGCGTCCCGCGTCGAGGAGCATCACCTTCCTCCCGACGAAAGATCTGGATCATGGCTGACACCAACTCACTCGCTGCCACCGTCCGCACCGAATTCGGTAAGGGCGCGGCTCGTCGTACCCGCCGGGCGGGATTGATTCCTGCGGTGCTCTACGGCCACGGCACCGATCCGGTGCATCTGGCACTGCCCAGCCACGACACGTTCATGGCGCTCAAGGGCAATGCCAACGCGCTGTTGTCGCTGGAGTTCGATGGCAACTCCGAACTTGCGCTCACCAAGGATGTACAGCGAGACCCGGTCAAGCGCACGATTGACCACGTCGACCTGGTGCTGGTGCGCCGCGGGGAAAAGGTCTCGGTTGAGGTTCCGGTGCATATCGAAGGCGAGTCGGTGTCCGGCACGATCCACACCCTGGAACAGCAGACGCTGGCCGTGCAAGCGGAGGCGCTGCACATCCCTGAGAACATCGTGGTCTCGATCGAAGGTCTCGATGAGGGCGAGAACGTGCACGCCAGCCAGATCACCCTTCCTGAGGGTGTCGAGCTTGAGACCGATCCGGAGACCACGGTTGTGGTGATCTCGGTACCGCGCGCAGCTGAGGAAGATGAGCCGGGCACCGACAGCGACCTTGAGGACGCTCCGGCCGATGCGGGTAGCTCCGAGGACAGCGCCGCCGATGGTGACGCCTAACCTCATCGGGTATTGCTGACCAGGCGATGGCTAGTTACCTCATCGTCGGGCTCGGCAATCCGGGCCCTGACTATGCGGGGAACCGGCACAATGTCGGTCAGATGGTGCTGGACGTACTCGCCAGCGATGTGCCGGGAGGGTTCTCCCATCACAAGAGCGGTGCGCAGGTGCTCGATGGCCGACTGGGCACGCTGGCCTCCGGCGCACCAGGTCCGCGGGTACTGCTAGCCAAACCCACCAGCTATATGAACCGCTCCGGCGGACCGGTCGCTGCGCTCGTACGGTTCTTCGATGTACCGGCGACCAGGCTGCTGGTGGTGCACGACGAACTTGACCTCCCGTTCGGCACCCTGCGGTTGAAACGCAATGGTGGTGAAGGCGGACACAACGGGTTGAAGTCGATTTCCGGGTCGTTGGGCACCCGGGACTACATGCGATTGCGAGTTGGCGTCGGCCGGCCTCCCGGGCGAATGGATCCAGCGCAGTTCGTGCTGCGCGACTTCTCTAGCTCCGAACGCGCCGGCGCGTCCGTGATGATCGACGAAGCTGCCGACGCCGTGCGTGAGGTGGTCGAGCATGGGTTGTTGGCGGCCCAGGAGCGACTGCACGCCCCGAAGTAGGGCTACGGGCTGGATGATGATCTCGGGGTCGAGGTGGCTGGAACTAGGTTGCGGGAGGTCGCATGAGTGAACGAGATCAGATTTACTCCTTCTTCCGATCGATCAATCATGGCGACATGATTGCTCTTGGCCCGCGGCAGGCGGGTTTCGATCAGGGTGAGGGTCATGAGGCGGCCCGGGAAGTGGCGCGCCAGCGCGGCATTGCCGAGCCGAACTGGGTCTTCTGGCATCGGCAGTCGGCCTGGGTTTTCGATGGTGCCGGGGATCTGACCGCGCCGCTGGTCCTCCACTGGGGTGGCCGCCACGATCGCGTCGCCCAGGTGCTCGCCACCATCCCAGCCCCGTTGCGGATCGTCGACAACGGGCCTGATGGAGCCTTCCAGATAGCCAGCGATGAGGAAACCCAGCGACGGGATGTGGAATTCCCTGATGTCGCCGATACTGCCGCCGTCAAGGATCGAATCAAAGCGATCACCGCCCAGCGGCGACACGATGTGGACTGGTCCGAGGCTGAGATTGCTTGGATGAACTCGGTGCTCAGCAACGGTGACCGGAGTACGCAGGGCTACGTGGTGCGGTGGCTTGCAGGTTCCGACCAGCTATCTGAGGACGCATTTGCTGCGTTGGTCGCAGACTGGAAGCGAATCTATGTCAAAGCACCCACAGATGTGCTCGTGTGGGATTTCCTGCGCACACTGCGCCGTCGTCAGGATCAGCGCCTAGAAGAGATCATCGACCTCTGCATGGCTCGGCCGCGCTACACCTTCTCCGCTGGAGTTTCCAGTTTCCTTGCCGAGCGAGCCGACCCTGCAGACCTGCCGCGCTTGCGTCAGCTTGCCCTGACCCCAGCACGTTACGCCCACACGCCCGGCAACGGAACTGCGCTACGGGCGTGGGTAGCGGTCACAGCCAAGCAGGAAGGGCGAGCTGTTGCCGAGGTGGCCCAGGCAGCTCTAAACGACCCCACTTTCGATGCCGGTGCTCGGACGGCGCTGAGCAAGATCGCCACGAGTGCGGTTCAGGGATAGCAGCCATCCGTCGCCTCGCGGGCAGTCAACTGCTGTCACCCCAGCGGATCCGCGAGTGGGATGAGTTTCCCCGGCAGGACTCAGACGCCAACCGGAACCCCAAGATTCAACACCTGCTGCGCGATGATCATCGCTGCCAAGGCGAGGATGCCCGGCACCGGGACCGGTGGTAGCCCGAGGGGCTTGTACGGTGCAGCGTTGACCCGCCGACCGAAGATGAGTGCCATCGGCGAGAAGACCAGCAGCGCTGTGCTCGCGGCGATGATCGCGGTTGCTTCGCCATCGGTCAGGTCCATTCGGGCCCAGGAAACCGTGATGATCTGCAGCAGCACGATCAGCCCGGTGGCGATCAGCCAGGCCCACAGTGCGAAGGCAAGTAGTCGGCCTCGATCAGGGCCCGCGATCTGGCCCACATGGGGTGCATACATCCACGCGAGCGTGAACTGCAACAGCACCCCGACAACAAACATCACCCACGGAACCCAGTCCGGCCAGCCGAAGTAGCCGACCGCCGCAGCGGTATCACCGGCACCGAAGGGAGCAATGACTAGATACCCGATTCCTTCCATCATCGATGTGAAGGCGAACAACAGCCACACGAGGTGGCCGAAGCCTGCGCGTCGGCGCAGAGGCTGCCATTGGGTCATGACGAGCCCTGACACCAGGCTGAAGATCGGTGCCGCGATGGCGATGATGCCGCCTGCGGGATCGGCGGGATTTCCCGCAGGCGCCACCCCGTATGAGTACAGGGTGCCGCCAACACCCATCGCCAGCCCGGCGACCACATGTGCCAGCTCGTGAACCAGGATCATCGAGATGACTGCCAGCGCTGCGGCGACCGTGCCATTGATCAATAAGGTGCGGGAGTCGTCCCCAGCGCTCGTCGTCATGAATAAGTACCTTACGAGCCAATGGCGGTCTACGTATGGGGGTTATCCACCATAAACTGGTGCCACGCCCCACTCACCCATGTCGGTGGTGGGTCGCTCGTGCTGCCCGAGCCTTCGAAGGACCCATGCCTGCCACCCTGACTGCCCTGCTGGCAACCCTGCGCCGTGACCCTGGGATGGCAGAGCTGCTAGCTGCCGTTCCAGCTCGTGGAGCCATTGATGTGGCCGCTGCGGGCGGGTTACGGGCGGGCCTGTTGGCCGAGATTGCCGCGCGCGGTAACCGGCCCCTGATCGTGGTGACGGCAACCGGGCGGGACGCTGATGAGCGGGCTGCGGCCCTCCGGGCTTTTCTCCCCGACGACGATATCGCCGTCTTCCCAGCCTGGGAGACTCTCCCGCACGAACGCCTCTCCCCGCGCAGCGACACCGTGGCGCGCCGCATCGCGGTGCTGCGTCGCCTGGCACACCCCGGTGACGGGGGTGGCGCAGCAGGGTCGAACCGCCCCATCCGAGTGCTGGTGATGCCAGTACGGGCCCTGCTACAACCGGTCGTCGCGGGGCTTGGGGATCTGGAACCAGTGGCGCTTCAGGCCGGTGATACGGCTGCCATGGAACAGATCGTGGCTGGGTTGGCCGCTGCGGCCTACACCCGCGTGGACATGGTGACCAGGCGCGGTGAGTTCGCCGTCCGCGGCGGGCTCCTGGATGTGTTCGCCCCCCATGTGGACCACCCGCAACGTATCGAGTTCTGGGGTGACCAGATCGAGGAAGTGCGTTGGTTCTCTGCCGCTGATCAGCGCTCGCTGGAGATTGCCGAGGACGGCGTTTGGGCACCCCCGTGCCGGGAAGTGCTGCTGACCGAGTCGGTGCGCGCCCGCGCCAAAGCACTGGTGCCCGAGTTGCCCGGTGCGGTGGACATGCTGGACAAGCTGGCTGAAGGAATCGCCGTCGACGGCATGGAATCGCTAGCCCCGGCCCTGGTCGATGACATGGTGCCGTTACTGGAGTTGGTTCCCGACGATGCCCTGCTCATCCTGGATGAACCTGAGCGGCTACGCCGCCGGGCTCACGACTTGGTAGCCACCACCGCTGAGTTCCTCGATGCTGCCTGGACATCGGCTGCAGCCGGAGCCAATACTCCATTGGACCTATCGCAGGCATCCTTTGCCACCTTGGCTGACACCCGCGTGCTCGCCGCGCAGCGAGGGTTGGGTTGGTGGACCATGGGTGCTTTTGAGGCCGATGCTGAACTGGAGGAGTTCACCGAAGACGCCGGGGCTGGGGCCCACGCGATGTGGGCCGATGGCGACCCTGCCCCCAGCCTGAGGATCACCTCCCGGGATGTGCGCGGCTACCGCGGCGATATCGAGCAGGCCGTGACTGACCTGCGCTCGCTGACCTCCGATGGGTGGCGGTTGGTGCTGGTCACCGAAGGGGCAGGCCCAGCCAAGCGCATGGTGGAGCAACTGCTGGCAGCCGATGTTCCAGCCCGGCTGGTGGCGGCGCTGGAACCTGCGGGCGAGGATGCCCGCGAGGGTGAAGATCCCGGTCAGCCTGCGGCAGGCATCGTGCTGGTCACCACCGCCAGCGTTGGTCGTGGATTCGTCAGTGAACCGCTGAAACTGGCGTTACTGACCGAAGCCGATCTGACCGGTCGCGCGGGCACCTCCACCAAAGACATGCGGTCGCTGCCATCGAAGCGACGCAACGTCGTCGACCCGTTGGCGTTGCAGACCGGGGACTTCGTGGTGCACGAACAGCACGGGGTCGGCCGGTTCGTGGAACTCATCAGCCGCACGGTCGGAACCGGGGCTGCTGCTGCCAGCCGTGAGTACCTGGTGATCGAATACGCACCTGCCAAGCGTGGCCAACCCGGTGACCGGCTGTTTGTGCCCACCGAGTCTTTGGATCAGGTCACCAAGTACACCGGAGGTGAGTCGCCGGCCTTGAACCGCATGGGTGGGGCGGACTGGGCGAAAACGAAGGGTCGGGCCCGCAAAGCGGTCAAGGAGATCGCCGCCGAACTCATCCGGCTCTATGCCGCCCGCATGGCGACCCAGGGGCACGCATTCGGCCCAGACACCCCGTGGCAGGCGGAACTGGAGGATGCGTTTGCCTACGTCGAAACCCCGGACCAGTTGGCCTCCATCGATGAGGTCAAAGCCGACATGGAGAAGGTCACCCCGATGGACCGGCTCATCTGTGGTGACGTGGGCTACGGCAAGACTGAGATCGCCGTCCGGGCCGCGTTCAAGGCCGTGCAGGACGGTAAGCAGGTAGCCGTGCTGGTACCCACCACGCTGCTGGTGCAACAACACCTAGATACCTTTGCCGAGCGATACGCCGGCTTCCCTGTGGAGGTCAAGGCTCTGTCCCGGTTCCAGACCGATGCGCAAGCTCAGAAAGTCCGTGATGGTATCCGTGAGGGGACTGTGGACGTGGTCATTGGAACCCATCGGCTGATCACCGGGGAGGTGCACTTCAAAGACCTGGGTCTCGTGATCGTCGATGAAGAACAGCGATTCGGCGTCGAGCACAAGGAGACGCTGAAGCAGCTACGCACCGACGTCGACGTGCTCTCGATGAGCGCCACCCCAATCCCACGCACATTGGAGATGGCGGTCACCGGGATCCGGGAAATGTCGACGCTGGCCACCCCGCCGGAGGAACGGCACCCGGTGCTGACCTTTGTCGGCCCCTACGCGCAGAAACAGATCGCCGCATCGATCCGGCGGGAACTGCTGCGTGAAGGTCAAGTGTTCTACGTACACAACCGCGTCGAGTCCATCGACCGAACAGCGGCCCGATTGCGGGAACTGGTACCCGACGCCCGGGTAGCGGTGGCGCACGGAAAGATGAACGAGCATCAGCTAGAACAGGTGATCGTTGATTTCTGGGAGAAGCGATTCGATGTGCTGGTGTGCACCACCATCGTGGAAACCGGACTGGACATTTCCAACGCCAATACCCTGATCGTCGAGCGCGCCGAGGTGATGGGCCTGAGTCAGTTGCACCAATTGCGTGGCCGGGTTGGTCGTGGCCGCGAACGTGCCTACGCCTACTTCCTGTATCCGCCTGAGCGGCCCCTGACCGAAACAGCGCACGACCGGCTACAAACCATCGCCGCCAACACCGACCTGGGGGCTGGAATGCAGGTCGCGATGAAAGACTTGGAGATCCGTGGTGCCGGGAACCTGCTCGGCGGCGAACAATCCGGACACATTGCCGGGGTGGGATTCGACCTGTATGTCCGGATGGTCTCCGATGCTGTCGCCGGGTTCCGCGGGGAGAAGACAGAGGAGTTGACCGAACTGCGGATCGAGCTGCCGGTCGATGCTCATATCCCGGAGAAGTACGTGGCGCACGAGCGGTTGCGGTTGGAGGCCTACGCCAAGCTGTCGGCTGCGAGTGACGAAGCCACCATCAATGCTGTCGCCGACGAATTGGTGGATAGGTACGGCCCTATTCCCGACCCGGTGCAACGGCTGCTGGGGGTGGCGCGGCTGCGGGTGGCGGCACGAGCTGTTGGTCTGGCCGAGGTCACCCAGCAAGGCAAGTACATACGATTTGGGCCGGTTGACCTGGCCGAATCCCGGCAGCTACGGCTCAAGCGTCTGTACACCGGCAGTGTGCTGAAGCCTGGGCTGCGTACGGTGCTCGTGCCAACACCAACCACGGCGAAGGTAGGGGGACAACCCCTGACTGGTGCTGGCCTGATCGACTGGGTCGGCCGGGTGATTGCTGACGTGCTGACAGCCCCTGAAGGTCAGCCGCAGCCTGCATGAGTGCGGCATAGTTGGGCAAAGCCCCATGAGAGGAACTCATCGATGAGCCTTGGACGAATTGGCGTCACGCTGCCGCGAAACCTGCCTGCTGACCAGTTCCTGAGCTACGCGCGCAAAGCCGACCGGTTGGGATTCGACGAACTCTGGGTGGTTGAGGACTTGGGGTTTCGCGGCGGACTAGCGCAGGCTGGTGCTGCGCTCGCAGCTACTGAGCGAGTCAGGGTAGGGATCGGAATCCTGCCGGCGGGAGCACGCAATGTGGCGTTCGCGGCGATGGAATTGGCGACGTTGGAACAGCTCTTCCCTGGCCGCGTGATCGGCGGAATCGGGCATGGAATGCCCGGTTGGATGCGTTCGGTTGGTGCCTGGCCCGCTAGCCCGTTGTCGCTGCTGGGGGAGTACACCCGGGCGCTGCGGGAGTTGATGCGCGGCAGGCCCGGCCCAGCAGCTGGAAAGTACGTCCAGGTGCCGGGAGTTCAACTCGTGGAGGTGCCAGCGGCAGCTCCACCGGTACTCCTGGGGGTTCGAGGACCACGATCGCTAGCACTGGCCGGTGACGTGGCTGATGGCATCCTGTTGGCTGAACCAGGGAATCCGGCCTATGTGCAGGCAGCTCGACGGGCGGCAGGGATGGGCCCCGATGATCCGCGGGCGGTATCGGTGTACGACGTCGCTGAGGTTTCCGATGACTCGGCGTCCGCTGTCGCGGCTGTCCGCCCAGCACTGGAGTGGATCGGCGAACCGGACTGGACGCCGCACATCGCACCGTTGCCGTTTGCGCAGGAATTCACCCAGTTGCGTGCCCGATCGGGCAGCCGTGAAGAGTTTGTGCAGGCGATGCCTGACGAATGGGTGCGCCAGCTTGCTCTGGCGGGAACCGCCGATGAGGTGGCGCAGGGTGTGCGGGAACGGCATGCCGCTGGTGCTACCAGTGTGGTTTTCCTTCCTGCAGCGCCAGATCCACTCGCGGCTTTGGACCGGTTGGCGCGCGTCTTGCCTAGGCAGGGATCCCCGGTTTAGTCCGAACTGTCCGGGGGTGCTGCTACGCGGTGGCGCGTAGTCTCAGGTAGCGGTGATGCAGCTCTGGTTGAGGGCTGCACGTACTGTTTGCGCCGCGGATGCTAGGGCGCTCTGGGGAGGTCGGCTGTGTAGGCTTGGTTCCTCGGACGGCGAATGGAACCGGGGGCATGATGCGTCGAGTTGGTGTGTTTTCTCGCTGCTTTCACGATGTGCCTATTGGCTGGCTGTGACGCCATGGGTCAAGCGGGCTTGCCGCCTGAAGTTGCGACCGTCGAGCAGAGTGCCACTTCACCTTCGGGCGACTTCATCCTCAGTGTCGAGGAAACGACCATCGATGGGTACCCGTTCCTCACCTTCGACATTCTCGATAGCGACGGTCAGCTCGTCTATAGCGCCGATGAGAGTTACTCGGCACGTCACAGGACCTATTTCCTGTGGGATGACCAGGGTCGAGTATGGGTCCGGCCGGGCGGCCTACGTCTGACACGGTTTCAATGCCGCAGCCGACATAGCTACCACGGTCACCGACCCCCTACCCGACGATTTCATCACCGTGATCGAAGTCATCAAGCACGGCGCCGGTGCGCACTGCCTTGAGCCAAGTCAGGGTCTGATGGCTGCGTGGTTGGTTAGGTGGGTGCGGGGTTGGGGACGAGGTGGGTGGTCATGTCGATGATGTTGATGGGGTTGCTGGTGGTTGTGGTGGTGGCTAGTGCGGCGATGGGGTAGGTGGTGGTGGTGCCGGTGATGTGGAATTGGCCTTGCCAGGTGGTGGTCAGGGTGATGGTGATGTTTTCGGCGGTGTGTTGGTAGGTGTGGGTCAGGGTGTGGTGGGGGTAGGGGGCTCCGGGGTTGTGGGTGGTTAGGGGTGGGGTGTTGTCTGCGAAGTTCCAGGTGTAGTTGATGGGGGTGGCTTCGATGGTGAGGTTGACCCCTAGCAGGGTGGTGGTCAGGGTTTGTGGGGTGGGGTCGGTGTAGATGATGAGGTCTTTGTTGACGAGGGCCCAGGTGTTGTTGGGTTGGTGGTGTATGGGTGAGGGGGTCAGG
>JBKEBC010000095.1:0-9425 GCA_047972965.1 Beutenbergiaceae bacterium | reverse complement strand
GCTGCGCTGATGGTGGCGACCATGCTCCGGTATACGTTCGCGTTGTAGGTCGGCCGAGAGTAAATGACAACGGTGTAGTTCTCCACAGGCCTACCCACAGATGGGGATAGTGGGCGATCTGTGCAGGCGGTTAGCGCCAGCGCATCAGCATCACGAAGCCGAGCATCATGATGGAGAAACCGATGGCCAGGTTCCAGGCACGAATGTCCGGGATCGGGTAGGTCCACTCGGAGATATAGGTCACCACGACCCACACCAGCCCGAGGATCAGCAGACCGACGCACACGGGCGCGTACCAGGACTTGCTGAGTTCAGGTGCCGACGAGCGCTGCTGCGGTGTGTACGCAGGCTTCTTGCGTGGCCGAGATGCGGACTTGGGCATCGGGTGAACTCCTCTGTGACAGCGTTTGGGCTCGCTTTCGGTTACTTTCCGCGCAAGCTCCGCCATAGTAGCTCGGGCACCCAAATTAGACTGCTCTCATGACCGCACGCCGCCACGCTGCGCCGCCGCGCAAGATCCTCGGGCGCCATAGCCCCAGGGCCTCGGTAGGGCTGGGAGTGGTGGGCATGGTTGCGGGCTTGCTCTTTGCGGTCAGTGCCTCGTCGGCGGCGGACGATCCGCAACGTCGTCCAGCCAACCTTCAGGACCTGGTTCGGGTGGAGTCATCGCGGCTGGCACGCACCAACACCCGGGTCGTGACACTGCGAACCGAGGTAGCAACACTGTTGGCGGAACAGACCGATCCGGCTGCCGTCAACCCCGAGTTGCTGGTCGCTGCCGGCTCCACGCCAGTGTTGGGAGAGGGCTTGACGGTGCGGCTGTGGGATGCGCCCATCCCGGTCCAACTTCCCGACGGTGTCAGCCCTGACGACCTGGTCGTGCACCAGCAGGACATCGAAGCTGTCATGAACGGGCTGTGGGCTGGGGGTGCGGAAGCGATGACCGTGCAGGGCCACCGCGTGACCGCGACATCGTCGGTGCGCTGCGTGGGCAATGTGCTTCTTATCGATGGATCCACCTACTCCCCGCCCTACGAGATCTCCGCGATCGGGGAGCCGGAACGGATGCGATCTACATTGCTGGCTGATGAGGCCATCGAGGTGTACCTGCAGTACGTGGATGCACTTGGCCTGGGGTGGTCGGTGGCAGAATCCGATGAGCTGGTCATGCCAGCAGATGACAGCAACTTGAGCTTGGAGTATGCCCATGTCCCAGGATGAGACCCTGACCCGGACGCAGCTTCGTGGCGATCGCAAGCGTCGGCGCCGCCCTTCGGCGCTCATGATGGCGATCGGCGTCCTGGGCGAGCTGCTCATCACGATGGGCATCGTCGTGGCGCTGTTCGTGGTGTGGCAGGTGTTCTGGACCGACGTCGAGGGCAGCCGTGCCGCCAATTCGAATATCGCGAGTTTCGAGGAGGAACTGCCGCAGTCGCCGGAGATTCCCGGCACCGAGCAGTACGGCGAACCACCGGTGGAGGTGCTGCCGCCGGAAGGGCAGACGTTTGCCACCATGCTGGTACCCCGATGGGGTGAGGACTGGGAGTTTCCGATCGCCGAAGGTGTCGATCGGGATCAAGTCCTCGATGCGGGGTACGTCGGGCATTACCCGCAGACCCAAGGCCCGGGCGAGCTGGGGAATTTTGCCATCGCTGGGCACCGGCAATCGCATGCGAGGCCGTTCTATGGCGTGGCTGACCTGGAGGTCGGCGATCCCCTGATCGTTCAAACCGAGCAGGCCTGGTACGTCTACCGGGTCAGCGACTCCTACATCGTGGACCCCACGCAGGTTGAGGTGCTGGCCGCGAACCCGCAAGATCCCGGCGCTAGTGCCAGTGCCAGGACCATCACGCTGACCACGTGCCATCCGCTGTGGTCCACGCGTGAGCGATGGATCATTCACGGTGAACTGGACTACTGGGTGGACCGCGCTGAGGGCCGGCCCGCCATCCTGATCGACCAGGAGGACAACTAATGTACGGCTGGATCTGGCGGCACCTTCCGGGGCCGGTAGTGGTGCGACTCCTCCTTGCGCTGATCGTGATCAGTGGCCTGGTGGCCTTGCTGTTCCTCGTGGTGTTCCCCGCCGTTGAGCCGCTGTTGCCGCTCAATGACAACACCGTGGACGGCGATTCGTGAGCAAGATTCTCGTCGTCGACAACTACGACAGTTTCGTTTACACCATCGTCGGGTACCTCAATCAGCTGGGCGCCGATACCCAGGTGGTGCGCAACGATGATCCGATCCTGGCCGCAATGACCGACGAACCACCTCAGGTGCGTGCCTTCGACGGTGTCCTCATCTCACCCGGGCCGGGGACGCCCGATCGGGCCGGGTTGTCGATGGAGGTCATCCGGGCCTGCGCTGCTACTGCGACCCCCATGCTGGGCGTCTGTCTTGGCCACCAGGCACTCGGTGAGGTGTACGGCGCCACGGTCGCCCATTCCCCAGAGCTGATGCACGGAAAGACCTCCCGGGTCAGCCACGACGGCAGCGGGGTTTTCGCAAGTCTGCCGGAGCCGTTCACGGCGACCCGATACCACTCGTTGGCGGTGTTGTCGCAAACGGTGCCGTCGGTGCTGCATGTCAGCGCCCGCACCGAGAACGGCATCATCATGGGGCTATCCCACCGCGACCTGCCCCTGCACGGTGTGCAGTTTCATCCGGAGTCGGTGCTGACCGAGGGTGGTCATCGGCTGCTAGCGAACTGGCTCGCGCTCACTGGTCTCGGAGGAGCTATTGCGGCCAGCGCGGGATTAGCCCCGTTGGTCACCACGACCGACCAGCAGCTCGACACCGAGTAGATCTGGGGCCACCTACCTTCGCCGAGTACGAAGGGTGAGGCCAAAACCGTGGCTCGTGGAGTCCGGTTTGGCGTAGACCTTCGAACTCGGGGGCTGGGGCTGCCGGGTGCGGGTTGTCGCTGTACCTCGGAGCGGCCTACTCGGGCTCGGCGGGTTCTTCAGGTCCTGGTTCGGTGGGCTCGGGCGGGGGTTCAGATGTGGGCGGCTGGGTAGGTTCGGGTGCCGGACCATTGGAGACCGTGAGCTGGATGACCTGGTCGTATTCGACCAAACCTGATCCGGGGTTGCTGGTCACGATGGTGTTGACGTCGTAGTCATTGCTGTAGACCGGGTCATCAAAGCGATACCGCAGGTCCAAGCCATCCAGGATCTCCTGGGCCTGCGTCACCGGCAACGTACGTAGATCGGGCAGATCGACGTAGCCGGTCGCAATGAAGATCGTGATGGCGGTATCGGGCGCTGCCTCGGTACCTGCCACCGGCTCGGTACGGTCGACCTCATCCTCAGGACGGTCGGGAATGTTCTCCGATTCGATCTGAATATTTGCAGCATCGAAGCCAGCATCGATCAGTGCCTGTCGCGCCTGGCTCTGAGTCATGCCACTGACATCGGGTATTGCGAGTGCATCCGGCCCGGCCGAGAGCCAAACCATCACCGTCCTGGTGGTCGGATCGGAGATGTCGACGGTCGCTCCTGCTTCGGGAGTCGAACGTAGGAAAATCCCCGCTTCAACGGTGTCGCTGGCTTCTGGGTCTTGGAAGCTAGGCTCCAGACCCTCATTCTGCAGAGCAGACGCGATCTGGACCTCCGTCATCCCCTCCAAGTCCGGGATCTCCACCAGTTGGGCGGTCTCGGTGGGTTCGGGCTCCTCCTCGGTGAACAAACGATCGACGAGCAACCAGGCGATTCCGATGAGCGCCAGAACGCCAACCACCGACAGAATCCAAATCAGCGCGGTATTGCGCTTGGGATCCTCCTCCTCGTCGATGCCCTCCTCAGCTCCTCGCATTTGCGCACGAGTGGCCGGCGGGTTGGCACCAAAGACCTGCGTCGCGGCGCCGGCGGCTGCGGCGCCAGCGCCCGCTGCTAGGACGGCGGTCCGTGCACCGAGTGGTGGAGCGCCCACGACGCCGTTACCGGCAGCAGCCTCCAGGTCGGCGCGAAACTCATCGGCCGTGCTGTAGCGCAGGTTCTTATCCTTGGCGAGGGCCTTCATCGCGATCCGATCCAGCGACTCGGGCACATCGGGCGCCAATTCCGAGGGCGGCACCGGTTCCTCACTGACATGCTGGTAGGCAACGCTCACGGCGGAGTCGCCGACGAACGGCGGACGCCCGGTCAGCAATTCATACAGCAGGCAGCCGGTGGAGTACAGGTCGGACCGGGTGTCGACCTGCTCGCCCCGAGCCTGTTCGGGCGACAGGTACTGGGCGGTGCCAACCACTGCCTGGGTCTGCGTCATCGCTCCGGAGGCGTCGGTCAAGGCACGCGCAATGCCGAAGTCCATCACCTTGACGTCCCCGCTGGGGGTCAACATGACATTCGCGGGCTTGATGTCCCGGTGCACGATGGTGGCACGGTGACTGTATTCCAATGCCGACAGCACCCCAGCCGTGATCTCCACAGCCTCATCGATGGGTAGAGCGGCCCCGTCACGCAACAGGTCGCGCACGGTGTGCCCTTCCACGTACTCCATCACGATGAACGGAACGTGTACCTCGTTGCCTTGGGCATCGTGGGTCACCTCTTCACCGGTGTCGTAGACGGCGACAATCGCCGGATGGTTCAACGATGCAGCGGACTGACCTTCGCGGCGGAAGCGAGCCAGGAACGTGGGATCGCGCGCCAAGTCACTGCGCAGCACCTTGATGGCGACCGTACGACTGAGCCGGGTATCCCGGCCGATGAACACTTCGGCCATACCGCCACGGCCAATGAGCTCGCCAACCTCGTAGCGATTGACCAGGATGCGGGAGGTTCCGTCAGCCACCGGTCGGCCTCCTCGTAGGTGTGGTGTGCGTGTGGCGCAGCGGGAATCGGACTGTCAGGAGCGCGAAGCCACCCAACGGAGCTGGCTGCGCCGAAGCAAGGGTACCGAGCAATAGTGCCAGCACGCTCACCATAGCCATCAGTGCTGCGATCTTGACCGCGTTGCGCCAGGTCCAGTGTTTTGCGACTGGAATGGTGCGCCGGTGCTTGGTGCGCCTGGCCGGATCTTCGGCAACCCGGGTCGGGGCGGAGGTGCCGGTTCCCTCGGGTCTTGTGGCAACCCGGTTTGGGGCGGCGGTGCCGGTTCCCTCGGGTCTTGGGGCGGGTCGGGTCGGGGCTGCCGATGGGGCCGCCTGGTTGCCACTAGTCCTAGACCGGGGTGCGGCGCGGCCCGTGTCGCCCTCACCACTGGTGCTCACGGTGCTAGGTCTGGGGGTGGTGGGCTTGGCCACGTCTGGACGGTCGATGGCACTGTTGCTTGGCAGCGGGGTCAGCCTGGTGCGCCGGAGGCGGGGTGCTGATCGGCGGGAGCGCCGCGGCCCCGGAATCTGGGCCAGGATGGCCGCATCGGCATCAGCAGGAGGTGGGCTGACCAGCGCCAGCTCATCGGTATCGGCATTCCGGTCGATGTCGGGTGAGGCCAATGCCGCGCTCCCAAGCGTGGCAACCTCAGCGGGGCGCTGCCGTTGCCGTGCTGGTGGTGTGCCACGCGGGTGAACGCGGGCGGGTGCGGTAGCTCGTGCGGGTGCTGCTGCCTCAGGCTCAACGTGATTGCCTTCGCGAACCAGGTCATTGACGAGCTGATCCAGTATCCGACCCAGGGAGGCCCCGCTACGTGGGCGCCGCTCCGGATCCTTATCCAGCATCGACATGATGACCTCGCGCACCCGTGAGTCGATGTGATCGGGCAGGGGTGGCACGGGCTGGTTCACGTGTGCGAACGCGATATCAACCTGGGTGGTCCCGGTGAACGGCCGGTTCCCCACCAACGATTCATAGCCGACGATGCCCAACGCGTAAATATCGCCCACACCTTGTGCGGCCTTGCCCATGGCCTGCTCCGGTGGCAGGTACTGGGCGGTTCCCATGACCATTCCGGCCGCCGTCATAGGAGCCTGGTTGGCACCCAGAGCGATTCCGAAGTCGGTGATCTTCACCGTGCCATCACGGGTGATGAGCAGGTTGGAAGGTTTGACGTCGCGATGCACGACCCCCGCGATGTGGGCGGTATGTAGCCCGCGTGCCGTCTGGGCCAGGATGGGTAGCAGCTGGGTAGGGGGAAGTGTCCGCTCACGACCAAGCAGTTCTGATAGTGGCTCGCCCTCGACGTACTCCATGATCAGGTAGCCGGTGCCATCCTGCTCCCCGTAGTCATACATCGAGGTGATGTTGGTATGGGAGAGCCCGGCCGTGTTGCGAGCCTCAGCTCGCATGCGCTTGAGGAACTCGACATCTCCGGTGAACTCGCTCCGAAGTACTTTGGCGGCGACGGTGCGCGACAGATGCTGATCCTGGGCTGTCCAGACCTCACCCATGCCTCCGACGGCAACCTGCTCCATCAGGGTGTACCGGCGCCCTAATGTCAGTCCTCGTTGGGGGGTCATGAGTTCAGCACCGCCTCGATGACGGCGCTCGCAATCGGAGCTGCAACCCGGGATCCGGTGGCCTCGTTGCCGAGGTCACCACCTTCTTCAACCACCACGGCCACGGCAATGCGTGGGTTGTCAGCCGGAGCGAATGCGGTGAACCAGGCGGTGGGGGCAACGCCGTCGATACCGGACTGAGCCGTGCCGGTCTTGCCCGCGACGTCGACGCCGGAGATCTGTGCCGGTGCACCGGTGCCGTTGTCGACCACGTTGACCATCATCTCGGTCATCGTCTGGGCGGTTGCCGCTGAGATCGGTCGCGAAAATACGCTCGGATTTGCCTCACCGGTAATGGTGAGGTTGGGTCCGCGCTCGGTCGCAACCAGATACGGAGTCATCAGGACTCCATCGTTGGCGATAGCGGCGCTGACCATCGCCATCTGCAACGGCGTGGCTCGAACATCGAACTGCCCAATGGCGCTTTGGGCGGTCTGCGGCTCGTTGAGATCCTCGGGAAAGACACTGGGCGTGGTGCGGAGCGGGATCGAGAGATCCTGCCCGAATCCGAATGCCTGGGCTTGCTCAGCCAGGGCGTCGCCGCCAAACTCCACGGCCAGCGCGGCGAACGGGGTATTGCAGCTGACGCGTAGTGCCTCAGTCAGGGTTGCGCTGGTGCCATTTCCACAGACGGCGCCGCCCGGGTTCTGGATGCTAGAGCTGGTGCCTGGTGGGGTGTACTCGGTGGGGGCAGGTACCTCGCTGGTGGCGGTGTATCGCCCAGATTCCAGGATCATGGCCAGATCGATGAGCTTGAAGGTTGAGCCGGGTGGGTAGAGGTCACCGGCGATAGCCCGGTTACTGAGGGGGTTACCCTCATCCGCCAACAGGGCGTTCCAATTCTCATTGACTGCGGCTGTGTCATGGCCAGCGAGTTCGGCTGGATCGAAGCTAGGTTTGCTGACCATGGCCAGAATGGCGCCAGTGCTGGGATCGATAGCGACGACGGCACCGCGTTGGTCGCCCAGCGCATCCCAGGCGGCTTGCTGGGCTGCTGGGTTGATCGAGAGCTCAACCGTGCCCCCCTGCTGGCTGCCACCGGTGAATAGCTGCTGGATTCGGGAGAACAGCAGGGATGAATCCGAACCGTTGAGCACGTCGTTGCTGGCGTTCTCAATGCCGGTGCTGGCAAAGACCACGGAGAAGTAGCCGGTGACCGGCGCGTAAAGCGAGCCGTTGGCGTAGACACGCTGGAAGCCGAAGGCGTCGTCGACAGGTTCGGAATAGGCGATGGGTTCACCTGCGACCACGATCGGGCCACGATCGGTGCCGTACTCGCGGTAGATCGTTCGCACGTTGCGCGGATCGTCGTTGAGTGCGCCCGCTTGGCCGTACTGAATCCAGGTGGCGTTGCCCATTAGGAGCAGGAACATGACCAGCACAACCGCGGTGAGTCGGCGTAGGGGTGCGTTCATGGGCGCACCACCTCGGTCGGGTTCTCGCCCTCGGGCAGGTCTGGGTGCGCGGGCGGCCGAGAGCCGGGGGTAGCTGCGGCGGAGGCTGATTGGGCCGGGTTGGATGCGAGTTCTGACAGGGCGAGCGCTGCCGTTTCATTCCCGACCACACCGCCAGAACCGCTGGGTGCCGGCCGCCGGGCCGCATCCGATATGCGTAGCAAGATCGCCACGATGATCCAGTTCGCCACCAGTGAGGATCCGCCGGCGGCCAGGAATGGCATGGTGAGTCCGGTGAGTGGGATCAGTCGGGTGACGCCGCCCACGACCACGAACACCTGGAACGCGATGACGAACGCAAACCCAGATGCCAGCAGCTTCCCGAAGCCGTCACGTACCCCGATAGCAGTGCGCAACCCACGTTGAGCCAGCACTAGGTAGATCATCAGGATTGCCAGCAGTCCCGTGAGCCCGAGTTCTTCGCCGAAACTAGCGATGATGAAATCCGAGTTGGCATAGGGAACCAATGATGGATTGCCTTCACCAAGCCCGGTTCCCGTCAATCCACCGGCCGCCAATCCGAAGAGCCCACGTACCAGCTGGCCGGATCCGCCCGGGTCCCGGTTGAAGACCTCCGGGTCGAGGGCATGCAGCCACACGGTGAAACGAGCGGCGACATAGTCGAAGGTGGTGTAGGCAAAGACCAAGCCAACCCCGACCAGCGCCAGGCCGATGATGATCCAGCTGACCTTTTCGGTGGCAACGTACAACATGGCGACGAACATGCCGAAGAACAGCAGTGAGGTGCCAAGGTCGCGTTCGATGACCAGAACACCGACGCTGACCAACCAGATCACCACGATGGGTGCCAGGTCCCAGAACCGTGGAAGTTGCAGCCCTAGCATCTTTCCGCCTGCCAGCGTGAGGGCATCGCGCCGGGTGACGAAATAGCCCGCGAAGAAGATCGCCAGTGCAATCTTCGCTAGTTCTGCGGGTTGGAACGACAGCCCAGCTATCCCGATCCACAGGCGCGCGCCGTTGATCGTTTGCCCGATCACCGGGGCCATTGGTAGCAGGAGCAGGACCAGGCCCACGATCATCGAGAGGAACGGGTACCGCCGCAGGGTGCGATGATCGCGCAGCACGATCAGGACGATCAACGCCAAGGTGATTCCCAGGGCCGTCCACATGAGTTGCCTGTTTGCGAACCCCGCTGTCAAGCCCCGTGCTGCCAATGACTGGTCGATCCGGAAGATCATCGCTAACCCGAGGCCATTGAGGCCCACGACCAACGGCAGGATGGCCGGATCTGCATGTGGTGCACGCCAGCGCAGTACCACGTGGGTGATCCCCGCCATGCCTACCAGCACCGCTGCAAAGAGGCCAATCCCCTCCGGGATCGCGCCGTCGAGGTTGAGACCAACAATGCAGTAGGCGCCGATCCCGATGGCCAACGCCAGGATCAGCAACGCGAGCTCGGCGTTGCGGCCAGCCCGTGGCTTGGTGGGTGCGACGGTAGCCATCAGCTTGGTGACCCCTGGTCGCTGGGACCAACGGGCGTCGGGGTATCGGTGGGCGTCGGGGTGTCGGTGGGC
>JBKEBC010000076.1:0-2351 GCA_047972965.1 Beutenbergiaceae bacterium | reverse complement strand
CGCAGACCCGTGAGCACGTGCTGCTGGCCCGTCAGGTCGGTGTGCCCTACCTGCTGGTCGCGCTGAACAAGTCCGACATGGTCGACGACGATGACATCCTCGAGCTCGTTGAGGTCGAGGTGCGCGAACTGCTCTCCAGCCAGGGCTTCGAAGGCGACGACGTCCCCGTCGTGCGCGTTTCCGGCCTAAAGGCTCTGGAAGGTGACGCCGAGTGGGTCAAGTCCGTCGAGGACCTGATGGCCGCCGTCGATGAAAACGTGCCGGACCCGGTGCGCGACATCGACAAGCCATTCCTGATGCCGATCGAAGACGTCTTCACCATCACCGGCCGTGGCACCGTTGTCACCGGTCGTGTCGAGCGTGGCCGCCTGCAGGTCAACGAAGAGGTCGAGATCGTCGGTATTAAGGAGACCGCGATCAAGACCACCGTTACCGGCGTCGAGATGTTCCGCAAGCTGCTCGACTACGCCGAGGCCGGTGAGAACGTCGGTCTGCTGCTGCGCGGTACCAAGCGCGAAGAGGTCGAGCGCGGCCAGGTCGTGGTGAAGCCGGGTTCGATCACCCCGCACACGCAGTTCGAAGGCCAGGTCTACATCCTGGCCAAGGACGAGGGCGGTCGTCACAACCCGTTCTACTCGAACTACCGTCCGCAGTTCTACTTCCGCACCACCGACGTCACCGGCGTCATCACGCTGCCCGAGGGCACCGAGATGGTCATGCCTGGCGACAACACCGAAATGACCGTGGAGCTGATTCAGCCCATCGCCATGGAAGAGGGCCTCGGTTTCGCTATCCGTGAGGGTGGCCGCACCGTTGGTTCCGGTCGTGTGACCAAGATCCTCAAGTGATCGCACGCTGGGCCTGATCCCAGCGCACCCGGAGGGCTCGCCGTTCTACGGCGGGCCCTTCGTCGTTTCTACGCAGCCTTCGACCAGGAAAGCGATAGGTGATCCCATCGGCTTGAGGTAGGAGCCGTCCCATCAATTCGCCATCGGGACCGGTTCATATGTGCCTGGCTACTTATTCACGGCTGCTACCGTGAAATCCATGCTCGATATGTTCTCGGGGCTACGGGCCCAAGGCGATGCTGCTCGGTACAAAGCCAGTAATGCTCGCCACCTCTTGCTCTACCTGGTGTCCTCGATGGCGGCCGGTGCGTTCGTGGGAATCGGTGTGATTCTTATGGTCTCGACGGCGGGTCCGTTCGCGGCGGTCGGGGACCCAGCTACCAAACTGATCTCGGGAGCTGTCTTCGGCATTGCGCTCACGCTGGTGATCTTCGTCGGTGGCGAACTATCAACCTCCGGCATGATGGTGCTGACCCAGGGAGCATTGACCAACAAGATCACCTGGTCCCGCGCCGGATCCACCCTGATCTTCTCCTTTGTGGGAAACATGCTCGGAGCCATGTTGCTAGCGGTGCTGGTGGTTGCCTCAGGGGTGCTGCGCAGCAATGAGGCGGCCGGCCAGATGGTCGCCGACATGCTGGCCGCCAAAGCCCACGAGTCCGACCTGGAACTATTCGCACGGGCGATTCTGTGCAACGTTTTGGTCTGCCTGGGAATATGGGCCTGTGGCCGCCTGAAATCGGAGTCCGGCAAGGCCATCATCCTGTTCTGGGTGTTGCTGGCCTTCATCGCCTCTGGCTTCGAGCACGTGGTGGCGAACATGACTACCTTCTCCATCGGCCTCTTTTCCGGGATGCCGGAGACCACCTGGCCCGAGTTCGGTCGCAATATGCTCATCGTCGGCACCGGGAACCTGGTGGGCGGGGCGTTGATCGTGGGCGTGGGCCTCGCCATTGCCGCCGGGTGGCGGTGGCGCGTGCCCATCGACGACTGAGGCCATCGCGCACAGCACCGCGTGGCGCACCTCCGCGACGGACGTCCCAGTCCCGATGTGTGGCAGGTCACCGGGCTCGGATCGCTGCCGGAGTTGGGGATTGGGCCGTTGCTGTGGCAGACTATTCCGGTTGCCTCGTCCAGAGGTGCGGTTTCGTGCGGTCCTTGATAAGGGCATCCACGCGGCCGGGGTGGTTGGAATCGCCCCGACGCACGGAGTGCGAGAACCCATCCGGGCACCCAGGCAATCACCGGTTCGGATGACTGAGCTTCAGGCGGCGAACCACCACAGTCCATCCCGACCGCCCTCGTGGCTGGCCTAGAAGTTATGGGTCGCAAGTGCGAGTGCTGCGGATGTGGCGCGCAGACGAACGCATGGTTGTGTTCAGCAGCGCGACACGCCCGAGCGCGGGGGTCGGTCGGAGCGGTACCAAGAGAGAGAGTCAGACGACGCATGGCTGGACAGAAGATCCGTATCCGGCTCAAGTCCTACGACCACGAGGTCATCGA
>JBKEBC010000043.1:0-7524 GCA_047972965.1 Beutenbergiaceae bacterium | reverse complement strand
CCTGCGGGGCCGGGTTGGCCTGCGGGGCCGGGTTGGCCTGCGGGGCCGGGTTGGCCTGCGGGGCCGGGTTGGCCTGCGGGGCCGGGTTGGCCTGCGGGGCCGGGTTGGCCTGCGGGGCTGGCTGTGCCTCCTGCGCAGGCGGGGCGGGGTATGCGGGGACCGCAGCAAGGGGGACCGTCGGCGTCTGCACCACATCACCGGCCTCCAGCCCGGCGTAGGTGCGCATCCAATCCAGCAGGTCCGGATACACCTGGGGGTGCTGGGCAATCTGGGGGGCTAGACCTGGATGGAACTGCGCGATACGGGAGAGCTGCTCAGGGGATGTCGCCGGGTTCGCCACCGCCGCCTGCGCGGCTTCCAGGTCACGGTGCTCGGGTGTGGACATGGCTAACCTTCCAATCGGCCGCTGCGACCGTAACACCCGCGACCGGCGCTCTAGGTCGACGCCGTGCGGATCCGAACCTCTCGCTCCATCCGCTTCTCGTGCCTGGCGCGACCCTTGAGCGCCTCCAGCTCGCGGTTCTTGGGCGCAGCGTTGGTCACCAGGGAATCGAGCAGACGGCGGGTAGCCAGCGCGATCTCATCTACTGCTGCGTCAAACGGCTCGGTATTGGCGCGCGATGGCCGAGTAGACCCGCTCACCTTGCGCACGAACTGCAACGCAGCCTCACGAACCTCATCATCGGTCGTCGGCGGATCGAAGTTGTGTAGGACGCGGATATTGCGGCACATGCAGCGACGATAGCTGGGCGTCACAGGCCGCGGAAGCCGCCGTACGCACCGTCGTCGAGCATGCCCCAAGTCATGATCGGCATATCAGGCGCGCAGAATCTTCTCCATGGCCTTTCCCTTGGCGAGTTCGTCGACGAGCTTGTCCAGGTAGCGGATGTTGCGCATCAACGGATCGGCGACGTCCTGCACCCTCACCCCGCACACCACACCAGTGATCAGCGCGGCATTGGGGTTCAGCTCGGCAGCATCGAAAAACTCTGCGAATGTGGTCTTGCGCTCCAGGTGCGCCCGCAGTGCAACCTCATCGAATCCAGTGAGCCAGCCGATGATCTGATCTACGTCACCCTGGGTGCGCCCCTTCCGCTCAGCCTTGGCGATGTAGTGCGGATAGACGTCGGCGACGGCGGTGGTAAAGATCCGGCTCATCGCGCAAGTTTAGGCGTTGCCGTGCGCCGATTGCCCACCGCGAGTACGAGGGTTCACGCCAAATTCGGGTGCCGTGGGGTTCGGTATTGCCACAAGCCTTCGAACTCGGCGACTTTACTCAACGATGTTACGACTCAGGACAATCGGCGGAGACGGTGGGATTTGAACCCACGGAGGGCTTGCACCCTCACATCCTTAGCAGGGATGCGCACTAGGCCGGACTATGCGACGTCTCCAGTTCGGCTGCCAGAGTACCCGAACCGGAGGCGCTAAGTGAGCACGAAGCTAGCTCCGGCGCAGCAGGCTGACGAATCGGCGCTACCCTCCGGGTATGCCAGCGAGCCGCTCGTGAGCGATCCCCACCGTCCCGCTGATCGACCAACCTGGTTTCTCGCCCTGGCACTGCTGCTGGTTGGTTTGAACCTGCGCGGAGCGATCACGTCCGTGGCTGTGGTCTTGCCGCAGATCCGGGCCGAGGTGCACATGGATGCCCCCACTGCCGCGCTACTCACTAGCTTGCCGCTGCTGACCTTCGCCATCTTCTCTGCTTCCGTCACCACGCTAGCTGGGAGATTGGGGGTGGACCGGGCTCTCATCGTGTCCGGCATCGCCCTTGCCGTTTTCACCTTCACACGGCCGTTCACTCCCCTGGCTGGCCTGTTGCTCATCACTGTGGCGATCGGCGTGGCGATCACCATTGGCAACGTGCTGGTGCCGGTGGTGGTCCGTCGCAACTTTGCCAGCAGGCAAGGTCCGATGACCTCCCTCACCGTCGGATCCATCACCGGTGGAGCGGCGATCGTGACCGCCCTCACCGTCCCGATCGCCGTCGCCGTCGGCTGGCGTTGGGCCTTGGCCATCTGGGGCATCACCGCGCTCGGAGCCACGGCCATCTACGCTGCGGCGGCGCGCAGGAGCGCCTCCGAACCAGCGTTGATGGTCGGCCGTGCCGACACGGTCCCTCCGACGTCCCAAGGATGGGTCTGGCGTCACCCAGGCGCGTGGGCGCTTGCGGTCTACTTTGCGTTGCAGTCTGGCTCCTTCTATGGCGCGGCGGCGTGGCTTCCCACCTTGATCCCCGCACTGACGGGCCTCTCTGAACAATCCAGCGCCAACGCGGCTGCGCTGTTCCAGTTCATGGGAATTATCGGCGCCTTGACTGTCCCCGCCCTCACCACCCGGTTTTCTCGACGGCTGGTATCAGTACTGGTCTCGGCGGCCTGGGTCGTCCTCAGCCTAGGCATGCTGCTAGCACCGGCCGGGCTGCTGGTGTGGCTAGTTATTTCCGGCTTTGCGCAAGGTGGAACATTCGCACTGGTGATGACCATGCTCACGATGCGCGCACGCAACGCCGCCGCAGTTCGGGACCTCTCCGGCATGGTGCAGGCCATCGGCTACGCCGGTGCAGCCACGGTGCCGGTCCTGATGGGCTGGCTGCTGGAAGGATTCGGAGCGCGCGCATCCCTTGGCCTGCTGCTGGCGACCACCCTTGCTCTGGTGGCGGCGGGCGCCATCATCGGATCTCGGAAGCCGATCTGAACTAGGCCCTTGGCTGCTAATTTTGAACGATGGGTCGGCTGCTCCTCCTCGTTGTCGCGACTCTGGCTATCGTGGCGTGCCAGCCCGCAGCACCGGCACCCACGCCTTTGACGCAGCAGCTTCCCGAGGCCATCGAATACCAGCACAACGTCAGTATCAGCCCGTTTCCATACGACCTGACTGTGGAGTCCGTCGAGCAGGTTGGTGGCCTGGTGTCGACGGCGGGCAATCTCTACACCGTGCAACTCGATAATGGTGTCCCCTGGAGGGACGCTGACGCCGGGAACGACTTTTCCTCCGGCGTCATGGAGGAATGGGAACGGCACCGCAGCTATATCGGTGCGGATCAGCAGGTATACCTGGCCATCGCACCACTACAGGATGACCGCCTGAGTTGGTCCACCGGCTTTGACGGCGGGCAAGCTCCCGAGTGGGCCACCTGGGAGAGCATCGACCTGGAGCGACTACGCACCGCGTACCTGAACTACGTCAATCGAGCCATCGAGTACTTTCAGCCCACCTTCCTCAACATCGGGGTGGAGGCCGGCGACCTGGCGCACAACGACCCGCAGAAGTGGGAAACCCTCGCCGAGGTACTCGCCGATTCCTACCAGGAACTGAAGTCTGCCCATCCCGGGCTCACCATTGGCGTCTCGTGGAGTTTGCCGTTGCTGATGCTGCCAGCGGTACTCGAGGAATCCACCACCCTGATCGAGGTGCTGGACTACGTCGGCATCAGCTTCTACCCCTACTTGGATCAGTTCTACTCCCGGCTCGGCGGAGTTGATCTACCACAGCAGCCAAACCAGTGGCGAGAGCCGTATGCCTGGCTCAGCGCAAACATCGACAAGCCGTTGGCGATCTGCGAGACCGGGTATTCCAGCGTGCCAGTCCAACTCGAGGAGTTCGACCTCGATATCGGAGGCGACCCGGACACGCAAAGCCTCTACGTCCAAGAGCTTTCAGTCATCACCGCTCAGGACGATTACCTGTTCACCGTGTTCTTCTTGGCGGTGGACTACGGTGCCCTCACCCGCGAGCTCGAGCTCCCAGCCATGGAGCTGTGGCAGTACACCGGGTTCTTCGATGAAGACCTGGTACCCAAACCTGCCTGGGACGCCTACATACGCTTCTGGCTCGGTCAAGCCTGACCCAGGTTCCGGGCGAGCACTCACCTCACGGCCATCTCCTCAGCGCCACCCACTCACCACCAAGTCGTGATTAGGCCACCTCCTCAGCGCCACCCACTCACCACCAAGTCGTGATTAGGCCACCTCCTCAGCGCCACCCACTCACCACCAAGTCGTGATTGGGCTGCCAAGTCTTTATTCGCGCATCACGACTGGGTCGCCCAATCACGACCTGGCGGGCACACCTGGCGCGGGCATCACGACCTGGCGGGCACACCTGGCGCGGGCATCACAACCTGGCGGGCACACCTGGCGCGGGCATCACAACCTGGCGGGCACACCTGGCGCTGGCGGCACAACCACGCACAGCCGGGCGTCAGGCAACTGGTGGACCAACCGATGCGAGGTTCACCCATCCAGGGTGTCCGTGAACCCCATAAAAGCCCTGAGTCGCAACACCGCCTCAACGATGTCGCGACTTAGGACAACGGCGGAGGGTAAGGGATTTGAACCCTTGGTGCTTTCGCACAACGGTTTTCAAGACCGTCACATTCGGCCGCTCTGTCAACCCTCCATGCCCGGCAACCCGGGCCGCACTATTGTGACCTATCCTCCCGCATGCTCGCACCGCCTAGGCTCGCTCTATGTTCGCCATGGCCATTCAGGGCACGGCCCTATCTCCCCTCGAGCTACCAACCCCCAGCCCCGGAACAGGTCAGGTACTCATCGAGGTTGCTGCTGCGGGCGTCAACCGGGCCGACTTGCTGCAGCTCAAAGGTCTGCACCCGCCCCCGCCCGGCGCTCCAGAACATCCGGGGCTGGAAGTCTCGGGGACTATTGCTGCACTCGGTGATGGCGTCGACCAGTGGCACGTTGGCGATCAGGTGTGTGCTCTGCTGGACGGCGGCGGCTACGCCTCCCACGCGTTGGCTTGCGCCGATGAGTTGCTCCCGATTCCCGACGGCGTCTGCCTGACCGACGCGGCCGCCCTGCCAGAGGCGCTGGCCACCGTGTGGTCCAACCTGGTGGGTATCGCCGGGCTGAGCGGCACGGACAACAGCGGAACGACGGTGCTCGTCCATGGCGGCTCTGGCGGGATTGGAACGGCGGCGATCCAGCTGCTGCGGGCTACCGGTGCCGTCGTCTTCGCGACCGCCGGCGGCTCAGAGCGGGTCGAACGGTGCCAGGCATTGGGCGCTTTCGGCATCGACTACCGCAGCGAAGATTTCGTTTCGGTGGTTCGAGCCGCAACGGGCGAGCGCGGGGTGGATGTGATTCTTGACGTCGTCGGTGCTGCCTACCTGCAACGCAACATCGACTCCCTCGCACCCCACGGACAACTCCTGATCATCGGGATGCAGAAAGGCGCCACCGGCGAGCTCAACCTTGGCACCGTGCTCAGCAGCTGGCTGAGCATTCACGGAAGTGTCCTGCGCCGACGGCCACCGCAGGAGAAGGCCGCCATCATCGCGCAGTTGCGTCAGCACGCGTGGCCCTATCTGGACCGGGGGCAGGTGCGCCCGGTGGTCGAGGCCGCGATGCCACTGGCTCAGGCGGCCCAGGCTCACGCGATGCTCGCTGCTGGTGAGGTGTTCGGCAAGCTGCTGCTGATCCCATAACGCAGCCCCGTTCGCGCTGCGGGGATCACGGCCAGTATCTGGCCAGATGCCAGAGCCCGTGACTGGCAAGTACCAGCCCATGACCGGCTCGGCTGCTCTGGGTTACTCTGGGCCGCTCTGCGCTACTCATCGGCCGCTCTAGGTTGCTCCCGAGCTGCGTCCAGCACGACACAGACTCGTATCCGGATGGTCCGCCCCTCCGCCAGCCGACGGATAGGGATTCCCTCCGGTCGCCGATCCGAACGAGCAAACCGCGAGGCATACTGGACAAAATGGACACTTCAGCGGCCACCGGCCCAACGCCCGACCGGGCTCAGCGCAGCAGCCGCGATGTGACTCCTACCGCCGTGCCGTGGAGCGCTGTGGCTGTTTTTGCCGTGCTGGCGTGCGGCCTTGCCTGGCTGGTGCAGCTACCGATCTGGCTGACCGGGGACGGCCTGGGCTCGCCGCTGTTCCTGCCGCTGACAGCAGCGATGATGTTCACCCCGACCGCCGCGTCAGGGCTGGTGATGAGGTTCATGCTCCGCCCGGCTCACCCATCGCGCTACCTGGGGCTGACCGGCGCCAGTGTCAAGCGCACCATCGTCATCGGTGCGTTGGCCACGGCGGGGTGGCTGTTCCTGGGCTTCGCGGCGATGGTCGCCGCCGATGTGGTGGGCGTGATCAGCATCGACTGGTCAAGCCCCTCGCTGGCTCTGCCCACCGACCAGTTGCCCGAGGGCCTGACCGACCAGGTACTGATCCTGGTGACGTTCGTCGCCTTGCCAGTCAACGTCGTCGCTACCTCCATTCCAGCATTCGGCGAAGAACTGGGATGGCGCGGATTCCTCACCACTGCTCTGGCACCCTTGGGGTTCGCCAAAGCTGCACTGCTCTCCGGGATCCTGTGGGGGATCTGGCACGCTCCGGTCATCCTGCTCGGATACAACTTTGCCCGCCCTGGGATAGACGGCCTGCTGTTGATGTGTGGTTTCACGATCTGCGTGGGGGTGCTGTTGCAGTGGGCGCGGTACTACACCCGTGGCGTCTGGGCCGCCGCCATCGGTCACGGTGCACTCAACGCCAGCGCCGCCCTACCGTTGATCTGGCTGCCACAAGGTTCCGACGCCGCGTTCAGCTCCATTCTGGGCATTCCCGGCTGGATAGCGATCGCGGTACTGGTCGCCATCATGGTGGCTGCCGGATTGTTCTCCTACCGCCTGCCGCAGCCACTTGTGGTGGCGCCGACCCCGACATCGCCGCCGACACTGGGAGCCGCGTCCCACCCGTTCGCGGCGCGCCCGAACACCAGCGAGCCCAACAGCCAATAGCCCTGGCCTCTGTCCAGGCGGCGACCCGGCGCCGGGTTGCTCGCGCCCGTGGCTGCTGGTGCGCTCTGGCCCTAGGTCCAGAGTTTGCAGTCTCCGGTCAGTTGTTGTGGCACGCCTTCGATCCATGATTCGTCGAACACGGCATGCTTCATGCACTCGCGGGAGTGATAGGACCAGAGAACATGGAGCTGGCCGACCAAATCACAGGCGATGGCGGGGTAGTCGTGACGGTGGTTGGAACGACGGTTGCCGTAGCCGGTGAACCCGTCACCATCCTCGACGATGCGCCGCCACGGGAAGCTGACCCCCTCGTCGTCGGAAACCGCGATGGAGACTGCAGGGGCCCACTCACCACTATCGGCAGCGGGACTACACGCGAGCGTCGAAGGGTCATTGCGTCGGCTTCAGGTGGACACCATCGATATCTTCTACCTGCATCAACCTGATCACCAGGCCGACCTGGACGAAACCTTGACCGAGATAGCCGCACTGCAAGCGGAGGGCAAGATCGGTGCGCTGGGGGTCTCCAACTATGCCGCCTGGCAAGTGATGGACGTAATCGCCGCCGCGCAGCGGGCCGGGGCGAGCCGCCCGGTTGTCGGTCAGAATGTCTTCAATCTGCTGGCACGCCGGATTGAAGATGAGTGGGCCGAGTTCGCCGCCACCCACCAGATCCTCACCATGTGCTACAACCCGCTAGCTGGCGGCATGCTCGCCCGCCGACCCGATCCGCAGACGGCCCCGAGCAGGTTTGCCACCTCCTCGCTG
>JBKEBC010000017.1:0-37943 GCA_047972965.1 Beutenbergiaceae bacterium | reverse complement strand
GGTCAGGCTTGCCAGCGCTGTCACATCCTCAATCACATTGTTGTTGAGTTCCAGCAACGTAAGGTTGGTCAGGCTGGCTAGGGGTGCCACATCCTCAATCACATTGTTGTTGAGTTCCAGCGACGAAAGGGTGGTCAGGCTGGCAAGGGGAGTCAGATCCGAGATCGCATTGACGCTGAGTCCCAGCTACGAAAGGTTGGTCAGGCTGGCTAGCGGTGTCAGATCCGAAATCGCATATACACAGAGCCACAGAGAGCTGAGGTAGGTCAGCTATTCAAGGGGTGTGACATCGGTGATCGCGTTGCCACCGAGCCCCAGGTGGGTGAGGTTGGTCAGGGTTGCCAGGGGTGTCAGATCAGCGATCGCATTGTCGCTGAGCCACAGCCAATTGAGGTTGGTCAGGCTGGCTAGTCCTGTCAGATCAGCAAGCGCAGTCTCGCTGAGTCCCAGCGACGTAAGGTTGGTCAGGCTGGCTAGGGGTGTCAGATCCGCAACCGCAGTGTTGCCGAGCCCCAGATCGGCGAGGTTGGTAAGGCTGGCTAAGGGTGTGACATCCGTGATCGCATTGTCACCGAGGGCCAGCTCGGTGAGGTTGGTCAGGCTTGCCAGTGGTGCCAGATCAGCGATCGCATTCTCGATGAGCCACAGCGAGCTGAGGTTGGTCAGGCTTGCCAGTGGAGTCACATCCGTGATCGCATTGTTGCCGAGCCCCAGTTCGGCGAGGCTGGTCAGGTTAGCCAGTGGAGTCACATCCACAATCGCATTGCCGTAGAGCCACAGCGAGGTGAGGTTGGTTGCAAAGACGAGAGGTGTCAGATCTGTGATTCGAGACATTTCATCGGGAGCACTGCACGCAAGTGCGGTCAGTGACGCCATATCGGCCTCAGTAATCGCCGATGACGGGTCTACCCCCAACTCAGCAGCGACGCAATCTTTCAGCTCAGCCTCAGGGAAAACGACCTCATCACCAGGGGCAGCGTTGGCAGCAACCGGCACAAGCAGCAAACCCGCAACCGACACCGCAACCCCAACAGAACGCAAAGCAGATATCCCCAACATCGTCGTCTCTCCAGCTCCGAGTAGAAATGCCCCCCAGCGATTCGGAGGGTAGCACCCTTGTACGGGGCCTTCTTTCTGATCCGGGTCAATACGAGAGTTGGGCATTACCCTGGTTTGGGCCAGGCTCCAGCAGGTGTTGACCTTCGGGCATTTGTCGCAAAGTTGTGGCCTCAGTGATTCCAGATAGCAGGTGTGTCACGGCTGACCAGGTAGTTGAAACACCACCCGGTGACTGAGACTGGTCTGGTCGGTCATCGCGACGCAGATCAGTCCGCAAGTCCAACGCCCAGACCCGGTTCAGGAGAAGCCTCGCCCGCTGGTGAGTGCTGGAGGGGGTACCAGATTGCGCGGCTACCAGTAGGGTGAGGAGCGTCCAGTGCAACGGGGGGCGTAGCAGAAGGATCGCTGATCAATGTCAACTCAGGAGCACATTGATGTTGATCATCTGCCTACGACAGAGCTGTTTGGCGAGCTAGCCGATTTCGAATCCGAAGCCCGCCAACCTGAGCCGGAGCGCCAATGGGGACTGCGAGCGCTACTTTCGGTCGGGGTGGTCGTGGTGCTGGTTGCGGTCACGGCGCTGGTGTGGATCGTCACTGGCCGCAATCAACAGGCTGCGGCGCAGGACCAGTACTTGCGCGAGGTCGCAGCCGCCCAGGAGGAAGAAGCGACCTCGGCAGCACAGCTCCAGGGCAGCTACGACGAGCTGGCTGCCCAGCTGCGGGATGCCATCGCCGTGGGTCAAGAAGTTGTGGATGCCTCGGTCGGAGAGGTCTCTGACGAGAACTCGCGGGTCACCCTGGTAGAGGCCATTACCGGTGCCACGCAGCTGGTTCCTGACGGCGCCGTGCTCACGTTCCGGGATCGAACCGTTACTGTCACGCCGGGCCGACCACTGGCTGACGACCCCGACTTTCCGGTGCAGCGGTTCGTGATTGCCACCGACACCATCCCGTCCCTGACCGATATGGAAGCAGCGCTGAGTTGGTTGACCGTTGCGACAGAAGCGGTTCGAGCCGATCACCTGGCATGGGCAACCTCTCGACTTCAGGGAGCGATCGATTCCGGCCGAGCTCTGGTTGCTGAGATCGAAGAAGGCTTTGACGATAGTGCCAGCCTGACGGAGTTGGAGGAGGCGCTTGTTGCAGCCGAAGCTGCCATCACGACAGAAGGTGCCGATGCCGATTTTCTGGTGAGCCACCTGGACGCGGTCAACACGGCCATGGCCACGCTGCAAGACGCACAACAGGATTGGATCGGCGAGCAACAAGAAGCCGCAGCGCAAGCCGAGGCCCTGGCGCGCGCGGAAGCAGAACAAGCACAGGAAGACGCCGCCGCCGCCGCGGCGCAGGAGCAGAGCAACAATGGCGGCGATGCCCCGGGACAATCATTCGGGCCCAACGATGTCGCACGGATCTTGAGTCCCTATACCTCTGGTGTCGGCAGCTGCTCTGAAGTCACCCGATTCACAGGTGGGGCGGGAACCGACTGGGCGGCGCAGGCTCAGTTCTGGGCTGAACGCGTCGACTATCTCGGGTTTGCGGTCTCGGACCAGCAGGGGCAGGTATTGGTGATCGTCTCGACCTGCCCACCCGGTTAGAGTGCACACGTCGGCGCAGTCGATAGCACCTCAATAGAAAGGGTGCTATCCTTTAAATTAATACACCGGTGAGGGGTCACCGGACCCTAGAGGTAGCGGTTTCGCGGCGGAGGTGAGGGCTCCGACGCCGTCGAGAATTGAGTCGGGTGTTAGTAGCGTTCCGTGCCGGATGTCCGGCACGTATTGAGATGCGGGAGCAAAACCCGTGCGCGGGACTGGCTATCATCCCGATCGCACCGCCTCCTCAACGCCACGTGTGTAGGCCTACGACGACTGCCCCTAGGCCAGTTCCGACGACGCATATGAGGCGGCACGACCTGGCCGTCCCTACCTTCAATAACTTGCCCGGCAGACCGCGGGTTCGTTCCGCGGGTCTATCGCCCGGTGGCACAGTCCTGCTCAAAGAAGCGGGATTTGTACCGGCTGGTTTAGCCCCCCTATTGGCGGGCAACAGACGGCGTCGTGACAGGGTGCACTTCCCTCATCAAGTGCACTGATGACACGGCGCTAGTAGCACCGGCCCCGGGCCAAACTCTCCGTGGGAGCCCGACTACCCCCTAGGTGGGCCCCACACAGGCCCGTGGGCCGGTGCTACGCCTTCATAAGCGCGGCTAGAGCCACGCTGCGATCGTGAGACCGACACCAGCGGTGGCCACACACACCACCACCATCGCCACACTGTGTAGCAATGCAGCACCGCGCCTGCCCTCTCGCCACCGTCCTGCCGCTTCGACGCTCGCGGTACTGAACGTGGAATACCCGCCGAGGAATCCCAGCCCGACGATGGCGGTGAACTGATCGTCGGCGGCCAAGCCGACCAGCAAGCCAACAGCGAAACACGCGGTGCCATTGACAACCATGGTTGCCGATAGCCGCTGCAGATACACGTTGACCACTTGGTCAAGGAGGAAGCGTGCCGCCGCACCCAAGCCACCGGCGACGGCGATGGCCCAAACGATCATTGGCTGCCCTGCCGATGGCTAGACCCGATGGCGAAACCGCACATCGCGGCGGCCAGGCCAAGCGTGCTACTGAGTGCCAGATATCCGAACGCCCAGACGGGGCCTAGATCGGCGCTGATCTGATAGGCCTCAGCAACAAATGCGCTGTAGGTGGTGAAACTTCCCAGCAGCCCAACTCCCAGGCCCAACCGAAGGGCGCGGGCAAGTTCGGGCCCACAGGCATGCACCAGCAGTCCCAGCAACAGTGCCAATAGCAGCGAACCGGCCGTATTGACCACCAACGTCGACCACGGCCAGGAGCCGACGCCGACCGGGATACTCGAAGCGATGGCGACGCGAGCCAGGGTTCCAACCATGCCGCCGACCGCTACCCAGGCGATATCACGCACGCGTACCTTTGCTACCGGCACCGGATACCCATCTGCACGATGCGCGATCCTATCGGCCACCCGCTCCGCGCCGGTAGCTCAGGTTCCGGTGGGTGTGGTAGCTATGGTGCCTGGCCCATCAACCGCTGGTATTGGCGTCGACGGTCGCGCTGGGCAATCGCTTGTGTCGCCGCGACGATCACCCAGACAGAGACGCCGACGATGGTGATTCCGGCACCGCCCATCACCAGGCGATTGATCATGGTGTGCGGAGCCGCCGCAGTGATGCCCAAGGCCAGCAGAGCTCCCACTACTGCGGTTGAGGTCGCGACCAGAATCAGAATGATCGGCCCCGCTAGAACATCTTTACGGACCAGGAACAATGCGATGACAGCGGCCAAGATCTGTACCGATGCCACCACGGCACTCAGGAGCAAGAAGATCATGGTCCACGCTCTGGCGTCGACTGGTGGCGGTTGTGATCCGGGATAGCCCTGGTCGCGTAGCAGAACCAGGACCGCGACGTTGAGGATCGGCAGCAGGATCAGTACGGCGGCAGCCACCGGTGCGGAGCGGGAAGCCATCGCGACCGGCGGTGGCAGCGACGGCGGGCCTCCGCGTCCCGGAGAAGGCATGCTGACACTGGACATATGGGCAACGTAGCAGCGGGCCGGGCCGCTAAGGATGATGATGCTGTGGCAGAACTACCCAGGTCCAGCTGCCCATTGGCTCGCCGTCGGATCTGCGCGCAGTACCGGCCCATGTCGGTGGCCGCCGATGGGCCGGGCTACGGCTGCACGTAGATGTAGATGGTGTGATGGCCCGTTGCGCCATCGGGTGCGGGTGGAGCGTAGGCCGATTCCTGCACGTTTGCCTCCCCATCGATGGCCCGTACCGAGACGGTGTAGCGGCCTGGTTCCTCGACCGCCCCCCGCCATATCCACTGACGCCAGGAATCGATGGAGGGTTCATCGGCAAGTTCCGCGCGCTGCCATGCCCCTTGCTCACCCACTTGCGGACTGACCCGAACCTCAACCGCCGAGATACCCCGGTGCTGGGCCCACGCCACCCCGGCTAGGACTACCTCACCGGAAGAGACCTGAGCGGAGGGTTGCGGAACATCGATACGCGAGGCTGTCTTGATCGGAGCCTGAGCCGACCAGCCCCTGGGAGTCCAGTAGCCGACATCATCAGCGAACCGCGTGAGCTTCAGATCAACAACCCATTTGGTCGCCGATACGTAGCCGTACAGACCTGGTACCACCATGCGAACCGGAAATCCGTGCTCGACGGGCAGCGGCTCCCCGTTCATTCCAACTGCTAGTAGTGCGTTCCGGTTGTCGGTGAGCGCCGACAACGGGGTGGAGGCAGTGAAACCATCAATGCTGGTCGAGAGCACCATGTCGGCCTGCGGCATCGGCCGCGCGCGTTCAAGGAGTTCGCGCATGGGCCACCCCGTCCAGACAGCATTCCCCGCGAGCGGCCCGCCTACCCCATTGGAGACGCAGGCCAGGGTGGTCAGAGATTCCACCATCGGCTCGGACATGAGGTCATTGAAGGTCATGCGGATTTCCCGCTCAACCAGGCCGTGAACTCGCAGTTGCCAATCCGCTGGAGCCAGGTTGGGCGGGATCAGCGCTGTATCAACCCGATAAAAGTCACGATTGGCGGTGATGTAAGGCGTCATGTTCTCCACAGCTACCTGCGCGGTCGCCGGAATCTCCAGCGGCGCCACTGGCGGCAAGACCACCCGGGAGCTGTGGCCCTGTTGCACAGCGGGCGAGAGCGTATCGGCGGCTATGGCCGCACCTGCCCCGGCGAGGGTGGTGCCGGCTGCCCAGCCAAGAACCTGCCGTCGAGCCGGTGCTTGGTCGTCGGTGTGCACCTGCCCGGTCCGCCAAAAGGCTCGGATTACCAGCAGACCCGCTGCCGTGCCGAGCATCGTCGGGAAAACATCTAGCAAGCCCGCGGCTGGTCTCAAGACGATCACAATGCCCGCTAACAGTGCTACGGCCACAAAGATGGCGATACTCCAGCGTGGATGACCGCGACCGCCTAGCACGGCTGGAGCACCCAACCAGCCCAACGTCGCACATAGCCCTGCTAGTACGGCGGCCATGGCGATGACCAGGACCAGCTTGTCAGCGGTTCCGAAGGTGCTGATGGCCCAGTCTTTGAGCCACGCGGGCGTAATATCGATGAACGCCCCACCGATTGCCACAACGGGGGAAGGCTGGGCATCTGTCAGCCGGACCAGCCGCATCAGTGAAGCGGCGATTGCGGCTACTGCGATGGTGACGGCACCTGCAGCTATCCCGGTCATCGGAGCAGTAGAGGAACGTTTGCGCAAAGCCACAGCTTGAGCATGGCACGAGTTGCCCGAGCCGAACAGTGCACGTATTCAGGGTTAGCCGCTCAGCACAGCTCAAAGAAGCGTCTACGCTGGTGAAGCCGCATCCGATCCAAGGAGTACACGATGGGACAGCTTCGCTCCCGCACCACCACCCATGGGCGCAATATGGCCGGTGCGCGCGCCCTCTGGCGAGCGACCGGAATGGGGGACTCCGACTTCGGCAAACCCATCATCGCGATAGCCAATAGCTTCACCCAGTTCGTGCCCGGACACGTGCACCTGAAGGATATGGGTCAGCTGGTGGCCGGTGCGATTGCCGACGCTGGGGGAGTGGGCAAGGAGTTCAACTCGATTGCCGTCGATGATGGCATCGCCATGGGGCACGCCGGAATGCTGTATTCATTGCCGAGCCGGGAGGTCATTGCGGATTCGCTGGAGTACATGGTCAACGCGCATTGCGCGGACGCGCTGGTGTGTATCTCCAACTGTGACAAGATCACCCCCGGCATGCTGCTGGCGGCGTTGCGGCTGAACATACCCACCGTGTTCGTCTCCGGTGGTCCCATGGAGGCGGGTCGCATTCTGGGAGACCGGGTTGTGACCGGTGCCCCAGACGAGAACCGGCTTGACCTCATCGATGCCATGGTCAAGGCAGTCGATGAATCTGTCTCGGATGAGCAGATCAGCGCCATCGAGCAGAGTGCCTGCCCCACCTGTGGATCATGCTCGGGCATGTTCACGGCCAATTCGATGAATTGCCTCACCGAGGCATTGGGCCTGTCGCTGCCCGGCAACGGATCCACCCTCGCCACTGCTGCGGCCCGCAAGGATTTGTTCCTGGAGGCTGGGCGTCTGGTGGTCAAGCTGGCGCGCCGCTACTACGACGATGACGACGCTTCGGTGCTGCCTCGGGCCATCGCTACCAAGGAAGCCTTCAACAATGCGATGCGCCTGGACATCGCGATGGGTGGCTCCACCAATACGGTGCTACACATCCTCGCCGCAGCGCGCGAGGCCGGTGTTGATTTCACGATGTCCGACATCGATGAGCTCTCGCGCGTGACACCGTGCCTGTCAAAGGTCGCTCCCAATTCCACCGACTACTACATGGAGGATGTGCACCGGGCTGGCGGCATGCCGGCCATCCTGGGTGAATTGCACCGGGGCGGGCTGCTGGACGAATCGGTGCACGCCGTGCACGCGGATTCACTGACCGCGTGGCTGGACCGCTGGGATATTCGCGGGGCTCACGCGCAGGGACAAGCCGACGACCTTTGGTATGCCGCGCCCGGGGGAGTGCGCACCACCGAGGCGTTCAGCTCCACCAATCGCTGGGCGGATCTGGATACCGATAGTGAATCGGGCTGTATTCGCTCGGTCGAACATGCCTATACCGCAGACGGCGGCCTCGCCGTCCTCACCGGGAATATCGCCGTCGATGGCGCCATCGTCAAGACTGCCGGCGTACCCGAAGACCAGTGGACGTTTCGGGGCCCAGCCAAGGTGACCGAAAGCCAGGATGAGGCGGTAGAAGCCATCTTGAGCGGAAAGATCGAACCGGGCGATGTGGTCGTGGTCCGCTACGAGGGCCCCCGGGGTGGGCCCGGCATGCAGGAGATGCTCTATCCGACCAGTTACCTCAAAGGCGTCGGTCTTGGACCTCAATGCGCCCTGATTACCGATGGTCGCTTTTCCGGCGGGTCGTCTGGGCTGAGTCTGGGCCATATCTCGCCGGAAGCAGCCGCTGGTGGGGCGATTGGCCTGATCCAGGATGGTGACATCATCGCAATTTCCATTCCGGAGCGGAGCATCAACGTTGAACTGTCCGAGGCGGAACTGGCGCAACGTCGTTTGCGCCAGAACGAGAGTGGCTGGAAACCGGCGACCCGTGAGCGTAACGTCAGCAACGCGCTGAAGATCTATGCATCGCTGGCATTGTCAGCGGACAAGGGCGCAGCCCGCCGCGAACTCGACTAGATCGGAGCCGGTCAGGCGCAGATAACGCCAACCCGCAACCCGTCAGAATTTCAAGCACGCATCCGCCTATCGCCTACGCTGGCACCGTGAAGGAATCGGGACAGGACATGGTCGGGCCTGCCTCAGATCGTGTGGTCACGGTGCCCAACCTCATCTCCTTCGCACGCCTGCTGATGGTGCCAGTAGTTCTGGTGCTTATTCTGCGCGGTTACGACGTCGCGGCGGTGGTGGTGCTGGTTGGCGCCGGTGCCAGCGACTGGTTTGACGGCGTGATTGCGCGCAAGTTCAACCAGACATCTAACCTGGGGCGTTTCCTGGACCCGTCTGCTGATCGCCTGTTCATTGCGGTGACGTTGATCGGAATGCTGGTACGCGGCCTGATCCCCTGGTGGCTGGTGCTGATCATCTTCGTCCGGGATGCGGTCGTGGGTTTGTTGTTGCCGTTTATGGTCCGGCGCGGATTCCCAGGATTCCCGGTTCATCTGGTGGGTAAGGCGGGTACCTTCGCCCTCATGTATGCCTTCCCATTGTTGCTGCTCACCACGGTGGGAGGCATCGTTGGCGACTTGGCGTGGATCATCGGCTGGGCTTCGGTGTGGTGGGGGATATACCTTTACTGGTGCGCTGCCCTGATGTACGTCGGGCAGTTTCAGCAGATTGTTCGCTCCGACACCCGAGGAGTGGCTCACCGATGACTTCCTCCCGGCCTGATTCCTCGATGACATTGCTGCGGGAGGTGATGGAGGCGCCGCTAGATCCGGGCTATGCCGCGGCCGCGGCACGACGGGCCCGCGGTGAGGTGCCCTCCGGCTGGCGCGGCACGCTGACGCAAAGCCTGGTCCTCGTGTTGGCGATTGCGCTTGGTTTCGGCGGGGTATGGGCCGCCCGGGAGCTGCGCACACCGGTGCCGGGGATGAGTGCGCGGACCGTGCTGATGAAGCAGATCGAGGAACGAACCGCCGACGGTGCCATCCTGGCGCAGGCTAATGCTGACCTGCGTACTGAAGTTACCCAATTGCAACAGCAGGCACTCGGGGTGCAGGCACAGGACCTGTACCAGGAGGCATCGATGCTCGGGGTGTGGGCCGGTACGACGGCAGTGCTAGGCCCGGGTGTGGTCATCACCATGACCGACTCGGAGCGGGTAGACCCTGCTGACCCGAACTCCGGAGATGAATTGGTCAAGGACGTCGATCTGCAGATCGTGGTCAATGAACTATGGGCGTGCGGAGCCGAGTCCATAGCCGTCAATGGCGTACGTCTGACATCGAGTACCGCCATACGATCCGCAGGCCAAACCGTGCTCGTCGACCTGCAGCCACTCTTGTCGCCGTACCGAATCGAGGCGATCGGTGACGCAGAGGCAATCCGCGAGGCATTCTCAACCACGGTAGCTGCGGGCTATCTCGCGGAGCTGAGCAATAGATATGGCATCGGTAGCCAGCTGGAGACTGCTGACGAACTGCTCCTGCCAGCCGGAACCGGGCCCGCGGCGATCAGCGTCGAGTCGGCGGAGTAGGCCGATGAGCGCAGTTCAGCGTGCGAGACTGGCAGCCGAGGTTCGTGGCGACGGAGGCAGCCAATGATTGCCGTGATCGGCTTGGTAGTCGGGATAACACTAGGCCTGCTGCTGCAGCCGAACGTGCCACCCGAGCTTCAGCCGTACCTGCCGATCGCGGTCGTGGCTGCATTGGATGCACTATTTGGTGGGGTGCGGGCACGGCTGGAACACACCTTCGACGATCGGGTGTTCGTGACGTCGTTTCTGTTCAACGTGCTGGTCGCAGCCTTCATCGTCTTCCTTGGCGATCAGTTGGGTGTGGGGGCTCAGCTGACGACGGCGGTGGTCGTCGTCCTTGGTATCCGGATTTTTTCCAACGCCGCCAACATTCGCCGTCACGTGTTGAAGGCCTGAGATGACCCACATCGACGAGAACGACGTGGACACCGGGCCAATCGGGCCGGTGCTCCCGCCCAGGTCAGCGCGGCTGCGCAGCCAGGTGCTGGTCGCTGCTCTGTGCCTGCTGGTCGGGTTCGGTATCGCCGTGCAGGTACGTCAGACCCAGGGCGATGAGTTGAGCGGCATGCGCCAGGAGGATCTGGTTCGGCTCCTGGATGAGGTCACCCGGCGCAATGAGGCACTCTCAGCCGAGGCCATCGAACTGCGCGAGGATCGCGATGCACTCCTGAGCGGATCCGATGCCAGCCGCTCCGCCGCTCAATACCTGGAAATGCAGAGCATTCTGGCTGGAACCACGCCCGTGGAAGGGCCCGGGGTGCTGGTCGTGGTCAGCGACACCGGGGATGTGCGACCGCAGGACATGGTGCACATGCTGGAGGAATTGCGCAATGCCGGTGCCGAGGCCATTGAAGTGGGCGGGGTTCGCATCGTCGCCTCGAGTTACTTCGCGCAGGTGGGTGACACCCTTGCTGTCGACGGGGTCTCCTTGCCATCGGGACACGAATGGCGGGTCATCGGCAACCCGGAGACCCTGGCGGGAGCTCTGGAAATCCCGGGCGGTGCGCTAGCGACGTTCCGGGCCGCGGGTGCCGACGTGGCCATGACCCAACGTGAACTTGTGCAGATCACCGCTATTCGGGACGTGGCCGAGCCGCAATACGCCAGTCCTGCACCAACGGAGCAGTAGCAGCTAAGTTGCGGCTACCGCAGCCTCAACCGGAGGGTAAGGTTTTTGAATGCTTCTCCCCACCGTAGGCTCGCACGATTGGCCCACACCATGACCGAAGATCCGCGCCAGGATGCCTTTGCGCAGGCCCACACCACGGCGAACCTGGAACGCATCATTCCCGATGCCGAACCGCCACAACTTGGCCTTGACGCCGGCGATCGGGCCGCCATCGACGCGCTGCCTGCCACCTCGGCGCTCTTGATCGTCCAGCATGGCCCCAACGCCGGGGCACGGTTCCTGCTCGATACCGATCGGGTGACATCGGGCCGTGATCCTCGCTCCGATATTTTCCTGGACGACGTGACCGTCTCCCGCAAGCATGCTGAGTTCGTCTTTGCCAGTGGTGCTCACTCGGTCCGGGACGTGGGTAGCTTGAACGGCACCTACGTGAACCGGGAGCGTATCGAGTCGGCACAGCTACGCGGCGGCGATGAGGTGCAGATTGGTAAGTACCGACTGACCTACCATCCCAGTCCCCAACGAGCCACGGGCCCCGCCACCGAGCCATCAGCGTGAGTGTGCCAAGCGTCGCAGCAAGCGCCGATGACCGCTGGCCATCGGGGGTCTCCCGCACCCCGACCATGAGCATCGGCTCGGCGCTGGGAGTATTGCAGCAGGAATTTCCTACCGTGACCATCTCCAAGGTGAGGTTCTTGGAGGAACAGGGAATCGTCAGCCCGCATCGCACGCCCTCGGGCTATCGAACCTATAGCCAGGCCGATATTGAACGATTGCGGTTTGCATTGGCCGCCCAGCGAGATTCCTATCTTCCGTGGGCCAAGATCCGGGAACGACTGGATGTCCTGGATGCGGGTACGGCGGGAGTGCCGGCTCCGGGCGCTCGAGTAGTCACCGAAGACGGCGAGCTCACCGGTTCGGTGGGACGACGCCGGTTGTCGGCGGCACAGCTCGCGGACGAGACCGACACCGAGCCCGCGGTCATCGAGGAACTCACCGACGTTGGCCTGCTGGTCATCGATCCAGGCGGAAAGTACCCGTCCCAGGCAATCGACGTGGTCCGGGCTGCCAATAACTTGGCTGAACACGGGGTTCACACCCGCCATCTGCGCGCCATTCGCACGGCGGCCGAACGACAGCTAGATATCCTGGATGCCATCGTCGCGCCGGTTCGCTCCCACCGCAGCGGGCCACGATCAGCAGCGGCGGCAGCACGCGCGCATACCTTGGCCTGTGAGGTTGCCGACTCGTTTTCGACGCTTCATTCGGCGTTGCTGCGGGCTGGCGTGGATCGGTTGCAGTAGCTGACCCCGCACAAGTGACAAGATCGTTACGGTGAAATCTCGCACGCGCGGGTTGTGGGCGGCGTAGCGTGGACAGGGATGAAGAAGCTGGCCGTGGTGGGAGTGCGGGTCCGCGTCGCAGACGACGACCACGAGGTGCTGGTCATCTTGCGGGAGGCAAACGGGCCCCGGGCCTTGCCGATTGTCATCGGCCCGCACGAAGGCATAGCGATAGCGACAGCGCAAGCAGGCGTACGCCTGCCGAGGCCTGGGCCCCACGATCTGCTGTTGACGGCGTTGGCTGCTGCAGACACTCAGGTTCAGCGGGTCTGGATTACTGCCGTACGGCACGGCACATTTTTCGCCGAGCTGGGGCTCAGCAATGAGGCACGAGTAGATTCCCGGGCCTCCGATGCGATTTCCATCGCCCTGCGCGCCGATGTCGAGATCTGGTGCGCCGACGAGATCTTGGATGAACTCGGGCTGGAACTTGAGCTCGATGCCGATCAGTCGGACAGTCTCACCATCGAAGTCGACGATGGCGATCAGGGTCCCGACGAGGCTGAGATCGCCGAATTCCGGCGTTTTTTGGATGCCGTGCTACCCACAGATTTCGATGGCCCGGGCAATTCCTGACCCAGGTGGTCACAGCCTCAACTCGAGGTTAAGACACGCCGTCACGACACGCCGAAGGTGGGATTGGCCATCGGTCGTTGACCGGGTGTCATATCGGTCCTAACGTAGGTGTACCCGATGGATCCAGATCGGAACTAGGCCACGATGTGGCCATAGACCGGGCGTAGAGTGGTCTACGCCGCAACAACGAGAGTGGGTAGGCGTGTCCGGGAGTGAGAACGCAGGCGTGGCCGATTCCTCGGCCACCGTCCCGCAACGGGCCCAGGGACTGCTATTCGGCGATACCTTGCCGGACCTGGACAACGACACCGGCTATCGCGGTCCCACCGCATGCCGCGCCGCCAGCATCACCTACCGCCAGCTCGACTATTGGGCGCGGACCGGTTTGGTAGAGCCGTCGATTCGCCCTGCAACCGGTTCCGGAACCCAGCGGCTCTACAGCTTCCGCGACATTCTGGTGCTCAAGGTCGTCAAACGGTTGCTGGACACCGGCGTCTCGTTGCAGCAAATCCGCTCTGCGGTTGAGCATCTGCGCGACCGTGGCGTCGAGGACCTCGCCAACATCACGCTGATGAGCGATGGCGCCTCGGTCTATGAATGCACCTCGGCTGACGAAGTCATTGACCTGGTTCAGGGCGGCCAGGGCGTGTTCGGAATCGCGGTCGGCCGAGTCTGGCGGGAAGTCGAAGGGTCCCTGGCCGAGTTTCCCACCGAACGTGCTGCCGATACCGACCAGCGTGAGGATGAACTCGCACGTCGGCGCCGCGCTCGCAAGATCGGCTAGCTTCCCTCGCCGCGACACCGACCGACGTAGTAACGCGCGGGTGTTCGCCTCCATCTAGGCTGATCCCATGGCCAGATATTTCGATGTCCACCCCATTGATCCGCAGCCACGGGCAATAGGGCAGGCGGTCGGCATCCTGCGTGAGGGCGGATTACTGGCCTATCCGACTGACTCCTGCTACGCCCTCGGCTCTGCCCTGGAAAACCGCGAGGGAAAAGAGCGAATCCTGCGGCTTCGCGATCTCGACGAGCGGCACGACTTCACGCTGGTCTGCGCTGATTTCGCGCAGCTATCCCAGTTTGTCTACGTGGACAATTCGACATTCCGGGCTATCAAGGCCGCTACTCCCGGTCGTTACACCTTCATCCTGCCCGCCACCAAAGAAGTACCGCGACGGTTGTTGCACCCGAAGAAGCGCACCGTGGGGGTCCGCATTCCTGATCATCCGGTGGTGCGCCGACTCCTGGAGCAGATGGGGGAGCCGATCCTATCCAGCACCTTGCTGTTGCCGGGCGAGCAGGAGCCCCCCACCGACGGATGGCAGATCAAGGAAACTCTCGACCATCTGGTTGACGGCGTGATCGACTCGGGGGAGTGCGGCGCAGAACCCACCACCGTGGTGGACTTTTCCACCGGAGCGCCGCAGGTAGTGCGCGCCGGTGCTGGGGATCCCAGTCGCTTTGAGTGAGAGAGCCGACGCGGGAGACTACTGCGTTGGGCGAGCAGCCTGAATCAGGGCTTGAGTGGCAGCGCTGGGGTGTGTGCGAGCCGAGGCCCGCGCCGGGCGGGCAGCGGGAGGCACCGCTATCGGTCACTGACCGGTTGCTGACTGGCGGTCTGGGCTTGCGGAACGTGAAGGAAGCGGGCAGCGATGGCTCCGATGGTGCACAGGATGAATGGGTACACGCACATATAGAAGCGGTAGGCGGTGTCAGGGTCTGGCCCGGGAACCTCACCGGAGTAGTACCCAAAGAACGTCCCTAGGGATGCCAGGGCCAATCCGGCAACCGCACCGTTGAGACGCCCAAAGAACCCAAACGCGGAGAGGAACAGGCCCTCTCGGTGTTCACCATAGCGGTGGGCATCGGCGTCCAGCACCCGAGCGACCACCAGGTCGTTCGTCGCTAGCATCCCGGACCAGCCCACGCCCAGGATCACAGCTCCGAGAAGTGCCGTACCCAGGGAGTCAGCGAAATAGAGGGCGATAAAGCTGCTTGCCAGCACCGCGTATGCCAGGCGCCACACCCGCAGAGCGCCCCAACGCCGGACCACGAGGGTCCAAACCGCCAGCCCGATGCCGGCCACCACGATGACCACACCTTGCAAATAGAATGCCCGCCAAACCGGCAAACCCAGGGCGTACCGCACATAGAGCTGGACACCTGAGAGCACCAACCCCATCGAGATCGCATAGCATGCACCGACCAGGCCCACCTTCCAAAACAGTGGCGTGCGCAGGATGGCCTTGATGCTGGACCAGAACCGTGGCTGATCGCCGTCGGCGTGGTGTGGATTCTCCCTGGCGCCCGTCGCCATGAGCCAAATCGCCAGGATTGCCAGAACGCCGTACAGCAGGGCCGTAATTCCGAAGCCCTCAGTGCTGGTCTCCGTGCCGAAAATACGAGTGGTGAGCAGCGGCGTCAGCGCTAGCGAAACGATCAGTGCCACCAATTGGAATCCCTGGCGTAGCCCGTTGGCCACAGCTCGCCGCTGCTCTTGCGGGAACAACTCGGGCAGGAGTGCACCGTAGTTGGCATTCAGCAAGGAATCGACGGCTTCGCAGAGAATGGCGAAGACTGCAAACCACAACACCAGCCCGATGCCGTCGAGGCCATCGGGCACCAGGAACAGTGCGACCAATGACGCCGCGAGGAGGGGAGCCCCCAGCAGTAGCCAGGGTCGTCGTCGTCCCCAGCGGGTACGGGTGCGGTCGGACAGATGTCCCAGCACCGGATTGTCCACGGCATCGATGACGGCGTAGATCACCATCACGGTGCCGTAGGCGCGTACATCCAGTCCAAGGATGTCCACGTAGAACAGGATGACTGATCCACGGATCATCGTGATCGGTATCGATGTTCCCAGCATGCCGATGCCGTAGCGCCATGGCGGGGTGGTTCCGGACGTCGTCATATCGCTCATATCAACACCGGCAAGTTGAGCAGGATGATCGTCCCCGTTGCCCCGGCGACCAGACCAGCGCTGAGGTAGGTCCAGGACACCCATGTGCGTGCGCGTCGCTGCGCCATCGCTGTCAAGAACAGCACCAGCGCAAACAACACGGTGAGCAAGGAGTACTGGTCGCCGCGCTGATTGTTGACCAGGGCCTGCGCAAAGTGCGACTGCGCCTGTTCGGTGAGGTCGGCAGCTTCGGTAGCCCCCGGTGCCACATACTCAGGGAGCAGAAATGGGGATTCCTGGCTCATGCCACCTTCCCGCCAGGCTGTGAATGCGGGTTGGAACGCGGGGGAGAAGCGGCCCTCAATATAGTCGGCAAGTTCCTCATTCCCTGTGGCGCTAGCTTCAATCCAACTCGCATAGATCGTCAGATCGTGCTGGCGCTGATCCCGGGCCTGCCCTTCGTAGACCGCCGCCTGAATCCGGGAACTGGAAGCACTGCTGAACTCGATCGACATTGCCCCACCCCACTTGGAGGATTCGAAACCGCACCAGGCCGTGAGCACCGCCATCACAGAAAGCAGCACCACTGCGATCACGTCCCGGATTGCGGCGTCGCGGGATGGGCTCTGCTCCGAGGCGGCCTCCGAATCGATGTCATCGGATGCATCTTGCGGTGAATCTGTCATGGACGTGCAACCCTCCAGCAAGACGTGCGATACCGATGACCTTAGCGGCTGACTAGTCGCAGTTGTCGCAGCGCCCAGACAGCGGCAGCTGCATGAAACAGGTGGGGCACAACGCTGGTGGTTTCTCTGTGCGTGGGGGAGTGCGAGTGGTCGATCGTGACCGGCTCTGCCGAGCGAGGCGTCGTTGCGCCGCGGCAGTAGCCTCTCGTTGTGCCTCCAGGTGGGCTTGCTGTGCCGCAGCTTCCTGAGCCAACGCCGCGGCAATGACCTGGGCCGGTACGTCGTCGGCGAAGCGCCGATAGCAGGCCAACCGGGCAGCGATGGTCGACTCGTCAATGTCGGTGCCGCCGTCGGCCCGATGAGCCACCAACGAGGTCAGCGGCGGCAACCCCGAAGCTTGGCATTGATTCACCACCTGACCAAGCACCCCGCCTACCCAACTGCGGGTCAATGAGCGGGAGAGGACACCGCTGCGATCCTGAATACGGGCGGCCAGGTCGGAGTAGGTGATGGTCTGTCCGTAGTGCCCGGCCACCTCGGTCAGGATGTCCACTGCGGCCAACGTCCATTCCCGCGATGCCATAGCACCAGGCTATCAGCGCACGCCGCCCTTGGCTTGTCGCAAACCGAACATGAGGACAATCCCCTTTTGTATCATTGTCAATGACACTGGCCGAACAGACTGTAAGTCGCAATAGACCATTGAGCGGCGCCGTTATCAAGTTTGGCCAAATGCTCGACGTTTGTCAGACCCACCTTGAAGCGATCATGGCGACGTTCCGCACAATTCCAATATTCATGATACTTACCAGCGCGTCATGGTAACCTATGCGGCAACATTGCTCCATGCAAGGGTCGGGAAGCTGAATGAACCACTTCGAAGAATATGTCCAAGCAGCTCAACAACACATGCAGGAACCGCAGGAAGCACCGGAGCGCGTCAAACTACCAGACTGGCACACGCCCCTGATCGCAGAACTCCAGCGTGCCAAGGTGCCTCACGTCCAGGCCTATCGCAGCCTTCCCGTGCAGTCTGTCCAACGGCCGATGCGTACAGACCAAGAGGTGCATTCGTTTGAGCGCCTCACTGACGGTTGGGCCCTAAAATACGTTCTAAATTACTTAGACGACGAATGGGGATCGACTCACTCCTTTTTTATCAACAGTGAGCACTTCTACTCTGATCCATATTGGGGGGAATCGTTTGAATCTTCCTCCCATCGATCTAATAATGGGAGATCGTACCGGAATGTGTATGTAGGTATTCCAAAGTCAGGAGCCTGGGTTGTTAACTCCATAGACGGCAGTACCGGGCTTTACGACACAAAAGGCGCCGCCTTGATCGTGGCACAACTCAGGCAAGGGCGCCGCCTTCGTGCTGACGAGCATGGAAGCTTCAAAGTTCATGCCCCCGAACATGGGAGCTTCAGAGAGAGCCTCGATCTAGCCTGGTGATTGTCGTCAGCAGGAAACGCCCCGTGAAGCATGCGATATATCCGCCGCTGGAATGTCTGCGTATCGAATCCGGTGGTACTCCAGCATGGAGAAAGGCTATCTAGCGGCTGTAGCCGAGTACGTCAGCTACGAGCGATGGCGGCTTTGCGGGAATCCGTGCTGGTCAACGGCGTGTCGCCGCAACCGTCTCGGCCGCTCCGACGGGCCGACCTGGATGGCTCGCCGCCGCTCGATGTCGAGCGCGGAGAGGTTTCCGTGCGGGTCAGGGCCCGCTAGACGTCTCGGTAGTAGCGGCTGTTGCGGGGGACCCTCATGATTCATCTGATGTCATACGCAGACTAGAAACTGACATAATGTACCTTATCGGCCTAAGGCTAGTCGTGGCCGGAACCCGCATGGGACTGCGGGTCGATGCTGCGCTACCTGACCTAGCAGGTAACGGGTGCGGCAGTCGGTGCCGTGGTGTTGCTGCCTGCAGTGTCCTGGTTCGTGGTGTCGGTGGGCGCGGCCGCCGATGAGGGCGTCCCAGTGGTGGCTGGACTTACGGGATCACCCGTGCCAGTCCCAGTGCCAGAGTCGTCATCAGCACCAGTCACCGACGCCGGTAGCCGAACATCCTGAGCCATTGCCTCCCAGATGTCATCGGTGGCGGAGGTCCAGATCAACCGATTGGGATCAGGCTGATAGGCGCTGTACGGCGTGGTAACAAAGGTGATCTGAGAACGATCCAAATCCCGCATGCTGAAGGCTAGTCCGACCATGTCCGTAACCGAACTGAGGTTGCTGCTGACCGTCAGTGACCCCAGGGTGGCGGTAAGCATCTGATACAGAGCCGGCGCGTCGGTGAGCAGATTGCGCGATAAAACCTCATCCATCATGGCGGACATGAGACGTTGCTGCCGGCCGATCCTGCTGGTGTCCGAGCCGTCGTCGACACCCACCCGTGCCCGGGCATAGCCCAGCGCCTGGTCGCCATTGAGCACATGGACACCGGCATCGAGGAATAGGTTGGCCTTGGGTGCATCGATCGGTTCAGGGAGACAGATTTCCACTCCCCCAAGCGCGTCAACAATGTTGACAAAGCCGCCCATTTCCACGAGCACAAAGCCGTCCATGGTCAGGCCGGTGGCAGATTGGGCTAGATTGACGTCACAAGCTATTGCGGATTCCAGGTCCTGCCCCACGAGCCAACCCTCAGCAAACGCCGAGTTGTAGGCCGCAAATCCTGCCCAAATCCGCTCCCCCGATGAGGTGCGGCATTCCGGGCGTTCCACCATGATGTCGCGCGGAATAGACACCACATCCAGCCGCTTCCGGTCAGCCGAGATATGCACGATCAAGTGCGTATCCGCGAGCACGCTGGTGGTCTCATCACCTGCGGCGCCATCTGCACGACTATCGGAGCCAATGACCAGAATCGTCAACGGGGTGCCCGCGTTCGGATCTGCGGGCAGGTCAGGTTCCTCGGTGGGATTTGCCGAGGCAGCTGGCGTGGGCGGTGGATCGATCAAACTGTCGATATCGACGGTAGTGATGTTTGACTGTAGATCGGCGTACACCGCTACCCCGCCAGTAAGCAGGAAGGCCAAGACCCCCACCAGGCTTGCCGCGATGCGGTGACGCCCGGACCGTGGCCCGTTGCGGGCATGCCGTGGCAGTCGTGCGCCCCCCCGCTGAGTCGTAGTCATCAAGGGACAAGGGTACGCAAGGTGGGGCTCAACCCGATGCATTGGTTTGGGAGTGGCTTGGGAGCAACTTGGTCAGATGGTCGAAGTTGGTAACGATTCCGGGTTACTGTCATGCGCTAGAAGCCGCAATGGTCGCGCAACGGGTGCGTCCTGATATTTCTGGAGCAGGTGTGGGAACCGACAGCCCGGTTGTTGCCTTGGTGGGCGCTGGGGCCATCGCGCGACTGCATGCCAATGGCTGGGCCGAGCTGGGGGTGCCGCTGCGAGTTTACTCGCCTCATAGTGCTCGGGGCTTTGCCGCTCGGCACCCCGGAGCATTGGCCGTCGGTAGCCTCGCCGAAGCGATCGACGGTGCAGATATTGCTGACATCTGCTCCCCCACTGACACCCACGAAGAAGCCGTGCTAGCCGCGATTTCCGCCGGCCTGGATGTCATCTGTGAAAAGCCGTTGGCACGAACCACTGCGCAAGCACTCGGGCTCCAGCACGCGGCCAAGGCGGCAGGCCGGAAATTGATGCCAGCACACGTGGTGCGTTGGTTCTGGGACTACGAGGCGGCACATACCAGCGTCAGCGCGGGAGATCTAGGCGAGTTGACTCACCTGCGCCTGACTCGCATCGGACCAATGCCGACACCCGATTGGTTTCATGAGACCGACCGGTCCGGTGGCATGGTCATGGACCTCATGATTCACGACATGGACCAGGCGCTATGGAACGCCGGGCCAGTCGCGCAGGTTTCTGGGCGGCTGCACCCACTCAATCTGGACGGCAGCCTCATCGCCGAGCTGACGCTGGCCCACGTCAGCGGCGCAACCACCTCGATCGAGGGCACCTGGGGGCCGCCCGGGACGGAGTTCCACACCACCTTCGCCCTGCGCGGTAGTGAAGGGGTGCTGGACCACAATTCCCGCACCCATCGGCAGGGTCGCATCGATGCTCGCGATGCCCGCAAGCAGGTCGACCGGATGCCGTACGTGATCAGTACGAGCCCCTACCACCTCATGCTGGCGGACTTTCTGTCCTGGCACCACGGCGGCTCGGCTCCGCCGGTCACCGCTGCCGATGGGGTCGCAGCCGTTCACCTCGCTGAAGCCGCGTTGCAAGCTGTCAGCTCCGGTGAGGTCATCACTGTGTGAGGTACTGCGACAGGTGGCGCCCAGTCAGCGTGTCGGCCCTAAGAAGTTGTTGCGGTGGGCCTTCAAAGACCACTTGGCCACCATGGTGGCCTGCCCCGGGCCCGAGGTCGATGATCCAGTCAGCATGAGCCATGACCGCTTGGTGATGCTCGATCACCACCACCGTCTGGCCCGATTCGACAATGCTATCCAGCAGGCCAAGCAACCGGCGAACATCCGCCAGATGCAATCCGGTGGTGGGTTCATCCAGAACGAAAATCTCGTCCTTTCCTCCTAAGGCTGCCGCCAGCTTGAGTCGCTGTCGTTCGCCGCCAGACAGGGTTGTCAGGGGCTGACCCAAGCTGAGGTATCCCAGTCCCACTTCACGCAGACGGGTGACGATCTTGCGGGCCGCTGGCAATCGAGCGGGCCCGTGGGAAAAGAACTCCTCGGCTTGGGTGACCGGCATCGACAACACCTGGCTGATATCCATCTGCGCCAGCCGATACTGCAACACCGCGGAGTCGAACCGGCGTCCCTCACACAACTCACACGTCGTAGCGACCGTGGCCAACGGCCCCATGTCGGCGTACACCACCCCGGCGCCTGTGCACGTGGGACAGGCCCCTTCGGAATTGGGACTGAACAACGCCGGCTTGACCCCGTTCGCTTTGGCGAAGGCTTTGCGGATGGGATCCAGTAGCCCGGTGTAGGTGGCCGGGTTAGATCGGCGCGAGCCCCTGATACCCGACTGGTCGACCAGGGTCACTGCCGATGCTTGTGCCACGAAGTCGGCAACCAGAGAGCTCTTGCCCGAACCAGCGACGCCGGTCACGGCTGTCAGAACACCCATCGGAATATCCACGTCAAGGTTGCGCAGATTGTGCGTATTGGCGCCCCGAAGGCGGGTCCATCCCGTCGGTTTGCGTACGGCGGGTTTGAGCTGGGCGGTCTGTTCCAGAAATCGACCAGTGGTGGTGTCGGCTTGGCGCAGTTGTGCCACGGTGCCCTCAAACACCACCTGACCGCCATCGGCGCCGGCCCCGGGTCCCAGGTCGATGACATGATCAGCCACTGCGATGACTTCCGGTTTGTGCTCGACCACGAGCACGGTATTGCCCTTGTCTCGCAACTGCAGCAGCAGTTGGTTGAGGCGTTCGATGTCGTGGGGATGCAGCCCGATACTGGGCTCGTCGAAGACGTAGGTAACGTCGGTGAGGCCAGAACTCAGATGCCTGATCATCTTAGTTCGCTGTGCCTCTCCCCCAGATAACGTGCCCGCCGGGCGGTCCAGGCTCAGGTAGCCCAGACCGATGTCGACAAAAGCGTCCAGTTGTTGCCGTAGCACCTGGATCAGCGGCAGCAAGGCGTCCGTAACCCGGAGCTCATGCACCCAGCGCGCTAGGTCGGTCACCTGCATGGAGCAGGCGTCGGCAATGTTGATACCGGCAATCCGGGAGTTGCGCACTGCCTCGGTCAAGCGGGTGCCCTGGCAGTCGGGACACTGCGTAAAGGTGACGGCTCGCTCCACGAACGCCCGGATGTGCGGCTGCACCGTATCGAGATCCTTGGACAGCATCGACTTGGTGATGCGGGGTATTAGCCCTTCATACGTGAGATTGATGCCCTCGACCTTGATCTTGGTCGGCTCCTTATAGAGCAGGTCATGTAGCTGCTTCTTGGTGTAATCGGCGATGGGACGGTCTGGGTCGAAGAAGCCCGAGCCCTTGAAGATGCGGCCATACCAGCCATCCATGCTGTAGCCCGGAATCGTGAACGGGCCCTCGTTGAGCGACTTGGAGTCGTCATAGAGCTGGGTCAGGTCGATGTCGTTGACCTGACCGATTCCTTCGCATCGTGGGCACATCCCGCCAGTGATGGAGAACTCTCGGCGCTCTTTGACCGATCTTCCACCTTTGGTGAGGGTCACTGCACCGGCCCCACTGACGGAGGCCACGTTGAAGGAGTACGCCTGCGCCGAGCCAACGTGTGGTTGCCCGAGGCGACTGAAGAGAATTCGCAGGAGGGCATTGGCATCGGTGGCAGTGCCAACCGTCGACCGGATGTTGGCTCCCATGCGTTCCTGACTGACGTGAATCGCCGTGGTCAAGCCCTCCAGTAGGTCGACGTCAGGCCGGGCCAGAGTTGGCATGAATCCCTGCAGGAATGAGCTGTAGGTCTCGTTGATCATTCGGCGTGACTCGGCCGCAACGGTGTCGAAGACCAGTGAACTCTTACCGGATCCAGACACTCCGGTGACACAGGTCAGCCGCCGCTTGGGCAGGTCGACATCAATATTTCGCAGGTTGTTCTCGCGTGCGCCTCGCACCCGAATGACCTCGTGTTGATCGGCTGGGTGAACGACACCCGCAGCACCGGTGCTCATGGTGAGGAGCATCCCACGCAGACCGCGTGCACGTCATCAATCCTTGACGGTGCTCTGATGGTCGCCGTCGCTGGGTTCAGGTTCGTTGAGCACGGCATCCCCCGATGCCCGAGCGACTTGGTCGGCCAGCTCCAACCCAGCACCGGCGTAGATATTGAATGCCGTCGCCACACCGTGCTCGCGCGCCCATACCACCTCGTCCTGATAGTGGGCCACGGTCGCCACCCGCCCGGTGAAGCCACTTTCGCGCAAACAGTCCAACGCCGTGACGTTGGCACCATGGCGGGGCATTGCCAGAATGGCGATCCGCACCGAATCGGAATGGGTCAGGCGCTTCCAGAAGTCCAGGTCGGTGGCGTCGCCCTCCACCACATGACGGTTTTCACTGATATGGATCTGCACCCGCTGACCGTCGTAGTCGACACCGAGCACCTCATAGCCATAGCCCTGGTGCAACCGGTCATAGGCGGCTACTCCCACCCGACCCATGCCGATCACAACCACCTCGGCGTCCCCGGCGTCGGCAGGCTTTTCCTCCGGGATGAGCTTGGAGTAGGGGCGTCGGGGCAACCGGGCCGCGAGCTTCTCCACCATCAGGTGGCCACGGCCATTGACCAACGCAGCGATCACAAAACTAGCCGCCACAGCCATGGACAACTCCACCAGCCATTCCTCGGCCAGCAACCCTGCGGTGACGCCATAGGAGACCACGATCAGGCCGAACTCGGAATAGTTGGTCAGGCCCAAGCCGGCCAACAGCCCGGTCCGGTTCCGTAGCCGCATCCACCGCAGCAGCACCACATAGGTCAGGCCCTTGAACGGCAACAGCAGCAGCATGAAGACCGCCACCACCACCATGGCGACGTCGGGCATGCCCGCGAAACCGATCGAGACAAAGAACCCCACCAGGAGTAGTTCCTTGAGGTGAAAAAGCGAACGAGCAAGCTCGGAGGCAGCAGGATGGGAGGCCAGCAGGATGCCCATCACCAACGCCCCGAGATCACCCTTGAGCCCGACGGCCGAGAACAGTGCGTAGCCGGGGACCAGCGCCATCACGATCCCGAACAGCGACTGCAGTTCACCGTGCCCGACCTTGCTCCAGACGAGCCGCAGCAGGCGGGCCAACGGCAGTAACAGGACCAGGGCAAATGCCCACGGGCTAGGAGGGGTTTGGCTCGTCGCCGTGAGGAATACCACTGCAGCGATGTCCTGGATCACCAGCACGCCGATAGCGATTCGGCCGTACAGCGAGTAGGACTCACCCCGCTCCTCCAGGACTTTCACCACGAATACCGTGCTGGAAAATGACAACGCAAAGGCCAGCAATACGAAGGTCTGGATGCTCTGGCCAGTCAGCATCGGCAGGCCTACCAGCGCACCGGCCCACAACACCAGTGTGCCGACCACGACGCTGGCGAGCATGTGCGCGGAGGCAGTCAGCCAAACCTCCCGGCGCAACAAGGTGCGCAGGTTTAGTTTGAGTCCGATTCCAAACAGCAGCAGCGTGACCCCGAGGTCGGCGACCACGTCTAGCCAAGGCAGCTCTGGAGCGCCCACGCCATGCAGCACGAACCCGGCCGCGAGAAAGCCCACCAACGGTGGCAACCGCAGGAGCACCGCCACCAGGCCGAGCCCGAGGGTGATGAGTAGGTACAGCGCTACCACCGACATGAACCCACTCCTACCGCTAGCTCTTCGCTACTGACCAAGATGGGCACGCACCTATTGTGTCGTAGCCATTTGAGCGCCGTCTTGCGCGCCACATGTCGGGCAGTTCCCGAACCTGCGCCTGGGATGGTCCACGACCATGGACGACCGCCCAGGTGCAGTGTTGGCCACGCGAGGCTGCGCTCATCCGCTCAGAGCGGCTAGTTCCTGCCGGTCCGCTGTGCTGACATGCCAGCTCAACGCTGCCACATTATTGGTGACCTGATCGGGGGCCGAGGCCCCGCACAACACCGAGGCCACTGCATCCTGAGCAGCTAGGAATCCAATGGCGACAGTGGCCACGGGTAGGTCGCGTGCCGCAGCAAAAGCTTCAATGGCCTCAATCGTGTCGAAATCGGCCTGACGCAGCCGTTCAGGACGCCGGGTCAGCCTGGATCCGGCCGGGGCTGGGAGCCCTCGCCGGTACTTGCCGGTGAGCAACCCCGAGGCTAACGGGTAGTACGCCAACAATCCGGCACCCACGTGCCGCAGGGCCGGCAACACCTCGGATTCGACCCCGCGATCCAGGAGCGAATAGGCGTTCTGCCCGGCCACGAACCGGTTCAAGCCAGCTGCCCGAGCATTCCAATCGGCGTCCACGATCTGCCACCCGGTGAAGTTGGAGGTACCCAGATAGCGGACCTTGCCCTCGGTGACGAGTTCGGATAGCGCGGCCACGGTTTCTCCGACCGGCGTCAAGGGATCGAATGCATGAATCTGGTAGAGGTCGATGTAGTCGGTGCCCAACCGGCGCAGCGATGCCTCGACAGCCCGGCGAATGTAGCGGCGCGACCCGCGCACACCCCAGTCCGGGCCATTGGCACCCGCCATATCCATTCCGAACTTGGTGGCGACCACCACCTCATCACGGCGACGCCCCAGCGCCGACCCGAGCAGTTCTTCGCTCTGGCCCGGTCGCGCACCGTAGATGTCCGCGGTATCGAAGAGGGTGATCCCCGCTGCCAATGCGGAATCGACGACGGCTGGCACGCGATCAGGTGCAACGGTGACCCCAAAGGAGTTGCATCCCAGACCCACCCCAGAGACGGTGAGCCCAGATGCGCCGAGCTGGTTGTAGTCCATGTGTTTCAGGCTACTGGGGGGCGTCAGTGCTGCCTCGCAACTGCGGTCATGGATAGAACTGCCCATGCCGTCAGTGAAGGTTTCACATGTCCTTCACCATATGTACGGAACAGGCCTGAATGATTGTCCGTTGTAGGAGTTGTAGACGAGGAACCACGCAGCAACACCCCCGCTGCGGGTGCTGAGGAGGAAATCATGGCTGAACGTTCGCTACGCGGGATGAAGATCGGTGCCAATAGCTTGGAGTCGGATGTGGGCGTCGAGTTCGCAGCCCGAGTCGAGGCCGTATACGACTGTCCCGATGGCCGGGTTATCGTCATTCCCTTTTCTGCCGAGGCCGAGATTCCGCCGGTCTGGGAAGCGCCCGACGGTGGTGAGGCGTTGCTGCGAGATGGCACCCGCCCGGAGCCCAAGGCCGGAAAGAAGCAGCGCACCCACTGGGACATGTTGCTCGAACGGCGCACGATCGGTGAGCTCGAGGAGCTCCTGGATGAACGTTTGATGCTGTTGCGTAGTGGTCAGGCTCGGCGCCGCAGCGCCTGAAGCCGGTCCACCAGTCGGCGACGTCGCTCGTCGATACCCCACTGTGTGAGTCGGGTCATCGCCTCCCAGGCGATGGCCCGATTCATTTTTGACTCCCCCAGGGTGCGCTCCACGAAGGAAATGGGAACCTCGACGATACGGCCACCTGATCGCCAGATCCGCCAGGTCATATCGATCTGGAAGCAGTATCCCTGCGACTCCACTTCGTCCAGTGGCAGCTCGCGCAACATCTGCGCGCGATAGACCCGGAAACCGGCTGTCGCATCGCGTACCTCGAGCCCCAACGCCAGCCGCGCATAGCCGGTACCAGCACGGCTGATCAGCTGCCGATGCCAGGGCCAGTTCACCACCCGTCCGCCGGGTACCCACCGTGACCCGATGACCAGGTCTGCCCCGTGCTCAGCAACTCGTAGCAGTCGCGGGAGGTCCTGGGCGCGGTGCGATCCGTCCGCGTCCATTTCCACAAGGTGGGTGTACTCGCGCGCCAGGGCCCAGGCGAACCCGGCGAGGTAGGCGGGCCCGAGCCCTTCCTTCCTGGCGCGATGCAGCACATGGAGCTGGCTGTCGGTGGTGGCGGCCTGATCTGCCCATTGGCCGGTGCCATCGGGAGAGGCATCATCGACCACCAGGATGTCTAGTTCCGGTGTCGTGCGCCGCAACCGATCGACCGTGTGCGGCAGAGCCTCCCGCTCGTTATAGGTCGGAATGATCACCACGGCCTTCATCGGCGCGCCCTGCGGACCCTGACCCGGGTCACGACACCCCAGCACAGCATGATCAGCACCAGCGCTTGCGCCACGATGATGGGAATATCGCCTAGTCGGTCACTCAGCGTGATTTCGGTACGCAGCGGAAGCTCAGCCACGAAGGTGTCGGGTGTGAACAGCTCCGTTGTCTCAAGCATCACCCCGTTGGGGGCAATCACACCACTAACCCCAACCGTGGAAATCTGAATCGTGGCTCGCCCATGCTCGACCGCCCGGAACCGCGACATCGCCAGCTGCTGGTCGCTCTCGGCGGTATAACCGAAGGAGGCATTGTTGGTGGGGACAAACAGCACCTGGGCACCATTGAGCACCGCCTCACGATTAACCCCGTCATAGGCCACTTCAAAGCAAATGACCGTCCCGACCCTTACCTCACGGTCCAACGACGCGATGTCGAGCGGAACGACGGCAGGCTCGGTTCCCGGCGCCATATCCACCGAGACTAGATCGACGGCGGAGGAGAAGATACGGGCGATGTTTCGCATCGGAATGTACTCGGCGAAGGCGGCGGGCACCTGTTTGGCGTAGGCGAAGACCGGACCCTGCCCGGGCAACCACAGCACCATCTCGTTGTAACGAGCGGTCGGAGTCACTGAATCGTCATACCGGTCAGTGCCGAATAGCAGTGGTGCGTCGATCGCCGTGACCGCCTCATCGATCAATTCGCGAGCCTGCCCATGCACGCGCGGGTTGTAGTCGGTGGAGTTCTCTGGCCAGATAACCAGATCGAGGTTGCCTGGGCCATACTCTCGCGCTAGGTCGAGCGTGCCGTCAACATGGTTGTTCAGCACCTCATAGGCGTTGGCAAAGGCCCCAAGGCCAGGATTGGCGACGTTGCCCTGGACCGCGCCGACCCGCAACAAGCCAGCAGAGGCATTGGTGCTCAGCGGCACCAGCAAGCTCGCTCCGATCACCACCGCGATGGTGACCACCGATGCCAGCGTGCGCAGCAGGTCTGCCTGGCGCAGGCGGATCAGCACCATCGCCAGCAGGAATCCCAGTCCTGCGACCACGGCGGAAACCAGCGGTGCTCCCCCGAGGGCGGCCAATCGAAGCAGCGGCCCATCCGTCTGCGAGAACGCCAAACGACCCCAGGGAAAACCGCCGAACGGCCATAGCTGGCGTACCTGCTCGGTGACTGCCCACACCATGGCGAAGGCCACCGATTGGCCCAGTACCCGCTTGGCTAACAGGCTGCTCCTGCGACACCACACCCAGGCGGCACAGCCGGCAGCGATGATGCCGGCTTCGGCGATGGCCAGCGCAGCCCAAGGGATCGGGCCAACCGCCTCATTTGCCCACCAAATATGCGGAAGAAAGAACCCGAGGCCCCAACACCAGCCCACCAGGGCAGCCCAGCGCGCTGAGTCCCGTTGCAATGACCAGACCAGCAGCGCCATACCCACCAAGGCCATGGGCCACCAGTCGCGCATCGGGAACGCGGTGTCGGTGACCAAACCCCCGGCGGTCGCCACCAGCACGGTCAGGAGGCGACGAGGTTCGTTAGCGGGCACCACGTCAGGATACGCATGAGCGAGGGCGCCCCCGAACCGGGAGCGCCCTCGCCTCGCGTTGAGGGGTCTAAGGCACCGACGTGGCCTATGGTGCGTCCTTCGGTCCGCTGCCCCGATCTCGGGACCCCGTTTTCTAGTGAACGCTCAGCCTTGCCGGTGACTGCGAGATGGTCTCCCCCTCCAGCAGTACGTAAACGACCATACCTATCCTGCGCTATCCGACCAAGCTGGCGTTTGTGCAGGTCATGGGCCTTGCTGCAGGTCAGCGCGTTGGGACTATTTGTGACTTATTTTAGATTCCGGCGTGTCGGAAGGCGTGTTTCAATCTGCGGTGGACTAGGTCCGCCCATCAAGGGCGACTACCCCACGACGAACTTGACCGATGGCCGTCATGGCTCGTTGCTGCAACAACGAATCGGGCGCGGCCTGGGCTAGCTGATCCAGCACATCGATCACCTGCCGACACCACCGGACAAAATCGCCCGCTGAAATTTCGCTGATGACCTCCGCTAATGTCCCACCACTGGCCCACTGAAACATCGGCTCGACCAATCCCCAATCCAGGGGTGTCGAAGCCTCCATACCGGCCTGTTGCTCAGCGCGACCTAGGCTGCGGGCGAGCTCGTCGGTGCGGTGCAATGCCCGCGATAGGCGGCCGCTGGCCGACCGTGGCCGAACACTGGGCTCCTCGGAGCGTGCCTCGTAGGTCAGACCGGCCACCATGGCCGCTAGTTCGGCTGGTTCCAGTTCCTGCCATAGGCCGTGGTGCAGGCATTGCGCGATGAGCAGGTCACGCTCGGAGTAGATCCTGCGAAGGACCTGACCCTGGGCCAGCACGGCAAATCCGTCCGCTCTTTGGCCGAGGTAGCCGAATTCGCTCAGAACGCCACAAATCTTGTCAAAGTCACGGGCGATCGATGAGGTCCGGGTAGTGATTTGATCCAGAAGCTGCTGCCGTTCTGATTCCACGCCACTGGTAGCCCGGACCGTCGCTGCATGATCCTCACGTTCAGGGCAGCTGTGACATGGATGGTGCCGCAACCGCTGTTGCATCTGCTTAAGGCGGCCTGCGTCGGAGCCATCCATGGTGGGCTTGCGAACGCGTTCGGGCGTGCGGTGTAGCGAGGCTCCCAGCGCATTTCGCATGGTGGATGCCAAGTCTCGCCGGTCCCGAGGACGACGCTCGCTAAAGGACTTGGCAATGCGAACATGCGTGTGCATTTTGATGCCGTACGGTATCTCGGCGCCGTACAGACGCCGTACCTGACCGTCCTGGGTCAGCAATAACAGCGCTGGCTCGCCACGCCGGTGCATCGCCTCGGCATCGAGCACCACTGCATATCCCGCCCGCCGTCCGCGCGGGATGGCGACCACGTCGCCACGGCGCAAGCTGGCGACGATCTCTGCCACGGCCTGCCGGGTTGCGCTGGTGCGGGCCCGGGACATCTGGGCTTCCAGCGCAGCGATCTGTGACCGCACCCTCATGTATTCGGCGAAGTCGCCACGATCACATATCCCGCCATGATCATGGACTTGACGCTGCAGTTTCTGTGCCCGGCGGGCCAAGCCCACAACGGCACGGTCGGTCTGGAACTGCGCAAATGAGGATTCCAATACCTCACGCGAGCGCTCCCAACCGATACCCGCGATGAGATTCACTGCCATGTTGTAGGTGGGACGAAATGCGCTGCGCAGCGGGTAGGTGCGGCGCGAGGCCAATCCAGCGAGGCCGTGGGGATCTAGTCCGTGCTCGTAGAGGACGACGGCGTGTCCTTCGATGTCGATTCCACGCCGTCCGGCTCGGCCGGTGAGTTGGGTGTACTGCCCGGCGGTGATGGGACTGAGCTGGTTGCCGTCCCACTTGGTGAGCTTCTCCAACACCACCGATCTGGCGGGCATGTTGATGCCTAGAGCCAGCGTCTCGGTCGCGAAGACCACCTTGAGCGCCCCCGCGGCGAAAAGTACCTCCACCACCTCTTTGAACGCGGGTAGCAGGCCGGCGTGATGGGCGGCGACCCCAGCTAGTAGTGCACGTTCCCATGCCGCGAATCCCAGCGCCTGCAGATCCAGGGGCGGCAGGGTGGCGGTGCGTTCGGCAATGACCTGCCCGATCCGATCTCGATCGGCCTCAGTGGTGAGGCTTATCCCGGAGCTGACGACCTGCGCGACAGCATCGTCACAGCCAGCCCGGGAAAAGACAAAGATGATGGCAGGAAGCAGTGCTGACCGATCGAGTTGGTCCACCACTACCCGGCGTTGCGGCCGGAGCATGGGTCGGCGCTGGTGGTACCGGCCACGGCCACGCCCGCGTCCGGTAGTGGCGGGCCGGTGACGGCCTTGCAGGGTCCGGATTGCAGCCGTGAGTTCCCGGGAGATGGGTGGCGATTCTCCTGGGGAATGAGTCGGGGCATCGCTGGTGTACAGGTCATGCAGGTCGCGCCCTACCATCACGTGTTGCCATAGAGGAACCGGTCGGTGCTCAGAGACCACCACCGTGCACTCACCCCGGATCTCTCGCAGCCAATCACCGAATTCCTCGGCGTTGGACACCGTGGCCGACAGGGCGATGAGTTGCACCGGCGCCGCCAATTGCAGGATGACCTCCTCCCATACCGGGCCCCGGAATCTATCCGCGAGATAGTGCACCTCATCCATCACCACGTAGCCCAAACTGGACAGGGTGCTGGAATCGGCGTAGAGCATGTTTCGCAGCACCTCAGTGGTCATCACCACGATGGGGGCTTCGCTATTGATCGAGGTATCGCCCGTGAGTAGACCGACCGAGTCTTTGCCGTAGCGGTCGACCAGCTCTAGGTATTTCTGGTTGCTGAGCGCCTTGATCGGAGTCGTGTAGAAGGCCTTACAGCCACGTTCGAGTGCCTTGAACACTGCGAACTCCCCCACCACTGTCTTTCCAGCGCCGGTCGGTGCGGCTACCAAAACCGCATGCCCGTCGGCAACGGCACGAGCCGCCTGTTGCTGGAAATCGTCGAGCGGGAAGGGCAAGGTTGCCGCAAACCTTGCTAATCCGGTGCCCTCATCTACCCGTCTGCGAGCAGCATCGGCATATCGCTGTGCGGGGCTAGGCATAGTCCTCAGGGTACGGCCGGATCCAGGGTCTGAAGGGCACTGCGGTCCACCCGAATCCGCATCGGAAGCGGACCCAGCCGCTCTCCATCTCCGTAGCCGATCGGAGGAGGCACTCCGTCGGGCAATGGTGCCAATGAGATCTCAGCAGCCCGGTGCACGCTCACGGCAGGGTGTTGTACATGCCTACCGCTATATAGGCGCGGGAAGATGCGCGCGATCTGGCCTCTGGTCAAAGCCCGAGCCAGCACCACATCGGCCATTCCGTCGTGCAGGTCCGCATCCGGTGCCATGCGCATCCCGCCGCCGAAGTACGGTGCGTTAGCGACCGCCACCAGCGTCCCAGATAGGTCCTGGCCGTCGCCGTCGAGCCTAACGTGATAGTCGTAGGGCCGGAATCGGCGAAGGTTCGCGGCGACCGCTCGGATGTACTTTCCTCCTCCGGGCGGAAACGTGTAGCCGTTGGCCGTCTCATTGACGGCGGCATCCAGACCGGCTGAAATCACTCCAGCCACCCAGCGTGGGCCAGGCGGCAGATCAACCCGCAGGAGGTCGACCGAACGCGGGGGTCGCTGGAGCCCGCTCAGAACTGCCGCGAGACCTGCTAGCCCGTTGCGGCGCGGCAATCCCAGGCTCCGGGCAAAATCGTTGCCAGAACCGACCGCCACGATTCCCAGGGGCACGCTCGTGTGCGCAAGGGCATTGGCACCCAGATGCACCATTCCGTCGCCGCCGCACACAATCAGCGCATCCAGGGGTTTTCGGGTGCGATGGGCCGCGTCTCGTGCTCTTGCTAGGGACTGTTCGGCATCGGTACCAGTGAGGTCGTCGACAACATGGCCGGCGGCGCACAGTTCTCGGATGACGCCCTCCCCCGGCCCCTGCCCGCGATGGCCGTTGGCGGCAGGGTTTCGCACCACTCCCAGTCGCGACATGGACAAAGGCTAGGACCCAGAGTCGGCGGAGGCAGCCAGTTCGGCATCCTCGGCAGCGCGTCGCTTGGCGACCTGCTTATCGCGCAGGAAGCTGATCGCCACCGCTAGGAAATAGAGCCCCACAATAGGCAATGCCATCAGGATCATCGCGGTGGGTTCTGGGTTGGGAGTAGCGAAGGCGCAAAAGGTGAAGATTCCGACGATGGCCCAGCGCCAGGCCTTGAGCCAGGTCTTGCCCGAGACGATGCCCAAGAAGGTCAGTGCCACCATGATCAGGGGCATGAGGAACGCGATGCCGAAGGCCAGCACGAACTGCATCACAAACTTGAGGTAGGTAGAGGCACTGAGAATGACGGTGGTGCCATCGGGTGTGAACTGTCCAAGCAGCACCAGGATGGCGCGGGGCAAGACCGTCCACGCCAGCCAGGCTCCGACGCTGAATAGCGGTACGGCGGCGGCGAGGAACCCAAACATGTATTTGCGTTCCTTGGTCGTCAGGCCAGGTGTGATGAACGCCAGTATCTGGAAGATCCACCACGGAGAGGTGACCAAGACCCCGGTGAACAACGAGATGCGAATTTGCATGTCGAATGCTGTTCCGACGCTATCGAAGTTCAGCGAGGCCAGGTCGGTGCGTTCCTGCTTCAGCAACTCGATGGGCTGCTGTAACGCGTCAAAGACGTACGGGTAGATGATCCAGCCGACTATTGACCCAATGAGGATGCCACCGACGGCGAACAGCACCCGCCGCCGAAGTTCCCTGAGGTGATCACCGAGCGCCATCCGCGCTTCGGGGTTATCCTTGCGCGACCCTGTGGTACGGGCCATTGTCGGGTTAGGGCTTGGTGGTCTCAGCACCACCGGCGCCGTCACCCGGCCCGGTCACCTCCCGCTGAGTCGCAGAACCGCTGGTGTTGGCCGCACTGTCGGTCGTCGAGGAACTACCGCCGCTGTCGTTGTCATCACGCAGATCCTTGACTTCCTCCTTGAAGATCTTCATGGAGCGACCCACGTTGCGCGTGATGTCTGGTAGGCGGCTGGCGCCGAATACAAGCAAAATAACAACAAGTAGCACAATGGCGTGCCAAGCCTGCAAGCGCATGATGCCTCCACTTCGATGGACAATCGTTACTAGTCTAGGTCACTCAGGCGTCAAGGCCTAGTTCGCGCCACCGTCGCAGCGCTGCCGCCCGCCGATTGTGGCGGCGCACGCGGCGCAGCTGCGCCAGCTGGTAGCGCTGCGCTCGAAATTCCTGGCGTTGTTGTGGGCTGGCCCAGATGGCGGGCTCAAAAGGTGGTGACTCGGCCCCGGAGTCCCCGGCGTCGGCGATTCGCAGTAGCTCACTGGTGACCGATGATGTCTCAACAACTTGGTTCTTCAGGGCCTTCGCGGACATCCACAGCCGTCGGCCTAGGAGCACAGCACCCAGCGCCGTCAGCAGAATCAGCGTCGTCCACAGGACAGTCCAGGTCATGGCTCCACCGTAGCGGCGCCCGGGGATTGGGGTGTCACCACCTCGCTTGGCGGCACCGGGATGCCCCACCCCTGGTAGCGCTCCAGGGCGATCTGTGCCCGCGCTGCCAGGGTTTGCGCCACCGCCGCCGGTGAGACCGCACGCAATGCGGGTCCCAGGCCGAACGCCAGCCGCTGTAGCCACGCCGGATCCACCACGGCAATGGTCAGCTCGAACCAGCCATCGTCTAGTTCCTTGACCTGCCCGCCGGGAACCTCTTCAGCTACCCACCGCACTTGTGGTGCTAGTTCCAAGCGGACCGCGCTCGCACCGGTGGTATCGGGATCAACGTGATCGCGGACCTCCAGATCGGCATGCTCGGCGGCTGAGGTCCTCAAGGTATGCAGCGTCAAAATCCGGTCGACTCGGAACAGCCGCCGATCGTTGGCCCGGGTGCACCAGGCGTCCAGGAACCAGTTACTACCATCGCTGAGCAGGCGCAGCGGATCAACCGTCCGCACCGAGGTGACGTCGGCGGCGGAGACGTACTCGATCTCCAGCTGATAGCCATCGGCAATAGCTTGGTGAATCGTGGCGGCCGTTTCGGTGAGCTGAGCCGATTCGGCAAGCTCCAGTCCATCCGCGACCTGCACCGCTGAGCCTGCGGCATCGCGAAGTACCGCGATGGTTGATTCCAGCAGTTCCTGGCCCCCGTGGGTGGCCCGCATCGATTGCAGGGCAGCGAGCAGCGCTGTCACTTCCGCGGTGGATAGCCGCAGGGGGCGATCCATCTCCCGCGAATCGCGAAGGGTGAGGATCCCGTGGTCAAGATCGTCACCGGCAAAGTCCAGGAGATCGCCGTGCATATAGCCGGGAGTCCCCGATACCCACAGGGTATTGACATCCTCGAGCAGTTGCGCGCGCGGGACCTGAAAATGCGCCGCCACCCGCTCGACCTCCACACCCGGGTTGTCCCGCAGGTACGCGATCAGGGCAAGCAATCGTGCCAATCGATCGGGTGCGGTCTCAGTCATGTCGCTTCGCCTCACCCAGGGCGGCAACGGCCTGCAATCGGCGCATGGTCGCCTGCTGTAGTGAGAGCGGCGCCAACGCCACCACCGACTCGCCATAGGCGGCGATGTCCGACGCCAGGGTATCGAGATCAGCGACCGACATCGTCAACACCTCCCGCATCCCGCCGTCCGGGTCAGCAACTGTCTCCACCACCTCGCCGCGGGCACGCAATGCCGCCGCAGTACCCGGGCGAACAGCTAGTCGCACGCTGATCGATGGATCCGGCGTCGGTGGCTGCCGATTCGATGGCGGGTTGAACGATCCCGGGGGGCCGCTGCGGGTCAAAGATCCGACAATTCTGGAAGTACGGAACGAGCGGGCCGCATCCCGTTCGATGTCATGTCCTTCGAGATACCAACCACGGTCCTGGGCATAGACCCGCCACGGCTGCACCTGCCGTCGAGCGACAACGCCACTGTTGGCAGCGCGATAGCGAAACGATATGGGGGCACGCTCGGCGATGGCGTCTAGCAGGTCGGCGATCACCGGGTCCGGTCCCCGCCTGCGCATCACCGCCGATTGTGCCTGTTCCGCTCCCGATTCAGTCACTGCCCGCAGCTTGGTCAGGCCCCGGCGGGCCGCACCCGCAAAACCGGAGTCTTGCCAGACCTGCGCGGCCACCGATAACACCCCCATCTGCGCCGCGCTCAGATTGATGTCAGGTAGTTCGTAGCTCGCGGTATCGATGCGGTAGCCGACCTCGTCCTCATGCACCGCATCGGTCAAGGTCACCAGCGGAATGCCGAGATCCCGCAGCGATTGCTTGTCCCGCTCAAACATCCGCTCGAACGCCTCGGTAGTCGCGGCATCGCCATAGCCGCGAACCGTTGCCTGGATCTGCGCCTTGGTGAGGCGATGCCGGGTATGGGTAAGCGCAATCACCAGGTCCAGCATGCGCTCAGCCGCATCCGTTCGCTCGCTCACCCGTTCACGCTAGGGCATCGCGGCGCTTCGGTGCGCGCCACCACGCCTACGGGCCGTGCTGGCGCTAGCTTTGTCACGTGATCATCTGGCGCGAAGGCACGGTCGTGGCACTCGGGAAGGCGTGGGCGGGCGCACAGGAATTGCTGGTGAGGCTGCAGCAGGGCTCCCAGGTGCGGGGCCTGGCCTATACCGACCTGGTCGGTGTGCCTGCGGTGGGCGAGAAGGTGCTGCTCACCACCGCAGCACTTGCCCGCGGGTTGGGCACCGGGGGTTACGGTTTCGTGGCCGCTCGCCCCGACCAGTTGCCAGCGGATCCCGAGCCCGCTCCGGGACACCTGGTGAAGGCGCGGTATACCCCGCTTCAGACATTGGTCCTGGGCGCAGATGAGCAGGAATCGCCGCATCATGGCCTGCTCCAGGATGCCGATGACCTGGCCGGGACGCCGGTCATCGCAGCTGATCTGCATTCGGCGGTTCCGGCGATCATCGCGGGCATCCGAGCTGTGGTGCCGACCGCCCAGATCGTCTACGTCATGACCGATGGCGGTGCGCTCCCGATGGCGTTCTCACGCTCGGTCGCGCACATGCGAGCCACCGGCTGGCTGGATGCCACGATCACCACCGGACAAGCCTTTGGTGGTGACTACGAGGCGGTTTCGCTGCATTCGGCTCTGCTGGTGGCCCACTTGGTGTGTCGCGCGGACGCCGTCATTGTCGCGCAGGGACCAGGCAATCTGGGCACCGGTACCCGCTGGGGCTTCTCCGGGGTAGCTGCCGGTGAGACCATCAATGCCGCAGCAACGCTGGGCGGTCGCCCGATCGGAAGCCTGCGGGTATCAGCCGCAGACCCCCGGGAGCGCCATCGAGGGATCTCCCACCACAGCCTGACGGCCTACGGTCGCGTGGCGCTGGTTCCGGCCGATATTCCGGTTCCGCTGCTCAGCGGTGAGGTGGGCGAGCGGGTACGGATGCAGGCACGCCAGCTTGAGCGGCTCCACACGCTGATTGAGACGCAGGTGCACGATCTAGACGAGCCGCTCTCCCGGTGCCCGGTGACCCTGTCAACGATGGGACGCGGCATCGACGAGGACGCCACCCCCTTCCTGGCGGCCGCAGCATCGGGCAAACATGCGGCCAGCCTGATAGTGGCCTAACTGGGTGGTGCGGGCTCCACCAGCCGCCTAGCTAGTTGCGGTCAAGGCGCTTTCAAGGAGCGGAACCAGCGCCCGCGCGTACTCAGCGGTCAGGTGGCTATAGTCGCGGTAGACGATCATGTCCCCGACCACCGGGTAGCAGAACTGAGTGTCACAAAAGCGCGGCGTCAGATCGATGAGATGAAACCGCTCGTCGGTCTGGCTCGCGGCGATGACGTAGACATCTCGTCCGGGCGCCAGCCACTGCTGCCATTGCTGGGCATAGCCGTCCACGGTGGGATCGGCCAGCGCTTGACCTTCCCAGTTGTGGTATCCGTAGGCAGAGGAATACGCCGCGACGACGACTGCGGAGATGTCCCCACGTTGTGCCAGCTCAACGGTCACCTGCTCGCGCCACTGCTGGCAAAGCGCGGCACGTTCGCGGCTGTCCCGATCCGCAACTGTGCGCATCGCGACGGTCGGTGGGCAGGATGACTTGGTATAGGTGATCACCTGCCAGTTGAGTCGTTGACCGAGCTCATCCATAGCGGAGAACCACTGCGTCCCGTGAGAATCCCCGACTATCGCGATCGTGCGA
>JBKEBC010000083.1:0-8079 GCA_047972965.1 Beutenbergiaceae bacterium | reverse complement strand
CGTCGGCGGACAATCCCATCGCATCGGTCCAGGACTTCGGGATCACCAGGCCGATGAAGTGCCCCGCGACCACTCCCAGGATGCCGAAGTGAAACAGCGGGCTCCCGATCCGCAGCAGCTTACTTTCGTAAAGCTGGGAGGAACGCGTCGTCCAGCCGAACTGGTCGTACTTGAATCGCCAATAGTGACCGACGACGAAGATCGCCAGGCAGATGTAGGGCACGATCACCCACAGGAAGAGATCCATTACCGAACTCCAACTTCAATCGTCTGCCCCAGTGAGACCGGACCAGGGTGGTGGGCCGCCGCAACGGCAGGGTCAAGGGTGTACGGGGTGCTATCGATCCCGACCTCTTCGGTCGGCGGACCTTCAGCAATCAGCTTCGCCAACGCAACTTCGTCATCGTCGTCCAGCCTGGGCAAGGTGGCACGTACGGCCTGGACCACGTCGAGCCACGGGCTATTGCGCTCGCTCAGGGCACGACGCAGTAGCTCCACCCCCACCCGGTGATCGTTCAGAATCTTCCAGGCCGCCGCGGCGTCCACACACGCGCCAAACTCCAGCAGCACCGCGAGATGGTCAGGCAGTTCGGCGTCCTCATCGGATAACACAGCGCCGCTGCGACGGAACGCCTGCTTGATCTGCACCATCGCGGCACCCCGGTTGCGGGTGTCGCCATGCAGGAAGTAGGTCAGATGCAGCGCGCAGCGCCGGGTGACGTCGAAGGTGTCCACGTACTCGGTCTGCCACTGTTGCAATGCCCCGTCGGCAAGGCGCCCGATAAAGCGGGTGAGCGGTCTTGCCACATGCTCAGGCAATTCGGAAGCCTCCAGGGCCAGCAGCTCCAGCCGGTCCCACAACTGCTGGTCTGGATACTCCAACAGCAGCGAAGAAATCTGCCATGCGGTGGCCTGAGCCCGCGCATCCAGGGTTGGTGCGGTGCGCCGATGGCGGCGCCAGGGCATCATTCCTTCATCTCCGCTTTAGGGAAGAGCCCCTCGGGCACACCCTTGCCATCCCAGTTGAGCAGGTTCACCCGACCCTGCTTCGGCGCCCCGGAGATCAGGGTGTCCCCAGCGGTACTGCCGCCACCCGAGCCCTGCATGAGTTCGTCGTCATAGTCGGTGACCGGGCACTCGGTGGACAGGCTCTCCAGATTGTGCGCTTGTTCACCGTGGGCGCTGGGGATGACGTACCGGTCCTCGTACTTGGCGATCGCCAGCAACCGGAACATCTCGTACATGTCATCCTCGGTCATTCCCACCGACGCCGGAATCTCTGGCTTGGTGGGCTGTTCCAGGTTGATGTCACGCATGTAGGAGCGCATCGCGGCCAGCTTACGCAGCACCGCTGAGACGGTTTCGGTGTCGCCGGCGGTGAACAGGTTGGCCAGGTATTCCACCGGAATCCGCAAACTCTCGATGGCCGCGAACAAGTTGCCCGAATCTTCGGCGTCGTGCCCGGTTTCGCTGACCACGTCCACCACTGGCGACAGCGGCGGGATGTACCAAACCATCGGCATGGTGCGGTACTCCGGGTGCAGTGGCAGCGCCACCTCGTAGTCCTTGATCAATCGGAGCACCGGAGACTGCTTGGCGGCATCGATCCAGTCCTGGGCGATCCCGGCCTTGAGGGCCTCGCGTTCTACCACTGGGTCGCGGGGGTCGAGGAAGACATCTCGCTGCGAGCGGTACAGGTCCTTCTCGTCTTCGACGGCAGCGGCCTCGAGCACTTTGTCTGCGTCGTAGAGCATGAGGCCGATGTAGCGCAGCCGACCCACGCAGGTCTCGGCGCATACGGTGGGGATGCCGACCTCGACACGGGGGTAGCAGAACGTGCACTTCTCCGCCTTGCCCGTCTTGTGGTTGAAGTAAACCTTCTTGTAAGGACAGCCGGTCACGCACATACGCCACCCACGACACCGGTCCTGATCGACCAGCACGATGCCATCCTCTTCGCGCTTGTAGATCGCACCAGAGGGGCAGGACGCTGCACAGCTGGGGTTGAGGCAGTGTTCACAAATACGCGGTAGGTAGAACATGAAGGTGGATTCGTATTCCATCTTCACTTTGTCCTCGATGCCCTTGAGCATCGGGTCCTGGACGGCGTGTTCCCGGGAGCCGCCCAGGTCGTCATCCCAGTTGGCCGACCATTCCACTGCCATCGGCTTGCCGGAGATCTGCGAATGCGGCTGAGCGACCGGGAAGTGCTTTTGCGCCGGAGCATTGATCAGAGTCTCGTAGTCGTAAGTCCAAGGCTCGTAGTAGTCCTGGATCGAGGGCATCTTCGGATTGGAGAAGATGGTCGCCAGCTTCTTCAGCCGACCACCGGCCTTGAGCTTGAGCCTGCCTTTGGAGTCTCGAACCCAGCCACCCTTCCACTCTTCCTGATCCTGGTAGCGGCGTGGGTAGCCCAGCCCGGGCCGGGTCTCCACATTGTTGAACCAGACGTACTCGGTTCCTTGCCGGTTGGTCCATGCCTGCTTGCAGGTGACCGAACAGGTGTGGCACCCGATGCACTTGTCCAGGTTCATCACCATTGCCATTTGGGCCATGATTTTCATGATTCGCTCCTCGTCAGTTGTACCGCACCGGAGCGGTCCGCTTGCGGATCATCGTGACTTCGTCCCGGTTGGTACCGGTCGGTCCGATGTAGTTGAAGAAGTACGCCAGCTGGGCGTACCCACCAATGATGTGACTGGGCTTGAGCAGGATGCGGGTCAGGCTGTTGTGGATACCACCGCGTTGGTTGTCGGTCTCGGTCAGCGGTACGTCGATGAGGCGGTCCTGGGCATGGTGCATGTACACCGTGCCCTCGGGCATCCGGTGCGAAACAATCGCGCGGCAGGCGACCACGCCGTTGCGGTTGACCGCTTCGATCCAGTCGTTGTCCTTGATGCCGATCTTCTCGGCGTCCCGGTCCGACATCCAGATGCTCTGACCGCCACGCGAGAGCGAAAGCATGTACAGGTTGTCCTGGTACTCGGAGTGGATCGACCATTTGCTGTGCGGGGTGAGGTAGCGCACGGAGACGCCGAGCTCGGTGGTCTGGCCCACCCGTTCCTCACCGAACAACCGGGTCATATTCAACGGTGGTCGGTACGTCGGGAGCATGTCCCCGATCGATTGCACCCAATCGTGATCCAGATAGAACTGCTGCCGACCGGTCAGGGTATGGAACGGCTTGGATCGTTCGACATTGATCGTGAATGGCGAGTACCGGCGACCACCGGCCTCACTTCCAGACCATTCAGGGGAGGTGATCACTGGTACCGGCGCGTTCTGGGTATCAGCGAAGGCGATCTGCTTGCCTTCGCTCTCAGCGGCCAGATCAGCCAATTCGGTACCGGTGCGCTTCTCCAGGAACTTGAAGCCCTGAGTGGCCAGGTGGCCATTGCAGGTGGCCGATAGGTGCATGATCGCTTCGGCCACATGGATGTCGGTTTCCATCTTGGGCTGGCCGGTTGCCGATCCGCTTTCTACGGTGCCGTTGCGTTTGCGTAGCAGGTTGATCTCCCGCTTGACGTCATAGGCGACACCCTTGGTGAGCATCCCAGCTTTCTCCATCAGCGGACCGATGGCGGTCATCCGCTCATAGGTGTGGGGGTAGGGGCGTTCCACCTCCGCTAGCACCGGCAACGTCTTGCCGGGTACCGGTTCGCACTCCCCCTTCTTCCAGTCCAGCACAGCGCCATGCGGTGTTGCCATGGCCTCGGGGGTGTCGTGCCACAGCGGCTTGGCGACGACGTCCTTGCGGGTACCCAGGTGATCGAGGGCCAGCTCCGAGAACTTCTTGGCGATCTCCTTCCAGGTCTCCCAGTCGCTCTTGGACTCCCAGGGCGGCTGGATCGCTGGGTTGAACGAGTGCACGTAGGGGTGCATATCGGTGGTGGACAGGTCGTGCTTCTCGTACCAGGTGGCTGCCGGAAGCACCACGTCGGATAGCAGCGTCGAGCTGGTCATCCGGAAGTCGAGCGTGACCATCAGGTCTAGCTTGCCCGTGGGTGCCTCATCTGGCCAGGCAACATCGTTGGGGCGTTGGTCGGGAGCGGCTTCGCTGGCCCGTACTGCGTGAGTGGTCCCTAGCAAGTGCTTGAGGAAGTACTCGTTGCCTTTGGCGGAAGATCCCATCAGGTTGGATCGCCACAACGACAGCACCCGGGGGAAGTTCTCTTCGGCTTCGGGATCTTCGACGGCGAACTTCAGGTCACCGCTCTTGAGCTGCTGTGCCACGTACTGCGCAGCGGGAATGCCAGCCGCAGCAGCCTCATCGGAGACTGCCAGCGAGCTGCGGTTGAACTGCGGGTAGGACGGCGTCCATCCCAGCCGGACCGACTGTGCCAGCAGGTCCATCGTGGTCTTACCTGCGAAGCCGCCGGTGTCACCGTTGATGTCATCAGCGGTAAAGGTGTCATAACGGTATTGCGAGGTATTCACGTACCAGTAGGCGGTCTGGTTCATGTGCCTGGGTGGGCGAATCCAGTCCAGGCCGAACGCCATGTGCTGGAAACCCATGATCGGCCGGACTTTCTCCTGGCCCACGTAGTGTGCCCACCCGCCACCATTGCGCCCCTGGCAGCCGGTTATCGACGTCAAGACCAGCATGGCGCGGTAGATCTGGTCGGAGTGGTACCAGTGGTTGGTGCCAGCGCCCATGAGGATCAGGCCGCGACCGTGGGTGTCGATGGAGTTCTGCGCCCATTCCCGGCCGATGCGGATGATCTGCTCGGCGGGGACACCGGTGATCTCCGAAGCCCAGCCCGGGGTGGCTGGAACCGATGGGTCTTCCAGGCTCTCCGGCCACGTTCCGGGCAAGCCCTCACGCTGCACCCCGTAGTGCGCGAACATGAGGTCGAGCACGGTCGTGACCCATCGGCCTGCGACCTTGCGTACCGGAACTCCGCGCTGCTCACTTCGCATACTGCCTTCGACGTTGTCGAATCGGGGCAGGGTCACCAGCACAGAATCCACACCATCGGCCAGCAAGCTCAGTCGAGGCTTGATGTCGCCCAGGTTCAGGTTCCACTTTCCCAGGCCTTCGTCGCCGTAGCGGTGGCCGAGCGAACCGTTCGGTACCACGACCTGGTCGGTGACCTCATCGATGACCGTGGTCTTGAACATGGCATTCTCTGACGTGGATTCGGCCACGTCGAGATCACCGGCGACGACAAACTTATCTGGCAGGTAGCTGCCGTCTTCGCCCTCCTTCAGCGCAACCAACATGGGCAGGTCGGTGAAGCGCTGGTTGTAGTCGACGAAGAAGTCGACCTGCTGCTGGGCGAAGTACTCCTTCAGGATGACGTGCCCCATACCCATGGCGAGCGCAGCATCTGTTCCGGGAGCGCTGGCAACCCACTCGTCGGCGAACTTGACGTTCTCGGCATAGTCGGGTGCGACGGCAACGACCTTCTGGCCGCGGTAACGGGCCTCGGTCATCCAGTGTGCGTCCGGGGTACGGGTGAGCGGGACGTTGGAACCCCACATCATCAGGTAGCCCGCGTCCCACCAGTCTCCGGATTCAGGAACATCGGTCTGGTCACCGAACATCTGCGGGGAAGCGTTGGGCAGGTCGGCGTACCAGTCATAGAAGGAGAGCATGGGTGCGCCGATGAGCTCATGGAACCTCGCCCCGGAGGAATAGGACACCGGAGACATGGCCGGAATCGGCGAGAACCCGGCAATGCGGTCGGGGCCCCACCGCTTGATGGTGTAGACGAACGCCGCCGCCAGCAGTTCTGTCACTTCTGGCCAGCTGGAACGGACCAGGCCACCCTTGCCACGGGCGGACTTGTAGGCCTTGGCCTGGTCTGGGTCCTGCACGATGGATCCCCAGGCCACCACCGGGTCGCCGTAGGCGGCCTTGGCCTTGCGGAACATGTCGATGAGAACACCACGCACGTACGGGTAGCGCACCCGGGTGGGCGAGTAGGTGTACCAGGAGAACGAGGCACCACGGGGGCAGCCGCGTGGTTCGTATTCGGGCTTATCCGGCCCAGCCGAGGGGTAGTCGGTTTGCTGAGCCTCCCAGGTGATAATTCCGTCCTTGACGTACACCTTCCAGGAGCATGATCCGGTGCAGTTGACACCGTGGGTGGAGCGCACTTCCTTGTCATGGCTCCACCGGTCCCGGTAGAACGAGTCACCCGATCGGCCCCCTTCCAGGAACATCGAGCGGCCATCGTCGGAGACATCGGCGGAACTAAAGAACCGTCGGGTGCCAACCAACGCCTGGCTCAGGGGGCCGTCGAGCGTTGCGGGTGGGTGTGCGGGCGTCATCTAGTCCTCCGGGAGGTTGACTCAGTGAACAGTCGGTGAGAAGTAATGTGAGCAAGGCAGGTGGCTGGTCCGACCAGTGGCTCCAGGCTGATATCGACATCGTCTTCACCGAGCTGATCGAGGGTGCCGCGCATCAGCCCGCGGTGGATGCCGCAGACCACATCGGGATGGGTGGAAGCCAACGCCAGGAACGGGCAGTCCACCAAGGTGACCTCGACCCGTCGCCCTCCCTCGCGGGTCGCGACGTTGGGGGTATACCCCCAATCCTCCAGCGCATCAACAAGTTCGCCGATCCGGCCGAGCCATTGGCCGGGCGTCTGAGCAGGATCGGAGGATGAGGCCGGCACATTTTCGTGCGCCCACTGCATCCCCGCCTCCTCAGGAGTCTGCGGATGCTCTGGATCGGTGCCGAAGGAGTCGGCGAGGATCCCGGCCAACGCCAGATAGGAATCGGTCGATGAGGTCGAAGGCTCGACGCGCGATTGGGTCACCGCGTACATCTTGCGAGGTCGTCCGGCTCCATCGCCCCGACGATCGCTGGTCTGCAGCAAGCCCACGCTGACGAGTTGATCCAAGTGGAACCGCACCGTGGTGACATGCAGATCCAGCAGATCGGCCAGCTCGGCTGCGCTGGCTCCGTCCGCTCGCACCGCCCCACCTCCGACCGGCGTCAGGATCGGCAAGTTGGCAAGGTAGTCCATGATCCGCCGCCGTACTGGGCTGGAAAGGACTGTGACACCTACTGCGCCAGCGGTCTTTTCCACAACTACAGCCTTTCCTAATTTAGAGGATCACGCTCCTCCAATCTAGTGCTATTTCAGCGACCCGTGCAACACGAACAAAGACCCGGGACTTCGGTCCTAATACTCTCTGAAAAACATGCGATATACGTTGAAATCATGCGGTTTGGCGTACGTCACACTTCGGTGACGGCGGCCTGGAATTCGGTCTAGCCTCAAGGACCGATCCAGCAATTGACAGGACTGCGATCATTTTTTCTTGGAGTATGCATGAGCAGGTCGTTGACAGCGCAATCAGCCTCCTCCACCACACCCGCAGCGAACCGGGTCCTGTGGCTATCGACCATCGCATTCACACTGATGTTCGCGGTCTGGCTGATGTTCGGAATTCTGGGCAAGCCGATTGCCGATGAGTTCGGGCTGACGGACACGCAACTTAGCTGGATTTCCGCTGTCGCCGTCCTCAACGGCTCACTGTGGCGACTGCCAGCTGGAATGCTGGCCGACCGGATCGGTGGCCGCAAAGTCATGACTGCCATGCTGGCGTTGGTGGCGATCCCCGCATTCGCCATCAGCGTCGCTGCCAGCTACCCGATGTTGCTGGTGATGGCGTTCCTGGTCGGCTTCGCTGGGAACTCGTTCTCGGTCGGTATCGCCTGGAACGCTGCCTGGGCGCCCAGGGAACGGCAAGGATTCGCGCTCGGGTTTTTCGGGGCGGGCAACGTTGGCGCGTCCGTGACCAAGCTGATCGGACCACCGATCATCGCGGCGACCGCTGGGGCCACCTTCATTCTCGGCATCCAAGGCGGCTGGCGCCTCATCCCGGTCGTGTACGGCGTCCTACTCATCATCATGGCCGTGCTCACCTGGTTCAGCACTCCGACCCAGGACCGCATACCCGGCTCCAGCAAGAGCATCAAGGAGATGCTCGCCCCTATGCGGGAACTGCGGGTGTGGCGATTCAGCCTGTACTACGTCGCCGTCTTCGGCGCCTATGTAGCACTGTCGGCATGGCTGCCGCTGTACTACATCGAGAACTTCGGCGTGTCGCTGACCGTGGCCG
>JBKEBC010000080.1:0-6092 GCA_047972965.1 Beutenbergiaceae bacterium | reverse complement strand
ACCAACCAGACCCGGTGACAACACCCCCCAGATCATCAAGGACAGGGGGCAGGGATCATGCCAGGCCCTGCAGGCCGTCACCCCTCAGGATCCCTCCATCAGGGCTACGAAGAAAGTAACGGGGTGAGCACAAGGGGACCAGTGGCAGACTGGGAGCGTGGGGAAGGTAGACGCTGGCGTACCGGTTCAATTCGTGCCCTATCCGACAGGGGAGTTCCTGCACGGAACCCGGGCCGACCTGAGTTCGGGGGACAAGATTTTGCCCGGGTACGCTTCCAACTTCCGCCAGACCCCGTTGCGGCATGTGTACTTCACCCAGACTCTGGATGCAGCGGTCTGGGGTGCCGAACTGGCTACCGGAGACGGGCCACCCCGGATCTACGTCGTTGAGCCGACTGGGGAGTACGTCGACGATCCCAACGTCACCGACAAGCGGTTTCCGGGGAATCCGACCCTTTCCTATCGGAGCCTCGAACCGTTGCGGATCACCGGTGAGGTCACCGACTGGACAGGGCATTCGGCGGAGAAAATCCAGGCCATGCGGGATGGGCTTGCTGCGGCACGGCAAGCTGGCCGTGCGACGATTGTGGACTGAGGGGAGGCCGGGCTCGGCGAGGATCTCGATGGCTCAGCCTCACGCGGTGTCAAGGCTTGCGGGCTCGAGGGAGCCGAGTTTTACCAGGTGGGCGAACTCGGGGCTGGCCCGGCGCACCTCGTCAAAGGTTCCGCTTGCCTCAATCTTCCCCTCACTCATGTACACGACCTGGTCACAGTTGCGAACCGTGGACAACCGATGTGCCACGATCAGCACCGTCGTGTTGCCCGAAAGCCCAGCAATCGTGCTCGAGATGCGGTGCTCAGTCAGGTTGTCGAGTGCTGATGTTGCCTCGTCGAGTACGAGGAGTTGGGGATTGCGATAGAGAGCGCGGGCGATGCCGATCCGTTGGCGCTGGCCACCGGACAAACGACCGCCTCGCTCGCCGACCTCTGAGTCAAGTCCCGCGGGAAGATCGGCGATGATTTGGGCCAACTGGGCCATCTGGATAGTCTCTTCGATCCGCGCGTCATCGATGGTGCTCGGATCCTCGCCGAACGCGATGTTCTGCCGCAGCGTACCGTCGATGAGGTAGACATCCTGGGGAACCATGGAGAGGCGCTGTTGCCAGGTACGCAGATGCGCGGCGATCTCAACGCCATCTACCAGAATGCGCCCGGAGGTCGGTTCATGGAGCCCGAGGACGAGATCGATCAAGGTGGTCTTTCCAGCGCCGCTGCCACCGACGAATCCCACCGTGGTCCCCCGCGGAATTGTCAGGTTGATGTCGGATAGAACATCGGCGTCGCTGGTGGGGTAGCGGAACGCGAGATGCTCTAAGGTGAGCTCCTTGGTGTAAGACAGGATGTCTGGATCCTGATGTTCAGCGTCCTTGGCATCCTGCTCGTACGCGGCTGCGAGTTCAACCTCGGACAGGACCATCTCGATGCTCGGTTTCCCCACCCGGACAGCGTTGAGTCCGGCCATCATCCTGGTGGCGCTCGGGAGAATGCGAAAACCTGCGGCCACGAACATGGCTAAAATGCCGATTCCCTCCTGCGCATTCGAACTAGCGAAGATCAGGACCGTGGCAACCGCAATGCCTGTGATGAAGACAAGCTCCAACACGTACTTGGGGAGTTCACCGTAGAGGTTGCTCAACCTCAGGTTGTCGGTCATGCGCTGTCGTGCGATTCGAGACTGTTCGATGAACCAATCTGCGCTGCCCCGGAGCTTGATTTCCTTGATGCCATGGAAGATCTGAAAACTCGTTCGGTATCCTTCAACGGCCAGTTCAGTGAACTCTTCGCCGAGATGGGATACCCGGCGCCTGAGGACCCACTGGAACCCGCCTGCGACGAGAGCGAAGTAGGCGATGAGGGCGAGGGTGGGGCCCGGGGCGGCCAGGATCAACCCGGTCGTGATCATGAGGATGGTAATGGTCTCGGTCGCTACGTTCAGGATGGCCATAACCACCTGGTTGTAGAAGCGGGCCACCACGTCGCCCGCCCGGGCGATCAGGTCGGACGTGCCCCGCTCGACGTGGTTGATGTAGGGCATGCGGATGTAGTAGCGCAGGATACCTACCGAGGTCTCTACCTGTTGCCGAGCGACCATCTTGCTCATCCACCAGCGGAACAAGATTGTGAAGACTGCTTTCAAGGAGAAGGCCAGAAAGATGAGCACCGCCAGCATCACGGCGAACTGATCAGGAGGCGGGTCGCCCACCAGCGTCGACAGTGTCCGGAGGGGTTCGGTGGCTGTCGTACCTCCGGCAAGGAGCAGCATGAGCGGTAGCGTCGCCATCACCCCGGCGACCTCGAGCATGGCCACGGCAACTGATCCCACAAACGCCAGAGCGAATTGGATCTTGGCGCGCCTGGTGAATATCAGGGACAGCCGCGGATCGGGACGCATCACATAGGCACACTAGCTGAGTTGTCCTCTGCGGATGGAACCGCGCGCGGGTGACAAGAGGTGCAGCCCCTGCTGCCTGCTGCAATATCTTGCTAGTGTCTGCATGATCCGGCCAGCAGAGGGGGGATATGAGGATCGCGTTTCTCACGCCGTGGTCGGTAGCCTCGACAGCCTCGTGGTCGGGTGTGATCGCACCAATGTATGCCGCGCTGGGAGAGCGTGCCGAGGTGATTCCTGTGGAAACCAATGGCATTGGTGATGCCTTCATCGACCGGGCGCTCTGCCGGCTTCTGGATGGGCAGTGGGGTCGATACCTCACCGGGCATGCATTGCCGACTGCCGCGCGCCATGCCCGTGTTGTCCGGGAACGGCTACGTCACATTCGTCCTGACGTGGTGCTCGCGGTGGCTGCATCCCAGGATGTGGCACTGCTCTGCTACCCAGCGCCCGTGGTGCATGTTTCGGACACCACTTTCACAGCGATCCGCGAGTACTACCCGATCTTCTCGAACCTCAACCCGCTCTCTGCTGTGCAGGCGCGGGTGCAGGCTGACCTCTCCTCACGCCGGGCCAGTTGGACGGTGGCGGCGACCGCGTGGGCGCGTGACGCTCTGATCCGTGATGACGGCATTGAACCCGAGACGATTACGGTGGCGCCGTTCGGTCCCGCCACCGCTCCCAGCGTGTGGCCACGACCAGATCATGGCCACGATTGCCTCCGCTTGCTCATGGTGGCCTCTGATTGGGAACGCAAGGGCGGTCCGGACGTGCTTGCCGCAGCGTCCGCAGCGCGGCAGCGCGGTGTTGCTGTGGAGTTGACGGTGGTAGGGAGTGTGCCGGACGATCTCCCGGGCTGGGTCCGTCGGCCGGGTCGCTTGGATCGGCAACAGATGGCGGCGGAGTATGAGCGCTGTGACGTGGTTATTGAATTGGCTCGCAGCAGCGCTGCTGGCGTGGTTCTGACTGACGCTGCCGCCTTTGGTCTTCCAGTCGTTGCTCGCAGGACCGGTGGCGTGGAAACGATAGTGACGGATCGGGTCACAGGTTATCTCGTCACACCGGAGGCATCCGCGACTGATGTTGCAGAGGTGCTCGCCATCCTGGCGGACCCGGCGCATCGGGCAGCGCTCGGTCGGGCAGCACGTGCGGCACACGAAAGCTCGTTGAACTGGGGTGCTTGGGCCGATGCCGCCCTGGAGTCGTGCCGTTCTGCTCAGGGGGCACCGCCCCCGGCGTCATCGCCGTGGCCGCAGTGGCAGAGGAATACCCCGGGTCGGCGCCTCCTGATGGTGTCGCTTTCGCTCCCCACGCACCGACCTCAGCATGCTGGCGGCCGCTACGTCAGTGTGCTGGCCGAGGAGCTCCAGGCTAGCCACGACCTTGTCACGGTCGTTCCTGACGGGCCGGCCAACCGGACCGTGGCGGAGGATGATCCGCTCGGGAGGTACGCGCTTCTCGGACCGGCTCGCCAAAGTCACGGGAGAGAACGGTGGGGCTACCGGATCGCCCACCGGCTGCAGATGATTGCTCAGCGGTTTGATCCGGCCGGCCCTAACATCCCGCTGCTGTACGACTTGGCACAGGTTCCTGAGTTGCGTGAGCTGGTTGAGACTGCTGATCTCATCGATCTCCAATGGCCCGACTACGCGAAAGCTGCGGCCTGGTTCCGCCGGATCAACCCACGCGCGCGGATCGTCTCGACCTATCACGATGTCCTGGAGCAGCGCTTCGGACGCATGGCGCGGGGCGCCAGGGGCATCGAGCGGATGAAATTGACCCTGCAAACCTGGTGGCAGCGGTCTAGCGAACGCAGGGGGGCGAACGCTTCGGACCAAGTGGTGACCTTCTCCGCAAAGGATGCCGATCTCCTGGCGCGTGCTGGGGTGCGCGCCCCGATTCGTGTCGTCGATCCACCGCTCGGGTTCGGTGATCCACCAACGTGGACGCCACCGACAACACCTGTCGCCACTTTCGTCGGCCCGCTGACTCGCCCGGAGAATGACGCAGCAGTTCGGTGGCTGGTCACGGACATCTGGCCGCGGGTTCGATCCGAGGTTCCCACGGCGAGGCTCACCGTGGTGGGGGCCGGGGCCTCTGCGGAATTGCAACGCATGGTAGGCCTAGTGTCGGGTGTGGAACTGGCTGGATTCGTGGATGATCTGGACGGCGTCTACGCAGGAAGCTCGGTCGTGGTGGTTCCTCTTCACCATGGTGCGGGTGTCAAGTTCAAGGTGGTGGAGGCGCTCTTGGCTGGCGTTCCGATCGTGACCACCACGGTAGGAGCCGAAGGGATCGGTGGCCCCGAACTCTTCGTCGCACTCACCGATGATGCCGCCACCTTCGCCGCGGGAGTGGTCCAGGCCTTGAATGCCCCGGATCGAGAAGCGGCAGCAGCGGCACAGGCGGTAGCCGCAGATCGTTATGGATACCAGAAGTTCGCCAGCGCCGTGGCGGCAGTGTACGGCAAGCCGTCAGCGGCGCGCCTGCACTCGAAGGAGCAGAGCACTCGAAAGGACCAGAGTGAGTGGGGAAGTTGACGCACGTGTTGTGGTGAGCGTGGTGGTGCCGACACACAATGGCGGAGCGTTGTTGATTGACCAGTTGGACCGGCTGGACGCTGAAACCGTCTCAGTACCCTTCGAGGTGGTCGTGGCAGACAACAATTCCACCGACGGTACGGCCGAGCGGGTTCGCCGATTTCGACGCTCGAATGCCGATGTGCGGGTGGTGTCTGCCCCGGATCGTGCGGGCGTATCATATGCCCGCAACGTGGGGATCGCTGCAGCGCGGGGATCGCACATCTTGATTGTCGACGGGGACGACCTCATCGAGCCCGGGTGGGTTGAAGCCCTACATCAGGGACTCAAGAAGGACGCGTTGGTGGGCGGTCGTTTCGAGCTGCGTGAGATCAACCCTCCCGCAGTGCTGGCGTGGCATGGGGAACAAGTCGCGCAGACTGAGTTGCCCCGTGCAGAGAAATACCTGCCCTACATTCCGGGTGGGAATCTGGGGGTTCGCAAGGAGGTTGTGGCTGCCGTGGGGGCGTTCGACGAGTGGTTCGTCGGCGGCCATGAGGAGGTCGACTTCTGTTGGCGCGCCCAGCACGCTGGCTATTCGGTAGCCTTCGTGCCCGAAGCGATTCTGCACTATCGCCAGCGGGCAACACTGCGAGCTACCCTGAGGCAGCGTTACTGGTATGGCCGCTCGGCGGCGCAACTCGCCTATAGATACGCTGATCAGGTGACGCGTCCTCGTCTGCGGCGGGATCTGCGCTGGATGGTGTACTTGGTTACGCGAGATTTCCGCTACCTTCGGTCCCAGCGACCCGCGTGGCTGCTGGACATGGCCTGGGCTCTAGGACACATGGCAGGCGTGCTCCGTTATCGACGGGCACCGATTCCGCTGCCTCCGGCTGCCTCATGATCGTGCTCCTGTGCGGCTCGTAGTGTCAGCCTGCAACTGCCAGCGGGGAGCTCGTCATCTGCGAACCGAACTGCTGGACCGCCGGCCCGGGCAGCACTGTCAGCCGGGGACGCCCGATCCCGCGGATGGTCCACCCCGCCCGATGCCACCGTTGCGCGTTCAACCGGTTCCGGGCGTCGACGAGGATCGGACGCGCCACCAGGTCTCGGACGTGGTC
>JBKEBC010000004.1:0-13673 GCA_047972965.1 Beutenbergiaceae bacterium | reverse complement strand
AATGAGAATCGGTCATTCCCCTTGGCCAGACCCCAGCTCCAGCAGGTGTTGATGCTCAGGCGTTCGTCGAAAGGTCGCGCGGTGAGCGATTCGACGTAGCCGTTGTCGCAACCGAACGCAGCCAGAGAACAGGTGCGGCCTAGTGTCCTTGGCCTGGCCCTGCGCCAGTCGGCGCACCGGTGGGCACCGGTGATAGGCCGGTAGTGGTACTTGGTTCACAGAGGTATACCTGATAGGCATCTGCCTGCCGTAGATTTGACCTGACCTAGGCACCTGTTCCAGAACTTGAGGACATCGCATGACTGACGCAACTGCTGCTGCTGCCGCTCCGTTGGAACCGCCCGAGGCGGAAGACTTCCTGGCACTGTCGGCGCCGGAACCGGTAGCCGCGGTGCCAGCCACACAAGCTCCCGCGATGGCGCCCAAGGTCGATCCAGAAATGGTGGAAGCCTTGTCAGCCAAGGCTGATTCCTACCTAGAAACACTGCTGGCCGCCGACACCAAGTCGCCGGAGTACTCAGTCCAAGCCGATTCGGTTCGGACCATGGGCGATGAGGACATCCGCCGGGCGGCCTCGGTATCGAATCGGCTGCTGGCAACCCCGGTCAAAGAGATCAAGAGCGGGGGCCTGTCCGAATCGGGCACCGTTGGTCAGTCGCTGGTTGCGTTGCGGCGGATGGTCGAGGACCTCGACCCCAGCGAAGCGAGCATCGGCCGCAAAATTCTGGGCTTTATTCCGTTCGGAGACAAGCTCACCGACTACTTTCGGCGATACGAGTCCTCCCAGGATCAGCTCGACGCCATCATCCGGGCGTTGTACAACGGTCAGGACGAGCTGCGCAAGGACAACGCTGCGCTCAACCTGGAAAAGCGGAACCTGTGGGACACCATGGGTCGGCTCAACCAGTACATCTACATGGCCGAACGCATCGACACCCAGCTATCGGCCACCATCGCGCAGGTGGAGGCCTCCGATCCGGAGCGGGCGAAAGCGCTGCGAGAGGATGTCCTGTTCTACGTTCGTCAAAAGCACCAGGACCTGTTGACACAGCTCGCGGTCTCGATTCAGGGCTATCTGGCGATGGACATCATCATCAAGAACAACCTGGAACTCATCAAGGGCGTCGACCGTGCGACGACTACCACGCTGTCAGCACTTCGCACTGCCGTCATCGTCGCGCAGGCCTTGGCTAACCAGAAGCTGGTATTGGATCAGATCACGGCACTGAACAGCACGACGTCGAACATGATCGTCGCCACCTCAAAGATGCTGGCAGACAACTCTGCCGACATCCAACAGCAGGCGGCCAGCGCATCGGTGGGTATCGACGAGCTGCAGCAGGCGTTCGCCAACATCTACCTGACATTGGATTCCATTGCCAGCTTCAAGGTGTCTGCATTGGATTCCATGGCCAAAACGGTGGGCGTGCTCCAGGATGAAACGAACAAGGCAGCTGACTATCTTGAGCGCAGCCGGCACTCAGAGCGCGCCGAACTCACCGGATCCGACCTTGATGTGGATGGCCTGAGCCTGGGCCGTCCTGGCCCAGATCGTCGCTGACCTGGCATGGGGTGGTGGGAAGATCTCGGTCGGCGGTTGCGGGGCCGGCCCGACATTGAGCTGCCCGATTTGCCACCTGCACCCACAGGCGAGGACATCCTGGCCTCGGTGGATCGGGTGCGCGCACAAGTGGCGGGAACGGTGCCACCGGCCGTCGGTGCACGGGTAGAACGCATCGCCAGCACCGTGGCCGATATGGTGCCACGACTAGACCGACTAGGAATGGGCAGCCAACAGGCGCACACCGTCGTTGCCACTGCCACCAGCTACCTGCCGGAGGCAGTGGGCGCCTATCTGCGTTTGCCTCGAAGCTTTGCCGACACCCGGGTGGTAGCCGACGGCAAGACGTCCTTGATGCTGCTGGTTGACCAACTGGACCTGCTGGGCTCGACTCTCACCCAGATTTCCGACGCCGTATCGCGCCAGGATGCCAACGCTCTCATCGCCCATGGTGCCTTCCTCGAGCAAAAGTTCACCTCCTCTGGCCTGACACAACCGGGAACCTCATGACCACCACGACCCTCGCGCAAGCTTTGAGCCGCCTCGCGCAAGCAGGAGTGCAAGCTGGAATAGCCGAATCGGTCGCACGAACCGAGGGCGAACGACTATCTGCCGCCGTGGCTGAGTCGGCCCCTGGTGCACCTCAAGAGTGGTTAGCCCAAACTGGGGGTACCGAGCTCACCGAGTTCTTCGCTGCCGCATCTGCTGGACGACGCTGGCGCAGCAGCCCCACCGACACACTGGCGTTGCTTGGGGCCGGTGCTGGCGCACGTAGCTATGCCCAGGCCCTCGCGGAGGTTATTCGGGCGGCCGCCCAGCTGGGAGAGCCGGGACCGCACGTAGCCCCGCGAGCAGCGGCAACCATCGCCGTACAACTTGGATCAATCACGGGCCACGCTGCACCAAGCAGGATAGGACCCCAGCCCGAAGCGCCTGGAGCCAGCGCCCTCTCCCAGTTACTGGCAGCTGGACCAGGCCCAGACCTGCGCGCACTGAATGTTAGTCAAGAGGGCGAGCCTGAGCTCCCGAGCCTGGAGTCGATCCTGGCGGCCCTGACCACCAACCAATCCAGTTCCGAGCCTGCTGCGACTGCGGCCGGGGCCGCTGCACCGGGCCCGGCGGCCGCTGTTGCTGATGCTGAGGTGGCAGCCACACAACCGGAGCCAGCGCAGGCCTCGGAGCAGGCCCCGGCAACATTGGCCGAATTGCTGGATGAACTGGATGCACTCACGGGCCTCGGAACGGTCAAATCGCAGGTCCGCCGTCAGGTGGAAATGCTCCGGGTGGAGCAGTTGCGGGTTGACGCGGGCCTGACTAGCCCGACGATGACCCGGCACTTGGTCTTCGTCGGGAATCCGGGCACCGGCAAGACGACGGTTGCCCGCCTGATAGCGGGTATCTACCGGGCTTTGGGCTTGCTCTCCAGCGGGCACCTGGTCGAGGTCGATCGGTCCGAACTGGTGGCGGGCTTCCTGGGTCAAACCGCCATCAAGACGGCGGAGGTGGTGGCGGAGGCAATCGGCGGGGTGCTGTTCGTCGATGAGGCGTACGCCCTCACCGAGACCAAGGGTGCCAGTGGGGCTGATAGCTACGGCCAGGAGGCGGTAAACACCCTGGTGAAGGAGATGGAGGACCATCGAGAGGACCTGGTCGTGATCGTGGCCGGCTACCCGCTGCCCATGGCTGAATTCGTGGCCGCCAACCCGGGCCTCAAGTCCCGATTCTCCACGACGATCGAGTTTGAGGACTACACCGACGCTGAGCTGTGTTCGATCTTCGAGTCAATGGCTCGGGCAGCAGACTTTGAACCTACCGAAACGGCATTGCAGCGAGTACGGGAGATCTGCTCGATTCAGCTTCGAGATTCTTCTTTCGGCAACGCCAGGTTCGTGCGCAACCTTCTCGACGCCGCCATCATGCGGCATGCCTGGCGGTTGCGGGGGGTGGACCAGCCCAGCCTGGAGCAATTGCGCGCCCTGGTTCCCAGCGACCTAGTCCCGGAGCCGTCTGAAGACGGCTCCGCGACAGACGACGGTGAGCATGCAGCTGGCAGCACCGCCGATTCGGTGCTGCCAGCGGGCGATCCGGTTGATCACGTCGCTGATGAGGGCTCGGGTAACGACGAAAAGGAGCAGGCGTGAGCGCACCAGGTGCGGCGGTCCTACCTCCGTCGCCAGCACCCGCCCCATCGCGACCTGCTGGCGTGCAGTGGGCGCGACGCATCCGGCAGATTTCGTTGATCGCCATGGTCGTTTCGGTCATGGTTGGTGCTATAGGTCTGTTCGCCGGAGCCCGGCAAGCATCCGGCTTGGCTCGTGCATCCCAGGATTCGGAACGGGTCTTGGACGTCATGAAGCTGGGCATTGCGCTGCTGGAAGCCGACGGAGCTGCCACCAACGCGTTCTTAGTGGGTGGGTTGGAACCGGTGGAGTCACGCGAGGCCTACGACGCCGCCATCTCCCGCGCTGCGACGTTGTTGGCACAGTTGGCGGTTGGCGCAGACACTCAGCAAAGCACCATCGAAGAACTCAACGTCAACCTCACCACCTATGTGGGTCTCATCGAGGCTGCACGGGTGAACAACCGGCAGGGCTTCCCGGTGGGTTCGGCCTACCTGGAGCAAGGGTCTACCCTGCTGCGCGAACAGATGCTGCCGCAGCTTGACCTGGTGCTAGAGGATGCGGCTGGGGATGCTGCCGGCGGCTTCGCGGCGACCAACTGGGTGGTGCTGGCCATGCTGGTCATGGTGGCGGCCCTCGCCGTGTTGATCTGGTGTCAGGTGCAATTGGCTCGGATGACTCGTCGACGCCTGAACCGAGGGCTCTTTGGGATGACTCTGGCCATTTTGGCGACCCTTGTCATCACTCAGACTGTGGCTGGGGGAGCCGCCACTGCCGCGCGCGATGCTCGCTTGAGCGAATACCGGCCTGGCTTAGCCCTGGCTCAGGCAACTCTGCTCGCCTCGCAGGCGCGTTCGCTGGAATCGCTGACACTGATCAAGCGGGGTTCTGGCCACGAGTATGAACAAGAGTTCATCGACCTGACCGACCAGGCGTTAGCGATGATCATGCAATCGCATCCCAGCCATGCCGATCTGCTACTCGACTGGATGAGCGCCCATCGCGACATTCGCGAGCTGGACGACGCAGGCGATTGGGATGGTGCCCTCGCCCTGGCAGTGGCTGACGAGGACGGGACACCCTCTGCGGCTTTCCACGCCTTCGCCGAAGCCGCCAACACGACGATCGAGGATGAGGCACAGACGCTGCGCAGAACGTTGGACAATGGCGCGCGGTCGGCAGGGGTGACCGGGTGGACCCTGGCAGGTACAGGTGTGATTTCAATGGTGCTTGTGTGGCGCGGGCTTGCAGCTCGGCGAGAGGAGTCGCGGTGAACCGAACTCGTGGGCATCGTGGATGGACAGGCCTCAGCTCGGTGTTGGCGGTGTTGGTGTTGGTGGGGGCGTGCGCCTGGGGTAGCGGCGCTGACGATCTGGGCCGGTCAGATGAGCAGACTCCATCAGAAACCGGCGACAGCGGCGGCGAAACGGGTGGTCCGACGTCGGCCACCTGTGCCAACCCGGTCCAGTCTTATGCGCCGGTGGAACCGCTGCCGGGAGCTGGGCAGATGCCGTCCGGCAGCACCATGGAACGCATTTACAACAATGGAGCGTTGGTGGTGGGGGTGTCGGCGGACACTCTGCGCATGGGTGCCCGCGACCCGTTTACTGGCCAGATCGAAGGCTTTGATATCGATATCTTGCGGGAGATTGCGCGCGCGATTTTCGGTGATCCTGACCGGTTACAGTTCCGAGTCATCACCTCTGCCCAACGCATTGACGTCCTGACCAGCGGCGAGGTGGACGTGGTAGCGCGGGCTTTCACGATCACCTGCCAGCGGTGGCAGGAGATTGCCTTCTCCGCCGAGTATTTCCACTCCGGTCAAAAGGTTCTTGTGTCGCAGGGGTCCACAGCTGCGGGACTGGCGGACCTGGCCGGGCAACGCGTGTGTGCCCCCGCGGGCACCACCACCTTGGAACGGCTATCTGAGTTTCCGGAGGTGGAGGCAGTAGCAGCGCCGACCCACAGCCAGTGTTTGGCACTCTTCCAGCAGGGCCAAGTTGACGCCATCACTGGCGACGACACCATCCTGGCGGGCTTCGCCGCTCAGGATCCGTACGCCGTCGTCGTAGGGGAGGCCATCAGCGATGAACCGTACGGCCTCGGGATCCCGCCAGAGAATGTGGACATGGTGATCTTCGTCAACGGGGTGCTGGAACAAATCATGGCCGACGGGACCTGGACCCAGATCTACGACCGCTGGCTGGCCGATCTTGGCCCAGCCCCCATCCCACCGGCACCGGTGTACGGGCGGTGACCGTGGGTACAGGGTCGAACACGTTAGCGCTGCCGGAGCCGCCCGGTCAGCTCGGGAGGGCTGCCACCGCCGTCGAACTCATTGAGTTCCTTGAGCAACTGCTGCATTGGGTCGAACGCAGCCGTGGCGAGCTGGACCGGCTGGATGAACTCGCTACCCAAAGTCCCAGTGGCGCTACCCATACCCGGGATGTGGTGTTGGCGATGGCGTTGTGGCAGGCGCTGCGAACCCGAACAGATGCAGTGATGGCGCAATGGGATTCCGGCAGAGCTGATGCAGTGGCGCGGGAGCGGATATCTGAACTGATCTGGGGTCGGCTCGGAGCCGGCGCGCTGGACGTCACCCTGCCCGAGGGAGCGCGCCTGGTCGATGCATTGATCGGTCAGCTGCGCGAAGCATTGGCCATCGACCCGGCAACCAGCGATCTACTGGCGCGGTTGCGGCGAGTGCGGGCGGAACTGGTGCGCTGCGAAGACTTGGTGGACAACGCGGCGGAGGCAGCGGTGGTGGGATTGGTGCGGGGCTTGACGGACCGGCATCAACGGTTGCAGCTAGAAGCCGAACGGGGGGCTGATATCACCGGGCGGCTGGCCGAGCTTGAGGAGAACGTTGCCCGCACTCACCGTGATCTGCTGGTGGGCGCATCAAAGTCAGGGGAGTTGCGCCGGGATCGTGAGCACGCGCAGGAACTGCGCGATACCTTGGCCAGCAGGCGCCCTGCGCTGCTCCAACTGGCGGCCCGCTGTAAGAAAGAGATCGCCAATCCGCCGCGTTTCGCAATCCCGGATGCAGCCCGGCTGGGGGAGCCGCCCCACGACCGTCCGGGCGTGGACTCCTATCTCGACCGGTTAGACGCCGCGTCCCGAGCGATGGCAGCCGCGGAGTCGGCGTATGCCGCGCCACTGCGAGCACGTGCCTCGTTGCGCTACCGGCTGGCACAGGCACAGGCACAGGCAGAGGCGTTCGGACGCACGTCCTCGGCAACTGTGCGCGCAGGAGGAATCGAGGCACTCAGTGCCGTTGATGCTGTTCCATGTGACGTGGAGCTGGCCGGTGCCCTGGTCGCACAGTACGAATACCTTGCAGCCCCGCTGCTGCCACCCCAGCAACGGGGCGTGTCCGTACCGGAGGTGACCTCGTGACCACAGCAGCCTGCCGGGAACCCGGCTGCGTCGGCAGCTACGAGGACGGCTGGTGCAATGTATGCGGATCGCGTGCATCCACCCCGGCACCGAACGCTTCCGCAAGCGCATCCGAACCTGCCGTCCAACGGGGCTCGACCCGGACTTCGTCCGCCCGGCTGGCCTCGGCGGCGATCGGTTCGGCACGAGTAGGCACCAGGGCGACACGACGATTGGGCACCGGTTCCACCAGGTTGCGCTCACACCGATTGGGAGCTGGGCTCACCATGGTCCCGCCCACCCCGGTGGCAGATCCACTCCAGGCCGTCATGGCGCAAGCGCAGGTGCCTGAGCGGAAACGTTTCTGTTCGTCATGTTCGGGGCCTGTTGGACGCACCCACGAAGGCGTACCGGGCCGTACTTCCGGTTTTTGCCCCGCCTGCGGTGCGGCCTATGACTTCGACCCGACGCTGCAACCCGGAGACGTGGTGGCCGGGCAATACGAAGTTGTCGGAGCATTGGCTCACGGTGGACTGGGGTGGATCTACCTGGCCCGGGACCGGAACGTGTCTGGACGATGGGTGGTCCTGAAAGGTCTGCTCAATTCTGACGACCCCGATGCCGTAGAGGCCGCGATTGCAGAACGTCAGTTCCTGGCCGAGGTGGAACATCCCCTGATCGTTGAGATCTACAACTTCGTCACCCACCATGGTGCCGGCTACACGGTGATGGAATACGTGGGTGGGACCTCACTGAAACAGATCCTCAAGGAGCGGCAGGCCCAGAACGGGGGAGCGATCAACCCGTTGCCAGTCGATCAGGCGCTGGCCTACGTGCTGGAAGTCCTCCCCGCCTTCTCCTACCTGCACGACCGCGACCTGGTCTACTGCGACTTCAAACCAGACAACATCATCCAGTCCGGTGGCACGGTCAAGCTGATCGACCTTGGTGGAGTCCGTCGAATCGACGACACCAGCTCAGCGATTTTCGGGACCAAGGGGTACCAGGCTCCAGAGGTCGGGGAGGCGTTGCCCACCCCTGCCTCGGACATTTACACCATCGGTCGAACCCTGGCCACGCTCGTGCTTAATTTCCGGGGCAATACCAGCACTTATGTGTCCTCGTTGCCCCCGGTTGACCAAACACCATTGTTCGGCAAATACGACTCCTTCTATCGGTTGCTGGCCAAAGCCTGCGCGCTCGACCCGGACGATCGGTTCGCCAGCATCGATGAGCTCCGGGTGCAGCTGCTAGGAGTGCTGCGTGAAGTAGTGGCCATCGATAAGGGTGGTCAGCAAGCAGCGGTCTCGGCGGTTACCTCACCATTGTTTGAGGCGCCGACCGTCGACGTGCCCGAACGGCCATTGCGGTGGAATGAACTGCCCCGACTGATGGTCGACCCTGGCGATCCGATGGTCAGTTTTCTTGCTGGGGTAAACGTGGCTGACCCGGTGGATCGGTTGACGATCCTCGGGACGGCACCCGAACGGAGCATCGAGGTTGAGCTGGCCCGAGCGAATGCGGCCCTTAGCGCCCGGCAGATCCCACTCGTGCGAAATATTGCTGCGGAAATACTCAAGAAGGATCCATGGGAGTGGCGTGCACTGTGGGTGGGTGGCCTGGCGGCGTTAGCATCCGAGGACGCCGATGCAGCGGTCGCGGCGTTCAATGCCACCTATGGGCAGGTCCCCGGTGAACTCGCACCCAAGTTGGCACTGGCCACCGCCTGTGAACTTGCTGGTGAATGGCAGGTCGCAGAGTCGCTTTACCTCAATTGCGCCCGCACAGATGCGAACTACACCGCGCCTGCAGCGTTCGGTCTTGCTCGGATTCGCCGCCATCGTGGTGAAGTCGACGGCGCCTTGGCGGCGCTGGATCTAGTCGCGCCAACTCGAAGCTCCTACCCTGCAGCCCGGCTCCAACGCGCACAGGCCCTGGTTAGTTCAGCGGGTGGGATTCCTGCCCTGGCCGACGCGTTTCAGAGTTTGGATGGTATCGCTGTTGATCCGGCGGCCGCTGCAGACCTACGGATCCGCATCTGGGATGCCGCGTTGGCGCAGGTCCATGGCGTGTGGCCAGTTCAGGGTGCGGCGGGCACTATTGGTGGTGTTCAAGTCCTGGAGCGACCATTGCGGGATGCAATCGAGGCCGCGTACCGAGATCGGGCCAAGCTTGCTGAGAACCGTGATGAGCGACTTGAGCTAATCGCTCGTGCCAACGCCGTCCGGAACTGGAGTATGTGGTGACCTCAACAGCTGATCATGAGCTGCCTCAGATCCCGGAACAGTGTGTCGAATGCGGGTCGAAACTGCGACCGGGGACAGGGTTCTGCGAGAGTTGTGGAACCGCAGTGGCCCCGGATCCGGCGATCACGCCCGCGGCCGACGATGGCCAGGATTCCGGTGCGGATGCAGCAGCTCCCAAATTTGGCACCGTCGACGACACGACCATCCCATCGACGGCGCGTCGACGCATGCTGCGGGGCCTGGATGGATCCGGACCTGACGACGCGACGCTCCCGCGTGCTGCAGCGGCAACGGTGGCATTCTCCGGTACCCGGGCGTGCCTGCATTGTGGCGGAGTGATCGCGGCGGATGACTATTGCAGCCAATGTGGCGCGGTAGCTGAGAAGGAGCGCGACCATTTTGTCCGCGCAACGGGTCCCGATCTGGGTGGTGTCTGCAACCGAGGGGTAGCCCACCACCGCAACGAGGATGCCCTAGCGCTGGCGCGACAGGGCGACGTGGCCATGCTGGTGGTGTGTGATGGTGTCTCCAGCGCTCCGGTCTCCGATGTGGCGAGTATGGCCGCTGTCGATGCCGCGCTGAGCTTCCTACAGCAGGGCGCCCCTGGCGGCCCGGAGGAAATCGTTGGTGAGCCGCTCACCCGGACCAAGAACTGGGCAGCCCGGCTGGTCACGGCCGCCTCGCGTGCCAACGCCGCCGTGTTGCAGGTGCCACCCGAAGGCGAGAATTCGCCGTCATGCACCTTCGTTGCCGCTGTTGTTGACGGCGCTCGTGCGATCGTGGCCTGGGTAGGCGATTCCCGCGCTTACTGGATACCAGATCAGGGGCTGGTCCAGCAGCTGACCCATGACGACTCCTGGGCCCAGGAGATGATCGATCTGGGCCATCCCGCCGCGCAGATTTCGCAAGCGCCGCATGCCCATGCGATCACCAACTGGCTGGGAGCAGATGCTCCGGATAGGGAGCCCCGCACCGACACCACGGTGATGGATCGGCCGGGATGGTTGTTGCTGTGCACCGATGGACTTTGGAACTACGCCCCGGATCCCGCCGACCTGGCCGAGGTCCTGCGAGCCTACGCGGATGCGCCCGGTGCTGGCACGACGGCGGTGGGTTTGGCCACCGCGATGGTTTCCTGGGCGAATTCTCAGGGTGGCAGGGACAACGTCACGGTGGCCTTGTTGCGCTGGGATCCTCCCGCGAGCCTCGGCGTCGTCACCGAGTAGGTACCCTTCCGGTAGTAACCCGTGCCGCAAGGAGAAATGATGGCGAGTTTTACTGCTGAGGTGTTCCAGAACGAGTTCCTCTCTGAGGGTGGAACGGACGTGCACGCCATCGTCCGGGTCAGTGCCACCGGTGCGGGCGCGGCTGCTGGGACTGCGCAGGATTCGGCAGAGATCATCATGATCGATACCTCGGGATCGATGGCTGGAGCTAGTTTCGCGGCCGCTCAGCAGGCTGCAACCGCGGCGGTTGACGTGATCGACGACGGCACCTGGTTCGCCGTCATTGCCGGTAGTCATCTCGCGCAGCGAGTCTTCCCCTACCCGAATGCGCGCATGGCAATGGTGCGCATGGAGCCGAATGCGCGGGCCGAGGCCAAGCGTGCGATCCGCATGATGCGCGCCGACGGTGGCACCGCGATGAGTACTTGGCTGCAACTGTCCGATCAGCTGTTCTCCACCCTGGAACCGCAGGTGAAACGCCACGCCATTTTGCTCACCGACGGCAAGAATGAGTCTGAACCGCCGGAGCAGTTGCGCAACACCCTTGCTGCTCTTGCAGGTCGGTTCGTGTGTGATGCGCGAGGGGTGGGTCAGCGGTATCAGGTCTCGGAGGTTCGTGAGATTGCCTCGGCCCTGGCGGGCACTGACGAGTTGATCCGGGACCCGTCGGAGATTGCGAGCAGTTTTGCCGCGATGTTGGGTGCCTCCAAGAGTCGCGGTGTGGCCGATGCCACGCTCCAGGTTTGGACGCCGCAGGGCGCGCAGCTGCTGTTTGTGCGGCAGGTATCGCCGTCGTTGAATGACCTGACGTCGAAACGTCGAACGGTCAATGCCTTGACCGGGTCGTTCCCTACTGGCAGCTGGGGTGATGAGAGCCGGGACTATCACGTGGCGATTCGGGTGGCGTCGAAACCAGTCGGCTCGGAGCAGCTCGCGGCACGCGTCCAAATCGCGGTGGGGGGCCAGGTCCAGGCCTCGGGCCTGGTGAAAGCAATGTGGTCCAAGGACACCAACTTGACGGCACAGATCAGCCCCGAGGTTGCTCACTACACCGGCCAGGAAGAGCTCGCCACCGCAATCCAGGAGGGTTTGGCAGCCAAGGCTGTTGGCGATGAGGCAACCGCCACGGTCAAGCTTGGTCGCGCGGTGCAACTCGCAGCTCAGACCGGGAATGAGGAAGCGACCTCCAGACTGCGCAAGGTGGTCGATATCGACAGTGTCGACCAGGGCACGGTGAGGCTGCGTCGCAATACCGATAAGTTGGATGAGATGGCATTGGACACTGCCTCCACCAAAACCACCAGGGTCGGTAAGTGAGCGCAGTCTGCCCGCAAGGACATGTGTCGCAGCAGGTGGACTACTGCGACATCTGTGGCTCTCCGATAACCGTTGGCACGGCTCCTGCCGCACCAGAGCCCCGGGCGCAACCCGGCCCAGCCGGGACAACACCGCAGCAGTGCCCTCATTGCGGCGCAGCTGCTGCAGCGTTAGCACTGTTCTGCGAGAACTGCGGTTACGACTTCACCACGGGCACAACCCCCGAACCGACGCCGACCACGCCCGCGGAGCCAATGCTGGCGAACCCAGGCGGTTCGGTTTCCGCGCCGGAATCTAGCGAGCTATCCATGCCACCTGACTCCCGTGGCCAGCAGGTGCCACCTGAGGTGGCGGAAGAGGGCGAGGTCGCGGTTGCAACAAACTCCACCGCGGTGTCGGCAAGTGGTGGACCAGGCTGGGTGGTGGAGATGTGGGTGGACCCTGAGTGGTACGACTCCCAGGAGGCTGACGATCCGATGCCCGCACCGACAGCTCCAGTCGTGGTGCCGCTGACGAAAATGAGCGTGCTGGTGGGGCGTCCCTCAGCCTCCCGCAGAATTTCCCCCGATGTTGATGCTGGTGCCGATAGCGGGGTGTCGCGCCGTCACTGCCAGTTCAGCACCGATGGTCACCGCTGGTGGGTAGAAGACCTGGATTCTGCCAACGGTACCTATGTGGCAGCCGTGGGAAGGCCGCTGCCCTCCGATCCGATACCGGTGGGGGAGCGGCAGGAGATCACTGACAGTGACCGGATCTTCGTCGGAGCCTGGACCCGCCTGCAGCTGCGCCCAGCGCTGGCGGGTGAGATAGCGATCGGCAACCAGCCCCACCTGGGGTAAGCTCTTCCCGGCCTTCGAGCCAACGGGTTGGGCCGCCGCTAGATGCGCACCTAAGCAGCAGGTGGGTGAAGGCAGCGACACAACCAGAAAATTCAAGAATGGGCTGTGGCGCAGCTTGGTAGCGCACTTGACTGGGGGTCAAGTGCGGTAGCGACTCGGTACGGCTCGAAAAGTGAACATCGGGATGTGGCTCTGCTTGGTAGCGCAATTGACTGGGTGTCAATGGGTCGAAGGTTCAAATCCTGTCATCCCGACAAAAAGCCCTGGTGAGAGTCAACTTTCACCAGGGCTTCGTCGTTTCTGAGGGTGGTCACTGGCTGGTCCACTTGCTCGATCTGCTCGATCCGGCCGCCGTCGAAGTGGACCAGTCCCGTTCGACATCCTCGCGCGTGACGTACACGAGAAGGTGCCCGTGGAGTGGACCAGAATCCGCGCAGGACAGTGCTCCGGCCCCTTCTGGAAGGGTCGGAGCGGGGTTCTGGAGCCGGTCACAGGCGGGGTCCGTCGCGGCGGGTGGCGTCCCTTCTCGCGGGGGCTGCGGAGAGGAACTGATTGGCCTGTCGAGCGGCTTCGGCGAGGCGCCGATGGTCGGGGTGCGTCGGCCGCGGAGTCTTGCGGGTGATCCGGTGGTACTCGCTTGGAGAGACCCCGACGCTACGGCGGAACTGGCGTGCTGCAAAGTCAGGATCACCCCAACCCACTGATGCGGCGATGGCTGAGATAGGCGAGTCAGTTTGCTTGAGCAGATGCACCATCCGTTCCACGCGCAGCATCGCTAGATACGCGATCGGTGACTTCCCGTACGCCTCCGAAAACACGCGCCGGAGCTGGGACGGCGAGAGATGCACCACATCGGCCAGCTCCTTCACTGACCACCGGCGGTGAAGCTCTGCAGCGAGAAGTCCAGCGATTTCCCTTGCTTTACGGCGTAGCGGTTGAAAAGTGCGATGGCGGGGCGCGGACGGCACGACCGTACTTCGTTGAGT
>JBKEBC010000091.1:0-4238 GCA_047972965.1 Beutenbergiaceae bacterium | reverse complement strand
TGCTGATGGCCGATGCCGACGTCGACGGCCAGCACATCTGCACGCTGCTGCTGACGGTGCTGTTCCGGTACATGACCGATCTGGTCAAGTTCGGGCACGTGTATCTGGCCATGCCGCCGCTGTACCGGCTCAAATGGACCAACGCCAAGCACCAGTACGTGTACTCCGACCGGGAACGGGACGCCTTCCTGGCGGAGGGGCTGGCAAAGAACTGGCGCCTGCCCAAGGAGGGCGGCATTCAGCGGTACAAGGGTCTGGGCGAGATGGACTATCGGGAACTGTGGGACACCACCATGGATCCCGACTCCCGTACGTTGAAACAGGTCACCATCGACGATGCCGAGGCTGCCGACGAGATGTTCTCAATCCTCATGGGTGAGGATGTTGAGCAGCGGCGATCCTTTATTCAGCGCAATGCCCGCGACGTGCGCTTCCTGGACATCTAAGGAGCTCATGCCATGACCGATAGCGATGTGACGGCCGCGCCCGGGGACCGGATCGAACAGGTCGATCTGCGTTTGGAAATGCAACGCAGCTACCTCGACTACGCCATGAGCGTCATCGTGGGCCGGGCCCTGCCCGATGTTCGTGACGGCCTCAAGCCGGTCCACCGCCGAATTCTGTACGCCATGTACGACGGCGGATACCGGCCCGACTCCAGCTTCTCCAAGTGTGCCCGGGTGGTCGGGGATGTCATGGGTCACTACCACCCCCACGGCGACAGTGCTATCTATGACGCGATGGTGCGCCTGGTGCAGCCGTGGTCGATGCGCTACCCGCTGGTAGCGGGCCAAGGCAACTTCGGTTCCCCGGGCAATGACCCTGCGGCTGCACCGCGGTACACCGAATGCAAGATGGCCCCGCTGGCGTTGGAGATGGTGCGGGACATCGAGAAGGACACCGTCGACTTCGGTGACAACTACGACGGCCACACCCAAGAGCCGATGGTGCTACCGGCCCGCTTCCCTAACCTGCTGGTCAACGGCAGCGCCGGAATCGCCGTCGGAATGGCCACGAATATTCCGCCGCACAACCTGCGGGAAGTCGCCGACGCGGTGCACTGGTACCTGCAGAACCCCGAGGCCAGCGCCGAGGAACTGCTGGCCAACGCCATGCTGCGGATCAAGGGCCCGGATTTCCCAACCGGTGCTCAGATTCTGGGCCACCGTGGAATCGAGGACGCCTACCGCACCGGCCGGGGTTCGATCACCATGCGCGCGGTGGTCGAGGTGCAGGAGATCCAGGGCCGCACCTGCCTGGTCGTGGGAGAACTGCCCTATCAGGTGAACCCGGACAATCTGGCGGCCAAGATCGGTGAACTGGTCCGGGATGGCCGGATCTCCGGGATCGCGGACATGCGTGATGAGACCTCCGGGCGCAACGGGCAGCGGCTGGTCATCATCCTCAAGCGTGACGCCGTGGCCAAGGTGGTGCTGAACAACCTGTACAAGCACACCCAGCTACAGGACAACTTCAGCGCGAACATGCTGGCGCTGGTCGACAACGTGCCGCGGACGCTGAGCCTGGATGCTTTCATCCGGCATTGGACCGAGCACCAGATCGACGTCATCGTGCGTCGGACAACGTGGCTGAAGAAGCGTGCCGAAGACCGCATTCACATCCTCAAGGGCCTGATCAAGGCCTTGGATGCCCTCGATGAGGTGATCGCGTTGATCCGGGCCTCGGCCACGGTCGACGTCGCACGCAGCGGGCTGATCGAGCTGCTGGACATCGACGAGGTGCAGGCCAACGCCATCCTGGAGATGCAGCTGCGCCGTCTGGCCGCGCTGGAACGGCAGAAGATCCTGGACGAGCACGCGGCGCTGGAGCGCGAGATCGCCGAATACGAAGCGATCCTGGCTTCGCCCGAGCGTCAGCGCACCGTCATCGGCGAAGAACTGACGGCATTGGTGGACAAGTTCGGCGACGAGCGACGCACCACCATCCTGCCGTTCGACGGCGACATGTCCATCGAGGACCTGATCCCCGAGGAAGACGTGGTCGTCACCATCACCCGCGGTGGCTACGCCAAGCGCACCCGGGTGGACGCCTACCGCGCGCAGCGGCGTGGTGGCAAAGGGGTCCGCGGCGCACAGCTGCGAGGCGACGACATCGTGGACCAGTTCTTCACCACGACCACCCACCATTGGATTCTGTTCTTCACCAACCTGGGCCGGGTCTACCGCGCCAAGGCATATGAGCTGCCCGAGGGCGGTCGCGATGCCAAGGGTCAGCACGTGGCGAACCTGCTGGCGTTCCAGCCGGAGGAACGCATCGCGCAGGTGGTGGCGTTGAAGGACTACCAGCAGGCCGACTTCCTGGTGCTGGCCACCGCGCGCGGGCTGGTCAAGAAGACCCGGCTGACCGAGTACGACTCACCCCGCACCGGTGGTTTGATCGCCATCAACCTGCGGGAAGTCGATGGTGTGCCCGATGAACTGGTGGCCGCCCGGTTGGTGAATGCCGACGACGACCTGTTGCTGGTTTCCCGTAAGGGGCAGTCGTTGCGGTTCACCGCGACCGACGATGCGCTGCGGCCGATGGGCCGGGCGACCTCCGGCGTCACCGGTATGAAGTTCCGTGCCGACGATTCACTGCTGAGCATGGACGTGGTGGCCGAGGATTCGGATCTGTTCGTGGTGACCGAAGGCGGTTTCGCCAAACGCACCAAGGTCGCTGAGTACCGGGTGCAGGGCCGCGGCGGCCTGGGCATCAAGGTGGCGAACCTGGTTGAAGCTCGCGGTGATTTGGTCGGGGCCTTGATCACAGCCGAAGAAGATGAGGTACTGGTAATCATGGAGCGCGGCAAAATCGTGCGCTCGGCGGTCAGCGGCGTGAACCTGACCGGCCGCAACACCCAAGGCGTCACATTTGCCAAACCGGACAACGGCGATCGCATTATCGCCATCGCCCGCAATGTGGAATCGGTGGCTAATGGCGAGACCGAGAATGGTCCGGACGGCGAGGGGGAGCCGAATGGCGTAGGTTCGTCTGACGACGGGGCCTCGGAAGGACGCGCATGAATGAGAAGACCGTGAGTCAGGGTGAACCTACCCGGGCGATGCCACCGACCGTTCCTCCGGTGCGGAACTCTGGCAAGGCTGGGCGAGCCACCCCTGGGACGGCGAAGGTAGTCCCACCCGCTGCCCCGAATTCCCCAGCGGGTGCGGCGGGTGGCCCACCGGCCAATGCTGACAAGACCATCGAGCGTCCGGCGCCCGGTACGGCGGTTCGGACCCCGGTCGCGGCGGCAGCCGCTGCGGTGGCGGCGCCGGCGCAGGCTCCCGCACCGGGCAATGCACCGGCGGCGATCCCGCCCTCCGGCGCCCAGCCAGCCGGCGGTAGCAGCCGGCCGGCTCCCAATCCGGAGACCGAGCCGGAACCACGCCCGAAGGCACCCGGGCCGCGCCGGGTACGGCTGGCGGTCTCACGGGTTGATCCGTGGTCGGTGATGAAGTTGTCGTTCCTGCTCTCGATCGCAGTGGGCATCGGGATCGTGGTGGCGACCGCTGCGGTCTGGGTCGTGCTGAATCAGATGCAGGTCTTCTCCGACATCCGCGACATCATCGAGCAGGCCGAGGCGATGAACCAGTTCGGCACCATCCTGGAGTACTTCGAGTTCTCCCGAGTGCTGTCGGTGGCCACCGTGATCGCAGTCGTCGACATCGTGCTGATGACAGCGCTGGCCACCCTGGGTGCATTCCTGTATAACCTGGTCGCGGCCATGGTGGGCGGGCTGCACCTGACCCTGACCGACGACTGAGGGGCCTGGCAGGGAGTCGGGCATCTCGTTTTGCTGCCGACGGCGCCACTGGGGTACCCTCGTTCGGCGCCCAGTTGTGGGCGCTTGCTTGTGCGGGCCTATAGCTCAGACGGTTAGAGCGCTTCCCTGATAAGGAAGAGGTCGCTGGTTCGAGTCCAGCTAGGCCCACGACCTCCCCCGACGAAGGAAGTACAGCTATGAAGCGTGGCTTGATCGTCACCGGGGTCCTCATCACCGCGGCGGTCCTGATCTGGCGCAAGCTGGAGGAACAGCGCGAGCAGCGTGAGTTGTGGATAGAGGTCACCGACCCGCTGCCATAGCGGATCACACAATTGGATACGGGGCCGTAGCTCACCTGGTAGAGCGCCGCTTTTGCAAGGCGGAGGTAAGGGGTTCGAGTCCCCTCGGCTCCACGCTACGCACAAGGCTCGAACCCCTGCCAACGGAAACGTTGGTTGAGGTTTGGGCCTTGTTG
>JBKEBC010000035.1:0-7141 GCA_047972965.1 Beutenbergiaceae bacterium | reverse complement strand
TGGACCCGATGGTCATGTCCAAGAAGGTGCCTGTGCCATGGGTGCACTTGACCATGCCCGGCTCGATGCAACCCTGCGCGAACAGGGAGGAGTGCTGGTCGGCAATCGCCGATGCAATGGGAATGGCCGCACCGACGACGTCGCTACTGGTCACGCCAAGGTGACCGGAATCGTCCCGAACCTGCGGATAGATATCGACGGGGATGTGCAGGAACTCCAGCCACTCGGTGTACCACTGACCGGTGGTGAGGTCATAGGAACCGGTCACTGAGGCGTTGGATGCACTCATGACATGCTCGGCACCCCCGGTGAGCTTGTAAATGAGCCACGAATCGACGGTCCCGAACGCCAGCCTGCCAGCATCTGCCAACTCCCGCAGGCCATCAACGTTGTTCAGGCACCATTCAATACTGAGTGCGGAGTAGACCGGGGCCAACGCCCAGCCTGTGCGGGAGTACACCCGCTCACCCCACTGGTCGGCAAGCTCAGCTGCCCGATCCGCCGTCCGGGTGTCCTGCCACACGATGGCTCGGGATACGGAATCGCCCGTCTCACGGTCCCATAGCACTGAGGTGGCGCGCTGGTTCGTGATTCCAATCGCCGTCACCTCGCCTGGTCGCAGGTCCGCCTGGTCCAGCGCTTGACGCAGTACCTGCTGCGTCACCTGCCAAATTTCCTCAGGTTCCTGTTCCACACGATCTGCAAGCGGGTGGTACTGCGGGAACTCGGTGTAGGACTGCGCAATCACCTCGGCCTGGCGGTCATAGATGAGTGCGCGGATACCGGTGGTACCAGCGTCGATTACCAAGAGTCGTGAATCAGACTTCATTGCCTTCTCCAGGGAGTTGTCCCGAACCGCTATAGGCCCAACTTGCCGGGATTGAGGATCCCAGCGGGGTCTAGCGCCCTCTTCATCTTCTGCAACACCAGATGCGCCGAACCCAAGGATTGGCGCGCGTATGGCGAACGGGCCAGCCCGCCACCATGATGGTGTGATAGTTCAGCCCCGTGACGGAGGCAGATTGCCATCGCGGTATCCCAGATCTGCTGCAACCCAGCGATAGCCGCTGCATCAGACTCGGCCTTGCCCAGCAGGATCAAGTACATGGACGTACCCTGGGTATAGACGTGCGAGAAGTGCGCCAGCACCTCATCGGCCAAAGGCGCTAGCGCCTGCTTCAAGTCGGTGTAGAGGGCATCGATCCCGGACCAGGTCTGCGCTACTTCGATCGTCTCAGCGAACCCGCCCTCCGTGGCAAGCAGATTCTCGACAGAACTGAAATCAAAGCGTCGCTCCATCCAAGCGTCCACGCCCGCCGCGCCGAGCGAATGCCCGCCGGCTTGCTCAATGAGATGCGCTAGGACGGCTGTTTCCGCCTCAACTAGCTCCTCCACCCCACGTGAGCCCACGAACATGATGGGGGTGTCCACAGTGGGGTCCTGCATGGCATGACGAGCCTCATCCACGTCATAGAAACGAATCAGGTACGGCCGCAACCCCAGGAGCGCTTGCTCGCGCATCACCTCCAGGCCCGCATCCAGCGTGGGTAGCGAATACGTCTGCAGCCGGGTGGGCAGGTCTGCTGGGAACAGCTTCAATGTCACCGACGTGACGACCCCCAACGTGCCTTCGGAGCCGATAAAGACCTGACGCAAATCCGGCCCCATGGCCGCCCGTGGCGATGCCTTCAGCACCACTTCCTCACCGGTGGCGAGAATGACCGTGTACCCGACGACCAGGTCCTCGATACCGCCATACAGGGATGAGAACTGCCCGGTAGCCAGAGTCGCTACCCATCCGCCAACCGTGGACCGATACAAGGACTGTGGCGAGTGGCCCGTCGTCAGGCCGCGGGAACTCAGGTGCTGCTCCAGATCGGCGCCGTTGAATGACGCGGAGGCCGTGACGGTCATGTCAGTCAGATTGACTGAGAAGTCGGCCGGAACAGCCGAGACATCAAGCACTATGCCACCGCGCACGGGCAGCGGCTGTCCGGTCACAGATGAACCCAGCGCACGAACAGTGACCGGAATCTGGTACTGCGTAGCAATGGCCAGCACACCCGGAACCTGATCATAGGAAGCAACCGTGACGACGGCATCTGCCTGGTTGGGATGGACGTTGATCCGCGCCTGTTTCGTCGATAGCGGCCACGTATCGTGGCTGCTTCGACGGCGTGCATCAACAGAAGTATCGATCGCATCAGTTCCAAGCAATGCTTGCAGGTCAGCAGCGGCAGCTGGGTTCAAGCTCACAGATCTGATTCCATCCACACTCATGAGAAAAATCCTACTTTCGGAGTACTCCAGCATCAGAACTATTGCACAGGGGTCCTGCTTCGTCAACGGTTCAGCACAGTGCCGCGTCCATCGCAAGGACGCGCCGCATCGGAGGGCAGCGCATCCCCATATCCTGGAACTAGGTCAGGGAAGGATCCGCGAACATGAGAGCTACCAGCAACACCAGGCGAGGGCTGCAATCAGCCGTTCGCGCCATCGTGCTGGATGCCCTGGCCAAAGGCCCAGGCGCCACGCTCATCAAGAACTCAGATCTTCGCCAAGCGCTCAGCATCAGCGCCGGTACCGCACAGCGCGCTCTCGACCTGCTCGGCGAGAGCGGAGCACTTCAGACCGTGTCTCGGGGACACTTGGGCCGACTCATCGAATCGGTGGATGTCGGTCAATGCTGGCAAACCGCTGGCCTGGAGCCCCTTCGGGTGACCTTGTCACCAGGTGGCGCCATCGAGATGGATGCTCTTGAGGACAGGTTGGGTCTAGAACTCGCCTCATTGGGAATCCCACACACGATGCAGCACACGCCAGGCGGGACGGTCAGACTCAACGCCGTCGCCAATGGATGGCAAGATCTGACGGTGGTCTCCTCCGGAACGCACCACAATCACCAGCAAGCGATGGGTAAGTCCTGGGCTGGTCCGCAACGAGTGCTGGATCCGGGTACCTACTATGCCCCGGATCGCCTGGTCGCGGTCCGCCGAATGGACGAGGATCCATCAGTCCAGCCATGCCGGGTAGCCATCGACCGCGACTCCGCCGACCATGTTGCATTGACCACTGCTGAGTTCGGCGCCGAGTGCACCACGGTCGACGTTCCGTTCCCTGATGTCCCGGCGTATGTCCTCGTAGGCATCGTCGATGCCGGAATCTGGCATATCACCAATTCCGCCGTTCCGATCGAGCTCTCCGGGCTCCGGCTAGACCCCTTGCAACGGGATGCCACCATCGGTGTCCGCGATGAACTCTCACGGGCAAAACTGGTGGGGTGGACCGGGCGACCTGAGATTCAGTCCGTAGTCGACGCGCTCGACCTGACCCAGCTACGGCAGGATCAGCAGTCCCGATTCGCACAAGAAGCAGCCCGGCTGGCGCCGCTCAATATTGCGCGCAATCGGGGATGACCGCGCCAGCCATCGCCCAGCCCATCTAGCCGCCTACCGCTTGTAAGAACCGGCCAGAATCGGCTCAAACCGCTCCGGCTCCGGTAGGCCAGCGTCACCGCGAACACGCCGGGAAAGCCGTTCAATAGACGTCAACGCCGCTGCGACATCCGCAGCCGATACCGGGAACGGCATGGCGTGGATCGTCTCGGTAGGTGCCGTTGCCGCAGCCGCGATAGTGGCAATGGAGTCTGCATCAGTGGTATCGATACCCACCTCGGTCAGTGTGTTCGGAAGGCCAACTCGCGTTGTAAATTCAATGAAATCCGCAATATCGCTCGTGGGTGCACCCTCAAGAATGAGTTGCGTCACCGAACCGACGTTGACCTTCTGACCATGGACTAGTCCGAAGGTCTGCGGAACAGCTGTGAGCCCGTTGTGGATCGCATGTGCTGCGGCCAGCCCACCGGATTCAAACCCAAGCCCAGAGAGCAAGGTGTTGGCTTCGATGACACGCTCAACCGAGGGTGTGACGACGCTGTCGCGGACAGCATCGAGGGCAGGGAGCGCGTTCTCCCACAACAGTTCCCAGCTCAGCCGTGCCAGCGCCCCTGCAGCATTAGTCGCATAACCTCCGGACATGGTCAGTGAATGGGACTGCGCGGTAGCCCGAGCTTCTAGCCACGTCGCCAGAGCGTCTCCGACCCCGGCGGCAAGCAGCTCTGCTGGCGCGTTTGCCACAATGGCGGAGTCGATCAACACCAGATCCGGGTTGTGCGGAAAGAACCGGTACTCCTCGTAGGCGCCTTCTTCGGTATAGATCACGGCGACAGCCGACGTCGGAGCATCCGTCGAAGCGATGGTCGGCACCGTCGCCCACCGGACCTTGGCGAGGTGACCGGCAGACTTCACCGCATCGATGACGCTGCCGCCACCTATCGCCACCACAATGTCAGCATGCTGTGCAGCGATCTCCGCAACGATCCGGTCTACCTCCTTGGCGGTGGTCAAGCCAGCAAAGTTCGTGCGCAAGGTTGGCAAACCCTCGGACTGCAGCGATGTCTCAATATCGTGGCCCGCGACAGCCCACGACGTATCACCGGCGACCATCAATGGCCGGTCTCCAATGGCCTTGAGGTACGCGCCGAGCTGAGAAATTGCACCTGCTCCTTGCACGTAGCGGCTAGGGCTGATGATCGATCGGATCGATGCGGGTGAAGACATCGGGGTTCCTCTTTCACTGGTAGCACAGACCGGGACGCCGCGACCAAGCGCCCATCGCCTCGTCACGCTGAACGAAAATGCTCTAACTTTGGAGCACTCCAGAAATTGACTATTGCAGCTGGGGTGCTTCCCTGTCAATAGGCGATCGCACTGCTGGCGGCGCAGCCTCGGCCGTCACACTCAGACACCGAAAAGACGTCTGCAGCCGATGAGCTGGACCACGTCAAGAATTGACAGCACCGAGAGCAGACATGAGTTCTAGTGCATGCACCCCGGCTTCCACTGACCAGGGGCTAGTGCGGTCACGCGCACCATTCATGCTGGTGATACGCAACTCGGAGAGGGCAACCCGGGCGGCAGCAACGGAGTCGATGCTGACAGCCCGCGAGGTTCTCCCCTCCGGACCATCGAAGGTGTATCGCTCATAGTCGTTGCCTGCGTCGTGGAGATTGAGGTAGATCGAGCTTCGGCGGTCTGCTCCATGGGCAAACACGATGTTCCACGCATCATCACCGTCACGTTCAGCAGAGGTGATGCCCGTGATCGGTCCCAACACCCACTCCAACTGGCTGATGAGGTGCGGGCCAATATCGACGAACTCGTCGGCGTGTTCCCGCCACCCACCCATCCAGCGCGACCCCGACACGAATGCATCGGAGCGAAATTCCACCTGGCATGCCGTCACCGCTCGTGACCGCTCCCGGTCCAACCACAAACGTTGCTGTGGTTCAAACAACCGAGTCACAAACACAACTGCCGCTACCCCCCACGTCTCAATCGCAGCGGCGAGGTCCCGACCCGCAGCCACATCTTCGGCAACGGGCTTCTCCAGCAATAGGTGGACCCCTCGAGCCGCAGCATGAGCGGCCAACTCTGCCTGGGGTCCTGGCGGTAGTGCCAGCACGATCGCATCAACCTCATCCAGGAGTGCATCGAACGTCGCATAGGCAGGGACACTGAGCTGCTTTGAGAGGCTAGCCGCAGCCTCCCTATTGCGGCCCCAGAGGCCAACGAACTCGATTCCTGAGGTTGAGGAAAGGGCCTCGCCATGTACTGACGAGGCCCATTCCCCCGTACCTACTAGTCCGGTACGTAGTCGTATCACCGGCCTGCCAAGGCTCCACCGATGCCACCGACACTGAAGTAGCGGTTCAGGAATATGAAGATGAGCACCGGCGGCGCCATCATCATGATCGCCAGACCCATAATGGCTCCCCAGTCCACGGTGTTCTGCTGGAAGAAGGTCAGCAGACCAATCGCAGCGGTGTAGTTATCCGTTGACCGCAGGAAGATCAACGCCACCAGGAAGTCGTTCCAGGCCTGCAGGAACGAGAAGATCCCCACCGAGAGCACGCCTGGCAGCGAGTTTCGCAAGACGATCCTCACAAAGGAACCAAACCGGCTGGCTCCATCGATCCACGCTGCTTCTTCGAGCGACTTGGGGATGCTGTCATAGTAAGCCCCCATCATCCAGACAGCCACGGGAACCGTCGTCCCGACATAGATGATGTTCACTCCGACAATTGAATCAACCAGGCTCAGACTTGCAAATAGGAAAAACAACGGGATCACCGAAGCAATAATCGGAACGCTCTGCACGATGAATAGGGACACGGAGTATCCGGCCGCCCACTTGCTCTTGGCGCGACTGAGCACGTATCCACCAAATGCTGCCACCACAACTGCAGCAGCTGTGGTAACCAACGCTACGACGATGCTGTTGGTCATCCAGCGGTAGGCATTGGCTTCTTGGAACACATAGGCAATGTTTCCGGCGAAGAACTCGTATCCTGGCGTGAGCGTCCGTGGCCGGAGTCCCAGAATAAATACGACGAAGACTGGAATCATGACGATTGCGGTGACGATCACCAGGATGGTGAATCTGCCCCATTCGCCTGGATTGCGATCCTTCATCCGAACGTCGGGGATGTCGGAAATTGCACGTTTTTCGGTTGGAATACTCATTCGGCCATACTCGACTTTCTGATCTGCCGGTACATCACAATGGAGATAACCGCGAGAAGCAAGGTTGTCATGAATGCGATCGCCGTACCGGCGCCGACCTGGTTATTCATGAACACGTACTGATACGCGAGCAGAATCAACGTTGTGGTCGCGTTAACGGGGCCGCCATTGGTCAGCAAGAAGATCGTGGGGAAGTCATTGACACAGAAGATCACCATGAGCGTGCAACTGATCGTGGTGGTTGGCCGGATCAGTGGCAGCGTGATGTTTCGGAACTGCTGGAACTTGGTCGCACCATCGACAGACGAAGCTTCGTAGACCGTGGTATCAACGGCTGCCAACGCAGAACTGGACATCATCATCATAAATGGGAAGCTGTACCAAATCTTGAAGGCAAACACCAGGATCGCCGCCAATGTGGGGTCGGCAAGGAAAGCCGGCGATTCCATGCCCAGGGAGGTAAGCATCCTAGGAATGAGCGAGTTCGGCGTGGCAATCATCCAGTTCCACGCCATTGCCGATACCATCACTGGAACAACCCAGGGCAGCAACAACAA
>JBKEBC010000098.1:0-38742 GCA_047972965.1 Beutenbergiaceae bacterium | reverse complement strand
CACCGACATCCTCGCCAAAAACCCCACCGGGCAACTATGGCTATTCGCAGGCAACGGAACCGGCAAGTTCAGCGGAGCAACCCGCATCGGCACCGGCTGGACCCCGATGACCAACTTCGTCGGCGGCGGAGACTGGAACAACGACGGCCTACCCGACCTCCTCACCATCAACGCCACCGGAACCCTATGGCTCTTCCCCGCCAACACGGCCGGCGGTTTTAGTAGCTCGCAGCGCATTGGTACCGGCTGGACCGGTATCAGGTTGATCTCCTAGCGGTCCGCGCCTCACCGGTGGCCTGGCAGATCACCGGGCCGCAATCGAGGACGTGGCGGTGCCGCGCGCTGCCCGGCGGAAGCCAGGCGAAGTCCGCGGTCATGACCGCTCAGGTCAATGAGCCGGTGTGGTCCTGGCTACCGCGGACCGTGCTGGCTCAGATCTGACCGATCTGCTCCCGCTTCTCGGCTTGGAATTGATCCTCAACCCGGCCACGAGCCCAATAAGCCGAGATCGACAGCTGCTCGCGGCCAATCTCACGCTCATCGGTCAGGTATCGCCGCAATTGCTTGATGACACCGCGTTCCCCATGCACGAATGCCTGCACCCGGCCTGGTAGCCACTGCCCCATTCGAAGCTCCTGTAGCAGTGGATTGCTCCCGCCTCGAACCCATACCAGCTCAATCCCATCTGGTCGGGTCAGCTCGAGCTCATCGGCCGGGTCCGCCGCAAGCACCGCACGCCCACGAGCGCGAGCTGGCAACGACTCCAGGGCTGCGGCAATGGCGGGCAAAGCCGACAGGTCCCCCACAAACAGGTACCAATCGGCGTCCAGGTCAGGCCGGTACCCGCCCCCTGGGCCAGAGAAGACCACCTGGTCACCGGGCTGGGCTTGCGTTGCCCATGGCCCGGCGATCCCTTCGTCCCCGTGGATCACGAAGTCGAGTGCCAATTCTTGGGCATCCTCGTTCACCCAGCGCACCGTGTAAGTGCGTACTGCCGGCAGAGCTTGCGGACGCTGTTCCCGTAGCTGTGCCAGATCGTAGGGTGGTTCCAACCCGAACTCCGGATTTGCAAAGAGGATCTTGACGTAGGTGTCGGTGAAGTCATTGTTCTGGAACCGGTTAAAGTCGGCACCACCCACGATGACCCGCACCAGATGGGGGCTCAGCTGTTCGGTTCGCAGGACCTCTAGCACCAACTGCGGGCGGGCAGGCTTGGCAGGCGCAGCACTGACCATCGTCACCTCCTGATAACTTAGGTAATCCTAACTTATTTTCCTGGTATCCAGATCAAGACGGTGGCAACTGGACCGATGCCAGCAATTCTTCACACGCAGCCAGAATCCGCTCTTGCTCGGTCTCGTTGGTCCATTGGCAGTACAGGTGCACCATCTGGTCTCGACTAAAGATCCAGTAGCCGCGATAGCTGTACGCCGGAAGGTTGAGCTCCTGATCCAGTGGGAAGCTCAAATCCTGCTGCAACGCTGGCAGGCCCCCGATCTCCAGACCCGTGACCTGCGTCAACGCTGTGGCCGAGTTCTGCTCGTTGTAACTGGCCAACCGTTCATCGATCACCGTCCGAGGTACCCGACCACACACATCCATCGCCGAACCCCAGTCAATTCCTGAGTACACCGCAACAACCAGCACGTTGCGCAGTACCGGATCCGCTACCGGGGTGGCGGCCCAGAATGACTCGACATACTCAACCGCGCGATCCTCCTCGTAACTCAGGTTCTCTTCGAACCCCGCGGGCACGGCCCAGGTAGTTTGCTCCAGATCAACTTCAGGAAGGGTGTGCTGTGGCTGGTCGTACTCAACATCACCGCATTCCAGCAACGCCGGATCGAAGGAGGCAGGCCCGGAGTCATTCTCGGATTCACCGCCATCAGCCGCCGCAGTTGAGTCGTCGGTAGCGCCGCAAGCGGCTAACGTCAGCACGAGAGCAAGCACACCCGCGAACGCTGCAGATTTGTGCACCATTGCGTCTTTCTAACACGCAACCAAGGCTCAGACGACGCGAAAGCCTAGGCTCCGTGCAAATCTTCACCAATCTGGTGCATCCGGATGGAGTTGGTGCTTCCCACCACTCCTGGGGGAAGCCCCGCGACCACGACCACCGGGTCTCCCACCTCCACCAGTCCGGCATCCTGCAGCACCTGGTCCATTCGCGAGACCATCTCATCGGTGTGGGTCACGTGGGGCACGATGAATCCGCGGGTTCCCCAGGTGAGCGCAAGCTGATTGCGCACTGCCTCCAGCGGAGTGAAGGCGAGCAGCGGAATCGCTGAGCGCAGCCGGGACATACGGCGGGCACTATCACCAGACTGGGTGAAGCAGGCTAGATACCTGGCATCCAATGACTCGGCGATGGAAGTGGCAGCCCGGGTCATGACGCCACCACGCGTGTGTGGCGGCACCTTCACCTTCGCGATCCGCTCCAGCCCCTGCTCTTCGGTGTTCTCAATGATCCGCGCCATAGTTTCCACACACAGCACCGGAAATTGTCCCACGCTAGTTTCCCCAGAAAGCATCACAGCGTCGGCACCGTCGAGGACGGCATTGGCGCAGTCGGAAGCCTCCGCACGGGTGGGGCGCGGAGCTGAGATCATCGATTCCAGCACCTGTGTGGCCACGATGACCGGTTTGGCATTGCGTTGGGCGACTTCGATAGCCCGCTTCTGGACCAGCGGTACCTGTTCCAGCGGCAATTCCACACCGAGGTCGCCACGCGCCACCATGATGCCGTCGAACGCTGCGATGATCTCATCCAGGTTGTCCACCGCTTGCGGCTTCTCAATCTTGGCGATCACCGGTACCCGGATACCTTCCTCGGACATGATCGCAGCGACGTCGTCGAAGTCCTGGGCGGAACGCACGAAGGAGAGCGCGATGAAGTCGGCACCCAGCCGCAGCCCCCAGCGCAGGTCCTGCGCATCCTTCTCGCTCAGCGCTGGGACGTTCACGGCAACGCCGGGGAGATTGAGACCCTTGTTGTTGGAGACCGGGCCGGGAACCTCGACCTTGGTGACCACCCGCGGGCCGTCAACGCTGGTCACCCGCACAGTGACCCGACCATCGTCAATCAGGATGACATCGCCCGGGGAGACGTCCTGCGGCAGTCCCTTGAACGTCGTCGAGACCAGATCTTTGGTCCCGGGCACGTCCTCGGTGGTAATGGTGAAGACATCACCAACGGCCAGTTCGTGACGGCCCTCCTGGAACCGGCCCAGCCGGATCTTGGGGCCCTGCAGATCGACCAGGACAGCGACGGCCCGGCCAGAGTCGGCCGCAGCCTGACGCACGAGCTCCACCATCGCCGCATGCTCGTCGGCCTCACCGTGGCTGCGATTGATACGGGCGACATCCATTCCCGCATCCACCAACGCGCGGATTTGCTCCGGCGTGGATGTTGCAGGACCCAGGGTGCAGACAATCTTGGCTCTACGCATTCCTCAACCTTTTCACGAATTGTGCGCGTCGTGACGCGTTAGACGGTGACTTGAACAGTGGTGGGTTCGATGGGGGCGGGAAGATCGGTGTGCCCTCGCAGGAAGCGATCAACCGACGACGCGGCCGAACGCCCTTCCGCGATGGCCCACACGATCAGGCTCTGGCCGCGTCCGGCGTCACCAGCAACAAAGACTCCCGGCACGCTGGTGGCAAAGTTCTCATCCCGCTCCACCCGGCCCCGTTGATCGACGCTGAGCTCTAGCTGGCTGACGATGCCCTCGGTTTCCACGCTGGTGAAGCCCATCGCCAGCAACACCAGCTGCGCCGGGATCCGGCGCTCGGTACCGTCCACGGGCACCGGGCGGCCGTCGACGAACTCGACTTCGGTAATCCGTAGTTCGGCGACATTGCCCGCTTCATCGGCGATGAACTCGACCGTGGATGAGGCATAGACCCGCTCACCGCCCTCTTCATGAGCGCTGGCGACCCGGTAGATCATCGGGTAGGTCGGCCACGGTTGGCTGGCCGGTCGATCCTCCGGTGGGCGCGGCATGATCTCCAGCTGCACCACCGAGGCTGCACCTTGCCGCAGCGCGGTTCCCAGGCAGTCAGCACCGGTATCGCCACCACCGATGATCACCACGTCCTTGCCGGTAGCCAGGATCTGGTTCTCAACCTGCTGACCCACCGCTGCGCGGTTGCCTTGCGGCAAGTACTCCATCGCTTGGTGGATACCTGGCAGGTCCCGGCCCGGGACCGGAAGGTCCCGTCGGACCGTGGCACCCATCGCCAGCACGATGGCGTCATACCGCTCGAGCAGATCTTGACCCGAGGTTCCCTCATCGAATCCAACCTGGACATTGGTGCGGAATCGGGTGCCTTCCGCCTCCATCTGCGCCAGACGGCGGTCGACGACCGCTTTCTCCATTTTGAACTCCGGAATGCCGTAACGCAGCAGACCGCCGATGGCGTCATCGCGCTCATAGACCGCAACGGTGTGACCAGCCCGAGTCAACTGCTGGGCTGCGGCCAGGCCTGAAGGGCCAGAACCGATAACCGCGACCGTGTTCCCGGTCAACCGTCCCGGCACCTGCGGCTCAACTAAGCCATCCTCGAAGGCTCGTTCGACGATCGAAACCTCAATGTTCTTGATGGTGACCGCCGGCTGGTTGATTCCGAGCACGCACGCCGTCTCGCAGGGAGCTGGGCACAGTCGCCCGGTGAAGTCCGGGAAGTTGTTGGTGGCGTGTAGCCGGTCGATCGCTTCGCTCCACCGGCCCTGCCGGGTCAGGTCGTTCCATTCGGGTATCAGGTTGCCCAGCGGGCAGCCGTTGTGGCAAAACGGGATGCCGCAGTCCATGCACCGGCCCGCTTGGCGCGTCAGCGCCGGACCATCCTCCGGTCTGGATTCGTAGACCTCGCGCCAATCCTGCAGCCGGATCGGAACGGGCCGCCGTTGTGGCAGCTCCCGCTGCCTGGTCTTGAGAAATCCTCGTGGGTCACCCATGGGTTGCCTCCAACACGCGAGTCCACACCTGTGGCTCACCTACATCAATACCGTCTGCTGCCGCTTGTGCCAACACCTCGTTGACCCGGGCGAATGCGGGTGGCAGCACCCGCGTGAACCGGGATCGGATCGCGTCACGATCATCGACGAGCGCGGAAGCGATCCGCGAGTCGGTGTACCGCACATGATCGGCTAGCAGGGCCGCGATGATCGAGATGTCCTCCTCGTCGGGCTCTGACAGGCTTAGTTCACCGGCAGCCAATGCGGGCGGATTCACCAGATCCTTATCCAGGTCCAGGACGTAGGCGGTACCGCCCGACATGCCCGCACCGAAGTTGCGTCCGGTCGGCCCCAGCACCAGCACCGTTCCCCCGGTCATGTACTCACAGCCGTGGTCACCCACTCCTTCGACCACCAAGGTGGCGCCGGAGTTGCGCACAGCGAACCGTTCTCCGACCACCCCGCGCAGGTAGATCTCACCGGAGGTGGCACCGTAGGCGATGACGTTTCCGGCAATCACGTTCTCACTCGGTGCGAACACTGCGGACTTATCCGGACGCACCACCACCCGGCCACCCGAGAGCCCCTTGCCAACGTAGTCGTTGGCGTCGCCGAACAGCCGCAGCGTGATCCCGGCGGGCAGGAATGCCCCGAAGGACTGGCCAGCCGATCCGGTCAACGTGACATCGATCAAGCCATCGGGTAGTCCGTCAGGGCCGGTTGCCTTGGTCACCTCTGAACCCAGCATCGTGCCCACTGTGCGGTTGACATTGCGCACCAGAGCGTCGATCTGGACCGGGGCACCCTCGCGCAGCGCGGGCTGGGCCTGAGCGATAAGCATGTTGTCGAGCGCCTTGTCCAGCCCATGATCCTGCGGCTTGGACTGGTATGCAGTGGACTGTTCCGGCAGCTCCACCTTGGTCAGGATCGGAGTCAGATCCAGCCCCGAAGCCTTCCAGTGGTCGATGGCCGCACGGGTGTCGAGCATCTCGACCGCACCCACTGCTTCCTCGATCGAGCGGAAGCCCAGCTGCGCCAGGTAGCTACGGACTTCCTCGGCGATGTACTCGAAGAAGGTCACCACGAACTCCGGCTTGCCGGTAAAGCGGGCACGCAACTCCGGATTCTGGGTCGCCACACCCACCGGGCAGGTATCCAGGTGGCAGACCCGCATCATGATGCACCCGGAGACCACCAGCGGCGCCGTGGCGAAACCAAACTCCTCCGCGCCGAGCAGGGCTGCGATCACCACATCCCGGCCGGTCTTGAGCTGTCCATCGGTCTGCACCACGATTCGGTCGCGCAGGTTGTTCAGCACCAGCGTCTGCTGGGTTTCAGCCAAACCGATTTCCCAGGGCGCTCCGGCGTGCTTGAGGGAGGTCAGCGGGCTGGCTCCGGTCCCACCATCGTGCCCCGAGATCAGCACGACGTCGGAGTGGGCCTTGGAGACGCCGGCCGCCACCGTCCCGACCCCGACTTCGGACACCAACTTCACATGCACCCGTGATTGCGGATTCGCGTTCTTGAGGTCGTGAATCAGCTGTGCGATGTCTTCGATGGAATAGATGTCGTGGTGCGGTGGCGGAGAAATCAGGCCGACGCCGGGGGTGGCGTGGCGGGTCTTGGCGACCCATGGGTAAACCTTGCCCCCGGGAAGCTGACCGCCCTCACCGGGTTTAGCACCTTGCGCCATCTTGATCTGAATGTCGTCCGCGTTGACCAAGTAGTCCGAGGTCACGCCGAAGCGCCCCGAGGCCACCTGCTTGATAGCGCTGCGGCGGGCCGGATCGTGCAGCCGCTCGGTATCCTCACCGCCTTCACCAGTATTGGACTTTCCTCCCAGGATGTTCATTGCCCGGGCGAGGGTTTCGTGCGCTTCCTGAGAGATCGATCCGTAACTCATGGCCCCGGTCGAGAATCGCTTGACGATCTCGCTCGCGGGCTCCACCTCTTCCAGTGGTACCGGCTCCCGAACCCCTTCGGCAAAGGTGAACAGTCCCCGCAGTGTCAGCAGACGCTTGGACTGCTCATCGACGCGGCGCGTGTAGTCCTGGAAAACGTCGAACCGGCGGTTGCGAGTGGAGTGTTGCAACCGGAACACCGTCTCGGGGTTGAACAGGTGCGGGTCGCCCTCACGACGCCACTGATACTCGCCACCGATATCGAGTCGTCGATGCGGTGCGGGGATGTCACTGGGCGGATAGGCCACGGCATGCCGAGCCGCCACCTCCGCGGCGATCACATCCAGTCCTACGCCGCCCAGCGGTGTGGAGGTGGCGGTGAAGTACCGGTCCACGAGTTCCTGGGACAGGCCCACGGCCTGGAAGACCTGCGCGCCACGGTAGGAGGCCACCGTGGAGATTCCCATCTTGCTCATCACCTTGAGCACGCCCTTGCCGAGCCCCTTGATCAGGTTCGCCACAGCTTGTTGCGGCTCGACGTCGATCACCCCGGCATGCACCAGTTCCTCGACGCTCTCCATGGCTAGGTAGGGGTTGACAGCGGCAGCCCCGTACCCAACCAGCAGCGCGACATGGTGCACCTCGCGAACATCGCCAGCTTCGACCAGCAAGGACACCCGGGTACGGGTACGACGGCGCAGCGTGTGGTGGTGCACAGCTGAGGTCAGCAGCAGCGAGGGAATGGGTGCCAGTTCGTGATTGGAGTCGCGATCGGAGAGCACGATGAAACTGACGCCGCGTTCAATAGCGGCATCAACCTCGGCGAAGATCTCTTCCAGGCGCTCCTCCAGGGCCTGCGCTCCCCCAGCGACCCGGTACAGCCCGCTGACGGTGACGGACTCGAAGTCCTTACCCGGCCCGCGGGTGCGATGGATGTGCTTGATCTTTGCCAACTGATCGTTGTCGATCGTGGGAAAAGGCAGGATGAGCTTGCGGGCGTGTTCCTCGCTATCGACCAACAGATTGGGCTCGGGGCCAATGGCCCCGCCCAGGGAGGTCACCAGCTCTTCCCGGATGGCATCCAACGGCGGATTGGTCACTTGGGCAAAAAGCTGGCTGAAGTAGTCGAAAAGCAACCGCGGCCGAGATGAGATCGCCGCAATCGGACTATCGGTCCCCATCGATCCCAGCGCCTCGGCACCGGTAGCGGCCATGGGGCGCAGCAAAATCCGTAGCTCTTCCTCGGTGTAGCCAAACGTCTGTTGGCGACGCAGAACCGATGAGCGTGAATGGGCGACGTGTTCGCGGGCCGGAAGGTCCTGCAACCGCACCAGGTTGTCTTCCAGCATCTGGGCGTAGGGCAGCTTCGCGGCCAGCTCAGCCTTGATCTCCGCATCTTCAAGGACACGCCCGATACCGGTATCGACCAAGAACATCTTTCCGGGTGCCAAGCGGCCCTTGCGAGCGATGCGGTCCGGCGCGATGTCAAGCACACCAGCCTCCGAGGCGAGAACCACCAGGCCGTCCTCGGTGATCCAGAAGCGACCGGGGCGTAGACCATTGCGGTCGAGCACTGCTCCGATGTAGCGACCATCGGTGAAGCACATGGCGGCGGGGCCATCCCACGGTTCCATGATGGTGGCGTTGTACTCATAGAAGGCTCGCCGCTGCGCGGACATGGTGCCGTGGTTTTCCCACGCCTCCGGGATCATCATGAGCACCGCATGAGGTAGTGAGCGGCCACCCAGGTGCAACAGTTCCAGCACTTCGTCGAAGCTGGCTGAGTCACTCTCGTGCTCGCTGCAGATCGGGAGTAGCTGGCTCACATCGCCGAGCACATCGGATGCTAGCTGTCCTTGCCGGGCGGCCATCCAGTTGCGGTTGCCACGAACGGTATTGATCTCACCGTTGTGGGCAACCATGCGAAATGGGTGCGCCAGCGGCCAGGACGGGAAGGTATTGGTGGAGAACCGTGAATGGACGAGGGCGATCTCGGAAGCGAACCGAGGATCGGACAGGTCCGGGAAGAAGGGCTCCAGCTGGGTCGTGGTGAGCATGCCCTTGTACACCAGGGTACGTGAGGACAGCGACGCGAAATAGATGCCCTGATCGTGCTCAACGCGCTTGCGCAACCGGTAGGCCTGGCGGTCCAGGGCAAGGCCGTGAACCTCTCGATCGACGGCAGCGACCACGAGCTGCTTGAAGGTGGGCATACATGCTCGGGCTGTTGGGCCTACCAGGTCAGCATTGACTGGGACGTCACGCCAGGCCAGGATCTCCAGGCCCTCCTCGTCCGCGATTTCTCCGATGCGCCAGATGGCGGTATCGATACCGCCCTGATCCTGGGGCAGGAAGCACAGACCGATGGCGTAGTGCCCCGCCTCTGGTAAATCGACCGGCACGACGTCGCGCACGAAGGCATCTGGCACCTGGGTCAACAGGCCCGCGCCGTCACCAGAGTCAGCCTCAGCGCCAACGGCACCACGGTGGTCCAGGTTCGCCAGCGCTGTCAGACCAGCATCGACGATATCCCGGCCGGGCGTGCCGCGCAGCGTTGCTACGAAGGCCACGCCGCAGGCGTCGTGCTCAGCAGCCGGGTCGTACAGCCCCTGCTTGCCGGGGGTGGCACTAAAGGCCTCGAACGCACTCGTTCGTTCCTGCCCCTGGGTCTGAGTCATCGGGTTGTCCTCTCGCCGCGGCTACCTGCGCCACGACCATTTGTGCTTGCGAGGGACATCGTCGGCCCGGGTCGGTCCACCTTAGCCGCGATCGTCCTCTGTGTCCTCGGTTGTTCTATTCGCCGGGATGGAGGGTAGCGGGTCATCGCCATCCTCGTGGCCCTCAGCGTCGCTGTGCGCCGAATCGTTATCGAGATCTGACGTGTCGCTGCCCGGGTCATCGGCCTCGACCCTCGGTGGGGCATGCTTGTACTCGCGGTCATCGCCACCGGGTTCATCGTCCTGGTCGCCGTCAGCTGCAGGCTCGTCGTCCTCAGCTGCAGGCTCGTCGTCCTCATCTGCAGGCTCGTCGTCCTCATCTACAGGCTGGTCGTCCTGCGCCGAATCACGGCCAGGCAACCAGATGGGATCGGGCTGCCCGCTGGTTCGGCGACCGATCAGGACGAACATCACCACTGCCACCACGAACACCAGAATCGATGTCCATACGTTTAGCCGCAGTCCCCATAGGATCTCGGCCTCATCAATCCGCAGCATCTCAATCCACACTCGGCCCAGCGTGTACAACGCCACATAGGCCCAGAACACCCGGCCATGGCGCAGCCGGAACCGGCGATCGAGGTAGATCAGGATCGCCGCCATGGCCAGGTTCCACAACAGCTCGTAGGCGAAGGTGGGGTGGAACAGGGTGCCGTCCGGGTAGTCCAGTCCCTGAGCCGCCAGGTGTCCTTGGTCGATCTGCAGGCCCCACGGCAGTGTCGTGGGAGCACCGAAGAGTTCCTGGTTGAAGTAGTTGCCTAACCGCCCGATCGCTTGCGCGATCAGGATGCCCGGCGCCAGTGCGTCAGCGAACGGCGCCAGCCGCAATCCTGCCCGCCGCAGTCCGATCCACGCGCCCAGCGCTCCGAGGGGAATCGCGCCCCATACCCCCAGGCCGCCCTCCCAGACCCGAAGGGCCAGCCACGGATCACCGGTAGGCCCGAAGTAGCGATCCGGGGAGGAAATCACGTGATAGATCCGTGCGCCAACGATACCCAGCGGCACCGCCCAGATCAGGGCATCCTGCACGGCGCCCGCCGGGCCGCCCCGTTCCCGGTAACGGCGATTGGCTAACCAGGCGCCCAGAAAGATCCCGGTCAAGATCGCGAGCGCATACGCCCGCAACGGCAATGGTCCTAAGTACCAGACGCTGGTACCAGGACTGGGGATTCCAGCCATCGGCGCCAACACATTCACGCGCTTGCCTCCTGCACACCTGCCCGCAACTGCGCCACCACCGAGGTGACGGCGTCGATACCACCGTCCGAGAGTGCCCGCACGACCGCAGAACCAACGATCACACCATCGGCGTACCCGGCGACCTGAGCTGCCTGCGCACCCGTGGAGACCCCGAGTCCAACACAGACCCGGTCGGCACCGACGGCCCGCGTGCGGGCCACCAGCTCTCCCGCACCATCCCCGACGCTAGCCCGCATACCGGTGACTCCCATCGTGGAGGCGGCGTAGACGAATCCGCGGCACGCAGACGCCGTTCGGGCCAGCCGTTCGGTGGTCGAGCTTGGCGCAACCAGGAAGACCTTGTCCAAGTCATGGTTGTCAGCGGCCTGCGTCCAAGCGGCTGCCTCATCCGGGATCAAGTCGGGGGTAATGAGGCCGGCCCCACCAGCGCTGGCGAGGTCGCGGGCGAAGGCCGGCACGCCGTAGCGCAGCACCGGGTTGTAGTAGGTCATCACCAGCGTGGCGGCCCCGGTAGCGGCGACCTGCTCCACCGCCGATAGAACATCGACGGTGCGCACCCCGGCCGCCAACGCTTGCTGGGCGGCAGCAGCGATCAGCGGGCCATCCATTCCAGGGTCGGAGTAGGCAAGCCCTAATTCGACGATGTCTGCACCCGCTGCCACGGCTGCCTTGGCCGCGGCGATGGAGGTCTCAACATCCGGGAAACCCACCGGGAGGTAAACGACCAGTGCGGCACGGCCCTGGCTGCGTGCAAGGTCGATTTTGTCCGCGCTAGCACTCATAGCGTCCCTTCGCCGATCACCGGAGTCGGCAGTCCTGCACCACCATCGCCATCCAGACCGAACCAGTCGATAGCGGTCTGCACATCCTTGTCGCCGCGGCCGGACAGGTTCACCAGGAGCGTCACCTGCTCGGGATCGGATCCGCCGCGTACCAGCTCGCTGCCAAGCTGCAGTGCCCCGGCCAGCGCGTGCGCGGACTCGATGGCGGGAATGATGCCCTCGGTCTGTGACAGCAGCGCGAAGGCCGTCATGGCTTCGGAATCGGAGATACCGCGATAGCGGGCGCGGTCGATGCTGGCCAGCCAGGAGTGCTCGGGTCCAACCCCGGGATAGTCCAAACCGGCAGAGATGGAGTGCGACTCGATCGTCTGGCCATCCTCGTCCTGCAGCAGGAAGCTCTTGGCACCGTGGAACACGCCAACCGAACCCTTGGTGATGGTGGCGGCATGCCGGTCCGTTTCCAGCCCATCACCGGCCGCCTCGCAGCCCAGCAGCTGCACATCGTCGTCCAGAAAAGCGTGAAAGATCCCCATGGCGTTGGAGCCACCGCCCACGCACGCCACCACCGCTGTCGGCAACACCCCATACCGATCCAGTACCTGCGCTCGGGCTTCGAGTCCGATCACGCGTTGCAGGTCACGAACCATGGTGGGGAATGGATGCGGGCCGGCCACGGTGCCGAACACGTAGTTGGTGTTCTCGACATTGGTGACCCAGTCCCGAAAGGCCTCATTGATCGCATCTTTGAGGGTGCGTGAGCCAGTCGTCACCGGGATCACTTCCGCACCCAGCAGGCGCATACGGGCCACATTGAGCGCCTGACGCCTGGTGTCCTCAGCGCCCATATAGATGGTGCATTGCAGGCCGAAAAGCGCGGCAGCGGTCGCCGTGGCGACACCGTGTTGCCCAGCCCCAGTCTCCGCGATCACTCGGGTCTTTCCCACACGCTTGGTCAGCAGTGCCTGGCCCAGGACATTATTGATCTTGTGCGAGCCGGTGTGGTTGAGGTCTTCCCGCTTGAGCACAATCCTGACACCACCGGCGTGGGCTGCGAATCTGGGAACCTCAGTGATCGGCGAAGGCCGGCCGGTGTAGTCGCGCTGCAGCGCGCTGAGCTCGGCCGCAAACTCCGGGTCCTGGCGAGCCTTATCCCAGGCAGCGGAAATATCATCGAGGGCGGCGATGAGCGCTTCGGGGACAAACCGTCCACCGAAATCGCCGAAGTATGGCCCGCTCTCCTGGCTCAGCTCGGTCATGGGCGCGCAGCTCGTAGGGCTGGATGCGAACCTGCCGCCACCATGTCCGCTGTCGCCGCACGAGGGTCACCGGTGGTGACCAGACTCTCCCCTACCAACACGGCATGGGCACCCCAGCGGGCGTACTCAAGCACGTCGTGCGGCCCGCGTACCCCGGACTCGGCTACCAGCGTGGCACCGGCGGGCACCCGTGGCGCCAGCACCGCAAAGGTCTCTCGATCGACCTCCAGCGTGTGCAAGTTGCGGGCATTGATTCCCACCAGGCGCGCTCCGGCATCGACCGCCCGGTCTACTTCTTCCTCGGTGTGAACTTCAACCAGCGGGGTCATACCTAGGGAGACCACTCGCTCCAGCAGGCCCGCCAGGGCCGGCTGTTCCAGAGCTGCCACGATCAGCAGCACGATGTCGGCGCCGTGTGCGCGCGCCTCCCACACCTGATAGGGCGTCACGATGAAGTCCTTGCGCAGCACCGGGATGTCGACGGCGCCGCGCACCTGATCCAGATCCGCGAGGGAGCCACCAAATCGCCGTTCCTCGGTGAGCACACTGATGGCCGCAGCTCCCCCGGACTCGTACTCGCTCGCGATGTGAGCTGGGTCCCCGATGTCGGCCAGCGGACCACGAGAGGGGCTGGATCGCTTCACCTCAGCAATCACAGTGACGGCGTCGTCACGGTGAAGGGCGGCGATCGCATCGCGTGCAGGTGGCCGCTGTTGCACCAGCGCACGCAGTTCCTCCAGGGGCAGCGCCGCTTCGCGCCGCTGCAAGTCCTGGCGTACCCCAACGATGATGTCGTCGAGCACCGTCATTGGTACATCCCTTTGCAAGTCACGGCGCCCATGCTAGTTCGAACCCGTGGAGATGCTGACCACCAGGCCCCCTCACCGATCAGGCTGGACCTACATATGGGGCGAGCGCCGGAAAAATGCGGGCGATCTGAAATGCCGCCAGCACGATACCGATACCGATCCACATCCACGTCGGCGGATGCCAAGCAGCGCGCCCGCGCACCGTCCGCCACAGCCACATTGCCCAGACCAGTGCGAGAATCGGCAAGGCCACCGTCAGCAACGGGTTCATGGCCCATGCCCCGGCAATGTCAAGGCGCGTCAGATCATGCACGGTGCGTAGCCCGCCGCAGGTCACGCACGCGATGCCGGTCCAGTGCAGGACCGGGCAAAAGAGATAGCCGCCTTGATGCGGGTCGCGAAAGGCAACGAGCAGGGTACCCGCAGCAAGCACAGCACCGACCAGCCCCGGATTGCGAACATCGCGGCTGCTGGCCTGCGTGGCCGTACCCATTAGCCGTTGAGCATGCTAGCCACGACGCCCAGCAGTCCGAGCAAGGACAGCACCGTTCCAACAATTCCGAGGACAAAACCAGCGGTGGCAATACCGCGATTGTTGGCCCGACCTGCGTCAGCTGCCCGTCGACCTTGATGGCCCAAGATGATCCCCACCACGGATAAGGCTGTGCCAACAACTGGCGCGAAGCAAACCACCAGCGCCAGGATCCCTAGGACCAGAGCCCCGGTACCTTTGCCGTTCTCCGCAGTGCTGCCGCCCCAGCCGTAGCCCACGGGCGGCGGATATCCAGCGCCCATTCCATGGTACGAACCAGGCGAGGGGTAGGCACCGGTCGGCGGGCCGGCCGTGCCATAGCCCCGCACCACCGGGGCTGGCGGTGCGGGGTTATCCCAGACCTGACCATCTTGCCGATAGTCGGCTGCCGGAGGAGGCGCAGGCGGGGTGCCGTAGGGGTTGGTGGGCGAGGTGAAGTCAACCTGGTAGGGATCATCGCTACCGCCGGGAGGGGGCAGGTTATATGCCATCGCAGTTTAGGTGGATGTGGTTGTGGTCTGCGGGCGCGGCTGCCCATATCCCAGTCCGCGCAGTGCCACGCTGACAACAGCACCCAGCGCCAGGATCACGGCACCGGTCCAGATCATCCCCGCGCTGGCCAAGACCATCCCCAGGGCAACCACGGTCGCGCCGACGCAGCCGAAAAGGGTCAAGGTCCAAGCTGCGGTCGTCTTGCCCTCATTTGCTGGTGCCGGAGCCGGTAGACGCAGCTCCTCGGACCGATCTTCACCCTCGATCTGGCGCACGACGACTGTTTGTTGATCCACGGCTTCACCCTACGGCATCGGCTGGCTTGGGTCCTCACCCCGACTGATGCTGTCCCAATCGTCCATGGCTTTCGTTCGGTCGCTGGCACTGACTGGACCGGTGGCGGGTCCGGATTGGAACCGGCGCCCTACCGCCTGCCAGGCCCCGAGGAACGGCGCAAGCAGCCCCATGAGGACAATGAGGCCCCCCAGGACCACCGCGACAATCGGCCATGCAGTCAGCTCGGGCATCTCCACGATCTCCGTCACCCCGCTGACCTGCCCGACAGGTCCGCGCAAAGCTGTCACGGGGTCGGCCAGCATGCGCAGGGTCGATGCCACCGCGACGGCACCCGCCACCACCATGGCCAGGGCAGCCAGCAGCCGCGACAGGCGTCCGGCCAGTCCCAGGACTAGTCCTGCCACCACCACCACCAACGCTGCGCTAGCAACGCCCGGTGCCGCGCTGGTCCCTGCGACCGCCACCTGCACCACATCAACCGAGGTAGGCGAGAGCGCCCGAGCCCAGGTTGGTAGTGAGAGGCCAAAAAGGGCAAGCCCCATCCCCGACGTCAGGGCAACCGCACGAGCACGCCCGATCCGGATCCGGCTCACGTCATCACTCCGGGGTGCTCATCCGTGAGGCCAGCACAATAGCTTGCAGCAATGCCGCGGCCTTGTTCATGGTCTCGACATACTCGGTCTGTGGGTCGGAGTCGGCCACCAGACCGGCCCCGGCTTGGATCGTGGCTCGACCATCGGCGACCACCGCCGTGCGGATGGCGATCGCGGTGTCCATATCTCCAGCCAGATCGAAGTACCCGACGACGCCACCATAGATCCCGCGCCGCGCTGGCTCGAGCTCATCGATCAGCTCGATGGCCCGGCGCTTGGGTGCCCCGGACAAGGTGCCTGCTGGGAAGGTGGCGGTGAACGCGTCCAGGGCGCTGGCATCGGTCCGGAGCTGACCAAGGACGGTCGAGGACATGTGCATGATGTGGCTGAACCGCTTGATCTGCATGAACTCCACGACCGCGACCGTGCCCGGGTCGCACACTCGACCCAGATCGTTGCGCGCCAAATCCACCAGCATCAGGTGCTCGGCACGCTCCTTCGGGTCTACCAGCAGCTCGTCGGCAAACTGCTTGTCCTGGGCAGCGTCAGCCCCGCGGGGACGGGAGCCGGCGATCGGATAGCTGGTGACAGTCCGGCCAGCGACCTTGACCAAGGTCTCGGGACTGGAACCGATGACCTGAAATTCTCGGCCGGCACCATCACCCAGGTGCAGCAGGTACATGTACGGACTCGGATTGATGGTGCGCAAAACCCGGTATACGTCCAGTGGGTCGCCATGGCAGTCCAGATCAAACCGCTGGCTGAGCACCGCCTGGAAAACTTCACCATCGGTGATCGCCTGTTTGGTCTGCGAGACGGCGTCCAGAAAGTCCAGCTGCGCGGTGCGGTGCTTGGGTTCGGGGATGAGCGCGCTCTCGTCGGTGATCCCCAGAACGGCGGGTTCAGGCATGGTCAGCGCGACCACCAGCGCATCGATACGTGCGACCGCGTCGGCGTAGGCCTGCTCCACTCGAGCATCGCTGTCATCACCGTTGATGGCGTTAGCGATCAGCCAGATGGCTCCCCGGCGATGATCGATCGCGACCATATCTCCGATGAGCACCATGGATAGATCCGGTAGGTCCGCCTCGTCGATGGCGACCTTCGGCAAACCTGGTTCCCAGTGGTGGATGATGTCCCAGCCCATCGCTCCCACAAATCCACTCGTCAATGGCGGCAGACCAGCTATGGGCGGCGTGTGCAGGGTGGTCAACGCCTGTCGGAATACCTCGAGAACGTCACCGGTACGCGGCAATGACACTGGCACATCGCCCCACCATTGCGCCTGTCCATCGGAGGTGCTGGTCAGTCCCGCGCGAGCGTTGACCCCCACAAACGACCACTGCCCCCAGGTGCCATCGGAGGAAGCCGACTCCAGCATGAACGTACCCATCCGGCCATGAGCTAGCCGGCGGTAGATAGCCACTGGGGTGAGATCGTCGGCGAGTAGCCGCCGCACGACCGGCACCACCCGGCGTTGCTGAGCGAGGTCGACAAAGGTAGGTAAAGACGGCCACGTGTGACCCCACGGTGGCGGCATACCCATCACGGGGCTTCCGATCGCACCGCTGGTAGGTCGCCGCCGGCGTCGAAACAGGATCGGACACCGGTGTGGCAAGCAGGCCCTACCTGCTGCACTCGAACCAGCAGCGCATCGCCATCGCAGTCGAGCTCGACACCACGCACATATTGGGCATGTCCGGAGGTGTCTCCCTTGCGCCAATACTCTTGGCGCGAGCGTGACCAGAAGGTCACGCGGCCAGTGGTGAGGGTGCGGTGCAAGGCTTCGTCGTCCATCCATCCCACCATGAGAACGCGGTTATCAGCCTCGTCCTGGATCACGGCACAGAGCAGCCCTTGGGCATCGCGGCGGAGACGCTGAGCAATAGCGGGGTCAAGCGGCACCCGACGATACTGCCACGCCAGACCCACCCGACTCACGTCGGCACGCAAAACCTGGCACCCTGGACTCATGGAACGCTGGGACGGACGTGAACTTACCGCGCTACTGGATGCACTCCGGCAAACCGAACCCCAGGCACCCACATTGTGCGAAGGATGGCAGGCACGTCACCTGGTCTCCCACCTGTATCTACGGCGGCACAAGCCGTGGCTGGCGTTGCAGCAAGGCGAGGACTGCGAGTTTGCTCGGCTGGCTATCCAGGCCAGCGAGCCCGGTGGCTACCAGGCGCTCATCGAACATTTCGCTGCCGCTCCCCCAGCCATCACCCCGATGGCGTTGCTGGATGGACCACTGGGTTTGCGCATCAACTTCCTGGAGTATTTGATCCACCACGAGGATCTGCGCCGTGGCAGTGGCCCGGTGCCGGCACGCGAGCTGCCACCTGAGCAGAGCGACGCCATCTTTGATGCCCTCCCAGCGTTCGCAGCGCTCACCATGCGCAAGCTTCGCGTCGGTGTGGTGTTCGGAGTCCCGGGCGGTCGACGCAACGTCGTCAAGCAGGCTGGCGGTGGCATGGAGAGCGTGGCCATCCTGGCTCACCCAACCGAGCTCGCACTGGTGGCGTCCGGACGGCGCCGGGCGGCCGATGTCCAAATCCTCGGTACCGATTCCGCGATCGAATCATTCACCACGGCGGGCTTCTAGCTGGCAGTCACTGGGCACTGCGATGCAGGCCCGGGCTGTTGGCAACGGAACCCGACGCCGCTACCGCACCACGATGCCCGCGGCACGCATGGCGTGCTTGACGTCGCCGATGGTGAGCTTGCCGAAGTGAAACACGCTGGCGGCCAGTACCGCGTCGGCACCTGCCTGCACCGCCTCCACGAAATGGGTCGGCTGACCGGCCCCACCACTGGCGATAAGCGGCACCGCAACGACGTCGCGAACGGCGGCGATCATCTCAAGGTCAAAGCCCGCGGTGGTCCCATCAGCATCAATCGAATTGAGCAGGATCTCGCCCACATGATCGGAGGCAAAACGCACCCACTCCAGCGCATCCTTACCCGTCCCGCGCCGGCCACCGTGGGTAGTGACTTCAAATCCCGACTTGGTGCGCTGGCCATCGATCGTTCGGCGGGCGTCGACCGAGAGCACCAGGACCTGCGAGCCGAATCGTTGACTGATCTCGGAGATAAGTTCTGGACGTGCCAGCGCGGCCGTGTTCACCCCCACCTTGTCCGCACCTGCTCGCAGCAGGGCAGCAACGTCCTCGGCGGAACGAACCCCACCACCGACGGTCAGCGGAACAAAGACCTCCTCAGCGGTGCGGCCCACCACATCCAGCGTCGTGTTGCGACCTTCGGTTGAGGCACTGATATCGAGGAAGGTGAGTTCGTCGGCCCCTTCTTGGTCGTAGCGGTGGGCCAGCTCTACCGGATCGCCGGCATCGGCCAGATTCATGAAATTGACGCCCTTGACCACGCGGCCACCATCGACATCCAGGCAGGGAATCACCCGCACCGACACGCTCATTCACTCTCTCCCACACTCTGGTCTGCCAATGCGGTCACGGCGAGCACATCGATCACGAACACCATGGTGTCGGTTCCGTCTGCCTGATCAGGCGGAACCACCAGCATGATCTGGGAACCGACCACCGAGTCGATTAGCCCATCCTGCAAGCCAGGGATCCGGTCGACCAAGGGAAGCGTCACTGGTAGCGAACCCTCACCCCAGGTGCTCTCGATCACCTCACCGGTCGACCACGCCAGCTGGATGAAGCGTACGGTGACCGATTCCCCCGCCCGTACCTGGACCCCGTCACCCTGAATAAGCGGGGCGATCGTGAGGTCGTTTGGTGGTGCCCCCTCCGGCAGGGTTACCACTGGGGAACCATCGGCCTGCAATTCAACCTGCGGCAGGATCGGGTTGACCTCCGCCGCAGTGCCATGGGCCCGGGTGTACAAAATGTCATAGACGATCACGACCGGATCTGGCCGGGTCAAGGAACCCGGTTCCAGCCGCAGCAACCGGGTCCCCTCGCTGCGCCCCAGCAGCTCCTCGTACAACGGGCCTGCTTGATCCGCAGTCAGGAGCAGCACCCGGGGCTGATTGCCGTAGGAGGTGTCCACGACGTCCCCGGTGGTGGCATCGATCGCCAGGTAGGACAGCATGACGGCGCTGCCCTCGGCCAACACCGCACCATCACCGGTGACAATCTCAGTGGTGTCTATATCCAGGATCGCCATGGGCGCCTCGAACTGCACCACCGGGCGCGCACCGACCTCCCCCACAACCTCGACCAGGTCGCTGCCGACGGGCGGATCGGGGGCCCGGCAACCGGTCACCACCAGGCCCACCAAGGTGAGCAGAGCAGCCACCAGAACTGGCCCTCGAACGTTGCTGAGCATGGCTGCCGAGTCTAGAGCGTTCCGCTTAGGGACCGAACCCGGGCACACCGTCGCGGCCGGTTTCCAACATCTGGATCAGGGCATCCACCCGCTCGTCGGCATTGCTGAACGGGTCTTTGCACAGCACGGTGCGACCAGCATGATCGTTGATCTTCAGATGCACCCAGTCGACGGTGTAGTCACGACGATGACTACTTGCGGCCCGAACGAAGTCACCTCGCAGCTTGGCACGCGTGGTCTGGGGCGGCTGGTCAGCGGCCTCTGCAATAGCTGAGTCCGACACCACTCGCGCCGCGAGCCCCCGCTGGAGCAGGCGATCAAAGAGTCCATCGGGAGCGGCAACGTCGTGATAGGCCAAGTCCAGCCGCCGGACCCGGGGGTCATCCAATGGCAGGCGATGGCGGGCCCGGTAACGATCGATGAGCCGCTTCTTGATCGCCCAGTCGAGTTCGGTATCGATTCCGGTCAGGTCGCCGCTGGTCAACGCGTCCAATCCCCGTCGCCACAGATCTAGCACCCACTCATCATGCGGGCCTGGGGCCGATGAGGAGACGAACTGGCGGGCCTGCTCCCAATATCGTTGCTGCATCGCTACCGCGCTCATGCTCGCACCACGTGCGAGCGCAACCGGTTGGCTAGCGCTGAGGTCGTGACTGATCTGGCGAATTGCCCGCACCGGGTTCTCCAGGGTGAGGTCACCAAAGATGGCTCCGGACTCCAGCATCCGCAGGATCAGGTCGGTCATGCCGACCTTCAGTTTGGTGGTGGTTTGCGACATGGAGGAGTCACCGCAGATCACATGCAGCCGCCGGTACAGGTCGGCGTCGGCATGAGGCTCATCTCGGGTGTTGATGATCGGCCGGGACCGGGTGGTAGCGGAACTAGTGGCCTCCCACAGGTGATCGGCTCGCTGAGAGAAGGTATAGCGCGGCCCTTGAGGCGTGAGGAGAATGTGCCCGGCACCGGTCAGAATCTGGCGCGTGATCAAGAACGGCACCAGCACCTGCGTCAACCGGACAAAGTCACCGCGTCGGCGCACCAGGTAGTTCTCATGGCAACCGTAGGAATTTCCCGCTGAATCCAGGTTGTTCTTGAACAGGTGAATCTGCCCAGGCACGCCATCTTCAGCCATGCGTTGGTGAGCATCGATGACCAGCTCACGCACCAGTAGTTCCCCGGCTTTGTCATGGGCGACCAGCTGATCCAGATCGTCGCATTCGGCAGTTGCGTACTCGGGATGCGAACCGACATCGAGGTACAACCGGGAGCCATTGCCAAGGAAGACGTTGCTCGACCTACCCCAGGCCACCACCTTGCGGAACAGGTACCGCGCCACTTCTTCCGCAGCCAGCCTCTGCCCGCCCTCAACGACGCAGGTGAGGCCGAACTCGGTTTCCAGGCCGAAGATGCGTCGGATCATGTCTGCGGGGCCAGTAGCTCCGCGAGTTCCGTCGGCGAGAGTCGTCGAAATGCCCGTTTGGTCCGGGTCCGGTCCAACACCGCAGCCTCCAGCGAATCGGGCTCGATGGGGCTGACGGCACCATCACTGTCGGTACCCAGGGTCTGAACTGCCAGCTGGGTGGCTTGCGCCAACGTCATACCCGCACGCCAATCGGCCTGCACCAGGTCACTGAGACGATCGGCGTCCCCGCCCATCACCAGGTGGCCCGGCTCATCGGTCACCGAGCCGTCATAGGAGAGCCGGTAGATCTGATCCTGAGACTGGGAGACTCCGACTTCCGCAACCGCTAGCTGGACTTCCAGCGGCTTTGACTCAGTGGTGAAGACCGCCCCCAGAGTCTGGGCGTAGGCGTTGGCCAGCCCCCGTGCGGTGACATCGGTGCGGGCGTAAGAGAAGCCACGTAGGTCGGCGTAGCGGACCCCCGCCACGCGGAGGTTCTCGAACTCGTTGTACTTTCCAACCGCCGCGAAGCCGATTCGATCGTAGATCTCGCTGATCTTGTGCAGCGCCCGGGAGGGATTCTCAGCCGCGAAGAGGATTCCGCCGTCGTAGCCCAGCACCACCACCGAACGACCACGGGCAATACCCTTGCGCGCAAAGTCCGCCCGGTCCTTCATGAGCTGTTCGGGAGAAACGTAGAAGGGCTGGGTCATGAGGCACCGCCTCGTTCAGGGCGAGCCGACCGGCGCGCCACGATCGCCTGGGTCTGCTGCTCAAGCTGCGCTGAGGTGACTTGTTCGTAGCCGTGCGCACTGACTCTGGCGACGATGGGATAGATCCCCCGGACGGCATCTGGACCTCCGGTCGCAGCGTCGTCGTCGGCGGCGTCGACCAGCGCATGAAGCGCAACTTCGACGGCCTCCTCACCATCCAATCCGTGGCTCCAGAGCTTCTTCAGCGATCCACGCGCGAACACCGAGCCGGATCCCACACTGTGGTGATCCTGCTCCTCGTATCGCCCGCCCACGACGTCGTAGGAGAACAGTCGCCCGATCTCACGGTCAAGGTCGTAGCCACCAAAGAGCGGAACGGCGGCCAAGCCCTGAATGGCCAGCCCGAGATTGCTGCGCACCATGGTCGCGAGGCGGTTCGCTTTTCCCTCCAGCGATAGGCGGGAGCCTTCGATTTTTTCGAAGTGTTCCAGCTCGAGCTGGAACAGCCGCACCAGCTCGACCGCAAGCCCGGCGGTGCCGGCGATGCCGATGGCGGAGTAGTCATCAGCCGGGAAGACTTTCTCGATCTGCCGATGCGCGATCGTCGTCCCCATGGTGGCGCGCCGGTCACCGGCCATGACCACGCCGTCGGCGTAGGTCAGCGCCACGATCGTGGTCGCATGTGCGCTGAGGTTATCGATGCCTTGGGCTTGCCCGGGGTCGGTCCGGGTGGGCAACAAGTCCGGGGCGTAGCTCATGAGGAAGTCTGAAAATGAGGCGCTCCCCGGGGTCGTGAACGCCGGTGGTAGTCGGTCGCCGCGGTCGTAGCTCACTGGCCACCCTTCTGAACAAAGCCGCGGACGAAGGTCTCGGCGTTGGTTTCGAGGACGTCGTCGATATCGGCCAGAAGTGAATCCACCTCGGCATCACGCTGATTGGCTTTGGCTGCTACCGGAGGCGGTGGCAGCTCGTCATCGGCGGGTTCGCGGTTTCGCCGGTTCGAGAATTGCTGCGACGGCACGGTAGCTCCTCCTGCATCGATGGCCCGACTCGATCCTAAAGGAGCCGGTTGCTGACCGAAGACGGTGTCCGGGTCCGGCACCATCTGCGCGTCGTCGATCTGCAGGCGATCGTCTGGTCCGCGCGCCAGGACGCTGGCACCCGGGCCGCTGCAGCTGGCTCTGCCGCATCGAGATGACTCAACCCGCCAACGCCTGCAGCAGGTGTTCCGGGCCGGTGACCCGTTCGAAGAGGTCGGCGAGCTGGCTGGCCGTGCCGCGATACGGGTCCGGGGTCGGCACCCGCTGCAACTGCCGGCGTCCGGGGATGTCGAAGATCACCGCATCCCAGTTGGCTGAGCTGACCTGTGGCCCAAATCGGCGGATGCACTCGCCACGGAAGTAGGCGCGGGTATCGGCTGGCGGATGGGTCAGCGCACGGTCGATGTCGGCGTCGGTGACCAGTCGTTCCACCGCACCTGCAGCCACCAACTTGTGGTAGACGCTCCGCTCAGGCCGCAGATCGGACCATTGCAGATCGAGCGCCGCCAGGCGAGGGTGCCTCCAGTCCAGCTGATCGCGGCGGCGCATCCCCTCTAGCACCCGTAGCTTGGCCACCCATTCCACCTCCCGCGCACAGTCGGACGGATCCTGGGCAAGGCGCTCAAGCAGATTTGACCAGCGTCGGAGCACATCGGCGCTGGTGTCGGCATGTGCGTTCGCGGCCTCGGGGGCCGGGTATTGCGCAAGTCCTGCGGAGACCGCCTCCAGATATTGGCGCTGAATCTCAATCGCGGTCATCTGACGACCATCGGCTAGGTCCAGCGGCTGGGTCAGTGTGAGGTCGTGACTGACCGCACGAGCGGCCGCAACCGGGTCTGCCAGAGCCAGTGATGCCAGCTGCGGTCGCACTCCCTCTTGTTCTAGCAACCACAACACCAACGAGGTGGTGCCGAGTTTGAGGTAGATGGGCACTTCCATCTGATTGGCGTCGCCCACGATGACGTGCAACCGTCTGAATCGCTGCGCATCGGCATGTGGTTCGTCGCGGGTGTTGACGATCGGGCGGCGCAGGGTGGTTTCCAAGCCAACGTCGGCTTCGATGAAATCAGCACGCTGGGAGAGCTGGAAACCAGCACCTTCGCTGGACTGGCCCAAGCCCACGCGTCCAGCACCAGTCACGACCGGCCGGGTCGCCAGGAAGGGCAACAACATGGTGATGACATCGGCGAACCGGACCCGCCGATCCATCAGATAGTTCTCATGAGTGCCGTAACTAGCACCCTTGCCGTCGGTGTTGTTTTTGTACAGGGCGACCTCTGGCATGCCGGGGCGTTGCGCCAGAAGCCGGGTAGAGCGCAACGCGATTTCGTCTCCAGCCTTGTCCCAGATGATCGCATCGCGCGGGTTGGTGACCTCTGGTCCGGAATACTCCGGGTGCGCGTGGTCGACGTAGTAGCGGGCCCCGTTAGGCAAGATCACGTTGGAGATCACCTCGGTATCGGGAGCCGCGGTGGCACGATTGCGGGCGGTGACCTGCCAGGAACCGATATCGGCACCGGGCCCCGCATCCTCACCGAGCCCTGGTTCCACCTCCCCGTCGCTGCCCACGAGCTCACGGTCGGTCAGCTGGCTCGGGTGGGCCGCGCTACGGTCGACCCGCCAGCCGCGGGCATCGCAGAGCGGATCCTCATCTTGGTAGTCCCAGCGTGCGTGAGCTCCGCCCGGGACACCATCGGCTGCGTACGCCGTCACTACCTGAGCACTGAGCAACATCGGATTGGCCCCAGGATCTCCGGGAGCAAGGACGCCGTACTCGGTCTCGATTCCCATAATCCGTCGCACCGTCACGGCCTCACCCTAGTAACCCGCCACGACGACCCCAGCGGATCGAGCAAGCACCCCACGAGCCGAAGTCCCAACCAAGCCCACCCCCACCAAGTCGTGATTGGGAAGCCGGGTCGTGATGCGCGAATCACGACTTGGACTCCCAATCACGACCTCGCCGACGGCGGAGACGATGTCACAGATAGCCAACGGCAGCCAGCACCGTCCCCTACCAGCACCGTTCCCCTCCCGGCACCAGGGAACCGCATGACCGCTATCCACAGGGTGAGGGTCCGCGCCCTCGTATTCCCCAACCTCTCCCCGAGCCAGCTCCATAACTAGCGTCCGCGTGGATCATCACATGATGTTCTCTGACGAAACCAACGACGAGGGCGGCCTTATCTTGGCGCACAGGTCCGATACTCCTGGCATCAAGCGCGCACTTGCGGCAGGGCGCATCCAACGACTCCGGCGCGGAGCGTACACATACCTGGCTGGCCACCAGCCCGACGACCAGCGACGTCGTGCCTTGCTGCAAACCATCGCTGTTGCACGTCAAAGCCGCACACCGGTGGTGGTCAGTCACGAATCAGCCGCGCTGATATGGGGCCTGTATACGGTCTATGTCCCCACGCTTACCCACGTCATCCAATCCAGTCGGCCTAGTCGAAATGACGCCGCTGACGTGAAACGCCATTGCGCGGCCTTGCCGCCCGAGGATGCCACGTCGCTGGATGAGGTCCAGGTCACCTCGCTGACTCGGACAGTTCTGGACTGTGCCCGAACACTTCCGTTCCGGGAAGCTGTGGTCATCTGCGACGCCGCTCACGGGCAGGACTTGGACCTGGGTGCTCTTGCTAGTCGCGTCCGCGGCATCGCGGGTCGACCCGGAGCGCAGCGCGCGCGGATGGTGCTTCAGCACACCCGCCCAGGCTCTGAATCGGCGGGCGAGACTTTGTCTCGCCTGGAGATATCGGCGGCGGGGCTGCCGGATCCGCAGCTCCAGGTGGCGGTAACGACCCCATGTGGCCGATACCGTCTCGATCTAGGCTGGCCACAATGGCGCGTGGGAATCGAGTTCGATGGGTGGATGAAGTACGACCGGGCCGACAGCGCCAGCGTCCTCTTCGCTGAGAAACAGCGGGAGAACGCCATCGTGGCCCAGGGATGGACCATCGTACGGCTCACCTTCCGCGACCTCCGTGAACCTCAGCGGCTACGTCGAATCGTCCACGATGCCCTCCGCAGAGCCGGGTGGCCGGGTTCAACCAGCTAGTCCGCCTGACGCCTCCAACAACGTCGCCCACCCAGCCCGCCAAGTCGTGATCGGGCCACCAAGTCGTGATGCGCGAATCACGACCCCGCCTCCCAAACACGACCTGGCGCGGGGGAACCGCCGTCGCAGGTTGCCTCCGCGGGCGCTCGGCATCGCGCGGTAGCCGCCGTCGTAGGTTGCCTCCGCGGGCGCTCGGCATCGCGGGGGAACCGCCATCGCGAGTGCCCGCCATCGAGTGTGCTCGACGTCGGCATCCGCTCTAGCTAGTCAGAGATACTGGCCGGTGGGGTTAACTGTCTGGATAGTTCGACCGGGCTCAGCAGCACCCTTGTGCTGCACGATGGTGCGGATAAAAACGATCCGCTCACCCTTCTTGCCCGACACTCGTGCCCAGTCATCAGGGTTGGTGGTGTTGGGCAGGTCCTCGTTCTCCTTGAATTCGGCCAAGCAAGCCTGCAGCAGATGCTCGACCCGGATCCCACGCACGCCGGTCGCCAGCAGGTCCTTGATCGCTTGCTTCTTCGCACGATCAACAATGTTGGCGATCATGGCTCCGGAGTTGAAGTCCTTGAAGTACAGGATTTCCTTGTCGCCGCTGGCGTAGGTGACCTCGAGGAACTGGTTCTCCTCGTCCTGGGCGTACATCCTGCCCACTGCCTGCTCGATCATGGCCTCAACGGTCGCTTGCCGATGACCATCGTGTTCAGCGAGGTCATCGGGGTGGATCGGCAGGTCCGCCGTGAGGTACTTGCTGAAGATGTCACGCGCTGCCTCTGCGTCTGGACGTTCGATCTTGATCTTGACGTCTAGCCGCCCTGGCCGCAGGATCGCCGGGTCGATCATGTCCTCCCGATTGCTCGCCCCGATGACGATCACGTTCTCCAGCCTCTCCACCCCGTCGATTTCGCTCAGGAGCTGCGGAACAACGGTTGTCTCGACGTCGGAGCTCACCCCGGGCCCACGGGTACGGAACAGCGACTCCATCTCATCGAAAAAGACCACCACTGGAATTCCCTGGGAGGCTTTCTCCCGAGCCCGGGAGAAGATGAGACGAATATGACGTTCGGTCTCCCCCACGAACTTGTTCAGCAGTTCGGGCCCTTTGACGTTGAGGAAGTAGGAGGAGCTGGCACCGGCCCAATCCCCGGGTGGCGCTGCTGCGGCCAGCGACGTCGCGACCGCCTTCGCAATCAACGTCTTGCCACATCCGGGTGGGCCGTAGAGCAGCAGACCCTTCGGGGGTTTTAGCCCATGTTCGCGGAATAGCTCCGGGTGCCCGAACGGCAACTCGACCGCATCTCGGATCTCTTCAATCTGGGCTGCCAGGCCACCGATATCGTCGTAATTGACGTCGGGCACCTCCTCCAGCATCAGGTCCTCGACCTCGGACCGCGGGATCTTCTCAAAGGTGAAACCCGTGCGGGTGTCGACCGTCAGGGCATCTCCGACCCGGACCAGTTGGTCGGTCAGCGGCCCACTGAGCCGAAGGACGCGTTCCTCGTCCGCGCGCCCGACCACCAGCACCCGTTCGTCGTCAATGACTTCCTTGACGGTGACCAGTTCACCAACCCCTTCATAGGTGCCCGCTGCGACCACCGTCATCGCCTCGTTGAGCTGAACCTCCTGGCCTGGCCGGAGCTGGTCCAGTGGGACCGAGGGGGCAACACCCACTCGCAGTTTGCGTCCGGTGGACATGACGTCGATCGAGCCATCTGCATGTGCCCGCACAAACACCGCGTAGGACCCGGGTGGGCGGCTCATCTCTTCAAGTTGACTACGAAGCTCCACCAGTTGGGTGCGCGCCGCTGTCAAGGCGGTGACCAGCCGCTCATTCTTGGCGGTCAGGTCGATGAGCCGCTTCTCGGCAGCTCGAGCGTGATCATCGGCCGGGGGCATGCTTGCAGGAACCTCGTGGCTCATGACACCACGATAGGTCAGTCCTGGCTGGGCTGCTCCTGGCGCAACGCCTGATCGTTGGCTTGAGAGCGCAGCACCCTGCGGATCTTCTTGGCCGACACTTCCCGTTCTCCGACATCGGCAGCCAACGCCTGCGGATCGATCTGGGCCACCGGCTCACTGTAGGCACCAGGGGCAGGTCGACGCCGACGCACCGGCGGTTTCACGCCTGGAGCCATCGCTCGGGTAGTGACCAGGAATCCAGTGTGGCCGACCATCCGGTGGTCCGGTCGAACCGCCAGACCTTCAAGGTGCCAGCCACGGACCATCGACTCCCATGCTGAAGGCTCAGTCCATCGGCCATGCGCCTTAAGATCCTCCGCAAACCGGGAAAGCTGGGTGGTGGTGGCCACATATGCCAGCAACACCCCACCGGGCACCAGGGCCTGCGCCGCGACATCCAGGTTTTCCCACGGCGCCAACATGTCCAGCACCATCCGGTCCACGGTGCCCGGCTCAGTAGCCTCGGGCAATACCTGTGCCAGGTCACCGACCTGCAACTGCCAGGCCGGATGCGATCCGCCGAAGAATGTCTCGACGTTGCCGCGTGCGATCTGCGCGAAGTCATCCCGGCGTTCCACGCTCAGCAGCGACCCTTCCTGCCCCACTGCCCGCAGCAGCGACAGGGTCAACGCACCCGAGCCGACACCCGCTTCAACCACCCTCGCGCCGGGATAGATATCTGCCATCGTGACGATCTGAGCCGCATCCTTGGGGTAGATCACGGCCGCCCCGCGAGGCATGGACAGCACGTAGTCGCTGAGCAGCGGACGCAACGCCAAGTAGCTCACCCCACCGCTGGTTGTAACGACGCTTCCCTCGGGTGAGCCGATGAGGTCATCGTGCCGGAACGAACCCTTGTGGGTGTGGAAGGTGGACCCTGCCCGCAACGTGATCGTGCTCGGTCGCCCTTTGGGGTCGGTCACCTGCACCCGATCCCCTTCGCGCAGCATTCCGCGGCGCATCGCTGATCCGGTGGCAGCGGGTTCGTCCTTGGTCACAAGCATCCAATCTAGATCGGGCCAGCTACCGGCGTGGCAGGCGGCGTCCGGCATCGATCACGTCGACCGCTGCCAAGGCGTGGCCATCTAATCCCACCAACACCACATAGCGAGCACCAGCCTGAGCCGCTTTGGCCAGCTGCGCCACGGCGTCGGCCCCGCGGTGCGCACTGATGAGCGCTTCCTGGGGCAGAACGGCCGCCACCGTCGAAAGTGAGGTGCGATCCCACTCAGAGGCTGGAACCGATTGGACGGCACGGGGGTCCACCCACGCCCGCGGCCGTCCATCCGATTCCGCAATCAGTGCGATCGATCCAGCCGGGACCCTCTGGGCCAGGTGCGCAATGCTCTCATGTGCCCTGAGCACCACGACCGGCATCGACCAGGCGTTCAGATCGACGGTCCGCACCGCACGCCGGGCACGCGCCATCTTGACCGTGCTGGTGGCTCCCCGCCACAACGTCCAGCCAATGAGCACGCCCCAGATTCCGGAGCTCCACCTCTGCGTTTGAGTGCTGTAGGCCAAGCTGCCCACCGCCACCAGGACCGCCACCACCTGACCAACGCGCGCCGCTACCAAGGTGCCGGAGTCACGATCGCCATTGACACGCCAGATCAGCGCCTCGAGCAATCTGCCACCGTCCATCGGCAGAGCTGGCAGCGCGTTGAAGGCTGCCACGAACACATTGGTCACAGCCACCGCGTACAAGATCAGAGTGGCCGCTCCACCAGGTGCTGCCTGCCCAGCCAGCCAGAATCCAGCCGCCAGCACCGCGTTGGTCGCCGGACCAACCACCGAGACCAGGGCGGAGACACCCGGACTGCGGATCTCGCTCTGGAAAGCGGTATGGCCGCCCCAGAGTGAAAGCACGTATTCGCGCACATGCACCCCACAAGCCTGCGCGGTCAGGCCGTGGGCGAGTTCGTGCAGCAGAACACTCAGTGCCAACAGCACCGGAACACCAGCCGAAATGGCTGCAGCAGGCACGATCCCGACATTGAGTACCCGTGAAACGGTGGGGGCAAAGATGACGATCAGGATGATCCCGATCAGTGCCCAGCCCGGCGTCAGGATCAGCGGGACGCCACGGACCGAGCCAACGCGGAAGCCGCGAGTGCTACGCACCGAGCACGTCCATCACAGCACCACCGGCCAAGGCATCAAGGTCGGCGGTGCTGAGCCCGGCCAAGGTCTTCAACCGGCTTCGGCCCGGTGCAGCGGGAATGTCCACATGAGCTTCCACGGCCAGCATCCTGGCACCGGCCGCTTCACCGGAAGCCACCCCGGTCGGTGAGTCCTCAATAGCGACGCACCGAGTGATCATCACCCCCAGTTCATGCGCAGCTTTCAGGTAGGGCTCGGGGTGCGGCTTTCCATGACTGACCTCATCGCCGGTGATCACCACCGAGAAAGTTCCGGAAGGCAGCGCCGCGAGCACGATCTCGACCATCCGGCGCCACGACATGGTGACCAATGCGCAGGGCACCCCGTCCCCGCTCAGGCTGGTCAACAGGTCCAAAGCCCCTGGCCGCCAGGGAATCCCGAAGCGGGTCATGCGAGCCATGACATCCTCCAGCATCTGATCCACAACCTGGTCCGGCGTGGCGCTCAGATCAAACCACTCGCACATCAGCTGGGCACTGACCGGCAGCGGCCGCCCAATCATGTGCTCGACGATCCGTGGGTCCCAGGTGGCGCCGGCATCTTCGACGATTGCCTGCTCGGCTTGGATCCAATAGGGCTCGGAGTCGACCAAGGTTCCGTCCATGTCCCACAACACGGCATCTAGATGGGCTGGCACGGTCAACCAGTCTAGGTCCCGGCGAAGGTCGACCGTGACCGGCCTTAGGCTAGAGCGGTGACAGAGGCCCGTCACGCCGCCGAGCGTTCCGAATTGCCCCCAGCGATGCTGATCGCTGCCTTCGAGGGATGGAACGACGCCGGTTCGGCCGCTTCGGAATCCCTGTCCATGATCGCGCAGGCCTGGAAAGCTCGTGAGGTTCGCAGCCTCGATCCCGAGCCGTACCACGATTTTCAGGTCAACCGCCCGGTCGTCACCCGAGATGCCGATGGCAGCCGCCACATGAAGTGGCCGGTGACCACGGCATCGATCGCGCTCAGCCCTGGCCTGGGTCGCAGCATCGTGCTGGTGCAAGGAACCGAACCATCGATGCGGTGGCGTAGCTATTGCAATGAGCTGCTCGATATCGCCGAGGAACTTCGGGTGGGCACCGTGGTCACGGTGGGGGCACTGCTCGCCGATGCGCCCCACACCCGACCCATTCCGGTGCAGACCTCTTCCGATGATCCGCAGGTTCAGGCGCTGCTCGGGGTCGAAGGTAGCGAATATGAGGGTCCGACCGGCATCGTCGGGGTGCTGTCACAGATGGCGGCCGAGCGGGGCATGCACACTCTGTCGATCTGGGCAGCGGTGCCGCACTATGTGTCCCAACCACCCTCCCCTAAGGCAACCTTGGCGTTGCTGCAGGCCTTGGAGGAGGTGCTGGGTGAGCCGGTGCCGTGCGGCGACCTCAGCGAGGATGCCGACGCCTGGCAGCGTGGTGTGGATGAGCTGGCCTCGGATGATCCCGAGATTGCCGAGTATGTGCGCCAGCTCGAGGAAGCTAAGGACACCGCTGACCTTCCTGAGGCCAGTGGTGAGGCCATTGCTCGAGAGTTCGAGCGCTACCTACGCAGACGTGGGGACGCTAGCTAGCTCGATCCCCAGCAACGATGAGATCAGCGGGACTATCTCGGTGCCCCGGTCTGGGCGTGCCGCCCAACGATCCACCACAGCAAGGGCTGCCGGGGTATTGATGTCTGTCGCCACGGCCGCGCGCAACTCCGCCATCGCCGGACCCTCATCGATGGCGGTGGCAGATTGGGCGGCATGCTGCCAACGGTGAAACCGTTGGGCCGCATGGAATAGCAGCGAACTGTCATATTCCCAATCGGTCCGGTAGTGCTGAGCGAGCAACGTCAGCCGGATCACTTCTGCTGGTATTCCGTCATTGCGTAGCGCGCTGACGAACACTAGGTTTCCCCGGGATTTGCTCATCTTTTCGCCCTGATAGCCGACCAGGCCGGTGTGCACGTAACTGGAGGCGGGCTGTTTCACACCAGCGCGTTGGCGCAGATGCGCCATCGACATTTCATGATGCGGATAGATCAGGTCGCGGCCACCACCTTGGACGGTGATCGGGATCTGAAGGTTCTGCTGGGCAATCGCGGCGCACTCGATATGCCAGCCCGGGCGCCCCTCCCCCAGGTCACCTCCCGGCCAGGCCGGTTCGCCGTCGCGCTTGCCGCGCCACAGCAGCGGGTCGCGCGGGTGACGTTTCTCGTCCACCTGAGGATCGCCCCCACGCTCGGCGAACAGGTGGTCCATCTCGGCTGCAGCCAGGTGAGAGATCGACCCCATAAGCGGATCGGCCTGCAGGTCCGCGTAGACATCGGTTCCTACGATGTAGGCGCTACCGTCACGCACCATCGCTGAGACGGCGTCGACGACGAGCTCCATCGAATCGACAACCCCGACGTAGTGGGTCGGAGGAATGATCCGAAGCGCCTCCATGTCCCCTTGGAATCGGGCAATCTCGCTGCGCGCCAAGTCCTCCCATGGGACCCCGGTTGCATCAGCACGTTCGAGCAACGGGTCGTCGACGTCGGTGACATTCTGGACATAGGTGACCTCGAGTCCGGCATCTCGCCAACTCCGCACCAGGATGTCGAAAGCAAGATAGGTAGCTGCATGGCCCAGATGGGTGGAGTCATAGGGGGTGATGCCGCAGACGTAGAGACCTACCTGGCCCTCGATTCCGGGGACGCTAACGAGAGAATCGGTGGCGGTGTCGTGTACCTGTGGGACCGGGCCATGGCTGCGAAGCTGCGGCATGGCCGGTTCGTTCCAACTCTTCACACCGCTGAGCCTAACCGCCCGCGTTCACAATCCCGGCGCTCAGCAGCAATACGACCACGCCAGCCAGTCCCAGGCGGTAATACACGAAACCGCGATAGGAATAGGTCGAGACAATTTTCAGGAAAGCGATAATCACCAGATATCCGACGCCGAAGGCCACCAGCGTCGCGACGACGGTTGCCACCAGTCCGACGTCGGCACCACCGGTGCCACCGCTCTTGATGAGTTGGTAGAAACCCGAACCCAGGACTGCGGGCACCGCGAGCAGGAATGAGTACCGGGCTGCCGCTTCCCGGGTGAATCCCAGCAACAGCCCGGCAGTGATGGTCCCCCCAGAACGGGAGACTCCGGGGATCAGTGCCAGCGCTTGAGCGCAGCCGAACAGCAACCCGTCGCGCCAGCTCATCTGCTGCAGGGTCTTGACCTTGGCCCCGCGTTTGTCGGCCCACCCCAGGATGATGGCGAATCCCGCGAGCACTCCTGCGGTGATCCACAGGTTGCGCAGCGTGTCCTCGATCGCATCCTGAAATAGCAGCCCCAGCACCACGATCGGTACCGATCCCAGGATGACGTACCAGCCAAGCCGGGCCTGCGGGTCGCTCGAGGGCAGTTGTCGCCGCCAGGGACCGATGGGCAGGGCCTTGACCCAGTGGCTGATGATGGTGCCAATGTCTCGTCGAAAGTAGATGACGACGGCCGCTTCGGTACCGATCTGGGTGATGGCGGTGAAGGCCGCGCCCGGATCGGACCCCATCAGGTCACCGACAATGCGCAGGTGGGCACTGGAAGAGATGGGCAGAAATTCGGTGATCCCTTGCACCAGACCGAGGATGACCGCTTCGAGGATAGACACGGGCGGCAAGGGTAATCGAAGATCGGGCCGTGGCGGCGAGTTTGGCGTGCTGCGACCGGTAACCTGCGCCAATGGAGTGGCGCCAGTTGGGAGAGACCGGGCTTCGGCTGTCGGCAATCGGACTCGGGACGATGAGCTGGGGCCGAGATACCGACGAGCATGAGGCCACCGAGCAGTTTGAGATCTTCTTGGAAGCTGGCGGGAGTCTGATTGATACTGCGCCCACCTACGCCGATGGTGCGGCTTTGACCATCATCGGCGGCTTGATCGCCGGGGTTCAGCGCGATGAGGTGGTGCTGAGTGTGCGCTCTGGTGTGGCCCAGGGCCGGGTGAACGCCTCCCGTGGGGCGCTCCTGGACTCCCTCGACAACACCTTGCGCAGCCTGAGCACCGACCACCTCGACCTGTGGCAGGTGGTGGCACCCGACCCGGCTACCCCCGTACAGGAGACGCTCTCAGCCCTGGAATACGCGGTTTCCTCTGGGCGGGTACGTTACGTGGGGCTGGCCAACCATGCCGCCTGGCAGGTAGCTCAGGCCGCCACCATCCTGGCTGATGGGCCAGGACTTGCGTGTGCACAAACCGAGTATTCGTTGCTGAATCGGCAGGCCGATACCGATCTGCTGCCCGCCGCGGCGGCACTGGGGGTCGGTGTCATCGGATGGTCACCGCTGGGCCGGGGGGTACTCTCGGCCAAGTACCGCCATTCAGTCCCCGCCGATTCGCGTGCCGCCTCACCTCACCTACGTGGCTTCGTTGAGCCTTATTTGACGGCGTCGGCTCGCACGGTGGTGGAGGCGCTGGCGACTGCCGCTGACGGGCTTGGCCGCGCGCCGGTCGAGGTGGCGTTGGCCTGGGCTCGGGATGCCAGCCAGATCGACAGCGTCCTCGTGGGTGCCCGTACCCCCGCACAGCTCAAGGGTGCACTCGCTGCAACCGACTTCTCCCTGCCGGAGCAAATCCGCCTGGCGTTGGATGACGTGGCTGTGTCGGCGCAAGCGGCGGCGGCGACACCGAGCTAAGCAGGACCTACTCTTCGCCGTCCTCGAACTCGTCATCCTCGAGCTCATCGTCGTCGTCGAGATCGTCGTCATCGGAGTCATCTAGGTCATCATCGTCAAGCTCATCGCTGTCGACCAGGTCCAGTGGGGTATCGACGCCGCAGGCATCAAAGAGGGCCTCGTCGTAGGCGTCGAACGCATCGGCGAGAACAGCGGCCGCGTCCAGGACAGCTTCTGACTCAGGATCGGCGTCGGCTACCGCTACATCCAAGTGGACGCGGAACGCTGCCACCAGCTCATCCAGTGCAACGCGTGGGTCGAGTGCCATGCCGATAACGTAGCGCTCCCCACCCACCTTGGGACAGCCCTATACAGTGGCGTGTATGCCGACGCCGCCCGCCCTGCGCCGTTCATCGGAGTATGAAGTCAAGGTGGTGACTCTGCCGCGTAGCAGCTCGCGCAACGACGTGCGGCAACTACTCACCGAGCACGCGGAGTACGGCAAGTGGGAGCTGGCCCGGCACCGGATCTACATTGGCGGTGGTCGCAAAGTCTGGCTGAGGCGCCGGATTATCCGGGTTCGCTCCACCCTGTGAGGGGTCGAGGGTTCAACAAGATCGAAGGAACCGACCCAGTACCCGGACGCCGAACTCAACCGATTCCACCGGTACCCGCTCGTCCACGCCGTGGAACATGCCCGCGAAGTCGAGATCTGGTGGTAGGCGCAGCGGCGCGAATCCGTATCCGGTAATCCCTAGCGGGGCCAGCGATTTGTTGTCGGTGCCGCCGGAGAGCATGTAGGGCAGCACGTGTGCACCAGGGTCTTCCTGGTCTAGGGCCGCCACCATGTGATCGACGAGGTCCCCCTCACATGGAACTTCCATGGCAATGTCGCGGTGGAGATCTTCGAACGTGATCGCGTCGCCAGCAAGTCGTTGCACAGTATCTAGCGCCTCAGTTTCCTGACCCGGGAGGAATCGGAGGTCGACCACGGCGCTTGCTTGCCCGGGCACCACGTTGGCCTTGTACCCAGCATCGAGTTGCGTGGGGTTGGCGTAGTTGGCGGTTGTGGACCCAACGAACTTGCTCATGGGCCCGAGCGCGGCGACCAGCGCGTCCACTGAGCTGGGGTCATTCGGATCGAAGGGCAGACCCGTCAGCTGTCCGACGCCGCCCAGGAACTGGCGGACCGTGGGGGTCAGGTGCTGGTCGAATCGGTGCGCACCGATCCGGGCAACAGCCTGCGCGAGTTGTGTCACGGCGTTGTCGCCATTGACCTGTGAGCCGTGCCCGGCGGTACCGTCGGCCACTAGGCGCAACCACGCGATGCCCTTTTCTGCCGTCTGCAGCAGGTAGGTGCGGCGGCCGCCAATGTCCACGCTGAAGCCGCCAACCTCACTGATGGCTTCGGTCGCTCCCTCGAACCACTCCCGATGGTGCTGCACAATCCAACGTGCACCCATCCCGCCGCCGGCTTCTTCATCGGCGAAAAAGGCCAGCACGAGGTCACGGCGAGGCTGCCAGCCGCTACGAGCCATGTCCCGTACCACCGCCAGAATCATGGCGTCCATGTCCTTCATGTCGACGGCGCCACGGCCCCAAATCATGCCGTCCATCTCGTCGCCGCCGAACGGGTCGACCTTCCAGTCGCTCGCCTGTGCCGGGACCACATCTGTGTGGCCGTGCACCACGAGCGCAGGCCTGGTCGGATCCGAGCCAGGAATTCTGAGCAGCACCGTCCCACGTTTCGGAGCTGACTCCAGATAGGTCGGTTGATAGCCAACCTCGGTCAACAACTCCATGACCCGCTCAGCCGCAGCCCGCTCTCCCGGACCACTGCCATCGCCATAGTTGGATGAGTCGATGCGGATGAGCTCACGGCAGATACGTACCGCCTCCTGCTCAGGGGTCGCGGTCGCGAATGTCATGCTGGCTCCGTAGCTGGGCGAGGGTGGTAGCTGCCATTGTGCGGCAGCTGTGCCGGTTCGGGTAGCCACATGGTCGATGCTGGCCTCGACACTGCCACCCATCGGCCCGGACCCCTCCCACCTAACCGGGCCTTCCTGGCATCGATCGTGGCGGAGCGTTGCCGACAGGGTGCACGGCGTGGTGGGGCCAGACGTGTCGAATCTCTCAGTGTGCAGGCGTTACCATTATCGGACCGAGCTCAGCTTCCCGTCCCCCTCGGGTACAGCACTCGGTGTGTTGCGCCGATTGTTCAGTCCCCTTTGGATGGTCGGGTGCACAGTTGGCCCCGGCGCATGGGTGCGCCGGGGCTGACTCGTTTCATCCGGGGCTTACGGGAAGCTGACTGCTGGCCGCAGTCGTTGGCCGCTAACCCCGTTTCGTGCCCATGCCCATGCGGGGGCGCCTGCGGTCGATACCGATACCGATGCCGATCCCGATGCGACGCTGCAGGCTGCCCCGTGATATCTTTTCCGGCGTTGTCCAGGCGCTCCCCAGCGGCCTGTGACGGTCACTCGTCCGGGTGGCGGAATTGGCAGACGCGCTAGCTTGAGGTGCTAGTGCCCGTTTTAGGGCGTGGGGGTTCAAGTCCCCCCTCGGACACTCATTGTCCTGAGTGGCGACATCGTTGACACAGTGTTGCGGTTCAGGGCTTTTTGTTGGGTCTACTGAGACCGGGCTTCATTGCGGTAGCCAGACACAGGCTACGTGGCCAGGTCCACAAGTACCGTCAGCCCTGGGATATCGAAGGAAGCTGTGGCGTGGGTTCCCATGTTGTGCATCCGCTGATCCGCAGTCAGTACGCCAGCGCCACGGGTGATCGCCTCAGCGAGGATCCAGCGGTCGTTCTGACCGATCCGTATACCCTGCCGGGCTGCCAGGGCCGTCATGAGGGCGAACTGTTTCGCCAGGTCCGTTGGCGCTGGTGGAGCATCCTCTGCGCTCGTGATGGTCAGGTAGGCGGCATAGGTGCGGCGTCGTACTGCCACCGTAGCTGGGGTCGCTCTTTCAATTCCGCTGAGTAGTTCCGCATGCACGAACATCGACCGAATCGAGGGGCCACCGCTAGCTTTGAGCGCATCGATGGCCGCCGGGTCTTTCCTTTCGAAGGCACCGACAACGACGGAGGTATCGACGATGATGCTCACAAGTCGTCCATGCTCTGCTCATCATCGGCGTCGAGTTCAGCAAGCAGCCCCGTATCAGCGGTGTCCGGCGGGAGGGCATCGATCAGATCTGCCACCGTCTCAGCCCAGGATCGAGGCTCCAGCGCCCGCAATGCTGCCACCGGCCGCCCATGGCGGGTGATGATGATCTCGCCACCTGTGGCGACGGCGCGATCGATGACGCCGGAGGTATCGTTCCGCAGCTCCCGGGTGCTGACTGTCTCAGCCATCATTCAATTGTAGCATTTTTGATTTCGAAATGTGCTACGGCCTAGCCGTAGCGCTCCTTGCCAGTGGAATGAGCATCCAGCTCGTGCCAGCCTCGCTGCTATCAACGATGTCTGAGCTTGACGGGCAGGACCCTGCGATTTATCCACAGCGGGCAGGTGGTGGTCGAGTCGGATTTGTTACGGTCTGAATAGTATCGAGATCAACGATGGGGACCCATGATCGCGACGGAGACAATGCGAAGGGTGAGCGTCGCAGGTGTGCTCGCTCTCACCTTGATCGGCGTGGGCGGATGCGGCGACGACCCCGACAGCCCGGAAACCAGCACCGGCGACGACACCACGAGTACATCGAGCACGCCCAGCCCTGACGAACCTGTGACCGGCGAGCCAACCATCCTCGACCCACCGCCAGAGATGGACCTGCCGGACGCACCCCCAGAGATGTCCGTCGACGACACCGTCGGCGCCACCGCCACCGTCTACTACTTCCTCCAGTTGTACGACTACACCCGCACCACCGGCGACACCCGCTACTGGGAAGCGATCTCATCACCGGAGTGCAACTGGTGCGCACGCGTCTTGGA
>JBKEBC010000079.1:0-10289 GCA_047972965.1 Beutenbergiaceae bacterium | reverse complement strand
CCGGTCGTTAGATGATGCGGTCGCTGCCGCCATCGATCGGAACTTGGGCCCCGGTGGTGGCAGCAAACAGCGGCCCGGCCATGGCGGCAACCAGATTGCCGACGTCTGCGCTGGTGATCTCCGTGCTCAGCAGATTCCGACGCTTGTATTCGTCGATGGTGACGCCGTACTTGGCTGCGCGTTCGGCGAGCAGTTCAGGCGTCCACAATCCGGTGTCGAAGACTGCGTCGGGGTTCACCACGTTGACCCGGATACCGTCCTTGGCCCACTCCAGTGCGGCCACCCGGGCAAGTTGGGTGGCTGCGGCTTTGGAGGCGGAGTAGGCGCAGGCGCCGGGGCCGGGAGCGGGTACGTTCTTGCTGCCGATCACTACCACCCGGCCACTGCGTGGTGCCAGTTTTAGGTAGGGATGCGCCACGTCGAGAAGGGTGCGCAGCCCATCGACATTGACCCGGAAGCTGGTGTCCCAGCTTGGCTGCGGGAAGTCAGCAATGGGGTGGCTGGCCGCGAACACCCCGGCAGCGGGTACCAGGATGTCGAGTCCGCCGAAATGCGCAACCGCAGCATCGACCGCTGCCCGGAGGGCGCCGGCGTCGGTGACGTCGCACTGGATCCCTAGCCAGTCTGGCTCACTGGTGGTGATCTCCGCCGACTGGTCCAACGCGATGACCGCAGCACCCTGGGCACGCAAGGCCAGAGCGCAGGCCTGCCCGATCCCGGAAGCAGCTCCGGTCACCAGCGCGACCTCACCCTGGAACGGTTTGGCGGCCCCTTTCGCTGCTAGCTTGCGCTGCTCCAGGCTCCAATACTCCACCGCGAAGGTGTCGGACTCACTCAGCCCTTGATAGCTGCTCATCCGGTCCGCGCGCACGATGGCCTGGGCAGTGTGCTCGTAAATGTCGGCGATCACTGTGGCGCCTTTGACCGAGTCGGCTGCGGTGACCATGCCCAACTGCTGGTCCAGGATCACCCGGGGAGCCGGATCGATGGGGATCAGCGGCTCGGTCAGCGAACCCTGGTGGCGCTCGACGTAGGCTTGGTAATCGCTGACGTAGGCGGCGACATCCGTGCCCACCATGGCGCGAAACTTGGTGTGCATGGCGTGCTCGGGCGTCAATGGTCCCCGAGCAGTGGCTGCCGCGGCGTCCTGCCGCAAGATCAGGTGATCGGCAGCTGTGCCTGGGCGTTGGTGCAGCACCATCGGTCGACCTGCGGCCGCGCTGATGTCGGTGCGCAACTGCGCCAATTGCAGCGGTGTCGGCGCAAGTGCAAGCCCAGCAGCCTCGATCTGAGGCAGGGCAGCTTCCGCCTGGGCGACCAAGTCGAGATGGTCGCGCAGGGCCTGATCCACTGAGTCCGAGAAGGTGAACAGGCCATGATTGCGCAGCACGATGCCACGCAGCTGGCTGAGGTCGTGCTGGGCAGCGGCGGCCGCGACCTGTTTGGCCAGCGAGAAACCTGGCTTGACGTAGTCCAGGATCAGGACGTCGCTGCCGAAGACCTGCGTCAAGTACTGGTCGGCGCCTGCTTGGTTGGTCAAGGTGACGATGGCATCGGCGTGGGTGTGCAGGACTGCGCGGTGGGGAATCAGCGCATGCAGGACGGCTTCGATCGAGGCGCCGGGCGCCTGTGAGTCAAGGCAGGCCTGCTTCATCTCGTTGACCAGCGACTCGTCGTCCAGGTGCTCAAGCTGGCCGATGGCCCGTACTCGGTCTATCCGCAGCGGGGTGAAGCCGTCTGCGCTGATGGTAGCGAGGTCGTGGCCTGACCCCTTGACGAAGAGCACGTCGATCAGGTCACCGGTGACATCGGTGCGGGTGTCTTTGATCGAGGTGTTTCCACCTCCGTGCAGCACCAGGGAAGGGTTCGCCCCAATGGTTCTCGAGGCGTCGATACAAGCGTCCAGCAGATTGGCGGGGGTCACGAGGGGCTTCTTTCTCTCACCGTGGAATGGGGGCAGTGCAATGGGGGTCCCGGTGCTGCTTCCGGGACCCCCACCTGATTACTCCTCGTTGGCGATATCACCGGTTTCAAGGTTGCCGTCAATCAACGCTGGTAGGCGCTCAAGGAAGGCCGCGGTGTCGGTGACCACGTTGGCCTGCACCTGCTCGGCGTTGTCTGGGGTCACCAGAGGCATGACATAGGTGTAGACGTCTTCCACGGGCTCACCGTTGGCAGCCAGGTTCGCCACTGCCAGTCCTGCGGCCAATTCGACCCGACCGTGCTGCAGGTTGGTGCCGATGAAATTGCCGTCCAGGACAGCTTGCAGACCATCCTGAATCCCGTCGATGCCGACGATGGGTGCGCTCATGTTGTTCTCGGTCATGGCTTGCAGCGCACCGAGGCCCATGTCGTCGTTCTCGGCGACCACGCCATCGATGTCATCGCCAAAAGCAGAGATCCAGTTGGCCATCAGGTTGACTGCTTCATCGCGACGCCAATTGGCGCTATCCATGGCCAGCACATTGATATTGGGGTACTCCTCCAGCACATTCTCGATACCTTCGGTGCGGTCCAGTTCAGCTGACTGACCCAGCGGACCCTGCAGGACCACGATGTCACCTTCACCGCCAAGGTGTTCAGCCATCATGCGCATCTCAGCCTCACCAGCAGAGATGTCGTCGGGCAGAACCGATGACGTCAGCTGGGCGTCGGCGGAGAGCGCGGTGTTGACTGCAATGACTGGGATGTCGGCTGCGGCGGCTGCTTCAAGCTGTGGTCCGAGCGAGTCAGCCTGCACCGCCACGACGACGATGGCATCGACGCCGGAGTTGATGAACTGGTCCATCTGATTGGCTTGCTCGGCAACGTCCAAGCTCGCCGAGTTCCACAGCAGGCTGATGTCGTTGGCTTCGGCGTATGCCTCCATTCCCTCCTGACCCTGGGTGATGAATGAGCTCATGTCATACACCGTCACGCCAACAGTGAGGCCGCTGCCGCCACCGTCGCCGTTGTCCCCGCCGCCACTATCTCCACCGCCCTGGGCGTTGGGATCGCCAGCACCACAGCCTGCGATCAGCAATCCAGCGGCGGCGAAGGCTCCAGCCGCCTTGACTATCCGTCGGGTTCGCATCAATTTCTACCTTCTCTCATTTTCTGGGTTGACGTGGGTTGAACAACTGGACAGCTAGGACGTGGCCCGTTTGCTAGCCCAGACATCGATAAAGACTGCTGCCACGATGAGCACACCCTTGATGACTGCCTGCCAGTAGGTAGGGATGACCAGGATCTGCAGTCCATTGTTGAGGGTTTGAATCAACATGAGGCCAAGCAGGGTGCCCCATACGGTGCCGCGACCGCCAAAGAGGCTCGCACCCCCGATGACGACGGCCGCGATGGCGTCCAGCTCGTACCCGGCGCCCAGCGTGGGTGCTCCGGAAATGACGCGTGAGGAGATCATGAGTCCGGACAAGCCCGCTAGCCCGCCGCTGATCAGGTACACGTAGACCAGGTTGCGGCGCGTGGCCACCCCGGCAATGGAGGCTGCTTTCTGGTTGCCACCGATGGCGTAGACCCGTAGGCCGAAAGTGGTTTGCTTGAGGACGAACCAGAACACCACAAAGCCCAGGATCATGAGCATCACGGGCACCGTGAAGCCGCCGAAACCGGTGTTCGCGAAGGCTCCGTAGCCCTGGGGCACACCATTGATCGGTGCACCGTTGCCGATTGCGTAGGCGATTCCGGAGACGGCGGTCAGCGACCCTAGCGTCGCCACGAATGGCGGCACATTGAGGATCGCGACCACCACGCCATTGATCAGCCCGACCAGCAGGCCCATGAAAATGGCCGCCAGTGGTGCCAGCCACAGTGCGTCCGGATATCTGACGGCAATCCAGGCTGCCGACATGGCGCTCGCAGCGATGATCGAGCCGACCGATAGGTCGATCCCGCCGGTGAGGATCACCAACGTCTGCCCGAGTGCGACCAGTGCGAATGGTGCAGCTGCGATCAGGATGGTGATGAAGTTGTCTGGTGTGGCGAACTTGGCGCTTCGATAGGCGAAGTACATCATCACCAGCAACAGGATGATCACCATGGCATTGCGAATCAGCAGCTGGGTGATGGTCTCGCTTGCTGGCTTGCCACCAAATTTCTCTTTGAGGCGCTCGGTGGCTCGGCTCCGCAGGGAGGTGTCGGCGGTGTTCTCGCTCATGGGTGTGCCTCGGTTGTCGAATCGGTCGGGGTGTCGTCGGGGGTCAGCGCCAGCGCTTCACCGCTGGCGTAGTGGAAGATCAGGGCTTGAGCTTCGGGGGAGTCCAGCTGGTCTCGGTCGAGTTCACCGACGACTTGGTTGCCCCGCATCACCAGGACCCGGTTGGACAGGCCGATGAGTTCGGGCATGTCGGAGCTGGCGAGCAGGACCGCGAGGCCTTGCTCGGCTAGGTCATGGATGATCCGGTAGATCTCACTGCGTGCTCCGACGTCGACGCCGCGGGTGGGCTCATCGAGCAGCAGCACCCCGGGCTCACGGTCGAGCCAACGCGCGATCACTATCTTCTGCTGGTTTCCCCCGGAGAGGGTGCCGACGGTTTGTTGCAGGCTGCGGAACTTCAGCCGTACGGCGTCGGAGTACTCGGTACCTACCGACGAACGTTTGGGGCTATTGATGACGCCGGTATGGGCGTAGTCGGAAAGGTAGGGCAGGGTCAGGTTGTCCAGGATTGAACGCACCAGGACGAGGCCGTCCTTCTTGCGATCTTCGGGCACGAGGGCCATTCCAGCATTGATGGAGTCGCTAACGCCGTGGCGGTGTAGCTGCGCGGAATTGACTTCGACGATGCCGTCGGCGGACTTCTTGGCGCCGAAGATCGCCTGGAGCAAGGCGGAGCGGCCGGCACCGACGAGGCCACCGATTCCGACGATTTCACCGGCCCGTACTTCCAGGTTCACCCGCGGTGCACCAGGTTTGCGTTCCAGGTCGTTGACCCGCAGCACCACTCGGTCGCTGGGTGCGGTGATGGGCGGGAAGAGGTTTTCCAGCTCTCGACCAATCATCGCTGTGACAATCTGATCGGGTTCGAGGTCTTGCTGTGCTTCGTCCAGTACTAGGGCACCATCGCGCAGGACCACCACCCGGTCGGCGACCGCTTCGATCTCCTGCATGCGGTGGGTGGTGTAAACCATGCCCACGCCCTTTTCCCGCAGCCGGTGGACGATCTCGTACAGGCGACCAGTCTCGGCCTCGGGGATGGAGGAGGTGGGTTCGTCTAGCAGGAGGACTTGAGCTCCGGAGGTCGTTGTCTTGACGATCTCGATGACCTGAGTCAGCGCCACCGATAGGCTGCGCATTTTGCGGCGTGGGTCGATCTTGATGTCGAAGTCGGCGAGCATCTGCTGGGCGTATTCGTCCATCTCGCGTCGGTTGAGGACGAAGCCACCGAAGGTCGGTTCACGGCCGACAGCGATGTTTTCAGCGATGGAGAGATCTTCGTAGGGCGCGAGTTCCTGGGGCACGATTGCGACGCCGAGTTCGCGAGCGACCCGTGGATTGACGTGGGTCAGTGGCTTGCCTTGCAGAAAGACCTCGCCCTGATCGGCAGCGAGCTGACCGGTGATGATGTTGAACAAGGTGGACTTGCCCGCGCCGTTCTCGCCGGCGAGGACGACCACAGACCCCGGGGCGACGTCGAACGTCAGCCCTTTGAGCACAGGAACCCCACCAAATCCCTTGTGGAGGTCGCGCACGCTCAGTGCTGCATCCATCAAGACTCCTTTGTCACGGATGTGAAGCCTATGGGAACTTCACATGAGATGGCATCGTATTCCAGGAATCCTCACGTTACAAGAGTGACTTTCTAACGTTCTCTCTGTTACTTTACGCCTAGGGCGACTGTCGCTGGTAGGACCGAACCGACATGTTCGCTACTAACCAAGGAGGCAACGTGGCACGAGGGGCCGTGGGCGACCAGCGTCGGAAGGCGATCGCCGAGGTGGTGGCTGAGCAGGGATTCAGCAAGATCGCTGACCTTGCTGAGCAGTTTGCCGTCACGCCGATGACCATCCACCGCGACCTCGACCGGCTGCACGCCCAAGGTGTGCTCTCCAAGGTTCGCTCCGGGGCTCGGGCTACCCCCATCGAAGCGATTGAACGCAATGTTGATCTGCGGTCCAATCTGATGCTGTTGCAGAAGCGAGCGATCGCACAGGCAGCCGAGGTCTGGCTCAATAGCCAGCTGGATGTACGCGTGGTGTCAGTGGATGACTCGACCACCGCGCTCAGCCTGGTTGAGCTACTGGTGGAGGATGAAAACCTCACCATCGTGTCCAACTTCTTGCCGGTCTTCGACCGGGTCGCGCAAGCCGGAAAGGCCGGGCTGTTCGCCGTCGGCGGCACCTACTCGGCGCAATATCAGTCGCTGTTAGGTATCAGTACTCGCGAGACCATCCGTTCGATCCAAATCGACGTGCACTTCATGTCGGCAACCTCGGTCGGGCGCGGCGCGGCCTATCACCCCACCGAAGGTCCGCTGCTGGTCAAACGCGAACTGATGGAACAAGCCGAACTTTCAGTCCTGCTGGTCGACCACACCAAGTTCGACCGCCGGGCGCTACACCGGCAGGCCGACTTGAGCGAATTCACCCTGGTCATCACCGATGACGGAATCGATCCGGAATCCGAAGCCATGCTGCGTGACCACGTCGAGAACGTGATCGTTGTATCCACCAACCCCGAGGAATCCACATGACCACCATGCGGGCGGCAATCTTCCGCGGCCCTGGCCAGCTCACGATCGAGGAAGTCCCCCGAGTGCCTCCTGGTCCCGGACAGATCGCCGTACAGGTGCGCGCTGCCGTGACCTGCGGTACCGACCTGAAGTCCTATCGTCGCGGACACCCCAAGCTATTCCCGCAATTGCCAGCCCGCTTCGGGCATGAATTCGCCGGCGTGGTCAGCCAGGTGGGGGCTGGTGTAGACCGGTTCCACGTCGGTGAGCGGGTGGTAGCCGCGAACACCGCACCCTGCGGGTTCTGCTGGGCATGCGCCATCGGGCGGGAATCGCAGTGCGAGAACCTGGTCTTCCTCAACGGTGCCTTCGCCGAGGAAATCGTGGTGCCCGAAGCTATCGTCAAGCGCAATACCTACCACTTGCCCGATGACCTCAGCTTCGAAGCTGCGGCACCGCTGGAGCCGCTTTCCACGGTGGTTCACGGCATTGACGAAGCCGGGATTCGGCTCGGGGATACGGTCATCGTGCACGGCGCAGGGCCGATCGGCCTCATGTTCACACGATTGGCGACGTTGCAGGGCGCCACGGTCATCTCAGTTGACCAGAGCTCCTACCGATTGGAACAAGCTGCCGCGGCCGGCGCCACCACCACCGTGGATATCAGCGGCCTGGATCCGGCGCAAGCGGTGGAGGCCATGACCGCCCATACGCCCGGCGGGCGGGGCGCGGACGTCAGCATTGAGGCGGTGGGGTTGCCCGCCGTCTGGGAACAGGCGCTGGCAGCGACCCGGCCGGCCGGCCTGGCGTTGTGGTTTGGCGGAACCCCAGCAGGTGCCCCGGTCACCGTGGATTCCTCCCGCATCCACTATCAGGAGCTGACCATGAAAGGCGTCTTTCACCATCAGCCTAAGTACGTGGCGACAGCTGTGGATTTGCTAGCGACCGGCCGATTCGACGGCCGTTCACTCATCACGGAAACCCGGCCATTGGAGGCATTGGTGACCAGTTTGGAAGATATGGCAGCAGGGCGCGGTAGCAAGTATGCGTTGGTGCCCTGATGGCTAAGGTGACGATTCTTGGTGCCGGGGCCATGGGCTCGGCATTGGCGACGCCGTTGCGAGCCAACGGCCACGAGGTGGCCCTATGGGGAACCTGGCTAGACGATCACTTCCTCGCTGACTATGCCCAAGGCGGCCCTCATCCGGGAACCAAGGAGCCGATGGCGGCCGGTACCCAGGTGTATTCCTCAGACCAGCTGGAGGCAGCGCTGACCAACGCCGATGCCGTGATCGTGGCGGTGGCCTCGGTCGGTGTGACCCGGGTCAGCGAGCTTGCCGCTCCACATCTGCCCAGCAGCGCCATCGTGGCGATGGTCAGCAAAGGATTCCATCGCGGCGGCGACGGCAGGATCGGGCTCATGACCGAGGCGGTGCGGCAAGGCCTGGGACGACCAGACCTGCCGGTGGTCGCCGTCGGCGGACCGGTCAAGGCCAACGAGGTTGCTGCGGGACGTGCGACGGCAACCATCTATGCCGCCCATGACCAACAGGTCGCCGAGCGCATGGTTGAGCTGATTCGGACGGTGGACTACCGGCCGCAGGCCAGCGATGATGAGCCGGGTGTGGAGACCGCTGCTCCGATGAAGAACGTGTACGCGATCGCCATCGGCATCGCAGATGGGCTGGAGAGCGCGACTGGGGTCCCCTGGCATAACCTCCGCTCGGCGTTGTTTGCGCAGGCTGTCGGTGAGATCAGCGCCTTTGCTGGGCCGCTTGGTGGTCGGCCAGAAACTGTGTTCGGGCTGGCTGGTGTGGGTGACTTGGAGGTGACGGGGGTCTCTGGGCGTAACAAGGTGTTCGGTGCTCGCCTCGGTAGCGGGGAGTCGGCAACCCAGGCGCTGGAAGCGATGGCGCAGGCAGGCCAGACGGTGGAGGGGGTGGCAGCGACCGCGTTGGCGGTGGAGTTGGCCGATCAACTCGACCTCGACCTGGACCAGGACCTGCCACTGCTGGCGGCAGTGCGCCGGGTGCTCGATGGCGCTGAGGCCCAGCAGGCAGTGATTGGTGTGCTTTAGACCTCAGTCATGATTCATCGAGGAGGATGAACCAGATGGTCGACGTAGTGGTGGGGATCGACGCCTCGACGACGGGCACCAAGGCGATTGCCTTTGATGCCTACGGGAGTGAGCGGGCCGTGGGCCGGGCCACCATCTCCCGGTATTCCCCTCAACCGCTGTGGCAGGAACAGCATGCGGAGGATTGGTGGGAGTCGACGGCTGCAGCGATCCGCGATGTCGTGGATCAATGTGCGAGGGCCGGTGATCAGATTCAGGCGCTCGGGATTACCCACCAGCGCGAGACCTTTGTGCTGCTGGACGCCGACTTCCAGCAGGTTCGGCCCGCGATGCTGTGGCTGGATGCCCGGGCTGGTGAGCAGGTAGCCAGGATCGGTGGGGTGCGGGTGCATGATCTGTCGGGTAAGCCGCCCTCGACCACTCCCAGCCTGTACAAGTTGGCGTGGCTCGCCGAGCATGAGCCAGAGTCGATTGCCCGCACTCGCTATGTGGCAGATGTGCACGGCTATCTCTGTGCCCGGCTCACGGGCCGGTTCGCTACCAGTACGGCCTCGGCGGATCCGATGGCTCTGCTCGATATGTCGACCAATGACTGGTCGGCGGAGCTGGTGCGCCTGGGTGGAATCGCGCCTACTCATCTTGCTGAACTAGAGCCGCCAGGTTCGCTGATTGGCACCGTGTCAGCGGCAGCGGCGCAACGGACCGGGCTGGTCGAAGGGGTTCCGGTGTACGCCGGGGCCGGTGATGGGCAAAGCGGTGGCCTGGGTGCCGGGGTGTCCCGATCCGGTATCGGCTACCTGAGTTTGGGCACCTCGATCACGTTGGGTGCGCATGTCGATGGGCACGCACCTGCTGATCCGGCCTACCGAGTGATGGGGAGTCCGCTCGGGCACGGCAACACCATCGAGGGTTTCGTAGCAGCTGGAGCACTGTCGGTGGGTTGGTTTCGCGAGGCGTTCACCGACGCCGTTGAACCCGCGGCGCTGGAAGAAAGCCTGCACCATACCCAGCCGGGGGCCGGGGGGCTGCGGTTCCTGCCCCACCTCAACGGGGCTGCGACGCCATATTGGGATGAGCGCTCGCGCGGCGCCTTCATTGGAATCGATGAATCGCATGGTGCACCGCAGTTCTATCGGGCAGTGCTGGAGGGGCTCTCGTTTGAGACCAACGTGCTCCTTGAGGGCATCGAAGCGACTGCTGGTGGCGTGAACGAAATTGTGGTGATGGGTGGCGGGAGCAACTCGGCCGGTTGGACCACCATCTTGGCCAACGTGCTGAACCGGCCGATCACCCAGGCCGGCACGGCGGAGGCCGCGGCCTTGGGTGCGGCGATCCTGGCCGCTCACGGATGCGGGCTGGGTCGGGGGGATGTCGCTGCGACCACCCAAGCCATGGTGCACAACGGGGAGACCGTACGGCCAGATCCGGCCGTTGCTGCCATCTACGCCCGAGCTAAGCAGTCCTACCGGGCCATCTACCCGGCGTTGAAGGAGCTGTACGCCGCTGGCCTGGGGGCGCGCTAGGCAGACCGCGTGAGGTGGTGGCGT
>JBKEBC010000070.1:0-10199 GCA_047972965.1 Beutenbergiaceae bacterium | reverse complement strand
TCAATGGGTACCTGGTGTACCTGACCAAGCTCCCCAGCTTCATCGTCACCCTCGGCACCATGTTCATGCTCTGGGGCCTGAACTATGCCGTCACCCAGTACGTGACCAACTCGGTCACCGTAAGCGGAGTTCGTGACTCGGCCGGATACGGCTCCGCCCTGGTGATCTTCGGATCGTCAGTCAACGGCTTCCAGGTGTCGCTGCTGTGGTGGGTGCTGCTGACGGTGCTGGCCGCGATCATGTTGGCCAAGACCCCCTGGGGAAACTGGATCTTCGCGGTCGGAGGCAACTCCGAGGCCGCACTTGCCGTCGGTGTACCGGTGCGGAAGGTCAAGGTGGGGCTGTTCGTCTCCACCGCCGTTGCCGCCTGGTTGGTGGGCACGCTCACCGTGGTGCGATTTGGTAGCGCCACCGTGACCACCGGGATCGGATCGGAGTTCGACTTCATCATCGCGGCGGTCATCGGCGGCTGTCTGCTCACCGGTGGTGCTGGTTCAGTTGTCGGGGCATCGTTGGGAGCACTGATATTCGGACTCGTTCAGCAAGGCATGCCGCTCGTGGGTATGCCCAGCGAATTGTTCAAGTTCTTCCTCGGGCTGATCCTGTTGGTCGCCGTCCTTATCAATCTGTACATCAAGCGGAAAGCGCAGGCAGTCAGATGAGCGAGGCACCCCTCCTTGAGGTCCGGTCTATTTCCAAGGCATTCGGACGCGTGGTGGCCCTGCAGGACGTCTCGTGCAGCGTGCGGGCCGGCGAGGTCACCTGTGTCCTGGGGGACAACGGTGCCGGGAAATCCACGTTCATCAAGACGCTCTCAGGCGTGCATGCCCCCGATTCTGGGGACTACCTGATCGATGGCGAGCCGGTAGCGCTCAAGTCTCCGCGGATGGCGTTGGACTACGGCATCGCGACCGTATACCAGGACCTTGCGCTGGCACCGCTGATGCCAATCTGGCGCAACTTCTTCCTCGGTTCCGAACCTGCCGATGGTCCGTTCCTCAAGTCCAGCCAAGCCAAGGACATCGTTCGTGAAGAACTGGGCCGCATGGGTATCACCATCCGCGATCCCGAGCAGCCTATTGGCACGATGTCCGGAGGCGAGCGGCAATCGGTGGCTATTGCCCGAGCGGTCTACTTTGGCGCCCGGGTACTCATCCTCGATGAGCCCACCTCCGCGCTGGGGGTGCGCCAGGCAGGAGTGGTGCTGCGGTACATCGTGCAGGCGCGGGAACGGGGCATCGGCGTCATCTTCATCACCCACAACCCGAACCACGCCTACCCGGTCGGTGACCATTTCGTGTTGCTGCAGCGCGGTCGCACCATTGGCGACTATGCGAAGGCTGACATCACCATGCCGGAACTGGCGCAGCAGATGGCCGGTGGCGCGGAGCTCGAGGCGTTGGAGCATGAGCTGGGCGGGATGCTGAACGCTGACGATGGAGCTGCGTGAGCGCCACCCTGCCGCGGGCCGTGCTCGGGAACACCGGCATGCAGGTCAGCCAGGTATCCCTGGGCACCGGGTCGCTGGGTGAGTTTTTCGGGCCGCTGCCAGAGCCGGACGCCATCGCGCTGGTGCACGCCAGCCTGGACCGCGGCATCAACTTCATCGACACCTCGCCCTACTACGGCAGTGCGGAGGAGCGGCTCGGTCGCGCACTGGTTGGCCGACGAGACCAGGTGTACCTGTGCTCGAAGGCAGGCCGCTACGGCGACCATGATTTCGACTACACGCCCGCCGGCATCCGGCACAGCGTGGAACGCAGCTTGCGGTTGCTGGGTACCGACTATCTCGATATTGCGCTACTGCATGACATCGAGTTCGTCGACCTCGGTCCGATCATCGCGCAATCCATCCCGACGCTGCGCCAGCTCAAAGCGGAAGGGAAGGTGCGTGCGATCGGCGTCAGCGGATATCCGCTGGCCACCATGCGCCGCATCATCAACGAGTCTGCGGTCGACGTCGTGCTGACCTACGCCCATGGCACCCTGCTCGACGATTCGATCCGGAGCGAGTTGGCGCCGGTGGCGGCCCAACACGGTGTCGGTCTCATCAACGCTGCTTCGATCGCCATGGGATTGATCACGCCCACCGGCGCTCGGGCCGATAGCGACCATCGCGCGGGCACGCCCGTGAAGCAAGCCGCAGCACGGATGAACGCCTTGTGCCAGCAGGCGGGGGTGGACCTGGCATTCGTGGCGAACCAGTACTCGATCCAACGTTCGGGATGCCCGACCACGTTGATCGGCACCGGGCGGCTGCGCAACATCGAGTCGGCGATCGAGGCGGCGCTCACCCCGATCGATGAGTCGTTGCTGCAGGCCTTGCTCGCTGAGCGCCCGCCGCTCGATCAGCGGCAATGGAGTTCTGGGCTGGAGGAGAACAACTGATGCAGGCACTGGTATTCCGGGCCGAAACCGGCCCGCAACTGGAGCAGGTTCCGCAGCCGGTTCCCACCGCGCAGGAGGTGCTGCTGCAGGTGGGCTACTGCGGTATCTGTGGCACTGACCTGCATGCCTGCGCTGGTGACTTTGCCGACGGCGTGGTCATGGGTCACGAATTCTCCGGCACCATCGTTGCGCTGGGTGAGGAGGTCACGCAATGGCAGGTAGGGGACCGGGTCGCCGTCAATCCCAACGGCGTGGTCTGTGGCGAGTGCGACTTCTGCCGTCGCGGCCAGATCAACCTGTGCCAGCAACGCGAGGCGAACAACATCGGGCAGAACCGAAATGGCGGTATCGCCGAGTACGTGGCGCTGGAGCCGAGCCGGCTCCATCGATTGCCGGATCAGGTGTCGTTGCTGCAGGGTGCCTGGACCGAGCCGCTGGCGGTAGCGGTGCGGACCGTCTCCCGTGCGGAATTGACCGAGGGCGATCGCGCGATCGTCTTTGGGGCCGGGCCCATCGGGCTGCTGGTGCTGAGTGTGCTGAAGGCCCGTGGGGTGGCTGCGGTGGTGGTGGAACGTTCGCGAGCGCGAGGCGAGGTCGCCCGCCAGCTAGGGGCTGCGCAGGTGCTGAACCCCGACGAGGTGGATCTACCCGGTCGCTTTGCCGACCCGGCTAGCGCGCCCACGGTGGCGTTCGAATGCACGGGGGTAGCGGGGATCGTCGACCTGGCGCTCGCGGTGTTGCGGCCCACCGGCCGGCTGGTGGTCACCGGCTACTCGCGCACGCCACCGACCTATGCTTCGGAGAGCTTGTTGTTCAAGGAACTCCAGATCCGGGCATCGTTCATCTACCGTGATCAGGAGTTCCCAGCTGCCCTGGAATTGCTGCGTACCGGTGCTGTCGACGTCGAATTGCTCACCAGTGGCGTGGTGCCGGTATCGCAGGCACTGACGGCGTTCGCCGGGATGCGTCAGGCCGATACAGCGATCAAGTATGCGATCGGTAACCCACGGGTATAAATGTCGCTATGATCGGACATAGCAAGGGAGGAGATGCTGTGTCCGATCGCTACGACGTCCTGACTATCGGCCGTATTGGCATCGATATCTACCCGCTGCAAGACGGCGTCAGCCTGGAGGATGTCGAGACCTTTGGCAAGTTCCTGGGCGGAAGTGCCACCAATGTGGCCATAGCGGCCGCCCGGCACGGATTGCGTAGCGCCGTCGTCACCGCCACCGGTGACGATCCATTCGGCCGGTTTGCCCATCGTGAACTGCGACGCCTGGGCGTCGATGATCGGTTCGTCACCACCGCGGCCGGGCTCAACACCCCGATCACCTTCTGCGAGATCTTCCCGCCCGACAACTTCCCGCTGTACTTCTACCGGGACCCGGTCGCACCAGACCTGATGCTCGGCGAGGATGACCTGGACCTGGACGCCGTGCGCCAGGCGCGGGTCTACTGGTCAACGGTCTCCGGCCTGTCGATGAACCCCAGCCGCGCCGCCCAGCATCGTGCCTGGCAAGCTCGGGGACGAGCCCCGTTCACCGTGCTGGACCTGGACTACCGCCCCATGTTCTGGCCCTCGCCCGCAGCTGCCACCAACGAGGTAGCCAAGGCGCTGGAACTGGTGAGCGTGGCCGTGGGGAACCTGGATGAATGCGCGGTAGCGGTGGGTGAGAGTCAGGCCCATCGAGCTGCCGACGCGCTGCTGGAGCGCGGAGTTGAACTGGCGATCGTTAAACAAGGCCCCAAGGGCGTCCTGGCCAAGACCAACGACGAATCGGTCGAAGTTGCGCCCCACCAGGTTGAGGTGGTCAACGGGCTCGGTGCCGGCGATGGCTTCGGGGGTGCGCTGTGCTACGGCCTCTTGCAACAATGGCCGCTAGCGCGGATGCTCCACTTCGCCAACATGGCCGGCGCCATCGTGGCCACTCGCCGGGAGTGCTCCACCGCGATGCCCACCACTGCTGAGGTCGAGCATTGGCTACGCAAGGCCGACCGTGTCGAAGCTTGATAGCCGCCCAGGTCATGACCTCGCCGGTGCCCAGTGGCAGGCGCTTCGCCAGGCCCGCTACACCGATCCCGAAGCGTTCCAGCAATGCCTGCCGGGCCGACGCCGCCGGCCGTTGCTGACCGGCGACCAGCGGTTGCTCATCGTGGCAGCCGACCACCCCGCTCGCGGTGCCCTCGATGTCGGCGGCCAACCCATGGCGATGGCGAGTCGGCGTGAACTGCTCCAGCGGCTGTGCACCGCGCTGGCCCGCCCCGGCGTCGACGGGGTTCTTGGTACCCCAGACATCCTCGAGGACCTGGCCTGGCTGGGCGCGCTCGATGGCAAGCTGGCCTTCGGCTCCATGAACCGAGGTGGCCTGCGTGGATCGGTGTTCGAAATAGATGACCGGTACACCGCCTACGATGTCCAGTCCCTGCTCGCAGCACAATTGGACGCCGGAAAACTGCTGGTCCGCATCGACCTCGCCGACGGCGCGAGTGCCAGCACCATCGAGGCCAGCGCCGCGGCGATCACCGCCGCAGCTCAGGCCCGGCTGCCGATCGTGCTGGAACCTTTCATGAGCACCAGGGTCGACGGCGATATCCGCAACCACCTGTGCCCCGAAGCGGTGATGACCGCCGTCGCCATCGCCTCCGGACTGGGAGCCAGCTCCGCATACAGCTGGCTCAAACTTCCGGTGGTGCCCCAGATGGAACGAATTCTGGATTCCACCACGTTGCCCACCCTGTTGCTCGGAGGCGACACTGGCGACAACCAGGAGGCGATGTTCACCACCTGGGAATCCGCCCTAGCCTTGCCTGGAGTACGGGGGCTGGTGGTCGGCCGGAGGCTGCTCTACCCGGCTGACGACGACGTACCCGGTGCCGTTGATGTTGCTGCACGATTAGTCCATGGAGGATTGAGCACATGAATCGCTGGTTCTACCGCAAGGGCACGTTGGCCCGGCCCGGTTGGGAGAGCGTGGTCGATCACACCACTCCCGGTTGGGAACACACCGCAATCGCGGTCGCGCAGCTGGCGGCCGGAGAGCAGGTAGAGCTGGCCGAGCTCGGTGTGGAACGCATCGTGGTGCCATTGGCAGGGTCATTCGAGGTCACCCACCACACCGACGGCAGCAACGTCACGACCGCGCTGGCCGGACGGCGCTCGGTGTTCGCCGGACCCACCGACGTCCTTTACCTCGGTGCCCGAACCACCGCCACCGTTCGCGGCGTAGGCCGGGTGGCGGTGGCCACCTCGCCCACCACCGCGGTGCATCCCACCCGGCACATCAGCGCTGCGCAAACCCCAGTAGAACTACGCGGCGCCGGAGCCTCCAGCCGACAGGTGCACAACTTCGGGACCCCGCAGGCGCTCGACGCCGCGCGACTGATCGTGTGCGAGGTCATCACCCCCGCCGAAAACTGGTCCTCCTATCCGCCGCACAAGCACGATGAACACATCGCGGGCCATGAGTCCCGGCTGGAGGAGATCTACTACTTCGAAGCCGCGCCAGCACGGGTCGGCGGGTCACCGGAGGCAGCCGATGGCGCCTTCGGCATGTTCAGTACCTACAGCTCACCGGCAGGCGAGATCGACATTAACGCCATGGTCAGCACCGGCGATATCGCACTGGTTCCCTACGGCTACCACGGCCCTGCCGTCGCGGCCCCGGGATACGACCTGTACTACCTCAACGTGATGGCTGGACCCGATCCGGAACGGGAATGGCTGATCAGCGACGACCCACGGCACGCCTGGGTGCGCGAGACCTGGAACGGGCAAGAGTTTGATTCCCGACTGCCCTTCACCAACGACACGAAAGGCCAGCACTGATGGCGACCAAGACCATGACCGTCAGCCAAGCACTGGTGGAGTTCTTAGCGCACCAATGGACTGTGGACGGCGACATCCGCGAACGCACGATTGCCGGGATGTTCGGGATCTTCGGCCACGGCAACGTCGCCGGGATCGGGCAGGCCCTGGCCCAGCTGAACCACACCCACCCCGACCTGATGCCCTACCACCAGGCCCGCAACGAACAGGCCATGGTGCACCAAAGCGTGGGCTACGCCCGCATGCACCGCCGCCGTGGCACCTTCGCTAGTGCCGCCTCGGTCGGGCCGGGTGCCACCAACATGCTCACCGGTGCCGCATTGGCCACCACCAACCGTCTGCCCGCCCTGCTGCTGCCCAGTGACACCTTCGCCACCCGGGTGGCCGACCCAGTGCTGCAACAACTCGAACAGCCGTGGGATATCGGCCTGACCGTCAACGACGCCTTCCGGCCGCTCTCGAAGTTCTTCGACCGGGTGCAGCGCCCGGAGCAGCTTTACTCCATCGCCCTCGCAGCGATGCGGGTGTTGACCGACCCCGCCGAAACCGGCGCCGTCACCATCGCCCTGCCAGAAGACGTGCAGGCCGAAGCCCTCGAGGTTCCACTGGAATTTCTGCAGGATCGGGAATGGCACATCCGCCGTCCCGAGCCGGAGGCCGGTGCCTTAGCCCGTGCCATCGCTGCGATCAGGTCCGCCCAGGCCCCCATGATCATCGCCGGGGGCGGGGTCATCTACTCCGGTGCGCAAGCACAACTGCAGGCCCTGGTGGAGGCCACCGGAATCCCGGTGGGTACCTCGCAAGCTGGTGGCGGATCGCTGACCTGGGACCACCCGCAGTACCTCGGCGCCGTGGGCGCCACCGGAACCAGCGCAGCCAATCGGCTGGCGGCGCAAGCCGATGTGGTCATCGGTATCGGCACCCGGTACAGCGACTTCACCACCGCCTCACGCACCGCGTTCCAGCACCCTGATGTCACCTTCGTCAACATCAACATCGCGGCATTCGACGCCTACAAGCACGGTTCGCAGCTGCCGGTCATCGCCGATGCGCGCCAGACCCTGACCGCGTTGGCCACCGCGCTCGGTGACTACCGGGTGTCGTCGCAGCTCGCTGCGGAAGTCGCCGCCGAGAAAGCTGCTTGGGATGGTGCCGTCGACGCCGCCTTCGCACCGTCGGAACGTGCGCTGCCCGGCCAGGCAGAGATCATCGGTGCGATTCAGTCGGCATCGGCACCCAAGGATGTGATCGTGCAGGCAGCCGGGTCATTGCCCGGCGACCTTCACAAGCTGTGGCGCGTGCGGGACGTACTGGGCTACCACGTGGAATACGCCTACTCCTGCATGGGATACGAAATCGCCGGAGGCCTGGGGGTCAAGCGCGGGCTGCTCGCCGATGGCGACGACCGCGACGTGATCATCATGGTGGGAGATGGCTCCTACCTGATGCTCAACTCCGAACTGGTGACCGCCGTCGCTGAAGGCATCAAGGTGATCGTCATCCTTATCCAGAACCACGGCTACGCCTCGATCGGGCACCTTTCTGAGACGGTGGGTTCGCAACGGTTTGGCACCAAGTACCGCCAATACGATGCCCAGGCACGCAACTTCCAGGGCGAGCAGATGCTGCCCATCGATCTGGCCGCCAATGCTCGCAGCTACGGCATCGACGTCGTGGAGATCGAACCGGGGCCAGCGGCGATCGCGGATCTGCGGGAGGCGGTCACGGCAGCCAAGGCAGCCAGCAGTTCTACCGTTATCCACGTCAACTCAGACCCACTGTTGTACGCCCCCGACGGCGAGGGCTGGTGGGATGTCCCGGTACCCGAGGTCTCGACCCTGGATTCCACCCAGCAGGCTCGCCATCAATACCTGGACCAGCAGGCGGCACAGAAGCCGCTGCTCGGCTGAGATCTCACTGAGGAGGCAACATGGTTCGAATTGCCCTTGACCCCACGCCGTACCACCACGACGTCGGGCTGCTCGACCTGCCCGACGTCGCCGCACGCCTGGGGTACGACACCATCCAACTGACCCCACACGTGGATTTCACCCCGTTCTTCCGGTACCCCAAAGCCGACGATGCACTGGTAGCGCAGCTGAAAAAGAGGGCGGCAGACGCAGGCGTCACCATTGCAGCACTGTTACCGGTGCAGCGCATCTCCTGGCCGCAGGAGCCGCAGCGAGAGGTTGCCGTGCGCAACTTCCGGCGCGCCATTGCGCTCGCTGTCGAGCTAGCAGTACCGGTGATCAATACCGAATTCTCCGGGCGGCCCGAACACTGCGAGGACAGTGAAGCCGCCTTCTACCGGTCGATGCAGGAGCTGCTACCGATCATTGAGTCCGAAGGCCTGCGCCTCAACATCGACCCTCACCCCGATGACTTCGTCGAAGATGGGCTGGAGGCCTGGCGGGTCCTGCGCGGACTCAACTCCACGGCGGTCGGATTCGTCTATGTGGCCTCCCATACCTTCCACTATGGCGATCGCGCCACCACCCTCATCCCGGAGCTGGGTGAGCGGCTGGGGGCGGTCTATGCCGCGGACAGCTATGACCACCGCCGCTCTCATTCCTTGCGCTACATCACCAACCCCCCAGGCAGTACCGCTCGAGTGCACCAGCACCTGAAAATCGGCGACGGCGACGTCGACTGGGTCGAGCTGTTCACCGCCTTGCACCACGGCGGCTACCTCGACCATCCGGACGCTTTAGTGGTCTCCAACGTCTTCGCCGAAGATGAGGCCGCAGACGAGGTCTCCCGGTACCAGCTTCAAAAAGTACGCCAGCTCATCGACGAAACGAGGCCCTGATGACTACCTCAAGCCAGATCCGGGTAGGCACCGCCCCCGACTCCTGGGGCGTGTGGTTCCCAGATGATCCCCAGCAAGTTCCCTGGCATCAATTCTTAGATGAGGCTTCGGCCGGCGGTTACCGGTGGATCGAACTGGGTCCCTACGGCTACCTGCCCACCGACCCCAACCAGTTGCGCGATGAATTGGACTCGCGGGGCTTGGAGCTCATCGCCGGGACGGTCTTCACCGGATTCCACAAGGGTGAACAGCAGTGGCAACGAGCCTGGGAGCAGGCGCTGGCCGTGGCCGGCTTGGTATCCCAACTGGGAGCGAGGCACCTGGTGGTCATTCCGGACATGTGGCGCAGCGATGTCACCGGCGAAGCGTTGGAGCCGCGCACCCTCACCGATGAGCAATGGCACCAGCTGGCCGCCGGGCATGACCGGCTGGGCAAAGCACTGCAGGAGGAGTTCGGAATCCAGCAGCAATTTCACTCGCACGCCGATACCCATATCGGCACCCACACCGAGGTGGAGCGATTCCTGGAGCTGACCGACCCGCAATTCACCAGTCTGTGCCTGGATACCGCGCACTATGCCTACTACGGCGGGGACTGTCTTGGCCTGATTGAAAGTCATCCTGAGCGGATCGGATACCTGCACCTGAAGCAGGTCGACCCGGTTGCCGTCTTCGACGTGCTCAAGAACGACGTCTCCTTTGCCGATGCCGCGACCGCAGGCATCATGGTGGAGCCGCCCGGGGGAATCCCGGAGTTCGGCCCGATCCTGGATGCGGTCGCCGCCATCGATCCGGATATCTTTGCCATCGTGGAACAGGACATGCCGGGCTGCGCCCCCGATGCCCCCTACCCGATTGCCGTCCGCACCAAGGACCACATCCTGGGGTGTTCGCACCACGCCCGGCTGCGTTAGCGATGCCAGTTAGTGTGGCGGTGGTCGAGGCTGGGCTTATGCGTTGCGGTGCACTGGTCAATGGCCCCGATGCGTGGGACGGTTACCGAGTAGCACTGGCTTGTGAAGCGGGGTTGGCAGCGATGAACGGGATACGTAGCCAGGTCCGCTCATCCCAGCGCCCAGCCTTCTATAGCTGATACGTCCAACACGGGAGAGGTCGATGGTGGATCCACGGGAAGCTGAACTGCTGGAAACTGTGCCGGACGCACTGTTCATC
>JBKEBC010000008.1:0-40476 GCA_047972965.1 Beutenbergiaceae bacterium | reverse complement strand
CTGCCCTCACCAACCGGGACGAATCCGGCCCCCAGCAACGCATCCCCTACCGGTGCCACGGCACGTGCCTGCACGCTGAGCACTCCCCCGTTGACAGCGCCTCGAAAATCCTGCAGCACCCCGGCACCAGCGCGGCGCACCCGAGCCAGCAACCGGGCTAATTGCTGCTCCCTATCCCCGTCCTGGGTCGATCCAGCCACCGGCACTGCCGCCCGCCCTTGTCGCAGATTCTTTGCAAAACCGCTGATCCGCCCATGCCACAGCCCAGCCACCGCCTGCTCCAATGCTGAGGTAGTGCCCTCATTGGCCAGCCACACGTCAGCCGCTTGACGGCGCTGGTCGTCGCTAGCTTGGTTGACCATCCGGGCAAGCACCTGGTCCCGATCAAGCCCACGCGCCACCGCCCGCTCCAACCGGACCTGGGGCGAGGCCCCCACCACAACCACTAGGTGGTACTGGTCACCCATGTCGTTCTCAACGATCAGCGGCACGTCATGCACCACGATCGCCTGCGCAGGTGCCGCCGCTACCTGCGCCTGCGTCCGCTCTCGTACCAGCGGATGCACGATCGCATTCAGCCGAGCCAAAGCAGCGCCGTCACCAAAGACCAGCTCCGCCACCGCGGCCCGGTCTAGCTCTCCCCCGCTGGTGCGCACCCCATCGCCGAACTCAGCAACCACCGCCTCCAGACCAGGCGTCCCCGGCGCCACCACATCCCGGGCCACCTGATCGGCGTCGATCACCACCGCACCCACCGAGGCGAACATCCGCGCCACGGTGGATTTGCCGGAGGCGATCCCGCCCGTGAGCCCTACCTGCAGCATGAAATCACCCTAGAACAGCAAACGGCCCGCCACCGTAGTGACGGGCCGTTGATGCTAAGCGACTAGGCGCCGGTGAGCTTCTCACGCAGTGCGGCAAGAGCCTCATCGGAAGCCAGCGTGCCGGAGGTGTCCGGCGCGGCGGAGGTGTAGCTAGCGGACTCACCTGCGGCGTCGCCACCCTCAGCGGCAGCAGCCTCGGTGTCAGCCTCAGCAGCCTCGGCCACCTGCTTCTTGTGAGCTTCCCAGCGCTCGTGCGCCTCGGCGTACTGACGCTCCCACGCCTCACGCTGGGTGTCGAATCCCTCAAGCCACTCGTTGGTCTCCGGATCGAAGCCCTCGGGGTACTTGTAGTTGCCCTCGTCGTCGTACTCGGCAGCCATTCCGTACAGCGACGGGTCGAACTCATCGCCAGCTGGGTCGACGCCCTCATTGGCCTGCTTCAGGGACAGCGAGATGCGGCGGCGCTCCAGGTCGATGTCGATGACCTTGACGAATACCTCGTCGTCAACCTTGGCAACCTGCTCGGGCACCTCGACGTGGCGCTGAGCCAGCTCGGAGATGTGCACCAGACCCTCGATGCCGTCCTCGACGCGCACAAACGCACCGAACGGAACCAGCTTGGTGACCTTTCCGGGCACAACCTGGCCGATGGCGTGGGTGCGGGCGAATGCCTGCCACGGGTCTTCCTGGGTGGCCTTCAGCGACAACGACACGCGCTCACGGTCGAAGTCGACGTCCAGCACCTCGACGGTGACTTCCTGGCCCACCTCGACAACCTCGTTCGGGTGGTCGATGTGCTTCCAGGACAGTTCGGACACGTGCACCAGGCCATCAACGCCGCCCAGATCCACGAATGCACCGAAGTTGACGATCGATGAGACCACACCGGAGCGGACCTGACCCTTGGCCAGAGTCTGCAGGAAGGTGGAGCGCACCTCGGACTGAGTCTGCTCCAGCCACGCACGGCGGGACAGCACCACGTTGTTGCGGTTCTTGTCCAGTTCGATGATCTTGGCTTCGATCTGCTGGCTGATGTAGGGCTGCAGGTCGCGCACGCGCCGCATCTCCACCAGCGATGCGGGCAGGAAGCCACGCAGGCCGATGTCTAGGATCAGGCCGCCCTTGACGACCTCGATGACGGTGCCGGTGACAACTCCGTCTTCTTCCTTGATCTTCTCGATCGTGCCCCAAGCCCGCTCATACTGGGCGCGCTTCTTGGACAACAGCAGACGACCCTCTTTGTCCTCCTTCTGCAGGACGAGGGCTTCCACGTGCTCGCCGACCTCGACAACCTCGGTGGGGTCGACATCGTGCTTGATCGATAGCTCGCGGGACAGGATGACGCCTTCGGTCTTGTACCCGATATCGAGGAGAACCTCGTCGCGGTCGACCTTAACGATGGTGCCTTCGACGATGTCACCGTCGTTGAAGTACTTGATGGTCTCATCGACGGCTGCGAGGAAGTCTTCTTCCGAGCCGATGTCGTTGATGGCGACCTGAGGTGCGGTTGTCGAAGGGGCGGTGATAGTCAAGGGATGAACTCCGTAGTGGACAGGGATTGTAGGAATATCTGACGGCCGGGCATAGGGAGGATCACCCCCGCATGGCACCGGTGAGCTCACCGCGACCCGAATCGTGACCACGTCGTCGAATCGTCGGACCGCAGGCAGGAAAAGAGCAGCGCGGAAGCGCTCGCCTCAAATATTAGCAGGGGCGCAGAGTTGTTCCCCACCGGCACCCCGACCACCTCCCACACGTACCGAGCGGTTGGAAGCGAACAGCCACCGATTCCCGACCGTGGCGACCCCCTCGATCGGTGAGGTCGCACACATGTGGCAGCTAGGTTAGGGAAGGCTTAGCTTTGTTAGGTTAGGCTGTCCTTGTTTTTGCCGGAGCCTCCGGCCACCCCTGCCGGGTCGACCCCGGCCTCATACCTGGATCAACCATGCTCGCTACCTTCCTCATCGGACTACGCGAAGGCCTCGAAGCTGCCCTCGTCGTGGGAATTCTGGTTGCCTACCTGCGCAAGTCTGGCCGGACCGACGTCCTGCCACGCCTGGCAGCAGGAGTCGGATTGGCGATCGGGGGAAGCATCGCACTCGGGTTCATCCTGACTTTCGGTGCCTACGGCCTCTCGTTCCGGGCGCAGGAAATCATCGGCGGAACTCTCTCGGTGCTCGCCGTCGCGATGGTGACCGGGATGGTGTTCTGGATGCTGGGCACCGCCGGGCACCTCAAAGACCATCTGGAACACGGTATCGAGACCGCACTGGCGACCTCCGGTTGGGCGATCGTGGCCCTGGGGTTCGTCTCAGTGGCGCGCGAGGGCATCGAAACAACCCTGTTCCTATGGGCCATGGTGCGCAGTTTTGGCAACGCTCCCGGTGCACTCTTCGGCGCGGTCTGCGGGCTGGTCGCCTCAGCGGTACTGGGATGGCTGATCTACCGAGGCATGGTCCGTATCAACCTGCGCACCTTCTTCTCCTGGACCGGCGCCGCTCTGGTGATTCTAGCCGCCGGGGTGCTCGCCTACGGCATCCACGACCTGCAAGAAGCCGCCGTCCTGCCCGGACCCTTCAGTCCCAGCTACGCACCCATCGATCCGGCCACCGGGGATGTTGCGGCGGGAGCAGCAGGATTCCCGTTCGGTTGGGCCTTCCACCTGGACGCCGTTATCGCCCCCGGAGGCGCCCTGGCCGCCATCTTGGCGGCCACCGTCGGATTCATGCCCAGCATGACCTGGCTTCAGCTCCTCGGCTGGGCCATTTACATCGCCATCGTCGGCACCGTATTCGTTCGGCGCGCCTTCGCGCGTCCACCCCTACCCCTATCCCCGCCACCGCTATCTACCACCAAGGAGAAGCCATGAAAACCCGCCACCTGATACCAGTGGTCGCACTGGCGCTGGTCACCGCCGCCTGCGTACCCAACCCCGAACCCAGCCAAACCGAGGGTGGGACCAGCTCAGCATCCGACACCATCGCCGTCGTCTCGACCGATGATGCCTGCCAGCTCTCACAGGCCGAAGCCACTAGCGGTACGGTCACATTCGAAGTCAGCAACGACGGCCCCCAGATAACCGAGTTCTATCTCATGGCTGAGGATGGCCTGCGGATCATCGGCGAGGTGGAAAACATCGCTCCCGGGGCCGCTCGCACCCTCACGACCACGGTCCAGCCGGGCAACTACCTCACCCTGTGCAAGCCAGGCATGCTGGGCGCCGGGGTGGGCTCAGCCGCCTTCACCGTCACCGGAGATCAGGTGACCATCTCCGGCGAAGACGCCGAACTGAAGCAGGAAGCGGTCAACCTCTACGCCGCGTTCGTCAAGTCTCAGGTGGGCGAACTGCTCCCTGCGGTCGAAGGCTTTGTCGCCCGCTACCAGGCCGGGGATGACCAGAACGCCCGCGACCAGTTCGCCCAGGTACGCACCTACTACGAGCGGATCGAACCGGTGGCCGAGGCGCTGGGGGACCTGGATCCGCGCATCGACTACCGGGAGGTCGACGCTCGCGCCGAAGGGTTGGATTGGACCGGATTCCACCGCATTGAAAAGGACCTATGGCAACCACAGCCCGGCGACCTCAACTCCGACGGATCAGACGCCCTGCTGGATTGGCAGCCCTCCACCGCGCCGGAACGCCAGGAGATCGGAGACCAACTGGTCGCCGACGTCACCGAGTTGTACGACTTCGTGCACTCCAACGCCTTCACCGACTATCTCAACGAGCAGGGAATCGACTGGATCAGCAACGGCGCCATCGGTCTGCTCGACGAGGTAGCCACCGGCAAGATCACCGGTGAAGAAGACTGGTGGTCCGGCACGGACCTGTGGGACTTTGCCGCCAATGTCGAGGGCTCCCAGATGGCCTTCTCACTGGTGCAGGACTTCGCCCTCAGTCAAGGGCCCGAGGGCGAGCAGCTGGTCTCCGACATCGATTCCGGCTACCGCAATCTCAACGATCGACTAGCCGACTTCGGATCCCTGCAGGATGGGTTCGTCAACTACTCCGAGCTCACCGATGCCGACAAGCGGGAGCTATCAGATCTCATCAACGCACTGGCGGAGCCGTTGTCGCAATTGACCTCCACCATCCTGGCCTAGCAGTGGCGGATCATTCGACACCCGCCCCCGTCGGCACGAGTCGACGGGGGCTGTTCGGCCTGGCTGGTGCCGGTGCCGGACTAGCAGTCGGGGCAGCCCTAGGTAGCCGCCTCCCGGGGCGTGATGGACCTTCCCCCACCCACTACCCGTTCTTTGGAAGCCACCAGGCTGGGATCACCACCGCCGTCCAAGACCATCTGCACTTCGCCGCGTTCGACGTCGTCAGCTCGCTGGACCGGGACGGCCTGATCGGCCTGCTCCAAGACTGGTCCTATGCCGCTTCCCGCATGACGCAGGGTCTCGAAGTTTCCGCAACAGGTGCCGTTGGCGGTGATGCGCAGGCTCCCCCGGACGACACTGGCGAGGCGTTGGGTTTGAGCGCCAGCGGGCTCACGGTCACGTTCGGGTTCGGTCCCAGCCTGTTTGCGGCCGAGGGCTCCGATCGCTTCGGTCTCGCCCACCAGCGGCCAGTAAGCTTCACCGATCTTCCAGCGTTCCTTGGTGATGATCTCGACCCACAATGGACCGGTGGCGATCTGTGCATTCAAGCCTGCGCTGATGATCCGCTGGTGGCGGTGCACGCCATTCGCAACCTCACCCGGATCGGGTTTGGCCGGGCCACGCTGCGCTGGTCACAACTGGGCTTTGGGCGAACCTCCAAGACCACAGCCGACCAGGACACACCCCGCAACCTCTTCGGTTTCAAAGACGGCACCGCCAACGTGCTAGCGCAGGACCAGGCAGCATTGGCCGACCACATTTGGGTCGGTGACCCCGACCCCCGCTGGTTGCACGGCGGCTCGTTCCTGGTGGCCCGCAAAATCGCGATGAAGCTGGAGGTGTGGGACCGGGTGCGCCTGGCCGAGCAGGAACGGATCTTCGGCCGGGACAAGGGCGAGGGCGCCCCGCTGTCCGGTGGCGGGGAGTTCACCGAGCCCGACTTCCTTGCCGAAGCCGACGGCGAACGCGATATCGCCATGGCCTCGCACATGGCGTTGGCCCATCCTGACCACAATCAGGGAGTCAAAATGCTGCGGCGCGGCTACAACTACACCGACGGGAACACCGCCCTGGGACGACTGGATGCGGGACTGTTCTTTCTGGCGTACGTCAACGACGTCGACAAATTCGTCACCGTGCAGAAGTCACTGTCGATGGATCTGCTCAATGAGTATGTCCAGCCGGTGGGATCAGCGGTGTTTGCCATACCTCCCGGGGCGGCTGAGGGAGAGTGGGTAGGTGCCCCGCTGTTCCAGGACGGGTAGCACGCGATTGCGGTCGCCGTGCGGGAATTGGGCTGAGTTAGGCTGATGCCATGGCGGACGGCGGTATCGACGGCTCAGCAGCCACGGTTAGGCCAGGGCGCCTCGTCGATATGACGGTCGAACATCTGCGCCAACAGATCCTGTCCGGCGGTCGCCAACCCGGGCAACGGGTGCAGGAGGCCGTCCTCGCTCGCGATCTGGGCACCAGTCGGGCACCGGTTCGTGAGGCCTTGCGAGTGCTGGAACAGTCCGGGCTGCTGGTCAAGAACCCCAACCAGAGCTACACCGTCCGGGCGTTTACCGATGAGGACTTGTACGAGCTGGCAACGCTGCGGATCACCCTTGAGTCGTTCGCAGCGCGTTTGGCGCATGCCAACAGCGGCACCTACGACCGGCTGCAAGAACCACTCGAGGCATTGCGCGAAGCCGAGAAGGCTGGCGATGGCCCCCGGGCCATCCATGCCGACCGGCAGTTCCACCGCGCGCTGGTGCAGTCCGCCGGGCACGCACGCCTGCTGCGGACCTACGATGAGCTGGCCGACGAGATCGAGCTGGCGTTGCGCGACAGCGCGCGCGCCCGGCCGTCGCTGGTAGGTGTCACGCAGCGACATGCTCAGATCGCGCGGCACTTCACCCGCGGATCGGTGGAGGATCTCATCTCCGAACTCACCGAGCACATCAAAGGTGGCAGCGGCATCTCCCACCTGGCCATGTTCCTGACGCGCAGCTAGGCCAGACCCACAGCTGTCTGGATCTCGGGGTCTGACCACGCTGCTGCTTCAGCTAGGCGCTGGCTTGCCTCACACGGATTCCTTTTCTAGGATCCGAGACTCTTCGGCAAGCTCCGCCTCTGAACTAAATTCTCGTCGCCAACCCGATGCTGCGGCAAAGATGATCACCGCCAGCAAGATCCAGCAGTAGATCACTGAGAACATGAGCGTAACCGGCGAGAAGTTCTCGTATCCGGCTTCGAGGACCGTATCCAGCACGATGCTGTACGGGATCAAGATCGCAACGCTGTAGGGCAGGAACGCCACCAAGGTGGTCGAGGCACCGTCGAGCAGGTTCGCCCGGCGCCAGGGAGCAAGACCAGCCTTGAACCCCACCCGTCGAACATAGGGTCCAACCATGACCATCGCGGGCGTACCGGCCGCCACCAGGGCGTTGACCAGCAGCACGACCCCGACGATCGTCAGTTCCGAGCGGCGTGGGTTGGTCGCGAACTTCTCCGTCTTGGCGAGCAGCCACTCGATGACGCCGCCTCGTTGCAATGTCCCGATCAAGGCCATCAGCAAGATGGTAAACACCACGACGCCAAGCGTTCCGTTGATCCCGTCGATGATGACTCCGCCCGCCGTCAGTCCCTGCGCGTCGACGTTGAAGATCTGCGACGGATCCAGAACCCCGATGGCCAATCCCAGGACCAGCCCGAACACAATGCTGTAGAGCAGGGCCTCAACGAAGTGCCTGCCGAACAGCATCAGCGTGATCAGCAGGATGGGAACGATCAGCATGACCAGGCTCATCGGACGAACCTCACCGTCGAGTTCGGTGACTTGCGCCCCGGAGTCGGCAAACAGGGCGAGCACCACGTAGATCACGGTGGTGATCACAATCGCGACCGCAGCGTAGGGCAGCCGAGTCTTGACGACCTTGGTAACCGTGGTGCCCTGCGAGTACGCCGAGACGATAGTGGTATCCGATACCGGAGCGATGTTGTTGCCGAAGAACGCGCCACCCACGATCGCTCCCACCAGCAGAAAGGGGTCAGCCCCGACGGCGAAGCCTGCGAAGAACAGGGTCGGGGTCACGGCGAAGATCGTTCCCAATGCCGTTCCGGTGGCCAGCGACAGCAAGCAGGAGACAAAGAACACGATCAGCGGAAACCAGGCTGCTCCGATGCCGAGCTGAATAGCTGCCCAGGCAAGCCCGTCCACCAGGCCGGCGGTGCGCAACAACATTCCCAAGACACCCGCCAAGAACCAGGCGAGCAGGATGACACCGAGCATGGTGTTGGCGATACCGCCGATCAGCGCATCGATGTAGACCGAGGCCTTCCTGGACAGCACCAGTCCCACCAGGATGGCTGCCAGCGTGACCACCCAGTACGCCTGCGGAAGCGCAGCTCCCTGCAGGGCAAAGATCGCGATCCCGATAATCATGATGGCGAACGGGATGAACAAGGTGCCCATTCCGCCGTACATTCGAAGCTGCTCTTGGTCGGCTTCACTTGTTGACTGCGTGGTTTCCGTCATTGGAACTCCCATCGATCGTGCTAGTGGTTAGGTGCTGCTGACTGCATAGCGAGGCTGGTCACCTCGCAGCACGGCGGCGACATCGGCGAACGCCCGTGTGCGAACTTCTGCGTAGGACTGCTCTGAGTAGTGGGCAGCATGCGGACTGAACAGGGTGCGGGGGGCACGCAACAGCGGATGGTCGGCCGCGGGCGGTTCATCGACCAGGGCGTCGAGCCCGGCTCCGCCCAGGTGACCATCGACCAGCGCCTGCGCTAGCGCCTGCTCATCGACGATGCCCCCACGCGAGACGTTGAGCAGGATCGCGCCCGGTTTCATCCTGGCGATACGTTGCGCATCGACCAGGTTCTGCGTCTGCGCGGTGAGCGGGATATGCAGGGACACCACATCGGCGTCTGCGAATACCGTGTCCAGGTCGCTACTGACAATGCCCAGCTGCGCGATCTGTTCAGGCTCCAGCAATGGATCGAAGCCGACGATGCGGAAACCGAGTGCTGCGGCGCGCTGAGCCACCAGCCGACCGATCCTGCCCAACCCGACAATGCCGACGGTGGTGGCGCCCGGGCGGCGGATTCCGGCTCCGATGGACATCGCGTCCCAGTTCTGGTCACGAACTCCACGGTCGAACTGCGCCAACCGACGGGTCAGATGCAACATCATCGCCAGGGCATGCGTGGCCACTTCCTCGGCGTTGGAGTCGGGCACATTGGTGACGACGATCCCTGCCTCCGCAGCCGCCTCCAGGTCGATGCTGTCCAGGCCGACACCGAACCGGCTGATCACCTGGCAGCGATCCAGAGTCTGGATCACCTTGCGAGTAATTGGCTCCCGAAGGACCAGCAGTGCATCGGCATCGGCACATGCGCCAATCAGCGCGTCTTCGGTGAGCAGTTCCCGGTCATGGAAATCTATCTCTAGGCCATCGAAGCAGGCACGCTGCTGCGGCCCGACACCCAGCACCCCATCGGTCTTGACTACCTTAAACACCGGCTACCCCCGCAAGCTGCTCCCGTGCTTGCACGGTGGCAGCTCTGGCTGCCGACATCATGAACATGCTCTCGGCGCCAAGGATGAACAACGACGCTCCCGCCCGGCTCCAATGGCCCAGATCGGTCGCGTCTGGCCGGAATAGCCCGCTATGTCTGCGGCCGTTCTTGGCCGCCGCCACCACCGACGACATCATCTGCGACAGCTCCTGCGGATCGGCCGCCCCTTGCCTATCCGCAGCGACCGAGACGGCAAGGTCTCCTGGACCAATGAACAACAGGTCGATTCCGTCGACGGCTGCGATCTGGGCTGCCTCGGTAACGGCTTGGGTCGTTTCTACCTGCACCGCGAGCAGCAGGTCATCGTTGGCCGTGGCTAGATACCTAGGAATGTCGCTGCCGTATCCCGTTGCCCGGCCTGGGCCGGCGCCACGAGCTCCTAGCGGAGGGTAGCGGGCAGCAGAAACGGCTTGTGCGGCCTCCTCGGCGGAGTTGACTCGCGGGACGATCACCCCGGCGGCGCCAGCATCGAGCGCACCTCCGATCAACTCGGGGGTGTTGCCGGCCACTCGGATCAGGGCAGGAACCCCGGACGCCGAGGCGGCGCGAATCATGGCTTCGGCGGTCGATCGACCGATCGCGCTGTGCTCGGCATCAAGACACAGGAAGTCGAAACCGGCCGTAGCCACCATCTCCACGGCTGCGGGATGGGGAATCGCGCAGAAGGTTCCCACCAGGGTGTCCCCGGCGGCTAGTCGTGCTCGCAGGTTGATCGTCATCGATCACGTCCCTTACATCGTTGGAGGAGACTCCGCCGGTTCAGGCGGTGGCACAAGTGTAGCCCTTTCATCCTTATTATGTCGACACTTTGGGATCAATGCCGACATTTTCAGACGCTGTGGACGTCGGCTCGCTGCCGATTTCATGTGGCTCGCGGGTTCTGTTCACTCCGTCTAAGGTGGCGGCCGTGAATGGGCAGTCATCGGAATCTGGCAAGCCGGTCTGGTTCGGCTACCAGCACATCGAACCGGCCGACGCAGCCGCCAATGCCCACTGGTGGACCGCGTCCGCGGTGGAATACCTCGGCGACCACGGAGACTTCCTCGGCGACGCCGACTTCTGCTGGTGCCCCGAAGGACTACGCGAATCCGAAGCAATGCTGCTGGGACCGCTCGCGCAGTTGCGGACCAAGCGGGTGCTGGAAATAGGGGCGGGAGCCGCCCAATGCGCTCGCTGGCTGCACCGGCAAGGAGTCGAGGTCATCGCCACCGATGTCTCCGAGGGCATGCTCGCTCAGGCGGCCACCCTTAACGACCGCACTGGCATCGAGGTCCCCCTCATGCGCGCCGACGCCCGCACGCTGCCATTTTCCGCCAACGAGTTCGACGTCGTCTTCACGGCTTTTGGCGCGCTCCCGTTCGTCCCCGATGCTGGGGCAGTGCATCAGGACGTTGCCCGGGTGCTCCGCCCGGGTGGTCGCTGGGCGTTCTCGGTCCCCCACCCGTTCAAGTGGCCGTTCCCCGACGACCCCGGCAAGCCTGGCCTGACCGCCATCCGCTCCTACTTCGATCCCACTCCCTATGTGGAGCGGGACGCAACCAACCAGACCGTCTACGCCGAGTTTCACCGCACGATCGGCGACTACATCAGGGAACTATCCGCCGCCGGGTTCCAGGTTCAGGATCTGATCGAACCAGCCTGGCCGGCCGATCATCGGCAGATCTGGGGCGGTTGGGGTCCGGTCCGGGGCGAGCTATTGCCCGGCACCGCGATCTTCATTACCGCGCTTGACCCATAGCCACCGCAGGTGGCTGGCAGCACCTGCGTATCCGAGCCGCTCACCTCCGGCCGTCGACCTAGCTCGCCGGTGACAGCAATGGTCGTGGCCGGTCCGGGTCTACCTCAGGGATCTGAGCACTCGCCCAGCCCACGACCTTCTTCTGCCCTGCAGCGCCTTCGACCCAGACCTCAAGTTCGAGCATGCCGTCGCGTTCGCCGATCACACACGCCCGGGCGGTCAGCTCCTCCTCGCAGTAGGCCGGATTGATATACCGCAGGTCCAGCGATCCGGTGGTGAACCAGCTAGCCCCGAAGAAGTCGACGAGCACGTCGACGATGATTCCGGTTTGCTGCAGTGCCTGCACGATGGTCCGCTCTGCACCGCTCTGCCGCGCCTTGGCTAGATCGGTATGGACATTGCGGTATCCGTGGGCCAGCCACGAGAACACATTCATCTGGTCCTGGCTGAAATGGCGGTGCTGGCTGGGCAGTCCAGTTCGCTCAGCGATCCCCGATTCCGCCCACGAGGCCGTGGGGTGGGAATCATCGATCATCGCCTCCACCCGGCGTCCGGTACCCGAGCCCCGGTCGCGCCCAGCCACCTCGGCAACCCGAGTGCGCATGATCTCGGTACCTTCATGGGTCACGAGCAGTCGGCCATCCTCGCCGCGCGCTTGCGCCAGCAGCACCACACAACCCTGGCCACGTTTCTCGTATTTCTCGACATAGTCACCGGTGACCGTGACCTGCTCCCCCGGCCGGGCCGGGCTGTGGAAGGTCAGTTTCTGCATGGTGTGCAGACCCTCAGCAGTATTGCCGTCGTAGACCTCGTAGAACAGGAACAACAGATCGTTGGCAAAGATCATCGGATGGCAGATCGGACCACCGAACGGCGAGTCCTCGAAGTACCAGGAACCATAGCTGCCCTGGGCGAAGGCGAAGGAGGAGACCTTGTCATCACTGACCGGCCGGGTGAGTGTCCCAAGATGCTCGGGAATCACCACCAAGTCGTAATCGGCGTCCTTGCGGTTATCTGCTTCGGAATGTAGCTGGTAGATCACCTCTAGTGCACCCCCGCCAACGCCATGCGCTGCATATACCTCTGCGAGAACGAGAACAGCACGATCATGGGCAGGGTTCCGATGATCGCAGCAGCAGCCATGGGGCCCACCAGGGTGAGCAGATCCTGCTGGAAACTGGTCATGTACACCGAGAAGGTTCGTGAGGACGGCCCGCCCAGCTGTGCCACGAAGATGTAGTCCACGAAGATCAGTAGCGCCGATAGCAGACCGGTCGAGGCGATGCCGATCTTGACCACGGGAATATTGATCCGCAGGAAGCGCTGCATTGCGTTCGCCCCATCGATCGAGGCAGCTTCCTCCATCTCCCGGGGGATGGCGTCAAAGAAGACGCGCATCGTCCACACCACGAACGGCAATGCCAGCGACATCAGCACGATCACCAGGCCGTACAAGGTGTCAAGCAAGTTCAGATTGGCGAAGGCAACGTAGTAGGGAATAACCAGCGTGACCGGCGGAACGCCGCGCAGCACGAAGGAACTGATGTACACGCGTTGTGCGAGCTTTCCGGCACGAAGCCGCGAGAGCCCGTAGGAGGCGGGCACACCTAACAGCAACGCCATCAGGGTCGCCCCCAGCGCGATGATCGTGCTGTTGATAATCGAGGGCCAGATCGCATTGGTGCCGGTCATGACGCCGGTGAAGTTCTCCCAGGTCACCTGGGTCACCGGCGAGAAGCCATCGACGACCACACCACGCGGCGTCACCGAGGCCACGAACAGGAAGTAGTACGGCACGACCACCCACAGGATGGCCAGCACCAAAATGATGAACGGAAGGATCGACCGGCGGAATCCGCGGCGGGTGAACATCAGCTCAGGCCTCCTTCTGGGTCCGCGCCCAATAGCTGGCGGCTGCGATCGACAGACCTGCCGAGACCACCAGCAGGATCAGCGCCATCGCCGAGCCGTAGCCATAGTCCAGGAACTGGAACGCTCGCTCATAGATATAGGTGCTGACCAGGTGGGTACTACCGCTAGGTCCGCCCTGGGTCATGATCCACACGAACGGGAACGAAAGGAATGAATCCACCGCCTTGAAGCTCAGCGCCACGAAAATCACGGGTTTCATCATCGGCAAGATGATGGAGAAGAGCCTGCGGAAGTAGCCTGCGCCGTCGACTTCGCTGGCTTCCAGGATGGAACGGTCTAGGCCGTCTAGACCACCCGAGAGCAACAGGAACACCCACGGAGACCAGGCCCAGATGACGGTCACGATGATGGCGAGAAAAGCAGTGGTGGGAAGGGATAGCGGTGGTGCCACGACGCCGTCGAGACCGAAGATTCGCAGTAGCTGTTCGTTCGGCGGGCCGTACATCACCATGCGCCAGAAGACCGCACCGGCCGCTGGTATCAGCAGCACCGGCAGCAGAAAGATCGTCCGAACTACCTTCCGTAGCCGCGGCGCCAGCTCGTAGACCAGCAGCGCCTGGATCATGCCGACCACGAAGTCGGTGCCAACCACCAACACCACGTAGATCAACGTGCGCCCAATCGAACCCACGAATTCGTGGTCGGAGGTGATCGCCCGCACCAGATTGTCGACCCCAACGAATCGGTCGGTACCGATCAATAGGTTGTAGTTGCGCATCGCCAGCCAGATCACGTAGATCACCGGCGCCACGAACAGCGCCAGCACCGCTACACCAGCAGGTGCCACGAACCACCAGTAGTACCGAGAGGTCACCGCACCCGGACTTTGCCCGCCCTTCTGGCCCTCCGGGGCGTTCATCCCAACAACTGTGGTCACGGTGGTCCCTTCGCATCGAGCATCCTTGAGCGCGCGTGTCCGGCAGCCTAATGTTGTGAAATCTCAACGTCAAGGACTACAGTGAAGTGAAATGAACATCCAATCGGATTCATCCACTCGCCCAGCTGCTGCCATGCCCATCGCCGTGGTCACCGGCGCTGGCGGTGGCCTCGGTCTGGCGCTCACGCAACAACTGGCGCAGTCCGGGTACCGCGTTGCCATGGCGGACATGGATCTAGCCGCGCTGGAATCGGCCGCGGCCACGCTAAGCAACGCGGTTCGGCCGCAGCTGCGGCTACACGTCACCGACGTCACCGATCTCGCCGCGCTCGAGCAGCTGGCGCACACCGTGTCCGTCGAATGGGACACACCCGACCTGGTGATCAACAACGCCGGCCTTCTGGGCCCGATCTCGCACGCCTGGGACGGCGACATCGATGCCTGGCGGCTAGCTCTCGAGGTCAACATCTGGGGTGTCATCCACTCGATGCGGGCGTTCATGCCAGGCATGATTGCCGCCGATCGTGGCCGGATCGTCAATATCGCCTCCGCTGCTTCCTGGTCATCGGCACCGATGATGGCTGCCTACGGGGCCGCCAAGCACGCCGTCCTGGCTCTGACTGAATCGGCCTACCGGGAGTTGCGTGCCGCCCACTCTCAGGTGCAGGTCAGCGCGGTATGTCCCAACACCATCCGGACCGGACTGCTGTCCGCACTCGGCGATCCCGCTCAGGAACCGGACACCGAGGATGCTCGGCGCAAGCTCTTTGCAGCCCGGGAAGCCGGCATGAACGCCGACGATGTCGCAGCGCTCATCCTGCGGGAGGTCGCTGCGGGCAGCTATCTCATCGCGACCGAACCCGACTGGGTGCTGCACGCGGCCCAGCAGCGAGTGCAGATCGCGCAGGGAGGCGCACCGCCGCTTGACCGGCAACCGCCTCGCCGCTGATGCTCTGGCCACCACTGCGGCAGCACTGGTACTTATCGACCCAGCTGGCCTAGCTATCGACCCGCAAGCTCAGAACTTGCGGCATCGTCGGTACACATGCGCACGGCAAGGTCGGCCAGCACCTGCGCGACCGCATCCTCAGATATCGCGCCGGTGGGTTTGTACCACAGCACCAGATGTTCGGGCAGCGCTATCAATGAGAACGCCGTTACGGTCGGGTCAACCACGTCGAACTCGCCGGAGGCAGCCCCTTCTTCGACGATGGAACGAACCCGGTGCAGGTGTTTGCGCTGCAAGGCCAACACGTCCGAGCGCTCCGGCTCCTTCAGGTGCCGCGCCAGCTGCCCGATCGACAGCACGGTATTGAGGCCGATTCCTCGCGGAATCGCCCGTTGCAGCTGATGCTGGGTGTGCGCGACCGTCAGCGCGTGGATCCGAGCGGCGGCGCTCTGGTCGAGGTGCTCGCTGACCCGCTCCATCCGTTCGTCGAAGCCCACCTGCAGCTTGGTCACCGACTCGGCAAAGAGCCCATACTTGGAGTCGAAGTGGCGGTAGATGGCCGGCGCGGTGAGGTTCTGGGCTTCGGCGATCATGGCCAGCGAGGTGTTCTCATAGCCGAAGCACCGGAACATCTTGGCGGCCTCATCCAAAATCATGGCCCGGGTGGCATCACCGCTGGTGCTGGCCCGGGTCATGCGTGGCTGCTTTCGGCGTTCGACGTACAGTCGGGGCACGGGGATCCTCCTACTCCAGCTGCTCGCTGCCCAAGAGTTCGTTGAACTCAGCAAAGTGCATCGCATGTGCCCCATCACGGGCGAGCAGACCAACCACCAAGGTATCGATCAACGTTGCGATTGCTACCCGCGCCGCCTGCGCCGCCGTGCGGAACTGCGCGCCGTCGGCACTAATGCTGAGCTGTACGTCCAGATGCTCGGCCAGCGCCGGCCGCCCTGCGTGGCAGATTCCGATCACAGTGGCCCCGGCCGCCTTGGCCGCCTCGGCGCCATAGACCACCGGCGGGGCTATGCCCGCATGGCTGACGATCAGGAAAGCATCATCGGACCGAGCGGCTTGGCTCAGTGCCAGCTGTTCGATGTAGTCGCTGGCCGCGACCGCCTGGCGGCCCACTGTCCGGAACTTCAAAGCCGCGTCACTAGCCAAGTAGCCCATTTGCCCGACACCCAGAATGACGATACGACTCGCTCCGCGCAGGGCGTCGACGGCACGTTCCAATTCGGTGCGGCTGAGCACTTCCAAGGTGTCGCGGATCACCTGGATATTGTCCGAGGCAATCTTGTGCAGCACCTGCGGCATCGAGTCCGCGACATCGATGGCATGACTTTGACCATTGCCTTCACCGGAAGCCACATCGAGTGCAAGGCCAATCTTGAGGTCGGTCAGGCGCCCGAACCCCAACCGCGACGCAAACCGAGACACCGCGGCCTGGCTACTGCCACTTCGAGTCGCGATCTCGGCAACTGGAGCCCGCAAGATGCTGCCTGGATCCTCCAGAATCAGGTCCGCGATCTTCTTGTCTGTCGCCGTCATTCCCGGGTACTTACCCCGAAGGACAGCCAGAACCCCTCCACCCTGCGTGCGGGTCTGGGTCGGCGGCATCCGCGTCAGCCTTTCCGTTGTCGCCCAAACGGGCCGGGTGCTGCCATTTGCAGCCCCGACCCGTCTGGTCGTCACTGTGTGTGCTCGGTCGCGGCGCGCTCGCTATTCGATCTGGGTCAGGCCAAGGTCGAATAGCGTCTGCTGGATGTCGGCGCCACTGGTCTCAGCGTACTCGGCAGGGGTCAGGCGTCCCGCCACTAGATCTTCGACCAGCGGGCGATGCACCGAGAGGGTGATCTGGCCATTGGCGATCGACTGGCTGTATTGCGAGGCATTGGTGACCGAGTCGGCCACTCCAACCGGCAACACACCTTCCTGAACCGCCCAGTCCAGCAGCTCGATGTTGGTGGGGACATACACCCCATCACCCTCGGAAAGAGCCAACTGCTGGTTGCTCTCGGACATCACCCACTTCATGAACTCCCAGGACTCGGCCTGAGCATCTGAGCATTCGGGGATGCCACGCCCCCAGAAGAAGGTGATACCACCAGACTCCCCATCGAAACTGGGAATCTCGAAGCTACCGGTCTCACCGATGACACTGGTGACGGCATCGGTCTGGAAGTCAGCCCATTGCAGGTAGATCAGGTCGTTGACCATGGCCGCCTGCCCAGAGGTGTAGAACGCCAGGGTCTCAGTGGTGCCCATCGAAGCCATCTGCTCGGTCGGCATCACGGCACGGTCACGAAGTGCCGCCTCAACCCACTCGGCCACCTCTTGTACCCGTGCGGTGTTGTCCGGATTCTCAGAACCCCATAACGAGTTGTTGTCGGCGTCCACGTAACCAGGAACCCCGTTGCGGAAGATCATGTCAGCCAGGAAGGTTTCGGCTGGGTCTCCAGCTCCAGAGGCCACCAGCCCGTAGGTCTCACCATCGGTGAAGAACTCCGCCAGGTCCAGGAGTTCATCTGGCGTCTGCGGAGGCAGCGGGAAGTCGTAGCCATATTCCGCCTCAAAGGCCGCCTGATTATCCGGATTCTCGAGCAGGTCCACCCGGTACCCGATGGCCCGCGCCCCGGAGTAGAACGGGTAGTAGCGCAACGAATCGTCAAAGGTGTGCGAACCGATCGCCCAGTCCACATACTCGGACCGGAAATCGTCCATCGACTGACCCTCGCTCTCGATAAACGGGTCCAGCGGAGCCATCAGCGGAGCGAGCGCCGCCATGGCCTTGTCCAGCATTTCGACGTTGTCGTAGGTGCAGCCACCAGCCTGCAGGTCCTGGGTCACCTTGGTCTGAATGTCGGTGGTTGCCACCTGCTCAAGCTCAACCTCAATGCCAGTTTCATCGGTGAACTCATCCAGCCGCTCCCACAGTGGAGCGAACTGCTGGTGACCTGAGCTCACCAGAACCTTGATGGACTGCGGGTTGTCGCCGACTGTTTCGACGTCCCCACCGCCCTCGTCGCCGCCGCCGGTACATGCGGCCAGCAACAACGCTCCAGCGGCGAGCGCTCCAACCGACGCCACCGCCTTTGACTTGGTACGGGATACGGATCTCATTGACTCTCCTCGACGTTGAGTGGTCTGCCTTAGACACCCGGCGTTTGGTACCAGCCCAATTTAGGTTGGTTGAAACTGGCTGTCAACTGCTACGGTGAAGTGAAATGAACTGTGCAGCGCTTCCTAGACTCGAAGGAGAGACTTGGCGCTATGAGTACCGGAGCAATAACCGATGTCCCCCCACACGACACCGTGCTGGCGCAAGTGCTAGACGATGTCGCGATCTTCACCCTCAATCGCCCGGACAAGCGCAACGCTCTAGACGACGTGATCATCGAACAGTTGGACGAACTGATCGGGGCCGCCGAGCTAGACGATTCGATCAAGGTGGTGGTGATCGCGGCAGCCGGAGACAGCTTCAGCGCCGGGCACGACATCACCGGGCCCGAACCCAACATGGAGGCCGGCGGTCGCAAATCCGACAATCCCGCCTACACCACCGCCTGGACCGGGGCGGAACGACGCCTCAAGCGCGAACAGCGAATCTACGTCGACGCCTCGCTCAGGATCCGCAACCTCTCCAAACCGACCGTCGCCGCCGTCCAGGGCCACTGCGTGGCTGCCGGGTTGATGCTGGCTTCGATGTGCGATCTCATCGTGGCCGCCGATGACGCCTCGTTCGCTGATCCCGTGGTTCGGATGGGCAATGGCTCCATCGAACTACTGGTGGAGCCGTGGGACTTGGGGGTGCGCCGGGCCAAGGAGTTCTTGTGGACCGGTGACCCGATCACCGCGCAGGAGGCCAAGCAGATCGGCTTCGTCAGCCGGATCGCTCCCCGGGAGGAACTGCATGAGGCGGCGCTAGCCCTGGCGCGGCGGATCGCCCTCAGCCCACCGGTCGCCGTCTCCCTGGTCAAGCGTTCGCTGAACCACACCTGGGATCTCATGGGTCAAAGCGCCAGCTTTGAGCATCACTTCATGGTGCATCACATCGCCCACAACAGCGACGAATCACGCACCATTGCGCAGGAAGGCAAGTCAGCCCCCGGTGGATTGCGTGCCTATCTCAAGAATCGTGACGGGAAGTACCAGCAATGAGCGCACTCCAGGGCAAGGGAGCCCTTATCACCGGTGCCGCAGGTGGCATTGGAGCAGCCACGGCACAGCGGCTGGCCAATGATGGGGCCGCGCTGGTTCTGGCTGACCGCGATCTGGATGCAGTCACCGCCGTTGCGGCGGACCTGCAAGCACAAGGTGCCCAGGCAACCGCGATTGGCTACGACCAGAAGAAGCCGGAGACAGTCCTGGCATTGGTCGAGCAGGCCACGCAGGTGCTGGATGGGATCGACATCCTCTTCGCCAACGCCGGATACGGGCGCTATGTGCCGGTGCTGGAAGTCAGCCAACAGGAGTGGGACCGCGCCACCGCCATCAATATCAACGGGCTGTTCACCATCACTCAGGCCGTAGCAAAGCAGATGGTGGAGCGGCAGATCCACGGCTCCATCATCGTCACCGCCTCGGTCTGCGCCTCGTTCGTCGGCAATCAGCTCGCCGCCTACTGCACCTCCAAAGCAGGCGCATTGATGCTGGCGCGCTGCCTAGCCACCGAACTGGGCAACTACCGCATCCGGGTCAATGCCGTCTCCCCCGGCGTCATCGAAACGCCTATGACCGCCGGCAATCTAGCCGACGAACGGATAGCAGGCATGGTGCGTCACACCACTCCGCTCGGCCGGTGGGGCGAACCCCGAGAGATAGCCGACGTCGTGGCGTTCCTGGCCTCGGAGCAGTCCAGCTTTGTCAACGGTCAAGACATCACCGTGTGCGGGGGACAGTCGAATCCACTGGTCCCCCAGTGGAACCCACTGGACTACCAGATCACCGGTAGCCAGGATTGGGATACTCCAAAGACGGTGTACCCCTTCACCCCCTGAAAGGCCTTCCGGATGGCGATCAGCGCTATGTTGCGCAGCCTGGCCCAGCATCCACGAACCTGCGACCGACTGGCCTTCACCGGCGACGACGACCTCACCTTCGCGCAGGTGCAAGGCCAGGCCAACACGGCCCAGCAACTCATGCGAGAGCTCGGGGTCAAGCGGGGCGACGTGGTCGGTGCGGTGCTCTACAACGAGAGCTCCATGTACGCGATCATGCTTGCCTGTTGCATGATCGGCGCGGCAATCCTGCCGCTGAACCCGCGACTGCACCCATCCGAACGCAACGCCTTGCTGCATCGCACCAAGGCGCGCGTGTGCTGGGCCAGCTCGCAGCTGCCGGGGCCACCGCAGGTCCAGATCGTCGATACCGCTCAACTGCTGGTGCCCAGCCGCGAGCATCCGGCCAGTGACGAGGGAACGACGGAGGATCTGTGCTGGATCGCCGCCACCGGCGGTACCACCGGCGTCCCCAAGCTGTATGCCGTCACCCAGGGCAACCTGCTGGACAACCTGCTCATCAACACCGCCGATTGGGAACTGGACCGCCACGGCGTCCACGTGTCCGCCGCACCACTGGCACACGGAATCGGCTTTTGCAACGCGCTGGCGCAATTGCTGCATGGCGGCACCGTGCACCTGGACGCCAGGCTCAGCGCCGACGCGGCATTGGCCGCTATGGCGCGCTATCGGGCCTGCTGGACGGCGTTGGTTCCCACTATCTTGTTCGACCTGACATCGGCAGCGCAGCAATCACTGCCGTGCCTAGAGCTGGTGGTGTGCGCCGGATCCACCCTGCCAGCCAAGGTCCGTCGCGCGGTCGCCGACCGGTTCCCGCGAGCCGACATCCGCGAGTACTACGGCTCGACGGAGATGGGCTGGGTCACCTCCCACAATTCCGAGCAGTGGCAGCACGCTCCCGGCTCGGTTGGGCTACCCACCCGCGGCACCGAGCTGCGCATCCTCACCGAATCCGGGATGGTGGCCGCACCTGGGGAAATCGGAGTCATTCACAAGCGTGGCCGCCCCTATGCCGTGGGCCGATTCGAAGAACTGGAGCACCATCGGATCGGTTGGTCCGATTGGGTTTCATCCGGGGACCGCGGGCACATCGACGATCAGGGACGGCTACACCTGGCTGGCCGAGTCGACGATCTGATCATTGTCGGCGGCCTCAACGTCGATCCGACGGAGGTCATCCAGGTGTTGGTGGAACACCCCGACGTCAGCGCGGTGCTCATCGAGGGCCGACCGGACGAGCGGCTGGGTCAGCAGCTACACGCCTATGTGGAGACCTCACGCACCGATGAGGCCATGGCAGCGGAGCTGGTCAACTTTGCCCGTGGCCGAATGTCGACGTACAAGATGCCATCGTCATTCGAGTTCCGTACTCAACTACCTCGAACCGCGGCCGGCAAGATCTCGCTCGCCGCCATCGGACAGGAAGGCTCACGATGAATGCACCGGCCGAAGAGGCGGTCACCGTCGATATCTCTGCCACGCGGGCACTGGTGCAGTGGCATCGCCCCTCCAAACGCAACGCCTTCTCGGTCACGATGTTGCGCGAACTGGAGCAGCAACTGGGCACTGTCACGGCCGAGCATCCGAACCTACCGATCATCCTGACCGGGGGCAGCTACTTCTCAGCCGGAGCAGACGCCGCCGAGATGGCGACCGATCCCCGTTCCTACGCCGACGGTATCGGCCGACTCCACGTCAGCATCGGAGATCAGATCACCCGCCACCCAGCCCCGGTCATTGCCGCCATTGAGGGCTTTGCTCTCGGTGGGGCCTTGGTGATCGCCGCCAACGCCGACTTCATCTACGCCGGATCTGATGCGTTGCTGGCGTTGACGGAGGCACAGGTGGGTCTGGTCGGCGGCCTCGGGGTCATCGACCGGGTCGTGGGGCGCTTGGCAGCTACCAATCTGGTGCTCCTGGGCGAGCGGATCAGCTCCGACGAAGCAGTGCGACTGGGCCTGATTACGGCGGCGGTGCCGCCTGGCACCGCATTGGCGACCGCGGAACAGACCGCCGCCGCCCTGGCCGAGCGCAATCCAGATGCCTGGACCCGGGCCAAGGAGATTCTGCGGGCAGACTCCGCCACCGACAAACGTGAGCTGGAGATTGCGGCAAACGCCCACCTGATGCAGCACAGCCCCTTCACCCGGGAGCACCTGGCCCGGTTTCAGGGTCGAAAGTGACCGGCGGCGCGGTCAACCTGGTCGTTGACGATTCGGTAGCCACACTCACGCTGGCCCGGCCCCGGTCCGGGAATGCCTTCGATACCGCCACAGCACACGAATTCGCGCAGGCGCTCGCGGGGGCGCAAGCCAGCGCTGCGGTATTGGTGTTGCGCGGTGAAGGTCGGCTGTTCTGCGCCGGAGGCGATGTTGCCATGATGGCGCGCGCGCCGTCACCGCACCAGGCCCTGGGCGAGCTCGTGGACGCACTCTCGGCTGGGATGGCAGCGCTGGCCCGCTCCAGCCTGGTGGTGGTCTCCGTCATCCATGGTGCGGTCGCCGGAGCTGGGATGGCCTTGCCGTTGCTATCCGACTATGTGATTGCTAGCCCATCGGCAACCTTTGTCAGCGGCTACAGCGGGATCGGGGTGACCCCCGATTGCGGCGTTTCCTATCTGCTGCCCCGGGCCATCGGTGAGCGGCGGGCCTTGCAATTTGCCCTGATGGGCCAGCCCGTGGATGCTGCCACTGCGCTCTCCTGGGGTGTCATCGACGAACTGGTACCCGATACCGACCTCGACTCGGCACTCGCACGGGTCCTGGCACGGGCCACCGGTGGTCAAGCCGTCGCCCCGACCCGGGCGCTAATACGCGACCTCAGCGGGATGGAACAGCACATGAGTGCCGAACGCGAGCAGATCGTGGCGCTGGCTGCCACCGAGGAAGCATCCCGGCTGATCCAGGCGTTTGCGCAGCGCTAGCACCTGGGCGCAGATGGTCGTTGGGTCGTTGGGTCGTTGCGCACATGGCCTGCAGGGGTGTGGAGCAATCTCACTGCGGGGGCGTAGAATCGATGACTCGTCCCACAGCAATCCGCAACGGTAGCTCGGGCACCGTATGGCTACGAGCGAATTCGATGACCTCACCACCGGTGGTGGTCGCGGTGCGCGTGATACCGATTACGGGGTGTCCCGGCGCAATCCCCAACGCCGAGGCCACCTCCAGGTCGGCGCTGAGCGCAGTCACTTGCTGCTGGGCACCGCCGACCGGCACCCCCAGCTGTTCCAGCGTGCGGTAGAGCGACCCAGCCACCAGCGGCATCCGCGCCAGCTCCGGCGCCAACACATAGGGAATGCTCGACTCCTGCAGCGATACCGCGGCCGCATCGACGTACCGCAACCGGACCAACCGGATCACGGTCTGGTCCTGCTTGATGCCCAAGGCCCGAACGACGTCCTCGTCCGCTGCGATGACCTCGCGACTGAGCTCACGGGTGGTCACCTTGTCTGGATCAACGCCCACTTCATTGTGAAAGCCCAGACGGTTGGTGTCACGGTGAGGCTCACGCGTCTGCGCCACGAATGTTCCAGAACCGCGTTTACGCGTCAGCAGCCCGTCCCACTCCAGTCGGCCGAGCGCTTGCCGGACAGTCATCCGACTCACCCCAAACCGGGCGGAAAGTTCCTGCTCGCTGGGCAACCGGTCACCCGGTTTGAGAATTCCTTCGTTGATCTGGCTCAGGATGTCAGTGCCGATCACCTCATGGAGTGGGGCGCGAGCCACGGTTCCCTCCTGCTTGTTCGATTACTGCTGGGCACCCACCACGCTACGGGTAGCAGGCCGGTGTTCGTCACCGCTGAGGAACTGCAGCAGCGGACCCATCTGGGCCCGTTGCATCGCCCGACCCGAGATGACGGTGCACCCACGATCTCGGGCTGAGGCTAGCAACGGTGTGATCTCCGGGTTGGCAATCACATCGGCAACCACCGTTCCCGGTGCCAGCGCAGCGACGTCGATGGGGGTGCCTGGATTGATCGCTGAACCCACGCTCGTGGCATTGATCACGATATCTGCGGCCCCGACACCACGGGCGTCCGTGCGGGCAACCCGTTCAATCCCGAACGCCGCCTGAAGATCGGTGAGCAGGTCATCGGCGCTGGCCGCAGACCGGTTGTGCAACGACACCGATGCCGCTCCGGCATCCAGAACCCCAAAGGCGATAGCCCGTCCGACTCCCCCGGTTCCCATGAGAAAGACCCTCCGGCCCCCGATGGCAACGTCGCGATCGCGCAAACTGGAGACGAACCCAGCCCCATCCAGCTGATCACCCAGTAGCCGTCCGTCGTCCTCACGGCGGATGACGTTGACAGCACCGGTCAGCCGCGCTGCTGGGCTCAGTTCGTCGGTCAGCCAGGAGAGTGTCGTCTTGTAGGGCATGGTGATGATCAGACCAGCCAGATTGCGCCAGGACCGCACCGCGTCGATCAATCCAGTCAACCCGGGTTCAGCAATTCCGAGCGGGATCGTCACGATATCGAGGCCTTGCGCCGCGATGACGTCATTGAGCGCCCGTGGCGCCCGCGCCTGGCTGATCGGATCGCCGACCACCCCAATGATCCTGGTCGTACCCGTGATGTCCATCATGCACCCATCCGATCCGTCACCCTTGCGGCACAAATGCCTCATAGGTCCAGGCATTGACCGTGCGATCGATCGGCACATCGAACACCGCCGGTGAATCTCCCGCCAAGGCTGTACCCACCTTCTGCGCCAATGTCGCGAGGTCGCTTACGACCTCTCCGTGCAGGCCCATTCCGCGGGCAACGGCTGCAAAGTCGACGACGTTGAAGTCCACTCCGATGGTCCGGCCGTTGAAGTGCAACTCCTGCTCTTGCCGAATATTGCCGTAGCTGGAGTCGTTGAGCACCACCAGGACGACCGGACCCCCGATACGGGCCAGGGTTTCCATCTCACCCAGGCTCATCCCCAGAGACCCGTCACCGATCAGTGAGAGCACCGGCCGGCTGGGATCGATGCATGCTGAGGCAATCGCCGATGGCAGCCCAAATCCCATGTTGCCAAAGCCCACTGGTTTGATGTAGCTACCCACCTGGCGGATCTGCCACAGGAACGACCACACTCCAGGGTTGCCCGCATCTGGAATCAGCAGCGTGTCATCGGGCGCCACCTCGCGCAACGCCCGGACCACGTGTGCTGGCGATAATCGCGATTCTGTCGCCGCGTCCACTGGCTCTGAGATTTCCCACCACTGCCGTTCCAGTTCTTGCAACTGGGCGATCCAGGGGGCCCGGGCCGAGGCCAGATCGCTCGAGGATCCCAGCATGGATAGTGCATCCTGCGCGAATGCGGCAATATCGGCGACCACACCGGTGGTGATGTCGCCGTAGTAGCGACCGATCATCGACGCATCGATATCCACCTGGATGATCGAGGGAAGCTGCCGCCGCCATCTGGTGGTGGACACTGCATTGAGACTGTTGCCCAGTGCAAGCACCAGGTCCGCATCCCCAAGCACGCGGTCCGCCAGGCTGGTCCCCATCCTGGTCACTGGACCGAACACCAGGGGATGCGTGGTCGGCACCGCACCAATTCCGTTGAACGTGGTCACCACCGGTGCCCCCAACGCTTGCGCCAACTCCAGGATCTGCTCACTGGCGCGCCCACGATTGGCACCGTTGCCAACCCATAGGACTGGCCGCTGCGCGCTGCGCAGGCGATCGACGACCTGGGCGATTTGACCATCGTTGGGGCGCGGTCGTTGCGTGACCCACTCGCGCGCCGGATGGCGTTCAGGGATCACGGGCGGCTGCGGTACCAGCCCTTCGATGGTGTCCCGGGCAAAGTCGAGGTGGACCGGTCCGGGATTGCCGGTCATGGCGTTGACGTAGGCCTCTTCCATCGCCTGCTTGATGCTGCTGGCATGCGCCACCAGCCGGGAGTACTTAGTCAGTGGCTTGAGCAGTTCCACATGATCAGCGTTCTGGGCATCATCCTTGTGGATGTTCTCACCGTTGTTGTTGCAGGTGATCACGAAGCACGGGCTGGAGTCACGGAAGGCACCGCCCACCCCGGTCATCAGATTTGTCACTCCCGGCCCGGTGGTCGCCAGGCATGCGGCGGGGGTACCAGTGATGCGGCCGTAGGCGTCGGCCATGACGGCGGCCGCGCCTTCATGCCTGGTGTGCACCAGTTCGATGTCATCGGCGTCGATGATCGCGTCTGAGATGGCCAGGGTCTGCCCTCCCACGACGCCGAAGACATGGGTGATCCCGAAGGATCGCAATAGATCGACGACGACCTGGCCGCCGGTTCGTGGTTCTGACATAGACGTCTCCTCTTTCATCAAGACCGCTGCTGGGTGGTCAGTGCGTGGGTACGATCGCGCGGGCCCAGCCGATCGTGCTGAGCTTTCCGTCGGCTCGCCGGGCCCAGACATCGAGCGAGCAGGCCAGTCCACCTTCGACCGGTTCGACTTTGGTGACCGTGCCGGAGATCTCCAACGGCTCGAATACCTCCACCGGCTGGATGAACTTCGCTCGGATCCAGCCAGATGTGAAGAATGCAGCGCCGAAGGCCCGGGTCAGCAGCGTGGCAAGCAGGCCAAATTGCTGTTGCCCCTGCACGATCGGAATGCGCAGGTTGTTGGCTCGGGCTATGTCGAGGTCGTCATGAACGTTGCGAACGTACTCACCGATCCGGGAGAACACGCTGGCTTGCTCCTGAGTGATCTCACGGTGCATAGGCTCTAGCACGTCCCCCACCCTCACGGAGGCATCCAGGACGCTGACGCGCCGCGCAGCTGGATCTACCTCACCGCTCACCCGCGCGGTACCCGCCGGTGCGCTGGCACGGCCCGCGACCTTGCCGGGTACCGTCCGCAGAATTTCAACTCCTCGGTGCCGCACCACGCTGCGCCCCTCCGGCGTGCGGGCGCTGGCCTCCATCACCACGTAGTCCTGCCCGCGGCTGCTATAAGACTCGACGTAGCTGCCCTCCAGTCGCACGGTCTGCCCCATGCGAGCCGGACTGTCGAACCACATCTGCTCCTCGGTGTGCAGCCCCACGGTGCGGCTCGCCCGGTAGCGGGTGGTGAAGAGCTGGACCAGGTCATTGCCGAGCAGCGCTGCGTGCCCGATTCGTTGTCCGTCGAAGGGCGAAGTATCCAGCGCCCACGGCAGGTAGTCGTCGTGGGTAAAGGCGTACCGCTTGATCTTGTGATCATCGATGAGCACGTCGACCGGACCGAGGTGCTCAGGAATTTCCAGGTTCTCAAAGACCGGTTCCTTCAGGCCCTGTTCCAGATCGTCGACCTCCCGCGCCCGGCGGGGATCGGTCAGGTCGCGCCAGGCCGGAAGCGAATCGTCCAACCCAGCGGTGTCGTGTTGTGACATGGTTCCCTCGAAGGTCGTGCAACCAACAGCTCTAACGCCTATATGTCTATACTACTTTTAGCGGACTGGCAAACCTCGGAACGGAACGATGACCACAACCGACGAGCGCATTCTGGCGATTGACGTCGGCACGTCCTCGGTTCGTGCCACGGCGCTGACGGTCGCGGGGCAGGTGGTTGCCTCACATACCGAACCCACGCCGTCGCAGTTCCAACCCGATGGCAAGGTCACCGTTGATCCGGATGAGCTGTGGCAGCTGGTCGCCACCGCGATCCGCCACGCCAGCCATCACCAGGCGATCGCCGCCGTCGGGGTCACCGCACAGCTGGGAATCGTTCTCGTCGACGCGGCCCACCGCCCGGTGGCACCGGCGCTCCTGTGGCCTGACACCCGCGCGCGGGAACAGTCGAGCAGGGTCGCCGACGCCCGCGCCCAGATCCCAGCTTTCCAGCCCGGCCGCCGCGCCAGCGGAGAATCCACTGCCGCCCGACTGCTGTGGTTCGCCGAGCATGAACCGCAGCAGCTGCGGCGAGCGGCTCAGGTGCTGAGCCTGAAGGACTGGCTGGTGCTGGCACTGACCGGCGAAGCAAGCACGGACCCGGTACACGCCGGCTACAGCCTGCTCTTCGACGTCACCACCGGGCGGTGGTCTGAGCAGATGTTCGACGCGTTAGACCTTCCAGCTTCGCTGGCCCCGCCGATCCGTGATGCCGATGCGATTGCCGGGGTCGTGACCGCCGCTGCGGCGAGCGCCACCGGTGTGCGTGCCGGAACCGTGGTGTCGGTGGGTGGCCCTGACGGCACTGTCGGTTCGCTGGGTGCTGGGGCTGCACATGCTGAGACTGTCGATATCGCTGGCTCCACCGATGTGTTGGTGCACCCGAGCGACATACCGCTGATCGACCCGCTGCAGGTGGTGACCACCAACGCTTACCTCACCGGCAAAGCATGGACGGTCGGCGGAGCCACGGCCCTGACTGGCGGTGCCATGCAGTGGCTTGCCCGGTTGCTGGGGTTTCCTGGACCAGCCGAGCTACTAGACCGCTACGGCGAGCAGGCTGGCACTCTCGAAGCCGGTGCACACCCGCTGATGGATCCGGCCCTAGGCGACCATCGTTTTCCCTATGGCGGGCAGCGCCATCACACGGGCATCGCCCAGCTCCATCTCGATTCTGGTCCGGCTCACCTGGTCGCTGCAGCCAATGAGGGGGCCGCATTCACGATTCGGGATGGTCTGACCGAGCTGGCACGCCTGGGTGCTCAGCCCTCCAAGCTGATCATCGTGGGCGGTTTGGCTCGCGACCCTCACGCCGTGCAACTGCGGGCGGACGTGTGCAACATCGACGTCCGCGGAATCAGCGACGGCTTGGCCAGTTCGCGCGGCGCCGCGATGCTCGCCTCCGTGGCGGCCGGAATTCACGGCGCTTTGCCCGCTGCGAGCGCAGCCCTTCGCGCCCCAGGCCGTGACTACCGCCCCGATACCGCACGAGTACCCATCTACCAGCAGCGCCATGCCCAGTGGCACCAGATCTTCCATTCGGCCTAGTACCTCCCGGGCTCATCGGCCACGCCCGTCGCCCCACCACCCCCACCCCGCCAAGTCGTGATTGGGACGCCAAGTCGTGATTCGCGCATCACGACTTGGTCGCCGCATCACGACTTGGCGGCTGTCGAGCCCGAAGGCCCCACCACGACCTGGCCGCCCCACCACGACCTGGCCACGTCAAGGCCGAAGGCCCCACCCCTTTGACCCCGCAAGGCGAAGCCACTATGTTATCTAGACAACTAGATGTTCCTCATGGGCGAGGAGGCCCCGTGTTCGAGCTACCGACCGAGAATGTGCGTTGGGGAATCATCGGAAGCGCCAAAATCACGGAGGTGGGGCTCGGGCCAGCGGTGCTCGCCGACTCCCGCTCCCGCATCGTCGCTGTCGCGAGCCGACGCATCGACGCCGCCACAGCCAGCGCGACCGCGTTGCAGGCAGAGCGCGCCTATGGTTCCTACGACGAACTATTCGCCGACCCGGACGTCGATATCGTCTACAACCCGCTGCCCAATTCACTGCACCATGAATGGACGATGAAGGCACTCGCCGCCGGTAAGCACGTGCTTTGCGAGAAGCCCATGGCCATGACCCAGGCCGAGGTCCAACAGATGGCGGACGCCGCCGACGCGGCCAACCTGTTCCTCATGGAAGGCTTCATGTGGCGGTTCCATCCGAGGGTGGCACGGATCCAAGAACTGGCGGCACGCAAGATCGGGCCGGTCCGACTGGTGCGCACGACCTACACCTTTGACCTCGGGGCCGCCACCGACGTCCGCTCCGGCTCTGTCACCCAGGACATCCGCATGACCGGGGAACTTGGTGGCGGCGCACTCGGCGATGTGGGCTCCTACTGCGTCAACGGTCTGCGCACGTTCGCCCAAGGCCACGCCATCGACGTCAGCAGCTACCGGAAGGTCGGATCGACCGGCGTCGAGACCCAGGTAGCGGCCCAGATTCAGTTCGACAACGGCATCGTGGGGCAAATGTATGCCGCCATCGACGTGCCCGGCGGCGGCCACCTGGAGATCCTGGGCGACGGCGGTCGCATCCGGGTGCCGAACGCCTTCCGTACCCGCGCCGAACAGGGCGATCTCACCATCGAGATCTATGACCAGGCCGGTCGGCAAGTCCAGGTCGAGACCCTGCCGTTCATCGACCAATACACCCTAGAAATCGAGCATGTTGCCCAGGTACTGCTCGATGGCCAGGCACCCACGATCACCCTGGCGGACTCCATCGACAACGCACGCACCATCGACGCCATCCGCGCGTCATGGGACGCTGGCTCACGCCCAGCCCAGTAGTGAAAGGATCTGACATGGGGACTCTGGACGGCAAACGGATCATCGTCGCAGGCGGAGGTGGGGAACAAGGGCGCGCCGCGACGGCTCTGCTGACGCGTGAAGGTGGGCATGTGGTGGTGGCCGATCTATCGATCTCGCTCGCACAAGCCAGCGCCGCCCAGGCGGATGGGCAGCCTGGGTCGGCCACCGCTGTTCAGCTCGATGTCACAGATCCCGCTTCCTGGGCAGCATGTATCGACCACTGCCGAGCCACCCTCGGTGGCCTCGATGGCCTGGTCAACTATGCGGCGATCCTCAGCCGCGGGGGAATCGAGCAAACCGATGACGCAATCTGGGATCAGACCCTACGAGTCAACGCCAAGGGCGCCTGGTACGGGATCCGGGCAGCGATTGCGTTGATGCGTGAAGGTGGCGGTGGCGCGATCGTGAACGTCGGCTCGGTCGATGGCCTGGTAGGCAGGGCCAGCAATACCGCCTATCAAGCATCCAAGGGTGCGTTGCGATTGTTGGGGCTGTCCGCTGCGACGGAGTACGCCGCTGCGGGCATTCGCGTCAACAACGTCCATCCAGGCCCCATGGCCGTGCGGATGCAGCAGGTGGTCGGGGTTCAAGCTACCCCGGAGGAGGTTGCCGGGCTCGAAGCTCGTCTGACGGCACAAATACCGATGGGGCGTTTGGGCAAAGCACAGGACATCGCCTGGGCCGTGCGCTTCCTACTCTCGGACGAATCCGCTTTCGTCACCGGCGTCGACTTTCCCGTCGACGGCGGCCTGACCGCTCAATAGGAAGGCACGCCTCGATGGTCGAGAAACTCACGAGTGTGTCCGACGCCGTATCCAGCATCCCAGCCGGCTCCAGTCTGAGTTTTGGCGGATTTGGACACTACGGGCACCCATTGGCCCTCGTGCGGGAGATCATCCGGCAGCGCATCGCCAACCTCACCCTGTATGCGATTGCGGAGTGCTGGCCCGCCGAACTGCTCACCGCAGCTGGCCTCGTGCGCCACATCGACATGTCCAACCTCATGTTCGAAGGTCTGGGCCGGGTGCGCGCGATCTGCCGCGCCGTGGAAAATGGTGAAATCACCACCGATGACCACAGCCACCTTGGCTTGTCCTTGCGACTACTGGCCGCCGGATGGGGGGTTCCGTTTCTGCCTATCCATACGATGGCAGGCTCTGACCTGGAGCACATCCAGTCCGGCGACAAGCCAAAGTTTGCGCGAATCCCCTCACCATTTGGCGACGAATGGACCGGGGTGGTCTCGGCGCTGCAGCCCGATGTCGCCATTATCCACGTGCACCAAGCCGATACCCAGGGAAACGGCATCATCCATGGGCAGATCTCGGTCGTTGACGCCCAGGTCCGGGCCGCCCGCCGAGTGATCCTGTCGACCGAGGAACTGGTCGATGGCGCCGACGTCGTGGCGCACAACCAGCTCACGGTTATCCCAGGGTTCCTTGTCGATACGGTCGTGCATACCCCCTATGGCTCACACCCCGGTGGGGTCTACGGACGATACGACGAAGATCAGGAACTGCTGGAGGAGTACTACCAGGCATCACGGTCGCCAGACACCCTCGCTGACTGGCTCACCGCCTGGGTGTATGACCTCGGCGACCATATCGACTACCTCGATCAGGTAGGAAGCCAGCGCTTGGCCCGGGTGGTCGTCGATCCAGAACTCAAGCTATCGCGCGGACGTGGGGAGTACTAGCCATGACCTTCACCAGCGATGAACTGATGACCGTCGCCACTGCCCGGTTCATCAAGGACCAGGCCAGTGTCTTCATCGGCACCGGACTTCCGATGGTGGCGGCCTATCTGGCCAAAGCCACCCATGCCCCTGACGCCACGCTCATGTTCGAATCCGGGGTGCTCGCTCCGCAGCCGCGATCGATAGCTCGGGCTGTCGGCGATCCGCGCCTCCAGTCCACTGCCCGACGGGTCACTGGGATGCTGGACGCACTGCTGCTCTTGCATGGTGGTCACGTGGATTTCGGGGTGCTTGGCGGAGCCCAGATCGACCGATTCGGAAACATCAACTCCACAGCTATCGGACCGGGTGGCTACCACCGGCCTGCCACCCGGTTGGGCGGCAGCGGTGGCGCCAACGACATCGCCAGCGCCGCCGGATCGTTCCTCATCGTCATGCGCCACACCAGGCGCGCCTTCGTCGAGAAGGTCGACCACGTGACCACACCTGGATTTCTTGATGGCCCGGGCGGGCGGGAGCGGGCCGGTCTGCGTGGCGCGGGGCCGGTGGGCTTGGTGACCGACCTGGGTGTCTTCACCTTCGATGACCAGAGCAAGGAAATGCAGATCGCCTCACTCCACCCGTTCGTCACGCTCGAACAGGTCGGAGCAGCAACGGGGTTCACGCTGCCACCCGCACCAGACATGGGCCAGACTCCCCCACCCTCGCAGGCAGAACTGGACCTGCTACGCAACCACATCGACCCCGGACGGTTCTACCTCAAGCAAACCGAACCGATGGGTATGCCCTCATGACCACTGAGACCTTGACCTCACTAGCCCACGCTGTAGGCGACATTGGCGATGGTGCACACCTTGCCCTGGGCGGCGGCCCAGACGATGGCAGGCCACTGGCATTGGTCCGGGAGCTGGTGCGCCAAGGGCGCAGGAAATTGCACCTGACCGGCTGGGCCACTGGTGCCGACGTCGAACTCCTGGTTCGGGTCGATGCCGCCGAACAGGTCAGCATCCCCGGCTACTTGGGCCCGCGCGGCACCCAGATAGGCGACGATGCTGGCTTTTACCGCTTTGTCGCCACCGCCCAGGGGCTGGACTATTTCCCGCTCAACGCAGCTCAAGCAGGCGCCCAGGAAGCGGCGTCCCCGACCACCGGAGCCCCGCATTGGGTAGTTCCGGCCGCCCGTCCCGACGTCGCCGTGCTGCATGCCAGCGCCGCTACTCCGAACGGGACGGTGCTCAGCAATACCGATCGTCGCACGTTCGAACGTGATCGTGCGATAGTGGCTGCGAGCGGTGCAGTGGTGGTCTCGGTGGAGCAGATCGTCAGCGACGACACGGCTGCACACGCTGAGCAGGTGCTGGTGCAGCAGGCACACGCCGTCGTGTTGGCCCCCTTCGGTAGCCATCCGGCCGGATTTGCGCCGAATTATCAGGCTGATGAGGTGGCCCTGGCCAGGCTGGCGGCAGTTGCGGATCCGGCTCAGCTGGAATCGGAGGTTCGTCGTTCCAGCGACCACTGGAGCTACCTGGATTCCGATGCGGGCATAGGCGCGTTGCTGCACCGCGCGGGCGATCGGCGGAGGAGGTCATGACCTCCAACAACACCCAGATTGACCTCACGGGTCAGGTCATCGTGCTCACCGGCGGCACCCGCGGAATCGGTCGGGCACTAGCGGAACATCTGGCCGCTGCAGGCGCTGATCTGGCCGTCCTGGCCCGCAATCAGGACGATCTAACCCGGCTGCACGGCGAGCTCAGCTCCCCTGAGCGGATCAGCACCCATGCCGTCGATATCGCTGATACACAGGCCATCGCACCGGTCTTCGATGAGGTGCTGCGCCAGCACGGACGCATCGACGGGCTGGTCAATTGCGCCGGCATCAACAAGGTTGCTCCCACGATCGACTACCCACTCGAGCAGGCTCGCCAGATCTTCGACGTCAATGTGCTGGGCCTGCTGGCCTGTTGTCAGCTGGCCGCACGCGCCATGCCCGATGGTGGGTCAATCGTCAATATTGCATCGTTGTCCTCCTTCGTCGGGCAACCAGAACGCACCGCCTATGTGGGCTCCAAGGCTGCAGTCATCGGAATGACCAAGTCGATGGCGGTCGAGTGGGGGCCGTTGGGAATCCGGGTCAACGCGGTGGCGCCGGGCTATATCGAGACCGACCTGACCCGCGGCATCATGGCATCCAACCCGCAATACCGGGACCTGGTGGAGGCACGGACACCGCTGCGGCGGTTCGGTCAGCCGGACGATCTCGCAGGAGCAGTGCTATTTCTGCTGAGTTCTCACTCGGCTTTCGTTTCCGGAGCCCACATCTGTGTGGACGGTGGTTGGCTAGCGAACGGATTCATGAAATGAGCGCCGAGGCAGTCTTGCTCGATGAACTGTCAGAGCAGGTGGGAGTAGTCCGCGGACCCTCTCGGTCGGTGCTGGTCGACCAAGCCCGCATCGATGCGTTCGCGGCGACCACATTGGACGAACAGTGGATTCACACCGACCCTGAACGAGCTGGTGCGGCCGGTCTCGGCAACACCATTGCCCATGGGTTCCTGACCTTGTCGCTGCTATCGACCTTTATGGACGAGCTGGTGGTCGTCCGCGGGGCCGCCCATGCCCTCAACTACGGTTTGAACCGGGTGCGCTTCATCCGGCCGGTAGCCAGCGGATCTAGGATTCACGCCACGGTCACCATCACCCAGGTAAAACCCTCCGCACAACATGTCGATATGGTCGCCGCGGTCCAGTTCGTCGACCAGGCCGGCACGCTGTGCGCCGTCGCCGAGAGCCTGACTAGATACCTTCGGGAGTCAGCATGAGTGATCGCCCCTTCGATGGCCAGGTCGCTCTGGTCACCGGTGCCAGGACCGGGATCGGACTTGGTTCCGCGCTGTACCTGGCGGCCCGTGGTGCAACGGTCATTCTGAATTCCCGCACCACGCCAGCGGAGCCGATCACCGTGCCCGGTTCACGCCACACGTTGACCCATATCGCTGCCGATGTCTCCTCCGAGTCTGAGGTTGCAGCGCTCATCGGTGAGATCGAGCGTCAACACGGTCGACTGAACATTCTGGTGAACTCCGCCGGCACCACCGTGTTCGTTCCTCATGAAGACCTCGACGGGATTTCGGGCGAGGATTGGCATCGGATTCTTGATGTGAACGTCATCGGCACCTGGAATGTCATCAAGGCCGCGGCACCGTTGCTGGAAGCCAGCAACGGCAGCGTCGTCAACGTTTCCTCGATGGCTGGCATCCGAGTGACGGGCAGTTCGTTGCCCTACTCCGTCTCCAAGGCAGCTCTCAACCAGCTGACCCGCACCTTGGCCCGGGCTCTGGGGCCCCGGGGCATCCGAGTCAATGCGGTGGCTCCCGGATTCGTCGATACGCCGTGGACGGCGGATTACCAGGACCGGCGCGCGGAGGTGGCCAACATTGCGCCGCTGCGTCGGGTTTGTGGACCTGAAGAGATTGCCGAGGCCATCGGGATGCTCATCCAGTCGCGCTACATCACCGGTGAGATCGTCACCGTGGATGGGGGCCTGACCCTGGTGAACTAGTGGGCGGCGTCACGCCAGGATCCCCCCACCCCCACGCTCACCTCCAGCGGTACCGACATGGCCACTGCATCGCCCATCTGCTCCCGCAGGAGCTGTTCGCATGCCTGCTCCTCCCCCGGTGCCACCTCCACCACCAGCTCATCGTGGACCTGTAGCAGCAGCCTGCTGGACATGCCCTGGCGGCGGAGTTCGGCGTCGACGTGGATCATCGCTACTTTGATGACGTCGGCGGCGCTGCCCTGAATCGGGGCATTGAGTGCCATCCGTTCGGCCATCTCCCGGCGCTGCCGGTTGTCACTGTTGAGATCGGGCAGGTACCGGCGCCGACCCAGGATGGTCTCGGTGTAACCGGTGGAACGGGCCTGGTCCACGATCGACTCCAAGTAGTCGCGAACCCCGCCGAATCGTTCGAAATAGTCGGCCATCAACTCTTCTGCCTCAGCCCGGCTAATCCCCAGTTGCTTGGATAGTCCGAATGCGGACAGGCCGTAGGCCAGCCCATAGCTCATCGCCTTGATCTTGGACCGCATCGCCGGGGTCACCTGGTCAGCCTCGACCTCGAATACCCGCGAGCCCACGAAGGAATGCAGATCCTCCCCGGAACGGAACGCGTCGATCAGACCAGCATCGCCGGACAGGTGCGCCATGATGCGCATCTCGATCTGGCTGTAGTCGGCCGTCATCAATGATTCGTAGCCGTCACCGACCACGAATGCACCTCGGATCCGGGTACCTTCCTGGGTTCGGATCGGGATATTTTGCAGATTGGGATCGGCGGAGGAGAGCCGTCCGGTGGCGGCAATGATCTGGCTGTAGGTGGTGTGGATGCGGCCATCGGGAGCAACGGTTCGCAACAGTCCCTCGACGGTCTGACGCAACCGAATCGCGTCGCGGTGCGCCAACAGGTGCGCGAGGAACGGATGCTCGGTCTTGGCGAATAGGTCGGTCAGAGCATCGGCGTCGGTGGTGTAGCCCGTCTTGGTCTTGCGAGTCTTGGGCATATCCAGCTGATCGAAGAGCACCTCTTGAAGTTGCTTGGGTGAGGAGAGATTCACCTCCCGATCGATCACCGCAAATGCCTGGGTGGCTGCCTGGTTCACCGCAGTGGTGAAATGCTGTTCAAGCTCCCGCAGGTAGTCGCTGTCGGCAGCGATACCCACCTGCTCCATCCGGGCAAGTACCTGCATCACGGGTAGTTCAACATCGACAAGCAGATCCTGAGCGCCCCGTGCTTCCAGATCGGTTTCGATGACCCGCGTCAGCGCGGATATCGCGGCTGCGCGCGAAGCCGCCTCGGTGTCCTGACCCTCGTCGAAGCTGAGCATTTGCTGCCCGCCCTCACCGGTTTCGCTCGGTGTGATCTCCCGCTGCAGGCGACGTACCGCCAGGTCGTCCAGGGCATAGAGCCGTTGATCGGGGTGGCATAGGTACTCGGCGATGGCGGTATCAAAGCGCACGCCCTCCAACGCCACCCCGATGCCATTCAACCGATGCCAGGCCTCTTTGGCGTTATGCAACGACTTGCCGTGGTCTGCGCTGGCCAGCCAGGCCGACAACTCCTGCTGGTCCTGGCTGGAGATGGTGGCCAGGTCAAGATCGAGCGCCGAGTCGTCGTCGCCTATCGCGATCCGGCTAGCTTCACCGCGCCCGTGTGCCAATGGGCCGGTGACATCGACTCCCAACCAGTTCTCGGACCGGTCCGCCAACCACTGGCGGACCCCGCTGCGGGTTACCTCAACCTGCAACTGCTGTGCCGTGGTGGTCTCAGCGTCAGTAGGAGCCATGGCGAAGAGCCGATCGCGCAGGATCCGGAACTCCAAGGCATCGAAGACGGTGTGCACCTGTTCCCGGGAATAGGGCGCTCGTTCAGCATCGGTCAGGCTCAACGGCAGCACGACATCGGTCAGGAGCCGGTTGACCTGCCGGTTGATGATCACCTGATCGAGATGTTGACGCAGGTTCTCCCCGGCTACGCCCCCGATTGACCCAGCATTGCCGATGACGCCGTCTAGGCCGTCATAGGTCGTCAGCCACTTGGCCGCCGTCTTGGGTCCGACCTTGGGCACACCCGGCAGATTGTCGCTGGTCTCCCCCACCAGTGCCGCCAGGTCGCTATATTGCTGCGGACCTACCCCGTATTTGGCTCTGACCGCATCGGCATCCATCCGCGCTAGCTCCGATACCCCTTTGCGGGGATAGAGCACCTGCACCTGGTCGTTGATGAGTTGGAAGGTGTCCCGGTCACCCGAGCAGATCAGCACCTGCATGTCGGCCGCGGCGCCTTGATGAGCCAGCGTCGCCAGCACATCATCAGCCTCGTAGCCTTCAATACCGACCCGGGGAACGGCCAGCGCATCCAGCACCTGTTCGATCAGCGGGATCTGGCCCCGGAATTCCTCCGGCGTGGCGTTGCGATTTCCCTTGTATTCGGCATAGGCATCGGTCCTAAACGTCGCACCACTGACGTCGAAAGCCACGACCACGTGCGTGGGTTCCTCGTCCCGCAGCAGGTTGATGAGCATGGAGGTGAAGCCGTATACCGCGTTGGTGTGTTGCCCGGTGGACGTCGCGAAGTTCTCCACGGGCAGGGCGAAATAAGCCCGGTACGCCATGGAATGGCCGTCGATAAGCAGGAGCCGGGGTCGCGCAGATGCCGTCACAGTGCCAGCCTAGGGGCCATGACCGAACACACACAGGCCGCATCAGCATTCGGTCCATTCAAGAACGCTGGACCATTGGCCGAACGTCTGGGAATCAAGTTCGTGGAGTTGGGGCCGCAACGATGCGTGGCCACCATGCCGGTGGCCGGGAACACCCAGCCCGCGGGCCTGCTGCATGGCGGTGCCTCGGTGGTGTTGGCTGAGACGGTGGGTTCAATTGCTGCCACGCTGTATGCCGGTCCGGGGCGCATCGCGGTGGGAATCGAGATCAACGCCAGCCACCATCGCAGCGTGCGGGAAGGCATGGTGACCGCCACCGCGGACGCAATCTCGCAGGGCAGCACCAGCGCGAGCTACGAGATCGTCATTGCCGATGATGCCGGCCGTCGGGTCTGCACCAGCCGCCTGACCTGCCGGTTGGTCGAACCGCGCTAGAAAGTCAGCGGATGGGTTGCTGGGTTGCCGGTGCGTATCCGTGCACGTCAGCCGACAGCCCACGTGAACGGCGGCGCCGTGCGATCAGCTGCTCCAGGCCGATCCCCCGACGAGGCGTGAGTGGAGCATCGAGGCGTCGCACCAATGCTGGTGTCTCCGCGATGCGGCGGGTTCCCACCGGAGCAAAACCCAAACGAGCGAGGAACCGCTGTTCGGACCTGCTTCCGGCTAGCGGCATGGTGACCACGTGCGATGCCGATTCATCGGCTGCGAACTGTGCCACCGCATGCATCAGCGCCCGTCCCACCCCCCGGCGCCTGCTTCCGGCGTCAACATAGAGCGCTTCGAGTTGGATGAACGTAGCGTCCGAGAACAGGTTCGCGTCGATGCGTTGCGTCAACGCGGCACCCACGATGTCGTCAGCGACCACCGCCACCAGCAGCTGCGCCCCCGGCAAGGAGCACCATGCAGCTAGTTGTTCCTGCAGCGTCTCTGATTCCGGGCTACACAGCTGGGGCCCCAGTGGTGAGTCTGCCCGCGCTGCCCGCAAAATTGAAACGACTTGCGGGAGTTCCTGCGCAGTTACGGTTCGAACCGTTGCGCCGTGTCGCACTATCGCTCCTCTCGCCGATCCCCCCATCGTGCCGACGTGGTTAACGATACGCCTTCTTCGGCGCTGTGATGATCAGTTCTCGCTGCGGCCAACCTGATCGATGACGGCGTCAGCAACCTCACGCATCGTCAAGCGCCGGTCCATCGACGTCTTCTGAATCCACCGGAAGGCTTCCGGCTCTGACAGACCCATGCGCGACATCAGCAGGCCCTTGGCGCGGTCTACCCGCTTGCGGGTTTCGAACCGGTCGGTGAGGTCGGCCACCTCCGACTCCAGGGCCGCGATCTCACGGTGGCGGTGCAAGGCGATTTCCATCGCTGGCAGGAGGTCGGCCTGGGTAAATGGCTTGACCACATACGCCATGGCGCCAGCATCCCGCGCTCGCTCAACCAGCTCGGTCTGCGAGAACGCTGTCAGCAGTACTACCGGCGCGATGCGCGCCTTGGTGATTTTCTCGGCAGCGGAGATTCCGTCCAGGACCGGCATCTTGACGTCCATCACCACGATGTCTGGTTCGAGTTCAGTGGCGAGCTTGACCGCCGCCTCGCCATCACCAGCTTCGCCGACAACCTCAAAACCGGCTTCGTTGAGAGTTTCCACCACATCCATGCGGATCAGGGGTTCATCCTCAGCCACGACGACGGTGCGGGCATCCCCGGTGCGTTCTGGCTCCTCTTCCGGCTCCAGAATCTCGTCGAGGTCCAGCAGTACGGGCTCGGACTTGGCGGCCTTGGTTCGCTTAGATTCGGTCACGGGGGTAGCGTAGTCGCCAGCACTGTCAATACCGACATCTTCGGATGTCTTGCCCCGATAGCCCAACCGGCAGAGGCGTTCGGCTCAAACCCGATCCAGTGTGGGTTCGAATCCCACTCGGGGCACACTATTTGCGCAGGTCACAGCCCTACGACAGGGTTTCGTGCCAGATATGTGCCAGATCATCTTCGGGCCTCAACGAGAGGAACCAAGATGAGTCAGGCACTCCGACACCCGAACTGGACCACCAGCACCAGCGTCGCCCCATTGTCACTGGGCCGCGAACTGCCCGTTCCGTCATTCCCGCCCCCGGACTATGAGGCGGGTGTTCCAGCGTGGGCGACACAGGCGGACCCGTGGGAAGTCACGGGTGATCGTTGGGTGCGTGGGCTACGACGACCGATGACCGACTTCATGGAACTAGGGTCAGAGCAGTACTACGACGGAACCGAGATCACCACCAACCCGCCGGTCTGGCACGCCAACTTCGACCATCTACAGATCGAACCAGACGTGCTAGCCGA
>JBKEBC010000108.1:0-29538 GCA_047972965.1 Beutenbergiaceae bacterium | reverse complement strand
CAAGGCCACGCCGGTCGCTGCCGGTACCGGGCCAGGCCCAGGGCGGCTGGGGAACCGGCTGTTTGCCGGTGCTTCGACCGGCGCCGGAATCACCATTGTGGTGCTGTTGGGCTTGGTCGCGGGATTCCTGCTGTACCGAGCGCTTCCAGCGCTGACGGCGACCCGGCAGTCGCTGGCCGAGGTTGGATTCATGCGGGAGCAGAGCCTGCTCAGCTATGTGCTGCCGCTGGCCTTCGGGACGGTGCTGTCCTCGGTCATCGCACTGCTGGTGGCAGTGCCGCTGAGTATCGGTATCGCACTGTTCATCTCCCACTATGCGCCCCGGCGGCTGGCTGCTGCCCTGGGGTACCTGATCGATTTGCTGGCCGCAATTCCATCGGTGGTGTTCGGCCTGTGGGGCATTCAGTTCCTGACGCCGCTGATGGGGCCACCCTTTGCCTGGCTGAGCCAGCACCTAGGCTGGATTCCACTGTTTTCCCAGTATCAGGGCCCGGCCCGCAACATCACCACCGCCGGACTGGTGCTGGCCGTCATGATCTTGCCGATCATCACCGCCACGATCCGTGAGGTGTTCCTGCAGACCCCCCGCCTGCATGAGGAGGCGTCCCTGGCGCTGGGAGCTACGCGCTGGGAGATGATCCGGCAGGCAGTCCTGCCATTCGGTCGCTCGGGTATCATCTCGGCGGCCATGCTGGGGATGGGTCGGTCGCTCGGGGAAACCATGGCGGTGCTGATGGTGCTGTCCCCGGGATTCGCCATCAACGTGTTCATCCTGCGGCCTGGGCAGCATCAGTCGATTGCCGCCAACATTGCCAACCAGTTCCCCGAAGCCAGTGGGTTGGGTGCCGACGTGTTGATCGCCACCGGGTTGTTCCTGTTCCTGTTGACCTTCGCGGTCAACCTGGCTGCCCGTGCGATCATCGCACGCCGGGCTGAGTTCTCCGGGGCGAACTGATGACCTCACCGCTGGCCGACCCGGGCGCGCACCAACGGTTGCCCGCCTGGACTCCGTGGGCTGTGTTGGCCGGAGCCGTAGCCGTCGCGGTGCTCCTGAGCGCCCTCGGTGGCAAGGTGGGGCTCGCGAGCACCCTGTTGTGGGCAGCGCTGGTGTATACCGTCGCACTGACGGTGACGTCGTTCGTGGTTGAAGGGCCGCGCTGGGCCCGAGATCGGTTGGCCACCACTGCGGTGACGGGGGCGTTCGTCCTGGCAACCATCCCGCTGATCTCGCTGGTGGCGCTGGTCGGCCGGTACGGAGCTGAGCGCTTCAGCTGGGCTTTCCTCAATGACGACATGACCGGCGTCTACGGGTCCATGGTCGAAGGTGGGGCCTACCACGCGATCATCGGGACCCTCTACGTCACCGGGATCGCATCGCTGGTTGCCATCCCATTGGGATTGCTCACAGCGATTTACCTGGTCGAATACGCCAAGCCGGGCCCGTTGAAGCGTGCGATCACGGTATTGGTCGACGTCATGACGGGCATTCCCTCGATCGTGGCCGGCCTCTTTGCCGCCACCCTGTTTGCGATCGTCATGGGTCCTCAGTACAAGGCTGCCGTGATCGGAGCGATCGCGCTGATGCTGCTGATGACGCCGGTGGTGGTGCGCTCGGTTGAAGAAATGCTCCGCTTGGTACCCAATGAGCTGCGGGAAGCCGCATACGCGTTGGGGGTACCCAAGTGGCTCACCGTGGTCAAAGTGGTGCTGAGGACGGCGGTGGCGGGCATCACCACCGGCATCATGATTGCCATCGCCCGGGTGATCGGCGAGACCGCACCGTTGCTGGTGACCGTGGGCATCCTTCCCGGCCTGAACTGGGATGCCTTTGATGGCCGGATGGCGACCTTGCCGGTGTATGTCTATCGCCAGTACGCCCAAGGAGGTGAGTCGGAGCCACGGGCCTGGGCTGCGGCTCTGACCTTGATTCTCATCGTGATGCTGCTCAATCTCGTGGCCCGCCTGGTCAGCAGGTACTTTTCGCCCAAGGGTGCCCGGTAGCGGGTCCTCACCATAGGAGACAACGGAATGTCCAAACGGATCGACGTCAGCGAGCTCAACGTCTACTACGGTGATTTTCTCGCGGTTGCGGACGTCTCGATGGCGATCCGAGCCCGATCGGTGACCGCCCTTATCGGCCCCTCCGGCTGCGGCAAGTCGACTTTCCTGCGCACGGTCAACCGGATGCACGAAGTGATCCCCGGGGCCCATGTGCGGGGAACAGTGATGATGGATGGCCTTGACCTGTACGGCGACGGTGTTGACCCGGTGCAGGTGCGGCGCCAGGTGGGCATGGTGTTTCAGCGTCCGAACCCGTTCCCGACGATGTCGATCGCGGACAATGTTCTCGCCGGTGTCAAGCTCAACAATCGGCGGATCTCTAAGCCTGAGGCCGCAGACGTGGTGGAACGGGCGCTCACCGGAGCCAACTTGTGGAACGAGGTTAAAGACCGCCTAGATCGGCCCGGTTCATCACTGTCGGGCGGGCAACAGCAGCGGCTGTGTATCGCCCGAGCCATCGCGGTGCAGCCGCAGGTGCTGCTCATGGATGAACCCTGTTCAGCACTCGACCCGATCTCCACCCTGGCGATTGAGGAGCTGATGAATGAGCTCAAGGATGACTACACGATCGTCATCGTGACGCACAACATGCAGCAGGCTGCCCGAGTATCTGACTTCACCGGGTTCTTCAACATCGCCGGGACGGGTCAACCGGGGCGGCTGATTGAGATGGATGACACCGCCACCATGTTCTCCAGCCCCAGCGAGCAGGCGACCGAGGACTACATTTCCGGCCGGTTCGGCTGAGCCAGGCTCAAATATTCGAACCTTCCCAGGAACCGGTGGTGGTGCCATCGGTGAGATAGGCGATACAGAGGATTTCCCGGTCCCCCCGGGACCAGGTTGCCGCACTTGGGTAGTAGAAGGACATCATCAGCGAGGACTGCTCGACCGGTAGACCCACGTAGGTTTCGAACTCGCTCTGACAGGCGCCCCACCCCTGTTCCTCGAGCGCTTCTATTCCGGGATAGTCGCCATCGGGCTGGTCCACGGAGCCGACGACTTCGCCGCCGTGCTCGGTGTCGCATTCGACGGTGGGGAACTCCGTGCCGTCGCTCGTGCTCAATGCCTCCATATCAATGCAGGCACCAACCTCGGCGGTAGGAAGCTGGGCAGTGCAGGCAGCCGAAGCTGTGACAAGTCCTAGACCAACCAGGACGATCGCGATTCGGGAGGTGAGGCGCTGCTTCACAGACTTGACTCCAATGGTGTTGAGGACACAGGAATTCTAAAGCGGGAATCGCACTCAGCGGCAGGGTCGGCCGGGCAGTAGTGCCCATGTTGGCGGATCCAGGTCGCCAACTACATGAACAGCGAGAGCACCCAGTACAGCACGGCAGCGACCGCAGCGGCGGCGGGGATGGTCAGTACCCATGCGGTGGCGATTGAGCGGGCGACACCCCACCGAACCGCAGACAATCTCTTGGTTGCACCCACACCCATGATGGCTGAGGTGATTGTGTGGGTGGTGGAGATAGGTGCGTGAAACACGAATGCGGTGGTGTACAGCACCGAGGCCGCGACCGATTCCGCGACGAACCCCCGGGCTGGGTCCAATTCGATGACCCGGCGACCGAGAGTGCGCATGATGCGCCATCCGCCCGCCCAGGTACCCAGCGAAATCGCCAAAGCGGCGGCTAGCTTGACCCAGAGCGGAATCTCGGTTCCCTGATGGAAGCCCCCCACCACCAGTGCCAGCACGATGACCCCCATCGTCTTCTGAGCATCCTGTAGTCCGTGCCCCAACGCCATGGCAGCGGCGGAGACGGTCTGGGCGATCCGGAAACGACGCATGGCCCGTCCCGGGGCAGCGTTCTTGAAGATCCACAGGACGGCCACCATTGCCAGGTAGGCCAGCGTAAACCCGACCAACGGCGAGGCGATCATGGGGATGACGACCTTTTCCCAGATCACTTCCCAGTGCACACCCGTCAATGAGGCCAGGCCAGCGCCCATCAAACCTCCAATCAGGGCGTGGGAGGAGGAAGAGGGCAGCCCGCGCCACCAGGTGATGAGGTTCCAGGCGATGGCACCGACCAGCCCCGAGAGCACGACAACCAGCCCATGGGAGCCTTCGGGGGCATCGATGATCCCGCTCCCGATCGTCTTGGCGACGCCGGTTCCCAGCAGTGCTCCGACCAGGTTCATGACCGCAGCCATCAGCAGTGCCGTGCGCGGTGTCAGTGCCCGGGTTGAGACCGATGTGGCGATGGCGTTGGCGGCGTCATGAAAGCCGTTGGTGTAGTCAAAGCTAAGCGCGATGACCACGACGAGGATGACGAGGGCGAGCTCCACGGGTCCTCAAGACTCCTTGAGGCAAATGGTCTCGACCGTGTTCGCGACGTGCTCGAAACTATCGGCTGCTTGTTCGAGTGCGTCGATCACGCCCTTGAGTTTGAGCATTTCGACGACGGATGCCGGGGATTCCTGGTAGCGCGGATTGCCGAACAGGTCTGCGGTCAGTGCGCGGTAGGCCCGGTCTGCCTCGTTCTCGAGGCGGTTGATCTCGATCCAGTAGTCCTGCAGCCCTTCCATTGTCTGCAGGGCGGGCATGGCCGTGGCGGTGAGTTCAGCGGCCCGCTGCAAGGTGGAGACCTGATCGTTGATCTTTGGCGGGAGTTCCTCGATGGAATACAGAACCGTCATCTCGGCGGCTGCTTCCATGAAGTCCATACAGTCATCGAGGGTTGACGCCAGCACGTAGATGTCGTCCCGGTCGAACGGTGTCACGAACGTCTGATTCAAGCGCCGCATGATCGTATGTGTGGCTTCGTCGGCCTCGTGTTCGATATCGCGGAGCTGTTCAGCGATGGGGGGACGATCTGCCGGCGGCGAACCGAACATCTGTGCCAGCAGATCGGCACCGTTGACCAGATGGCCCGCCGAACTGGCAAAGAGATCAAAGAACGTGGTGTCGCGTGGCGTCAGCCGCAGCCGCATGATGCTTGCTCCGTCGTGGTGGGAACCCGAACTCGATGCTCAGGCTAGGGCAGAGTGAGGGCTTTCGGTGACCACTAACCACAGATGGGCACAACTTGCCGATATTCGGATCCGATCAGAGCGCGTCGTCAACCCCGGAATCGGGCTGCTCCTGCGCGCAACGCTGGTGGTTGTTCGTCGACGCCGGGGCCAGTGATGCCGGTGCACCAGCGTCGGTGACCGCCGGGTGCTCACGCAATAAAGATTGATACCGGACCGCCCAGCGCCTGTCGGCGCGAAGGCCGCTCGTAGCGGCTGAGTGTGGAGCCCGGGGCTAGTGCGGCCCGGCATCGAAGCGATTGTAGGCATGTGATGCCCGTCGGCGTCCACTCGCTCCGATCAGTCCCCGGGTTTGGCTTGGTCGTGCAGGCAGCAGGATGCGCTGATCAGCTAGGGCTGCTGGTGGGATTCCCGGCTTCCGGAATCGGCGGGGCCGACGACGGCGCCTCATCGGTGCGGTCGCGCTGATTCTCGAACCGATAGCCAACGTTGCGCACCGTGCCGATCATGGCATCGTGTTCGGGCCCAAGCTTGGCGCGTAGTCGTCGCACGTGGACGTCGACGGTGCGGGTGCCGCCGAAGTAGTCATAGCCCCACACCTCCTGCAGCAGTTGTGCGCGAGTAAAGACCCGGCCTGGATGCTGTGAGAGATATTTGAGTAATTCGAACTCTTTGTAGGTCAAATCCAGCACCTGTCCTCGCAGCCGTGCGGTGTATCCGCTGGCGTCGATGACCAGTTCGCCGGCCTCGATCTCCTGCTCGGGTTCCACGCAGCCTTGCCTATCCCGTTCGCCCATCATTCGCAGGCGCGCATCCACCTCGGCAGGGCCCGCATCGGCCAGTACGACCTCCGACATGCCCCAATCGGTCCCGACAACCGGTAGCCCACCCTCGGTCAAGACCAGCAGCAGCGGCACGTCGATTCCTGTGCTGCGCATCAGCTGACAGGTCGAGCGGGCCTTGGCTAAGTCGCGCCGACCATCGATCAGCACGACATCTGAATCAGCGGCGTCCAGCAACGCCGAAGGCTCCAGCGGGACTACCCGCACCCGATGCGGCAGCAAGCTCAGGGCAGGCAGAACCTGAGCGGAGTCACCCGACTCCGGCGTCAGCATCAGCAAATCGGCCATTTGTGCCCTCCCGAGACCATTGAAGTGTATCGACCCCGATGCGGCGGGTACCGTTGCGCCAGCGTGGTCACACAGCCTGGAAGGAGCTAGCCGAGATGATGAGCGGGACTTTCCGCGCCGTCGTGACGGCCGCCGCTGCTACCGGGGTCGCGATCACCGCTTTCGGCGACCGCCCGCTATTGGTCGCAACGGTGGCGGCATACGCCTTGCTCGTTGCCATCGGCTGGCCGATACTGCTGGATCTGCCATCGCCACGTGGGGCCAGTGTGGTGCTGGCGATCACCGGTATTGGTGCCGTGGTTGTGGTGGAGTTGACCGGCGATGTTGCCTGGGTAGCGCTGGTCCTGGCCGGGTCGGTCCTGGCTGCCTTCGTCCATGAACTGGCACGTCGGGATTCTCGTCCGCGATTGCTGGAATCGGTGGCCGGTGTGGTGACTGGCGCAGTGGTGGTGACCGCGGGAGTTGGCTGGTTGGCCATGGGCACCACCGCGATCCAGATCGAGGTGCTCCTGACCGGTGCCGTGACGCTAGCGATCGCGGCAGCGATAGCCGCGGTTCCGTTGCGTTCACCGGTATCCAGCATCGTCACGATTATCGTGACCGCGCTGAGCGGTCTGTGGTTGGGCTACGTCATGGCTCCGGTGGGAATGGTCTCCGGACTGCTCGTGGGTTTAGCTGCTGGCCTGCTCGTTGGCGCGACCCATCACCTGTTCGGGCAGTTCCCCAACTCAGGCCGGGTGCTGCCGGCGCTAGCCGCGGCACTATTGCCGGTTGCCGTCAGCGGGCTTCCGGTGTACGTGCTGGGGCGGGTGCTGGTGGCGGTCTAGGCGTCCCTGCCGGGGTTAGGCTCACGCTGTGACGTTTTCCTTTCCCGAGGGCCTGGCACCCGAGATCCAGCCACTGGCATGGCTGGTTGGCCGGTGGCGCGGCCCAGGCTTCGTGGAGTACCCAGACATCACCAAGCGCGCAGTAGTGACCGAAGCCGAGTTCGATCATGACGGCGGTCCTTACCTGAGCTACCGGGCGACCACCTGGCTGCTGGATGGTGAGTTGACATCGTTGGAGCAGCGCGTGGCCGTTGAAGACCTGCACGCGAGCCAGGTGTGGGCGGCCGAGACCGGGTACTGGCGGGCGACCCCCGTCCCAGCCGATGGCAGTGCAGCCAGCCCGCGCACATTCGGGGAAGGTGCCTGCGAGCTGGAAGTGCTGCTGGCTGACCCAAGCGGGCATGTGGACGTTTTCGTCGGACGCTCCCAAGGGCCGCGAATCAATCTGGCAACCGATGTGGTGGCACGGACGAGCACGGGTGCTGACATCACCGCTAGCTCCCGCATTTATGGCCTGGTCAGTAGCGAGCTCTTCTGGGCGTGGGACCTCGCGGCTTTCGGACACGAACTCCAGTCCTACGCTTCCGGACGGATGCAGCGCTTGGCCTAAGGGATCCATCCGGGAATGATCAGCACCTTCCACCGATTGAGATGAGCATGAACTCTCCACTGCTTGCCAACCCGGGAGCCGTCGCGGCATCCGGCGCCGATGCTGGGGTGGCCGCCCACTACGGCGACCCCGTGGCTGAACAGCGGGCTCTGGAGCGCGGGATCGGCGTCGTCGACCTGTCTCATTTCGGGGTGCTCTGCGTCAGCGGCACAGACCGATTGAGCTGGCTGAACTCGCTCTCCTCGCAGGATCTGCGGCAGTTGCCGGTGGGGGTCAGCACGGAACTGTTGCTGCTGGACCCACAAGGCCGGATAGCCCACCGTGCTGGTGTGGTCGACGATGGCACCGTGACCTGGCTCATCACCGAGGGTGCCACGGCACAACCGATGGCTGACTTTCTCGACTCGATGCGGTTCATGCTGGATGTGCAGGTTCGGGTGGCGGCCGAGACCGCGGTGCTGGGCACCCAGGCTGCCGGTCCGCAGCTACGGCTGCCCGACGGTTCCGAGCCGATCACCTGGTCCGACCCCTGGCCCGGGCTGGCGCGAAACAGCACCGCCTATGGGCCGACCACGGGACATCCTGGTAGTGCTGTGGCGATGGTGTTGTGGCTGGTTCCTCGCGGTGACCTAGGCGAGGTCGTGGACGCAGCGAAGGCAGCTGGGGCGCGGATGGCTGGGACGTGGGCCTGGGAGGCCCTGCGGGTGGCCTCGTGGCGCCCACGGCTGGCAACAGAGGTAGATGAGCGGGCAATCCCGCACGAGTTGGACTGGCTCCGGACCGCTGTTCACCTTGAGAAGGGTTGTTACCGAGGTCAGGAGACGGTCGCACGGGTGTTCAATCTCGGGAAGCCGCCACGTCGACTGGTGGCGGTGCATCTCGATGGGTCCGAGCACGAATTGCCCGAACCTGGTGCTCCCGTACACCTGGGCGATCGCGAGGTCGGCCGACTGACATCGGTGGCGCGCCACCATGAGCTCGGCCCGATTGGGCTGGCGTTGATCAAGCGCTCGGTGGACCCGGAGGTAGATCTGCTTGTTGACGGGATCGCAGCCAGCCAGGAGGTGATTGTCTCGCCCGCCGGAGTGGGAACCGGTCGGCCCGAGCCAATCGAGGGGATCCGGCGTCGCCGTAGCGGGTGAGGTCGTGGGCGGGAGATCGTGGGACCGCCGCGCAGCACCTCGTGCCCGGTCTAGTGCCGGTGCGCAGGCGATGATGGCCCTTGGCGTACCCTGAACCGGTGCAGCTGATAGGTGTTATCCAGACGTACCTCTTCCTCGGGCTCACGCTGGTGGGTGTCGGGATTGAGGTGGCTGCGCTGGTGCATGCACTGCGGACTGCCCCGGCGAGCTTTACCGCTGCGGACAAGCGGACCAAGACATTCTGGGTCGCCATCCTCGCGGTCGCGACCGCCGTCGGATTCTTGGGCATCCCACCGCCGCTGGGTCGGTCGGTGCTACCGGTGTTCCTGGTGCTGATCGCTTGTGTGCCTGCCGGAATCTATCTGGCCGACGTTCGCCCCGCGGTCGCGCGATATGGGCGCGGACGTCGGGATGACCGGTGGTAGTGCTCTGGGGCAGGTACAACTAGATGCGGGCTGTGGTTTCGCGGGTCACCAGCGCTACGGTGCGCGTCGATGGTGAGGTTGTCGGTGAGATCGCGACGGGTCTGTTGGTCCTGTTGGGTATTGCGCCGACCGATAGCGCGGCCAACGTCGCCACCATCGTGCGCAAGATTGCTGATCTGCGAATCATGCGTGATGACCAGGCAGTGACCGACATCGATGGCGCGGGTGTGCTGGTGGTATCTCAGTTCACGCTGTACGGCGATACCCGCAAGGGTAGGCGCCCGTCGTGGTCTGCGGCTGCGCCCGGTCCTCTGGCGCAACCGCTGGTGGATGCCGTCGTTGCGGGGTTGCGCGATCGCGGCCTCCAGGTCGAGACCGGAACTTTCGGTGCCATGATGGCAGTGGAGTCGGTTAACGATGGGCCCATGACGCTGCTGCTTGAGGCTTGAACCCGTCCAGCCGCAACAGCGGGCAAGGACCCGCTGTTGGGGCCGTGGTATCTAGGCTTCGTGCATCACCAGTGGACGGTGACCGGATCCTGGTTGAAATCCACGACGGGATCCTCCAGGCTATTGCCCGAGTAGGACGTACACGGGCCGGTGGTTCCGTTGCTGGTGTCTTCGCACTGCAGTGTGGTTTCGACCCTGCCGATCCAGGAATCGACCGATACCGCGAAGGGGTTGTCGTAGGCCAGGTCCGGTTCCAAGTTGGACAATGATGCCTGCGCATCGGCAGACAACGTTCTGCTGACGGTCCCTTCTATTGGTACTAGGTCGCCGGAAGCCTGGGAGGAGATATCAAGACCGCAACCTCCTGCTAGCTGAGTGGAGGCGATGCACTCCTCGACGTCAGCTCGGATTGCTTCCTGAAAGATGGTCAGGCCTTCTTCGTCCAAGGTGGGCTCGGCGTCGTCAAAGTCGTAGCTGTAGTCGGTACCAACAAGTACCTGCGTGGTGCCAGTGAAGGTGAAGTAGGTGGTGCTGGTCCCGATCTCGTAGGCGCCAGGGAAGACCACCATGTCGTCTGGATCCTCGATGGCGAAGCCATTGAGGGTGATATCCAGACCTTCTGAGCGGTTCGGGGCTCTGAGTGTGGCATAGCCCCGAACCATCCAAGAGTCGTCACGGTTGGTGACAGCGATACTTGTTTGCGCGGTTGAGTCGCCGACCTGGTACGTGACTCGTATATCGCTGATGGAGCCATCCGGGTTTTGTGGTGCCTCGACGACGACATCGCTGATGGGGGCGACGTCAGCGCTGGCAGTGAGCATCTCATCGGTGAGCAGGGAGTAGTCATCAGGTGCTGGAAAGACCAGCGAAAGCGCTGTATTTGAGTCCCCGGCGATCAGGGCGTCGAAGTATGCTTCGACGGCAGCCTCCGGGGCGTCATAGGCGGCGGGGTCGACACTCGCAGACGGGGTGTCCGTGGGATTGGCGGTTGATTCGTCGGCCTCATCGTCGCGGTTGCCGGTTAGTAGTACGACCGCGAGAACCGTGACGAGAACCAGGACCATCGCTGCGGCACCGAGACCGATCCATAGGCCGGTCTTAGGCTTACCGCCACCCGGCTGGCCGGGTGGCGTTGCCCCGAATTGTGCGGGTGCTGGTGTTCCCGCCTGGCCGTACGCCTGGGTGGGTTGTCCGTACGGTTGTTGGCTCGGATCGTAGGCCGGTGGGGTGGCGCCGTAGCCAAACGGTGCCGATGGTGGTGGTCCGGAACTGGCCTCGGCCGCAGCTGCATGGGCCGACGGAGCAGGAGCGCCAAAGGCGTGCGGGTCCGAGGCTGGCGGGTTTGCTACCCCACCTTGACTGGGGTCTTGATCAACCTGCGGAGCCTGAGCATCGCCGGGTTGGTCTGGTGATTTGTCACTCAATGGTCGTCCCCTGGTTGACTACCGCCCTCGGGCGCGGTCCGTTGCGTAGAGTTGAGTCGCTACGGCCACTGACACTTTAGTGTCCTCGGGCACGGGCGGGGCGTGGTTGAGCGCGTAGCGTGGATAGTTCTACCCATCAAGTCCCCAGTACCGAGGTGCCGCTGTGATCATTGAACTCCCTGATCGGCCCGCTCCCAGCATCGATCCCGATGCATGGATAGCCCCGACCGCCACCATCATCGGCAACGTCCGGCTCGAAGCTGGTGCCAACATCTGGTACGGCGCCGTGTTGCGCGGCGACGAGGACGAGATCCGGATCGGCGCGAACTCCAATGTGCAGGACAACACCGTCATGCACGCGGACCCAGGATTTCCCGTCCGAGTGGGGGTCGCGGTCACCATTGGGCATGGGGCCATCGTCCACGGCGCAACCGTTGCCGACGGGGTGCTCATTGGTATGGGGGCCACGTTGCTCAACGGTTCGATCGTCGGTGAAGGCTCGCTGGTTGGCGCACGTGCGCTGGTCTCCGAAGGGGTGCACATTCCGCAGAATTCACTGGTGCTGGGAGTACCCGGCAAAGTGATTCGGCCGACCAGTGACGCTGAACGTGCTGCGATCGCGCAAAGTGCACCCAGCTACGTGGCCCGCGCTCGTCGGCACCAGGTGGCGCTGCGGGGCTGACGGGGCACCTGGTGAGGCTACGCGCTGACCGGCAGTAGTGCGGTGCTGCAAGGCTGAACAGCACGAGTTTGGTGCTGGGGCGCTGACCGGCACCAGGTGGTTGCTGTGACCCATTGCTGGTCTGCGGTTTGCCGGTCTACCGGTTGTGACCTAGGTCGCAATTCGGTCACAAATCAGACTCGGACCGTCGAACTATTGCGGGTCCGTCAACGTTGCTCTAACGTTTGAGCAACCCACTCGACACGAGTGCCGGCACCTCACGATGCAGTGGTTGTCGGGCGATTGCACCAATCAAGGAGTGACGATGAAGTCCAGCAAGACCAGGAATAGAGTCCTAGTCGGTGCCAGCCTTGCTGCCGCATGCGTGCTCGCAGCATGTACCTCCGGCGGCGGCGATGGTGACTCCACCGGCGGTGGTGATGCCGGCAACCAGACGGACTCGGGAGGTCCGATCACCGTCTGGGTTGATCCTCCCCGGGTGCCTGCTGCGGAGGCTTTCGCGCAGGCCTATCCCGACATTGAGGTCGACATCGTGCAGATCGATGGCGCCGTGGGTGGCCAGACCGTGCGACAGGCATTCGCGAACTTCGACACAGCCCAGTCGGGCTGGCCCGATGCCATCTTCTTCCCGTCCAACGATGACATCGCCTGGGCGACCAACTCGACCTCCAACTACGCTGCGGACCTGACCGACCTGCTCCCCGAGGTCATCGAGGGCTACGACCCGGCGGTGTTGTCGTTCTGTGAGATCGATGGCCGGATCCGGTGCCTGCGCAACGACGCCGCCCCGGATGTGTTCTGGTACAACAAGACGTTCTTCGAGGAGAACAACTACGAGTTGCCCACCACCTGGGAGGAATACGCAAACCTCGCAGTTCAGATTGCCGCCGAACACCCAGGTCGGATCTCTGGATTCCTGGGCGATGCCTACGCCGTGAACCGCTACCTGCAGGCCGCTGGTTGCCCGACCAACGTGCGGGTATCCGAATCCGAGGCCCAGATCAACCTGGCCGACCCGAACTGCCAGCGTGCTGAGGATCTGCTCACCACCATGTACGACGGTGACGCCTTGAGCACGCAGGGAATCTTCGACGGAGACGCCGCCGAGGCAGGCGCCAACCTGGTCATGAGCCCCGGGGCTGTTTGGTGGGGCAACTACCTGTTCCGGGACACCTGGGAGATTCCGGCTGGCACGATGACTGCAGTTGCTCCGCTGGCCTGGGAAGGCGACTCTGAGCCATCCACCGGCAATGAGGGTGGTGGCCTCTGGGGCGTCTCTTCACACATCACCGGCACCCAGCTGGAGAATGCGCTGACGTTCGCCACCTTCGTGGCAACCGACACTCGCTGGCAGGTGGATCTCTCGACGGGGCTTCCCGGCTACGGCCCGGTGCAGGATGCCTGGCTCGAGAACGTCGCGACAGAGGACTACTTCGCCGACATTCCCACCACGCAGGAAGCGTTCAAGGAAGCGGCGAGCTTCTCGCAGCCCTATGCCTACATGCTCTACGACACCAGCTCAATCTGGAGCCAGACGGTGGCACCTGAGCTCATCGCCGGCGGCTCCATGGAGGCGGCACTGGACGCCTTTGAGACCGAGCTGCTGAACCAGGCGAATTCGGTGGGATACACCGTCGTCACTGAATAGCCCCAATCGAAGGCTCGTGGGTAGCGGCAGCGCCGCCGGTGCCCACGAGCCTGATTGGCGTATCAACCCACGAGGAGTACCGCATGACAAGCCAGACATCGACCGCGTCGGCCCGGGCTAAGCCGAAGTCAGCGACCGGTCACAAGCGAGCGGAATCGTTGGCCGCGTGGGTGCTGCTCGCGCCATTCACGGTGCTCTTCCTGGTTGCTGCCGCGATACCCATCGGCTACGCCTTGGTTATCAGCATGCAGCGCGCCCCCACGCTGGTCGATCCCAGTACCGGCTTCGGTGGCTTCCAATCATTCGTCTCGGTGATAACCGACCACCGCTTCATCAGTACCTTCACCAACATCTTCACGGTCATGATCATCTGGCTCCCCATCATGATCGTGGGCATCGTGGGTCTGGCACTGCTGATTCACGCCAGTCCCGGCCGCTTCGGTGGAGCGATGCGGTTCATCTACTACATCCCCGGCGCGCTCAGCGGTATCGCCAACTTCGTGCTGTGGGTTTACCTGCTGGACCCGCAACGGTCGCCGATAGCCTTCATCTGGCAAGGCATGGGAGCCAGCACCTTCAAAGAGGTCCTGACCCCCACCAACCTCTCGCCGATCCTGACGGCGATGCTGTTCTTCCAGGGCATCGGAACCTGGATCGTGGTCGTCAATGGCGGCCTGAACGGTATTTCGGAGGAGGTACTGGAAGCCGGGACCCTCGATGGTGCCAACGCGTGGAAACTGGCCTGGCACGTCAAGCTGCCACTCATCAGACCCTGGATCGGCTACGCGGCGCTGATGAACCTCGCCTACGGCTTTCAGCTGTTCCTAGAGCCCTACCTGTTGCGACAGATTTCTTCGGGTGCGGTGGTCAACGAATGGGCACCGACCCAACTTGGCTACGCCTTCGCCTTCACCAACCGAAACTTCCCTGCCGCTGCTGCAATGTCCATCATCTTGTTGCTCATCACCTTGGGGATCGGCATGCTCATCGTGATGCGTAGCGGGCTGTTCGGAGACGACCGATCGGAGCGCCGCTGATGGCTACTCGAAGCACCGCACTCGCTCAACGACCAGGCAAGAGCCGCTGGTCGGCCGGCCGGATCGCCCGCGTCGCCGTGATGGCTGTGGTGGCGGCAGGATTCCTGCTGCCGATGATCGGCTTCCTCGCACTGGCCTTCCGTAGCCAGGAAGGTCTGCAAGCCGGCACCGATGGATTCCTCGGCCTGGGTGGTATGTCCTTGGCCAACCTGCTGGAAAGCTGGAGCCAGATCGATGGATTCGGCCCCGGGGACGGTGGCCTGTTCACCCGGTGGATGGGCAACTCGCTCATCGTGGCGCTGACCGGGGCCACCTTGGCAGTCGTCGCAGCGTTGCCTGCTGGGTACGCATTCGCCCGGCTGCGGTTCCGTGGACGCAAGGCATTCCTGTTCGCGACCCTGCTGGCGATGGTGATGCCCAACACAGTGCTGGTGATCCCCATCTTCCTTGAGGTCAACGCCATCAACGCCGTCGGTCAGCTATGGCCGGTTGCGGTGATCATGGGGTTCTTCCCGTTCGGGGTCTACCTGGCCTACATCCATTTCATGACCACCATGCCCCATGAGCTGGTGGAAGCTGCCCGCATTGACGGGCTGTCCGACGTCAAAACGTTCTTCTATATCGCCCTGCCCATCTCCCGGCAGGCGGTGGCGCTGGTGGCGTTCTTTGCGTTTGTGGCGAATTGGACCAACTTCTTCCTGCCGCTGGCGTTGCTCACCTCGAACCAGGCGAACAAGACCGTCTCCATCGGGATTCAGGAGCTGATCGGTGCCAGCCCGTTGTTCAATGCCACGGTTGCTGCCGGCCTGGATGTCAAGCTCTACCTGCCGCAGCTGGCTTTGGCCACCGTGATCTCGATGATCCCGCTACTGGCGATGTTCCTGGGAGCGCAGAGATTCCTCATCAAGGGTCAGACGGTGGGAGCGGTGAAGGGATGAGCACCTACCCGGAAGTACAGTTGGACCCGGCCTACCAGCTCGCTCTGCCGAGCAAGCCCCGGCCCATTGTCATTCTGGGTGCGGGCGGCATCGTCCGCGATGCGCATCTTCCGGCCTATCAGCGGGCCGGGTATCAGGTGGCAGTGATCGCCGACCGGCAGCGTGAGCGTGCCCAGGCGCTCGCGGACCAGTACGGCATCGAGGTGGTCTGTGACAGCGTGGCGCAGGCGGTAGCTGCGGCGCCCGCCGACGCCGTCTTCGATGTGGCACTGATGCCCGAGCATTTTGAGCAGACGCTGCGGGCGCTACCCGATGGCGCCGCGGTCCTCTTGCAGAAGCCGCTTGGCCACACCTTGGCCGCTGGTCAGCAGTTGCTCCAGGTTTGCCGTGAGAAGCAGCTGGTGGCGGCGGTCAATACTCAGCTGCGGTTCGCCCCCTACGTGGCGGTGGCCCGGGAACTGATCGCCAGCGGGGCGATCGGGGAAATCTACGACATGGAGGTCTACGTCGAGGTCAACACCCCGTGGGCGATGTTCCCGGCGGTGCTGACCTTGCCGCGGTTAGAGCTGAATATGCACTCGGTGCACTACTTCGATCTGGTGCGGTCCTTTTTTGGAGATCCAGATGCGGTCAGCGCCACCACCGTGCATCATCCGGCCAAAGACATTGCCAATACCCGTACGACGGCCCTCATGCGCTACCGCGATCGGAAGCTGCGCGTGACGGTGATGACCAATCATGACCACGAGTTCGGCCCTACCTACGAACAGAGCTTCGTCAAGTGGGAGGGCACCGAGGGCGCCATACGCCTACAACTGGGCCTGTTGCTTGACTACCCACAAGGCCGGGAGGACAAGCTGGAGATGGTGCATCTGGCAGATTCGCGGGGGTGGGTGCCGGTGCCCTTTGAGGGCTCCTGGTTCCCCGATGCGTTCATGTACTCCATGGGTGTGCTGCAGCGGTTCGTGACCGGGGAGATCGACACGTTGCCGACCGCTGTCGCCGATGTCATCAACACCATGGCGGTGGTTGAGGCTGCCTACGATGATCATGAGCACGGAGGGACCGTGCCGGAGTATGAGGTGACGTGAGCGGCAGACTGGACGGCATTCGCGTGATCGTGACCGGGGGTGCTTCAGGCATTGGTGAGGCGACTGCGATCGCCTGCGCGGATGCGGGCGCTTCGGTGGTGATTCTTGATCTGAACCCTGACGTGCAGGACTCCAGGGTGCACCCGATCGCAGCTGACGTCGGTGATCGCGCCAGTGTGACCTCGGCGGTCGGCCAGGCCGCTGAGCACCTCGGCGGTATCGACGTCGTGGTGAACAATGCCGGTATTTCCGCTATCGGGACGGTCGAGGAGAACGACGACGCCGAGTGGGCTCGGGTGCTGAATATCAACGTGACGGGCATGGCTCGGGTCTGCGCGGCGGCGCTGCCGTATTTGCGCCAATCGGAGCATGCAGCGATCGTCAACGTCTGTTCGATTGCCGCGCTCAATGGGTTGCCGCAGCGGGCGTTGTATTCGGCATCAAAGGGTGCGGTGATGTCGTTGACCTACGCGATGGCGACCGATCACGTGGCCGAAGGTATCCGGGTCAACTGTGTCAGCCCCGGCACGGTGGCGACCCAATTCGTTGACCGGATGCTGCAGAACTTCCCCGATCCGGCGGCCGAGCGGGCGGCGCTGGATGCCCGGCAGGCCACGGGGCGGATGGTGACGCCACAGGAGGTGGCCGCGGCCATCATCTTCCTGGCTGATCCGACGTCGGCATCGATCACTGGAACGGCCCTACACGTCGATGGGGGCGTGACCACCTTGCGAGTGCGGAGGTAAAGATGGCAGTGAAGCGAGTGGCGCAAGTGATCGGGGTCGACCACGCCTCGATCGAGGAGTACGAGCGACTGCATGCGCAGGTCTGGCCCGAGGTCCTGGCTCGGCTGAGCGCGAGCAACGTGCAGAACTATTCGATCTACCGGCACGGCGATGTGCTCTTCTCCTACTTCGAATACACCGGCGAGGACTACGAGGCCGACATGGCCGCGATCGCTGCTGATCCGAACACCCAACGCTGGTGGGATGTGTGTATGCCGCTCCAGCGGCCCTACCCCGACCGTGCTGACGGGCAGTGGTGGAGCACCATGCCCGAGGTGTTTCACCTCGACTAGAGGCCACGAGCCAGGGGCAGGCCGGGTGGGCGAAACGACGTCCGCCGAGAACGGACACCCACCGAGTACGGACACCCACCGAGTACGAAGGGTGAGGCCAAAACCGAGGGTCGTGGGGTTCGGTTTTGGCGCAAACCTTCGAACTCGGGGCACTAGGCCTGCGCCCACGGTGGGATCCAGTGGGCTCTAGTCGGGATTTTGACCGCCATCGTGGCCGATCTTGATGGTGTAGAAGTGCGCCGCCGTGCGCCCGAGAATTTGCTCTCGGTCGTGCTCGCCCAGCGCCGCGAAGATGGCGCTCAGCCCCTGCCACACGCGGGTGTACCCGCCCGCCAGGATTGAAATCGGCCAATCGCCCCCGTACATCAACCGCTCTGGTCCGAAAAGTTCCAGCGCACGATCCACATACGGTGCGACCAGGTCGCTGGTCCATGCGGATGGGTCGGAGGTCGCCGAGTAGAGGCCGCTGAGCTTGGCGAACACGTTCGGATTCTGCGCGGCCGCAGCGATCAGCGAATCCCAGGGTTGATCCGAATCCAGCCCGATCGGTGGCTTCGACAGGTGATCGATGACGATCCGCAGATCAGGGTGCCGCTCCGAAATGATGGGGGCCAGTTCTAGATGCCGGGGCAGGACCGACACCAAATCAAATGGGGTGCCCGTGGATTCCAGCACACCCAACCCCTCGTCGACCTCGGGGCGCAGCAACCAGTTGGGGTCGTCCATGTCATGGATCAGGTTGCGTACCCCCACCATGCGGGGATCCGCATGCCAGGTCTGCAGCATCTGGGCGGCTTCTTCTGGACGCTCCAGCGGCACCCAACCGACGATGGCCGCAACTTTCGGATGAGCATCGGCGGTCTCCACCATGAGGGCGGTATCTTCGGCGTTGTCCGCTGATTGCACCAGAACCGTCAGATCCACACCAGCATCAGCCAGCTCCGGTTCTAGCTCCGGGAAACCGATGGCCCGGTTGATCGGGCCGCTGGACTCATCAAGCCAGGTGTACTCAGCGCGAGTCTTGTCCCACACGTGTTGATGTGCATCGATCACCGGGAATGCCATGGTGTTTCCTCCTTGATATCTCTGCCGACTCGGCCTCACAGCAGGCCGTGTTTGGTCCAGACCTCACGCACGCTGGCGCCAGCTTGCAACTCCTGTAACACCGTGGATTCGCCTGTCGCCCGCTCCCGACCACGGGCCAGGACCTGCTCGGTGGCGGCAGCCGGAACCGCGACCACCCCATCGTCGTCAGCGACCACCAGGTCGCCCCGAGCAACCAGAACTCCCCCCAGGCGTACCGGTTCGTCCATGGCCACCACCCGCATCCGGGCCCGGTAGTCCAGCGGACGGCGGCCGGCCCCAAAGGCGGCAAAACCAAGCTGGGCGATCCGAGGGGTATCGCGTAGGCAGCCATCTGTGACGACCCCGGTTGCGCCCGCGCTTTGGGCCGCAGCGCTAAACAGCTCGCCCCAGAATGCACTGGCGAAACTCTGAGCAGTGGACATGACGATGAGATCATCCCGATTGAGCGAATCGATGAACTCGATCATTGCGCCGTACGGGTCGTGGGGGGTGTCAACCTGCACCGGGGCGAACTGCACCGTTCGCGCCCAACCCACGGCCTGGCTGCCCGGGGTGATCGGCGCCAGCGGACACTGCAGAACCTGATCGCGCAGCCCTACTGCATCACAGGAGTCGCTGATGATCGGTGTGGTCAACAGGCGGTCCTGAGCAATCAGAGCGCTCGTGCGGCCGACGTGGGCGGGGCTATCGGATGACATGCCCACCTCCAGCAGTGAAAGGGAACTGGGCTTGGATCTCGGCGGTCACCGCGACCCCGAGCCCAGCACCACGACCGATCTGGACCTGGCCATCGACCAACCGGGGCGGCTCCAGCAGCAAGGCTTCCCGCAACGGGTTGGGCAGGGTACAGAATTCGAAGAGGTTCACGCTCGCGGTGGCTGCCACCGTGTGCAGGTTGGCGGCGAAGGTGACACCGCTTCCCCAGACGTGCGGAACGCACTGCAGCCCAGCTGCCTGCGCCAGCGCAGCAACCCGGCGAAACGCCGTGGGGCCCCCCACGAAACTCACATCGGGCTGCAGAATGTCCAGCGCCTGGTTTGCCACCAGCTCAGCGAACTCACGCACCATTGCGTTGGACTCGACTCCGGAAATAGGAACATCGACGGCGGCCCGGACTCGAGCTAGGCCCGCCACATCCTCGGCCTGGCAAGGCTCCTCATACCAGCGTGCTCCCAGCTGCGCCGCGACCTGGCCAACCTCGATGGCCTGCTCCACCGGCCACGGATTCGACGCGCAGGCCTGTACCGCGTCGATAATGAACTGGGTGCCCTCGGGCAAGTGAGAGGTGACGTGGTGCAGCAGCTCGATGGTGGTGCCCGGATCCCGCATGGCACGGAACTTCACGGTGCCGAAGCCCGACTTGTGTTGCTGGGTTGCCCAGGCGGAAATGTCGTCGAAGGTCGTCCCCAGCCCACCGCTGGCATAGGCCTCGATCGATGGACGGCCATCCCCGCCCAACAACTGCCAGGCCGGCGCATTTTCGCGTTTGCCCACGGCATCTAGGATCGCCGTCTCCACGGCACCGATCACCCCGGAGAGCAGCCCACCTCGGGACCAGAATGCCGTGTAGGCACGCAGGTGATCGCCCACCGCTTGCGGGTTCTCGAACTCGACCCCATCCAGGTAGGGCCGCAGAGCGTCAACAATTCCCGGAACAGCCTGGGCGGCCATGATGCCTGCCCCCGCTTCCCCCAGCCCGGTGCTGCCGTCGGTGAGGGTGACCTCTACCAACGCCGCATCCCAGGAGCGAATGGTGCCGCCCACCCATGAGAGTTCTTCACCGGGGGCATAGGTGTGACTGAGCAAGATGGGCCGTACGCTGCGCACCGTTGCGCGGAGCTGATTCATAACCGTCCTTTCGCGGCGGCTGGAGGTGGTTGGAGCTAGGCCGGAGGGTGGCTCGCTTCCTGGGACCAGTAGCTACCGTGCGGAAATTCAAAGCGGGTCAGAGATTCTTCGTGCATCTGTGCGCTGTACCCGGCCTGGGTCGGCAGTCGATACGCCCCATCAGCCACGATGCACGGGTCGACAAAATGCTCATGCAGATGGTCGACGAACTCGGTGACCCGACCTGTGAGCGAACCTGAGATCGCGACGTAGTCGAAGATGGATAGATGCTGGACCAATTCGCATAGCCCGACCCCGCCGGCATGGGGGCAGACGGGGACATTGAACTTCTTCGCCATGAGGTAGACGGCCAGGATCTCGTTGATGCTGGCCAGACGGGCCGAATCGAGCTGGCAGTAGTCGATTGCCTGTGCCTGGAACATCTGCTTGAACAGCACTCGGTTCATTCCATGTTCGCCAGTGGCCACACCAATGGGTGCCACAGCTTGGCGGACGGCCGCATGACCCAGGATGTCATCGGGACTGGTTGGCTCTTCGATCCAGAGCGGTTTGAACTGCGCCAATGCCCTGACCCATTCAATGGCTTGTGGCACATCCCATACCTGGTTTGCATCGATCATGACGTTGGCGTCCCAGCCGACCTCCTCGCGGGCAATGCGCAGACGCCGAATGTCGTCATCGAGGTTTGCGCCGACTTTCAGTTTGAAGTACTGATAGCCCTGTTCGCGGGCTTCGCGCAGCAATCGACGGATCTTGTCGTCGTCGTATCCCAGCCATCCTGCGCTCGTGGTGTAGCAGGGGTATCCGCCACGCTGCTCGAGTTCGTGGATGCGTTCGGCCCGCGATGGCGCCAGCTCCTCGAGCATTGCTATCGCCTGCTCCGGGGTCAGGACGTCGGAGAGGTAGCGCAGGTCGGCCACCTCCACCAGTTCGGCCGGACTCATATCGGTCAGCAACCGCCACAATGGCTTGCGCGCCGTGCGTGCGGCTAGATCCCAGGCGGCATTCATCACCGCTGCCATGGCCAGATGGACCACGCCCTTGTCCGGTCCCAGCCAGCGCAGCTGGGAATCACTGGCCAGCTCTCGATAGACACCGCCGAGATCGTGCACCACATCCTCGACCGAGCGCCCCACCAGCGGGAGTCCGCGCTGACGTGCTGCTTCGACACACAGGTCGTTGCCCCGGCCGATGGTAAAGGTGAAGCCAAACCCGCTCAGCTCCGGGTCGTCGGTGTGGATCTGGACGTAGGCCGCCGAGTAGTCACCGTCCTTGTTCATCGCATCGGAACCATCCTGGTTCAGCGATGTCGGGAAGCGAATATCACGGGCGGTGACGGCGGTAATGAGGGTCATGGCAGAGCTACCGATCGCGGTGGTGGGGTCATCTCAAGGTCTCGATGGTCCGGGGTGCGGTGGACTCGCGCACGATCAGTTCCGGTTCCGGTTCCCGTACCTGGATCTGCTGGGCGGTTCCGTGCTCGATCTGGTGGATCAGCGCCTGCACGGCATACCGGCCCAGGGTCTGCCAGGGCATTCGTACGGTGGTGAGCGGAGGCCAGGAGACCTCTGCTATCGATGAATCGTGGATCGCCACGATCGAGAGGTCCTCGGGAATTCGTAGACCATGACGCCGGGCCTCCAGCATGGCCCCGAGCGAGGCATTGATATTGGCGACCACCAGGGCTGTGGGTGGCTCGGGAAGCGACATGATCTGTGCCAGGGCGGATGCTCCCTCGCTGGGTGTGTAGCCAAGCCAGCTGACGGCCACCTCATCGATGGCGACCTCAGCCTCGCTCATCGCTCGCACGTACCCGCCATGCCGCCGGATTGAGGTATAGGTGGAGCGGCGGCCACCGATGAACCCGATTCGCCGATGGCCCAAGGCCAGCAGGTGCTCAGTGGCGAGGATGGCAGCCTGCTCGTCGTCGAAGGTCACCGAGCCTGACCCGCCCTCCTGGACCGAGTTGAGGAAAACCAAAGGCAGGCCGGCGGTGTGCAACGGTGGTACGCCGTCGATCATGGCCCGGTCATCGATCTGGAGCAACACGCCGTCGACCCGGCCTTCCCCCACCAGTTTGCGGATCACGGCGTCGGAGTCGCCCATGCTTTCCGAACGGGCCAGCAGCATGACGTAGCCGCGTCGGTCGGCTTCGGCCTCCACTCCCCGCAACAGGTCGTGGAAGATCGGGTTGGTGATATCGGGGATGATCAGACCCAGCACGTGAGTACGCGATGATTTCAAGGCTCGCGCAGCGAAGTTCGGCCGATAGTCCAGGGCGTCGGCCGCGGCCAGGATGCGCTCCCTGGTCTGTTTGCTGACCCGGGAGCTGGGGGAGTTGGCGAGCACCCGTGAGACGGCAGAGACGGACACGCCAGCAGCGGCCGCGACGTCGCTCAGGTTCGCCATGGTCTAGTCCGAGGCCCGCTTGTTCACCACGTAGAGGTGGGTGAGCACCAAGACCGTCTTGCCGTCCTGATTGACCACCGAGACCAGTTCATGTACGTAGCCGGCCTGCGGCTTGCGCGGGTGGTCGGCCTTCTCGGTGATCTCGGCAGTCACGGTGATCGTGTCACCGATAAAGACCGGCGCGATGAACCTGATCCGGTCGTAGCCGTAGCTCATTGCTTGCGGGTTGATATCACCGGCAGTCATTCCCACCGCGACCGACAGAATGAGGGTGCCGTGCGCGATGCGAGCACCAAAGGGTTGGGTGGCGGTCCACTGCGCATCCATGTGGTGAGGGAAAAAGTCTCCGGTCTGGCCGGCATGGAGCACGATGTCAGCCTCGGTGATGGTGCGGCCCACCGTCTGCCGACTCTCACCGACCTCGATGTCCTCCCACCAACGATCAACCGTCTGCACGTGAGCCTCCTAGGTGCTGCCCGACCAGGTAGTCGAGTTGGGTGAGTAAATCATCATCGCTGTATTCGCGCCGCAGCGTGGCATTGATCAGGGTGCCAGCAGCGTTCTGCACATCCATGTAGGCCACGTGTCGTGGGCGGACATAGGCGGTCTCTAGCGTGTGGCGGGTATTGCGAAAGAAGTCGAGCGTGGCGGCGTTGGTCCGATCGGATTCCCACGCCACCGCATTGCCGGGCTGGCCCCCGCCATCGAAGTACACGCCTTCCTGCACTGCGGCCGAATCAAGCCAGATCGCATGCGCGATGGCTTCCTCGGGATGCTGGGTGCGGGCGGAGACGGCGATACCTGCCCCGCCGAGCAGGGAGCCGTCGTTTCCAGCCGGGCCCGCGGGCACGTCGATATAGGCGAGTCGATGGCGGCGAAATCCGGGCCGGGAATAGTTGGTGTACCCGAACAGCAGTGGGCAGTACGCGTACTGGTCTCCACTGGCCAGCAGATCCGAGACCTCAATCGGATTGAGGCCCAGGTTGTCCTCGGGCACCGACGCCATGAGTCGGTGCATGAGCTCCAGCGTTGCCCTGCCGACATCCCGTGGCAAGAACCTGCCCGGCTCAGCCATGGCGGCGTGACCGTGGGCGCCTGCGATGGTCACCATGGTGGAGAACGCATCCACGGGCTTGGCCGGCCACAGCACCCGACCCTGGCTGGCTAGTTCGAGCACCTGGTCCCAGGTGCGCGGAGGCTCCGGCAGCAGATCTGGCCGCCAGGCGGCGACCTGGGCGGCGGCGTCGGTTGCCAGCCCCCACTGGTGGCCGTTGTATCGATAGGTCGCGTGGGATGGCCCGACCGATTGCTGCGCCAACAGGGCGAGCTCGTCGTCGTGGCCAGATCCGTCGAGCGGCAGTAGCCAGCCCTGCTCGGCCGCGATGGGAATGTGCGGATGGTCGATGACCACCAGGTCGTAGTCAGCGACGAACTCGTTGAGCCCTTGATCGCCGAAAGCTAGCAGGGAGCGGTACTCCCAGCGGATCTCAACGTCGGGCTGCACCGACCGGTAAGCCTGGGCGGCGGCGACCACGCTGTCGTAGCCGCGGGCGTGCTCCCAGGTCATCCCGCGCAGGGTAATGCTCACGGCTGCCCAAATTCGGCACGGATCGGGCCGTCGTGTTCGCCCAGGTACGGCGCGGCGCGAGTGTCGGTGAGGGTCTGACCGTCGACCCGGATCGGGCTGCGGGTGGTGCGCACCGTCGCCGCCCCGCGTTGGACCTGCTGCACCATATTGATGGCCTTGAACCCGTCGTGGCTGAGCAACTGCTCCAACGTCAGCACCGGGGCGCACCAGACGTCGGCGGCGTCGAGCACGCTGAGCCAATGATCGGTGTTCTCAGTCGTGAGTCGCTGAGCCAGCTCATTCTCGATCCATTCCTGCTGGTCCCACCAGGACTGTGGATCTGTCAGCTCGGCGATCTGCGGCAGGTCGAGGAGTTCACCAATGCGATTGACCGGATTCATCGCGATCGCCAGGTAGCCGTCCGCGGTCGGGTAGGTGCCGTAGGGTGCGGCAAGGAATGCGTGCGCTGAGTGAGTTCCGTTGCGCTGCACGTGCACGGTGTCGTCGTTGAGCCGGGTGCTCAGCAACTCGAACTGAAGGTCGAGCATCGCTTCTAGCAGGCTGGTCTCGACCAAACCGCCGATGCCGGTGCGAAACCGCCGGACCAGGAGTGCGGTTACCCCTTGGGCGATATGGCAGCTCATGAGGTGGTCGGCGATCGAGAGCCCGACCGGAACCGGGCCATCGGTGCGGGAGCCGTTGAGCCAGGGCAAACCGGAGACCGACTGGGCCAGCAAGTCCTGACCTGGACGGTTCTTCCACGGCCCTTCTGAGCCGTAGCCGGTAGCGCTGGCATAGACAATGCCCGGATTGACCGAGCGGACCGTCTCGTAGTCGAGACCGATGCGTTCCATGACGCCCGGTCGGAAGTTCTCAATGATGACGTCGGCCTGGCTGACCAGGTGCTTCACCCAGGCCAGATCCTCGGGCTGTTTCAGGTCCGCGGTGACGCCTTCTTTGTTGCGGTTCATCGCGTGAAAGGAGACAGTGTCGCCGTCCAGAGACCGGCCCGCGAAGGCGAGAGTGCGGCCGATATCGCCGATCCCCGGGCGTTCCACCTTGATCACCCGAGCGCCAAGATCTGCAAGCCTCATGGCCGCGACCGGGCCCGCGAGAAACTGGCTAAAGTCGAGGACGAGAATGCCAGCCAGCGGCAGATCCGGCAGGTCGCTCATCATGGTCCTTCCTGGAACGTCTGCAGTCACACCGGACACATAGCTCAAACGTTTGACTAACCCTAGGGGATGCCGATGCTTCCTGCAACCGTATGCCAGCGAGCCGGTACCGTGCGTGTTGCACGCCACGGATTCAGCTACTGCTCACGGAAGTGATAACTATGCGAAGCGCTGCCTACACCGGCCATGGATCGATGACGATCCAGTCTGGTTCCGCCATTGACCCGGGCCCGGGTCAAGTCCAGATCGAGGTCGCCTATGTGGGCCTATGCGGCACGGATTTGCACATCCTGCATGGATCGATGGATGCGCGCGTGACCATGCCTGCGGTCATTGGGCATGAGATGTCTGGCCGCATCAGCGCCGTGGGGCACGGGGTCAGCGGCTGGCAGGTAGGTGAGCCGGTGACGGTGATGCCGTTGTCCTGGGACGGCAGTTGTCCAGCATGCCTGGCGGGCAATCAACATGTCTGCCACAACCTCGATTTCGTAGGGATTGACACCCCAGGGGCGCTGCAACAACGGTGGAACGTCGACGCCAGCTGGCTGGTTCGGCTCCCCGCCACCATGACGATGCAGCAGGGCGCCTTGGTCGAGCCGGTCGCCGTCGCCGTGCACGATGTCCGCCGGTCCGAACTCGCCAGCGGTGACTATGCGGTGGTGGTCGGAGGCGGACCGATCGGCCTGTTGATCGCGAGCGTGGCCCAGGCTGCGGGCGCACAGGTTCTGGTACTGGAGACGCAGCCCGCGCGACGTGAGACCGCGCAGGCACTGGGCTTGCGCGCCGTCGATCCCGCCACTGGCGTGGCGGATCTGGTTCAGGAATGGACCGGCGGCGCAGGCGCGGATGTGGTGTTCGAAGTCTCCGGTGCCCCGGCGGCGGTGCGCAGCGCCACCGGCCTGCTGCGCGTGCGGGGAACCCTGGTGGTCGTCGCGATCCACCCCGAGCCGGTTCCACTGGACCTGAAACAGGTCTTCTGGCGTGAGTTGCGGATTCTCGGTGCCCGCGTCTATGAGCGTGAGGATTTCGAGCGGGCGGTCGCGCTCGTTGCCGATGGTTCGATCGATTCCGAGGTGATGATCAGCGCGATTGAGCCGCTGGACAAGGTTCAGGATGCCTTTGCCGCCCTGGAATCCGGGACGGCGATCAAAGTGCTGGTCGATGTGCAGGACGGAGCTGGCGCATGAGCTCGGCCCACCCCTTTGACCTCACCGGACGCACGGCGCTAGTCACCGGCGCCAGCCGCGGAATCGGGCTGGCTATGGCGCACGGGCTCGCGGCAGCAGGTGCCGACATCGTGGCGGTCAGCGCCACCCTTCCCGAACGGGGCAGCAAGGCCCAGGAAGTCATCGAAAGTACCGGGCGCGGCTTCACTGGCTACCGAGTCGACTTCAGCGACCGGGAAGCGATTGCGGAGTTTGCCGAGCAGGTCGTGGCCCAACACCCCGGCATCGACATTCTGGTCAACAACGCCGGCACCATCCGGCGCAGTCCCGCTGCCCAGCATCCGCTCACGGACTGGGATGAGGTGTTGGCGATCAATCTCTCCAGCCAGTTCATCCTGACCCAGCGCATCGGTGCCGACATGGTCGAACGCGGGGGTGGATCGGTGATCTTCACCGCATCGCTGCTGAGCTTTCAGGGTGGCATCAACGTCCCCGGCTACTCGGCGTCAAAACACGGAATTGCCGGGCTCACCAAAGCCCTCGCCAACGAATGGGCCGCCCACGGGGTGCGCGTCAATGCCATCGCTCCTGGATACATCGCCACCGACAACACCCAGGCGCTACGCGAGGACCCGGAGCGTTCGGCCGCCATTCTGGATCGGATCCCGGCCCGGCGGTGGGGTCAGGCACAGGATCTTGCTGGCGCGGCAGTATTCCTGGCCTCCGATGCCGCAGCCTATGTATCCGGGGTCATTCTCCCGGTTGATGGCGGATGGATGGCCCGGTAACACCCATCCGGATGCGGGCGGCTGCGCTCCGCCTGCGGCGAACACCGGACTACCGGACCAGCATGCGCGGTTAGCCTTGACGAAGCCGGACCCAGCTCAGGGTCAACGAGGGAGATTCGCAGATGTTCGAGAGATTTACCGACCGTGCTCGCCGCGTGGTTGTCCTTGCCCAAGAAGAGGCGCGGATGCTGAACCACAACTACATCGGTACCGAGCACATCCTGCTTGGCCTCATTCATGAGGGCGAAGGCATCGCCGCCAAGACCATGGAATCGCTGAACATCTCCCTCGATGCGGTGCGCCAGCAGGTTCAGGACATTATCGGCGAGGGACAGCAGGCCCCGGTGGGTCACATCCCGTTCACCCCACGCGCCAAGAAGGTGCTGGAGCTGTCCCTGCGAGAGGCGCTGCAGCTGGGACACAACTACATCGGTACCGAGCACATTCTGCTTGGCTTGATCCGCGAAGGTGAAGGTGTGGCAGCGCAGGTGCTGACCAAGCTCGGCGCTGACCTGAACCGGGTTCGCCAGCAGGTCATCCAGCTCATCAGCGGCCATGAGGGTGGCAAGGAGACGGTATCGGCGGGCGGGCCAGCAGAAGGAACCCCGTCGGGCTCCGCGGTTCTGGACCAGTTCGGCCGCAACCTCACTCAGGCTGCCCGTGAGGGCAAGCTCGACCCGGTCATCATGCGTTCGAACGAGATCGAACGTGTGATGCAGGTGCTGTCGCGTCGCACCAAGAACAACCCCGTGCTCATCGGCGAACCCGGCGTCGGTAAGACGGCTGTCGTCGAAGGTTTGGCTCAAGACATCGCCCGGGGCGATGTTCCAGAAACCCTGAAAGACAAGCAGCTCTACACCTTGGACTTGGGGGCGCTGGTGGCTGGCTCGCGCTACCGCGGTGACTTCGAAGAGCGCCTGAAGAAGGTGCTCAAGGAGATCGCCACCCGAGGCGACATCATCTTGTTCATCGACGAGATTCACACCTTGGTGGGTGCGGGTGCGGCTGAGGGAGCCATCGATGCGGCCAGCATCCTCAAGCCCAAGCTGGCCCGTGGTGAACTGCAGACGATCGGTGCCACCACCTTGGATGAGTACCGCAAGTACATCGAGAAGGACGCCGCGCTGGAGCGCCGGTTCCAGCCGATCCAGGTCGCGGAGCCGACGCTGTCGCACACGATCGAGATCCTCAAGGGCCTGCGCGACCGCTACGAGGCGCACCATCGGGTCACGATCACCGATGCCGCCATCGTCGCGGCCGCGAACCTGGCGGACCGGTACGTCAACGACCGGTTCCTCCCGGACAAGGCGATCGACCTGATCGACGAGGCCGGCGCGCGGCTGCGGATCCGCCGGATGACGGCGCCCCCGGAGCTGCGCGAGCTCGACGAGCAGATCGCCGAGGCCAAGCGCAGCAAGGAGTCCGCGATCGACGACCAGGACTTCGAGCGCGCCGCCCGCCTGCGTGATGAGGAGAAGAAGCTCGCCGCCGAGCGCGTCGACAAGGAGAAGGCCTGGCGCAACGGCGACATGGACAACGTCGCCGAGGTGGACGAGGAGCTGATCGCGGAGGTGCTCGCCGCCTCGACGGGGATCCCCGTCTTCAAGCTCACCGAGGAGGAGTCGAGCCGACTGCTCCGCATGGAGGAGGAGCTGCACAAGCGGGTCATCGGCCAGGACGAGGCGATCAAGGCGCTGTCGCAGGCGATCCGGCGTACTCGCGCCGGTCTGAAGGACCCGCGGCGCCCGGGTGGGTCGTTCATCTTCGCCGGCCCGACCGGCGTCGGGAAGACCGAGCTCGCCCGCGCGCTCGCCGAGTTCCTGTTCGGGGACGAGGACTCCCTGATCCAGCTCGACATGAGCGAGTTCGCCGAGAAGCACACCGTCTCGCGGCTGTTCGGCTCCCCCCCGGGATACGTCGGCTACGAGGAGGGCGGGCAGCTCACCGAGAAGGTGCGGCGCCGGCCGTTCTCCGTGGT
>JBKEBC010000102.1:0-25821 GCA_047972965.1 Beutenbergiaceae bacterium | reverse complement strand
TTCACCGATGCACTGCTGCTGCGCCAAGGTTCGGTGGTCGCCGCTGGCGGCCTCGACCAGGTGATGACACCGCAGAATCTCTCAGCCACGTTTGGTCTCGATCTCGTGGTTTCTCGCCATGGTGGCCGGTTCGCCGCCCGTGCGCTGACCCGTCGATAGACTGTCGGTGCAAGCAACGGCGACGTATCCTGTGGGTGTGCAGGCGAAGGAGGACTGAATGGGCTGGCTTTGGTGGTGGGGTACGGCCCTGGCCCTCGGTGTTGTCGAAATACTCACCGTTGACCTGACATTCCTGATGCTGGCCGGCGGCGCGTTCGCCGGTGGTTTGACCGGAGCTCTCGGGGCACCATTCTGGCTGCAGCTGGTCGTCGCCGTGGTGGTGGCGGTGCTGTTATTGGTCCTGGTGCGCCCCATAGCGGTGCAGAAGCTGCAGGCCAATACCCCCCAGGACATGACCAATGTCGCAGCCCACGTAGGCCGGACAGCCACGGTGGTGGCCGACGTAACCGAACGCTCAGGTAGGGTCAAACTTGCCGGTGAGGTGTGGTCGGCTCGGGCTGCCACGTCCGGGCAGGTCCTGCCGGTTGGTACCACCGTGTTGGTAACCAAGATCGATGGCGCGACCGCCGTCGTCGCCCCAGAGATCCACGAAACCCCACAGCAGCCCTATGGCCAACCTGGCCACGGGTACTAAACCATCTAACTATCGATAGTGGGCCACCAAGCGGTGGCCTCACGCATTCTGTCTGAAGGAGAGTAAATATGGAGCCAGGTCAGTGGATCGGACTCTTCGTTCTGGGCCTCGTCGCCATCTTCGCCATCGTCGCCATCCGACGCGCGGTGCGCATCGTGCCGCAGGCCGTGGCGCTGATCGTGGAACGACTGGGGCGCTACCAGACCACGATGTACGCCGGTCTGCACTTCTTGGTTCCGTTTATCGACCGGGTACGAGCCGGAGTGGACCTGCGTGAACAGGTGGTTTCATTCGCGCCCCAGCCGGTGATCACCTCTGACAACCTGGTGGTCAGCATCGACACGGTCATATATTTCCAGGTGACCGACCCCAAGGCCGCAACCTACGAAATCGCCAACTACATCACCGGTATCGAACAACTCACTGTCACCACGCTGCGTAACGTCATCGGTTCGATGGACCTGGAACAGACCCTGACCAGCCGCGACCAGATCAACGGCCAGTTGCGTGGGGTGCTGGACGAAGCGACCGGTCGCTGGGGTATTCGTGTCAACCGGGTCGAGCTCAAGGCGATCGACCCACCCGCCAGCGTGCAAGGTTCCATGGAACAGCAGATGCGCGCCGAACGTGACCGCCGTGCGGCGATCCTGACCGCTGAGGGTGTCAAGCAATCCCAGATCCTCACCGCTGAAGGTGAGAAGCAATCCGCCATCCTGCGAGCCGAAGGGCAGGCGCAAGCCGCGATTCTGCGCGCCCAAGGTGAATCACGCGCCATTTTGCAGGTCTTCGACGCCATCCACCGCGGTGACGCCGACCCCAAGCTGCTGGCTTACCAGTACTTGCAGATGCTTCCGCAGATTGCCAACGGTTCCTCCTCCAAGCTGTGGGTCATCCCCACCGAATTCACCGCCGCTCTGGGGTCGATCTCTGGTGCTTTCGGCGGACAGGAGCCACCACCGGCGTTCTCCGGATCGAAAAAGGATCGGGAGTCCACCTCCGAGGAAGTGGCTGGCCTGGACATCGATCTGCCGGAGACGTCACTGCAGGACCCGTCCGAGGCGCTACGCGAGGCCCGCGGCCAGGTGGACGAGGCAACGGCCGAGGCAGGCAGCGCCGGGCAGGGCTCCGGGGTGCCGTTCTCACGTTCCGCCGAGGCTGGGCAAAGCCCGGCCGGTCAGGAGGTACCGCCTCCGCCGCCGAGCCAGCCGTGGGATCCGCAGCAGCAGTAGCGGCTTAGGCCAGTCGCAACGTTGCCGGTACCGGTACTGGCAACGTGTGACTGGGCAGGGTTGCGCCGACGACGTTGGCCATGCGTTCTGGGTCTTCGACCACCCGCACAAAGTCGGGGGTGGCCTCGGCAATGCTGACGCGAACATCGCCTGCCGGTAGGGAGAGCACCCATGGCTGGGTCAGCACCATCAGACCGTGGTCATCCAGGGTGGCTTCGGCATCCTCAAAGTCAGCGGCCGGTGAGAGCGGGTAGCCGAAGACGGTGAGCGGGGTGAAGAACTCGCCATCGAAGGTGAGGTAGCCCACCAGTTCGCCGTCGCTGCTGCGCCGGTGGGGCATCCAATCGTTGGGGATCATGGCGGCGATGCTAGCCACGAGCGCGCGGAGTCATCCAGCTATTTTCTGCTACCCCAGCTCGTGCCAACACGCTCGGCCAGCGAGAGCGACAGCCGTCGCGCGTTCGGCGGTGGGAGCTGGCGGAATAGGCCGCTACCGTCAGGGGGTGCCTGTGATCGACCTGCATGACGCCAGCGACCCGCGCGTGGCCGACTACACCCAGCTGACCGACGTCGCGCTACGGCGTCGCCGCGAACCTGAGCGCGGCATGTACATCGCCGAGTCCTCCACCGTGATTCGCCGGGCGATAGCTGCGGGACACCAGCCACGGTCCTTCCTCATGGCTCCCCGCTGGCTCGATGGCCTGGCTGAGGAAATCGCTGAGCTCCCGGATGTGCCGGTCTATGTGGCTGCCGAGGAGGTGTTGGAACGACTGACCGGTTTTCACCTACACCGGGGTGCACTGGCCGCGATGCACCGGCCTGCCTTGGCGCCGGTGACCGATGTCGTTGCGCGGGCGCGCCGGGTCGCGATTCTGGAGGACATCGTCGACCACACCAACGTCGGGGCGGCCTTTCGATCGGCTGCGGCGCTGAGCGTGGATGCGGTGTTGGTGACACCGCAGTGCGCTGACCCGCTCTACCGGCGCAGCGTGCGGGTTTCCATGGGGACCGTCTTTCAGGTTCCATGGACCCGGATCGACCCGTGGCCAGGCGGTCTGGCTGACTTACAACAGGCGGGATTCGTGGTGGCAGCCTTGGCGTTAGGTCACGATGCGGTGAGCTTGGATGAGGTGGCCGCCAACCCGCCGCAGCGGCTTGCCTGGGTGCTAGGAACCGAAGGAGATGGACTCTCCGGTTCTGCGCAACGGGCAGCCGACCTACGGGTGCAGATCCCCATGGCCGGTGGTGTTGATTCCCTCAACGTAGCTGCGGCAGCCGCCGTCGCCTTCTGGGCGACCAGGCCATGAGCGACGCCGTGGTGACTGCTGTCCGGGAGGTGCTTGCTGCCGGGGCCGACCCGGACCGAGCGGCCGGACAGCAGCGCTACATGAAGTCATCCATGCCCTACCGCGGGCTCACCGCGCCACACCTGAAAGCCGTCCTGCGCCCCATCCTGGCTGACCACCGTCTCGATGCTAGCGCCTGGCATGACACCGTTTTGAGGCTCTGGCGCGAGGCCAGCTACCGGGAGGAACGCTACGCAGCGATCGCCTTGCTGCGGCACCGCTACTACCAGCCTTGGGCTCGAGATCCAGAGGTCTTAGCGCTGCTGCGATACCTGATTGTCACGGGTGCCTGGTGGGATCTGGTTGATGAAATCGCTGTTCATTGTGTGGGTCCGGTGCTACGGGCCCGGCCTGAGCAGATAACGCCCATTCTGCGGCAATGGTCAGGTGATTCAGATCTGTGGATTCGACGTACGGTGATCATCTGCCAGCTTGGTGCCCGGGAGGAAACCGACACGGCCCTGTTGGAGCACGCCATTTCCGGCAGTGTGGGCGACCGGGACTTCTTTGCGCGCAAGGCAATCGGCTGGGCGCTGCGGGAGTACTCCAAGACCGACGAGGACTGGGTGCGGGGGTACGTTGCCGCGCATCCCGAGCTATCGGCGTTGTCCCAACGCGAGGCCCTCAAGTGGTTGCAGCATCGCCGGGGTGCCTCACGCCATCAATCCTAGATACCTCATCCTGTGGGTGCCGGGTACCGTGGCGCGGTGACCGATTCGCCTGGCTCCATGATGCTGCTGGATACTGCCTCACTGTATTTTCGTGCCTTTTTCGGGGTGCCTGATTCCATCCGAGCCCCTGATGGCACCCCGGTCAACGCCGTCCGGGGACTGCTGGACTTCATCGCGCGGCTGACCAGCGAATACCACCCCTCCCATCTGGTCTGTTGCTGGGACAACGACTGGCGGCCGCAGTGGCGGGTGGATCTGCTGCCTTCCTACAAGCAACATCGGGTGGTGCAGGAGGTAGCCCAAGGTGTTGACGTCGAGGAGGTTCCCGATCCATTGGGTCAGCAGATCCCCATCATCCTGGCGGTCCTGGACGCCTTGGGTATTGCAGTAGTGGGAGCCGACGAGGCGGAAGCCGATGACGTTATCGGCACTCTTGCTACCGATGCCACGATGGCGGTAGACATCGTGACCGGTGACCGGGACCTGTTCCAGCTTGTTGATGACGAACGCCAGGTCCGGGTGCTCTACACAGCTCGTGGGGTTGGCAAACATGAACGCATCACCGATGCAGTGCTGATGGGCAAGTACGGGGTGCGCGGCGACCAATACGCCGATTTCGCTACCATGCGTGGGGATGCCTCGGATGGATTGCCCGGGGTAGCGGGCGTGGGGGAGAAGAGGGCAGCATCGTTGCTGGCTTCCTACGGCGATCTTGCCGGCATCCGTACCGCAGCGGCCGATGTGCACCAGCCGATGGCTGCTGGGTTGCGCAACAAACTCAATGCCGCTGCCGACTATCTCGATGTGGCCCCGCAGGTGGTGGCAGTGCGAGGTGACCTGCCCCTGGAGGTGGTGCCCGAGGACCTCATGATTCCTGGCACCGGCCCTCACGCGTTGCCGCGGGAACCCCAGTTGCTGACCGAACTCGTCAGCCGCTGGGGGATTAGTGGTTCGGTGGAGCGGGTAGTGAACGCTCTCAAACTGGTTTCGGGGTGAGGGTCTGCGGACTCGCTGGACAGTGGAAGCGGACTAGGCGAGCAGGGTGAGACCCGCCACGATCAATGCTGCGGCCTTGATCACCTCTAGCCCGACGTACCACAAGTGTGCGTGGGAGCGCTTATCGTGCGGCCCACCAGCCAATACGGTATCGGCACGTTTGCTCAATCGGGGACGCACGGCCACGATCTGAGCCAGCAGCATCGCCATAGCCGTACCGGCGGCCACAATGGTGGTGAGCGAGGCCGACCCAAAGATCAGTGCTACCACCAGCACGAGGGCCAGGGCGGTTTCCACGGTGTTGAGGGCGCGGAAGATCAGGCGCCCGATCCCCAAACCCAAGGGAATCGTGATCCCGGGTGCTCGGAACTTGAGCGGTGCTTCCAGGAACGAAATTGCCAGCACCATCCCCAGCCACAGCCAGACGATGGCTGTTGCTAACGCGATCACACCAACTCCATGCTCATACCCCCACGCTAGCGACTTCCGCGGTGACCGAATGACTCGAACGCATGTTCTACAATGGGATGTCGGTGGTCGGTTCTAGCCTCACCGGTCATAGGGCGGAGGTAGTGATGACGACGATCCCGGTGCATGACCGATTAGCAACAGCGCAACAGGTGCTGCGTGAGGCTGAAGTGCACGCTGGGCTGCGGCAACGGCTAGCTGGAAGCAATGGCCTGGTTCTGCAATCCGAGAGCAATAGTGGTGCGGTATCGCCTGAGCTAGTACTTCCGGTTCCTAGCGGTATGGCAGCTCTGTTTCCCGACGGCGGGTTACGCCGGGGCAGCGCAGTGCATGTGCGCGGGTCGACGTCGGTGCTACTGATCCTGGCTGCAGCGGCCTGTGGTGAGGGTGATACCTGGTGTGCGGTCCTGTCCATGCCCGATGTAGGGCTAGTAGCAGCCGCCGAAGCTGGGCTCGATCTTCGCCGCACCGTGGTGGTGCCACAACCGGGGCCGGATGCTCCGGCAGTCCTCGGGGCATTGATCGACGGTTTTGACGTGGTGCTCGTGGGAGACTGCCCGGCGCTCTCAGCTGCTGATTACCGTGCCGCCACCACCAGATTGCGCACCCGTGAGGCGGTGCTGTTGAGTTCGGCGCCGTGGATAGGTGCACATACCGTGTTGCAGGTATCGCAACATTCATGGGCCGGTCTAGGGGCTGGAAGCGGTGTTCTCACCGGTGCGCAGGCGATGGTGACCGCTTCTGTGCATGGGGTGATGCACCAGCGGCGGATCAACGTGGGTGATGGTGAGGATGCCAGCGTCTCGCCGCCGGATACACCAGACCCACGTGACTGGGCACAGTCATCTGCCGATGTGGTCCGGCGAACCGCTACAAACCTGATACCGCCGCCCTTGATGCATTCTCGGCTACCCACCACCATGAATACTGGGCTGGTCGGGGCATGAGTGCGGTGAGTCAGTTGCCGCAGGTAAGGACCGAAAGTACTCGGCTGGCTGTGCTCTGGGTTCCAGATTGGCCGGTGGTGGCATCGATCTGCGAAGGGCTAGCGCCCGCTTATGCGCCGGTAGCTATCCACGACGGCCGAGGGGTGGTTGCGGCCTCGGCTCAGGCTCGGGCCGAGGGGGTCAAGCGTGGCATGCGACGTCGCAGTGCTCAGCAAGTCTGCCCGGAGTTGGTGTTAATCGGTATTGATGAAGGGCGCGATGTCCGTGCTTTCGAACCGGTGCTGCAGGCTTTGGAAGAGGTCAGCAGTGAGGTGACATTGCTCCGGCCAGGAATGGCTCTCCTCCCTGCCCGCGGGCCAAGCCGTTATCAAGGCTCAGAAAGTGCCATGATCGAGGCGCTACTGGGTGCGGCCGCACAAGCCGGGACCGAAGCTCAGGTGGGAGTGGCCGATGGTCTCTTGGCAGCTTTGCTCGCGGCCCGAGAGGGGATTGCGGTGCCAGCGGCTACCTCAGGAAAATTTCTGGCCCCGCGAGATGTGCGAGATCTGATTCATACCGCTACCACCCGGGATTCACGGGTTCGCCTGACCGATCTGGTCGACCTATTCCGACGACTAGGGCTTGACACCTTAGGGTCGGTCGCGGCCTTGCGACCGGCGCATGTGGGTCCGCGGTTTGGCGCATTGGGCCTTCAGGCCCACCGGCTTGCCCAAGGTCTGGATGCACAGCCGCCAACGGTGCATCGCGGTGAGGCAGACATCAGTGTTCACGCCGATCTGGATCCACCGGCTCAGCGCATCGATGCCGCGGCATTTGCGGCTCGCCGCATGGCAGAAGAACTACAGTCCCTCATGTTGCGGCGAGGAGTGGTGTGCGGACGGCTGCAGGTGCGCGTCCGCACCGCTGACAATCATGAACTGGAACGCACCTGGCGGTTGGCGGGCGGGGCGATCACTGCTGCTGAGCTGACCGACCGGGTGCGCTGGCAGCTTGAAGGATGGTTGACCGGCCGCAACGATCGGCCCCCGACCGCCCCCGTGATCTACATCGAACTGACCGCCGTAGAGGTCTCGGCAGCGGCTACCGCTTCCGATGGACTGTGGGGCCGGGTAGCACGTGGACGGGAGGAAGCAGGCCGAGCCGCGCTGCGGGTACAGGGGTTGATCGGTGCCGAAGCTGTGCTCACCCCGGTACTACAGGGCGGGCGATCACCACGGGATCGGGTGCGGCTGGTGGCTTGGGGTGATGAGCCAGTGGCTTTACGTGATCCGCAAGCTCCCTGGCCTGGGCACATCCCCTCACCATTGCCAGCGACCATACCTGCTACTCCATTACCGGCACGGATAAGCGATGACGATGGTCAGAGCGTGGTGGTAGGAAATCGGGGATTGCTGCACGGTATGCCCGCAGTAGTGGAGGTCAAGCAGAAGGCTCGGGAGGTCACCGGTTGGGCTGGGCCATGGTTGGTGCATGAACGTTGGTGGAGCGATGGGCGTGCACGAGCGTATCTGCAAGTGGTCTGTGGTGATGTGGCCCTCCTGCTCGCTGGCGAAGGGGATAGCTGGTGGGTGGAGGGGTTCTACGACTAGGACTCGTCGCCGGTGTTGGGCAGGCTTAGGCGCTCGGGAGAATGGAGACCTTGATCGACTCATCTCCGCTTCCCACCAGGTCCAGACCTCGTTGAAACTGCGCCAGTGGTAGCTGATGGGTCACGATTTTGTCCATTGGCAATGCCCCGCTTTCCAACAACCTGATTGCGGCGGGCCAGCAGTACGGTCCCAGATGTGCCCCCAGAACATCCAGCTCCTTGTCGTCGCTGATGATCGACCAGTCGACGGTGACATCGCTGCCGAAGACGCTGTACTCCACGTACCGACCGAGCTTGCGCAGCAAATTGAGGCCCTGCGGTACAGCTGAGGGGTGGCCGCTGCCTTCGAGGTAGACATCGGCGCCATAGCCACCGGTCACCTCCCGGACGATCCGTACCGCATCTTGTTCATTGATATTGATCGTCATATCAGCGCCACACTGCGCCGCGATAGCCAGCTTGGCCGGGGCGGTGTCCAGGGCAATGACGCGGGCCGGGTTCTTGCTTGCGGCACCCGCAATCATTCCTAGACCAATCGGGCCACAACCAGCGACGACCACGGTGTCTTCGAACGTGATCTGCCCGCGATCAACCGCATGCAGAGCACAGGAGAGCGGTTCGACAAAGGCCGCGTGTGCCGGTGGCAACTCACTGCTGATCTTGTGCACGCGCGACTGGGCCGGGAACACCATGTATTGCGCCATCGCACCGTTGGTACGGTGCTTGAAACCAAAGATGTCGTGCGGTGCGCACATGTGGTAGTTCCCACGCTGGCAGTACCGGCAGTCCCCACAGGGAACGATCTGCTCACTGGTGACGCGATCACCAACAACGACCCCCCAGCGCTGGGATGCCACCTCGTCCAGCTGGACGATAGTGCCCACGAATTCATGCCCCGGGATGACGCCAGTCTCAACATAGGCCGGGCGATCAGCATCCCCCCAGAACTTAGCTGCTCCGTGATAGCACTTGAGGTCGCTCGCGCAGATTCCCACCGCTTCGACTTTGACCAGTGCCTCGCCCGAGCCTGGCTGGGGTACCGCCACCTGATCCAGCGCGTAGTCCAGCGGGCCGTGGCAGAGCACCGCGTCCATCGTGTCGGGGATAGCGATCGTGGAAGTCATGAAGCGCCCTTGCTGGTAGGAAATGTGACCGGTTGCTGCTGGCGGGGCCATGGGTGAGGCGATAACCGGACCCTAGTAGATCGGATGGGATGGCGGGTTGTCCGATGCTTGCCTTCCCTCGCTGCGATCCCAAGCAGGCCGGGAATATCTGCCGCACCGCATCGTTGTGGTCAAGGGCAAGCGAAATCGAGGGTGCCGTGTGCTGAGCGATAGGAAGAGGATGAACCGGCTGGCCGCAGACACGGCGATGGGTGGCGTGGAGCTACTCGTTCGTGATCTAGATGCGATGGTGGCCTTCTACACCGAAGGTGTTGGTCTCAACGTCCGGACTACTGGAACCCGTATCAGTCTGGGACGGGAACGGGACATGATCCATCTGGTGCAGAGATCGGACTTGCCAGAATTTTCCCGGGCAGCGGCCGGCCTGTTTCACACCGCCATCGTGTTCGAGACTGCGGCAGACCTTGCCGCTGCCGTCGCCGACGTTGCGCGCCGGTACCCTCGCAGCTTCACCGGCTCAGCTGACCATCTAGTATCGCAAGCGTTCTATTTCGATGACCCCGAGGGCAATGGTGTTGAGCTATACCTCGACCGGCCGCGGTCCCAATGGCACCGCACTGCTACTGGTGAGATAGCGATGGCTACCCAGTACCTAGATCCTCAAGCATTCCTGAAGGCCCACCTTGATGAGCTGGCTTCTGCGGGGGAGTGCACCGTCGGGCATATTCACCTGCAGGTGGGAGACATTCCGCGTGCCGAGGCGTTCTATGCCGACCTGCTCGGCTTCGATATCACCGCTCGCTACGGTCGGCAGGCACTGTTCGTAGCGGCTGGTGGCTACCACCATCACATCGGGCTCAATACCTGGAATAGTGCGGGAGCGGGGCCACGAGCGGCGTCGCTTGGATTGGGAAGGGTCGCGATCGAGGTTCCCAATACCGATGACCTGCACCGGATACAGCATCGCCTGCACCAGGCGGGGCTATCGCACCAGCGTGCTGATCAGGTGCTGACGTTCGCTGATCCCTGGCAGACCCAGATTGCAGTCCATGCGCTCGAAAGCTAGCGGGGTAGCCAAGGTCGAGTCCAAGCAGCGGCTTCCGCGTGAAATCTGGGTGCTGGTCGGAGCTGCCTTTGTCATCGCGCTCGGCTACGGGATTATCGCCCCGGTGTTGCCTAGATTTGCGGTCAGCTTCGGGGTCAGCACCACAGCCGCAGCAGCGGTTGTCAGCGCCTTCGCACTCACCCGGCTCCTTGGCGCTCCGCTAGGCGGCAGCCTGACCGCCCGTCTGGGCGAACGGCGCGTCTACTTGCTCGGGGTGTTCATCGTTGCTGTGTCCACCGGTGCGGTTACCCTCGCCTCTAGCTATATCGAGCTGCTGATCTACCGGGGGGTCGGTGGTCTGGGATCGGTGATGTTTACCGTCTCTGCGACCACGCTGGTGGTACGGGTGGCACCGGCCAAGGCCCGTGGAGCTGCCGCTGCAGCCATGGGATCGGCGTTCCTGCTCGGCAATGTTGCTGGGCCGATTGTCGGCACCGCGCTGTCAGGTATTGGCATGCGGGCGCCGTTCCTCATCTACATGGCCACGTTGCTATTGGCCTGCCTCATCGTGGCGTTGCTGCTGCGGGAGCCACCTCAGGGCAGAATTGAGACAGCGGCTGCGCAGCCTGCGCCGCTGTCCGTGCGGCAGGCCTGGTCCGATGGCGTGTTCCGGGCGGTATTGGTCTCAGGTTTCCTCAATGGGTGGGCAAATTTCGGTGTTCGGATGGCGGTCATTCCGCTCTTTGCTGTCACCTTGGTGGGGGCAGGAGAATGGGCCGCCGGTGCAGCCCTGACGGCATTTGCGATGGGAAACGCGGCAACCCTCCTGGCTGCGGGGCGTAGTTCCGATCGTCGGGGTCGACGTATGCCCATGTTCGTTGGTCTCCTGGTTGCAGGAATAGCCACGGTGGTTGCTGGATATTCCGGCAACGTGTGGTGGTTGTTAGCGCTTTGCGTGGTTGCCGGAATGGGTGCTGGGATCTACACCCCAGCCCAGCAGGCGGCGATGGCCGATGTCGTGGGCAATGAGCGATCTGGGGCCCCGGTGGTGGCAGCGGTCGGTATGGCGACCGATATCGGGGCGATTCTGGGCCCGATCGTGGCTGGCCTCATTGTCGATGGTGCTGGGTACCCGCTGGCATTTGCCATCGCGGGTGTGATGCTCATTCTGGCCGGGCTGCAGTGGCTTGTGACCCGCGAAAGCGCACCGCAGGCACAGCAAGACGAGGGCGCTATGGGTTAAGCAATCTGCGGCTGGTACGGCTCCCAAGAAGCTGCCAACCGTCGTTGTTCTGGTCAGGTCACCCTGCGTTGTTCTGGTCAGGTCACCCTGCTGCCGACAGATCACTATCCCAGGTCTCCAGGAAGATCCTGATGGCCTCGTCAAGTTCCTCCCGATGGGTATCGATGAACTGCTGTTCAGTGAGCCTTTCAGCAGCAAGTATCCGTTCGCCAAGGTCGACCTGATCGCGGCAGGTGAAATCAGCAGTGGCAGCAGCCACCTCCTCCTCACGGAACTGAGCCAACTGGAGAATTTGGGAGATCAGTGCCTCACGATCGGCCGAGCTCTGCCTGCTATCCCAGGACGAAAATTCCAGCTCGTCGGACTGCCCAACGAGGCTCCCGTACTGCTCTTCGTATCGGAATTCGAGGTCGCCAGCAGCGCTTTCCGCCACGCCCGGGTCCATCAACCCAGGATACCCAGCGTCGGTCATGCACGCACTCCAGTCAGATACCGCAGCGTCTATCAATCTGATGCCATCAGAGGGAGCGTCCACGTGGGTCGGATCAATTGCGAATGTACGGTCCTGCCACTCGAAATATAGCTCTGCACGCATATTTGAGAGTTCATCCACGATTGCTCCCTCTGGTGTACCTCTAAAGTCGACTAGGGGGTTGTGCCGCGGCTGCAATTCATCAAGCGCTTGCCTTTTGCACGCAATATCCGCCTCCCTGAATTCGGGTTGCGATCGCATCTGGTTCCAGTCGTGTCTTTCTTGTTCAGTCTCCAGGGTGGGATCCATTTCTGGCGGACTTGTCGCATACCCATAGCCCATGCCTGGGCCAATTCGACCGACCCTTTGACATGCCCATGTTCATCTACCCTCTGTTCGGAGTTGTCGACATCGAAGATTGTGTAGTCGAACCCGGCGGCCTCCATGCATGCCGCAACAAGTGCGTCCTGGTTGGCTAATAGTTCGTCGAGGGTTCGACCATCATCGCCCGACAGGAAATCCCACAGCTCGTTGACAGGCATGCTGGGATCAGAGTGGGGGCGATCAAAAAATTCGAGGTTGATCGCAGGGTCTTCGGAGTCAATCCCTGCAACCGGAGGTGGGGTTAGCGGGTCGGAGTCTGGGGTGGCGTTCATCTCCAGATCGGATCCCGTGATGGTCTCACTTTCCGGGATGGTCAGCCGGCTGGGCACCAGGATCACCCCCACAACGGCAGTAGCTGCCAACACCATTGCCGCAATTCCTTGCCGAGCGATGCGTTGCCGATTTAGCTGTGAGCTGCGCGCTCGGGCAGCAGAAATAAGGGCATCTTGGTCGACAGGATGAACTTGGCTTAGTGATTCCCCAAGTAGTCGCTTGGTGCCTGCGAATTCGTTCCCGCTGTGATCGATCATCGGATCTCCGTCTTTGCCGTAGGTGATTGTTCTAGTATTGAACGCAGCCGCTTGAGTCCGGCATGGGTGAGATTGCGCACTGCCTGTCGTGAGCAGTGCATCAGTGCTGCGATTTGGTCGTCAGGTAGATCGCTGTAGTAACGCAACGCTATTACTGCTCGTTGTCTTGGTGTCGGCTCCTTCAACAGTTGTATGGACGACACTCTGGTCCACAACTTTGGCCGCGTGGTCCGCAGCCGCCACCCCGTGTCGGGACAGTTCTGCCGGTTGCTCATGGACAATTTCAGAGTGCCATTTGCGCCGTGAACGGGTGATGAGTGTATTAACCATGATGCGTTGTATATGGGCTTCGGGATTCTTGGCTCGGCGAACTCTGCCCCACTTACTCATGATCAGGGCAGCCGTTTCTTGGAGCAGATCTTCGGCATCCTGCCGTTGGCCAGTCAGGCCGACCGCTAGGCCCATCAGGTTGGGCAGGGCCTCGTGTAGAAACTGCTCAAGGGTTGCAGCAGCGATCCCTTTGATTTCGGTGGTGCCTGGATGCTGCTCACCGCAACCTCTGATGTTGAACCCACTCTTCCCCTTCCTGGGCACTTGGGGCTATGGCCATGGCACTGACCACATTCCGTCGAGTCCTCTACATGACTAGACGCTGTGTACCGGTCCAGCTGTTGCGGGGTGGGCACTGCGGAGTTTGTGACCGCTATCGAACCATCGGCTAGGGACTGGATTCAGTCGATCCGGTGCGTACGCCGAGAACTTGCGGGAATCTGGTGCTGATGTGCCCGATCGTCCCGGTGATGCCCATCGGTATGATCGAACACATGTTCGAACGAAGTGATATGGAAATGCTCAGTACCAATAGGTTGGCCGACCATGACCTCACAGGCTGGCTCAACGTGCGATGAGATATGCGGAACTGCATGCACACTCGGCCTTTAGCTTCCTCGATGGTGCTAGCCAGCCGGAGGAACTAGTGACCGAGGCAGCCCGGTGTGGGTTAGCAGGCGTGGCGCTGACCGATCACGACGGCCTCTACGGGGTGGTCCGGTTTGCCGAAGCTGCCCGTGCTGCCGACATGCCCAGTATTTTCGGGGCCGAACTAACCCTGTCGACGGTGCGCCCGCGAGGGGCTGCAGATCCAGTAGGTGAACACCTGCTGATCCTGGCGCGCGGTCGGCAAGGCTACCAACGCCTATCTCGGGCGATTGCTACCGCCCACTTGGCTGCTGGTCGCAAGGGGCAGGCGCACTATCGATTATCCGACCTTGCCGAACATGCCGGTGACGTCGGTGCAAGTGACCGGGAAGGGCACTGGATGATTTTGACTGGCTGCCGCAAAGGCTCGGTCCGGAAAGCTCTGGAGCCAGCCCCAGGCGTCTGGGATGTCCCTGCTGCAACGGCAGCGGTCAACGAATTGGTGGAGCTATTCGGTCGACGCAACGTCGCGGTCGAAATCACCGATCATGGCGCACCGCTAGACGCGGTCCGGTGCCATATTCTGGCTGACCTCGCTTATGCGGCCAACCTGCCGGTGGTAGCCACCTCACATGTGCATACTGCCACCCCGGCTGGCAAGCCCCTGGCAGACGCTCTTGCAGCTGTGAGGGCCCGGCGCAGCCTGGATGAACTTGATGGCTGGCTTCCTGCACAGTCTGGGCATATCCGGACCCCGCAGGAGATGGCCTACCTGCATCGGCAACACCCGCAGGCGCTGACAGCGACGGTAGATATTGCGCAACAGTGTGCCTTCGACCTGCACGTTGTGGCTCCAAATCTGCCCCCGCATCCAGTGCCTCCAGGGCACACCGAGGCTAGCTGGTTGCGCCACCTCACCTACCAGGGTGCCCGACAGCGTTATGGCCCGCCAGAATCTGGCTCTGGCGGTGCTTACTCGCTGATCGAGCATGAGCTGAACGTGATCACCGAGCTGAACTTCCCGGGCTATTTTCTTATCGTCCACGAGATCGTGGAATTTTGCCGACGCAACCAGATCCTGTGTCAGGGACGAGGCAGCGCCGCCAACTCCGCTGTCTGTTACGCATTGGGGATTACTGCTGTTGATGCCGTGAAGCATCGGTTGCTGTTCGAACGATTCCTCTCGCTAGGATGCTCCGGCCCGCCCGATATTGACATCGATATCGAATCGCGTCGCCGGGAGGAGGTCATCCAGTTTGTGTACTCCCGGTATGGCCGCCGCCATGCCGCGCAAGTAGCCAACGTCATCAGTTACCGTCCACGGTCAGCGATCCGCGACGCTGCCAAGGCGTTCGGGTATGACGTTGGCCAGCAAGATGCGTGGTCCAAGGGAATCGAACGCTGGGGTAGCCTGCGCGGGAAACCTGCCCCGTCCGCCTCGGACCTAGAACGTGGAAGTGAACGAGAGCGGCTGCATCGGGATGGGCCTTGGGTCCCTCCGGTTGACCCTTCCGCTGCCGATCTGACGTCGATCCCGTCACACGTCGTAGATATGGCCGAACAGATGTTGCGGCTGCCACGTCACCTGGGTATTCATTCTGGCGGCATGGTGCTGTGTGAAGGACAGGTGATCGACGTCTGCCCCACTGAATGGGCCAGTATGCCTGGCCGCACTGTGCTGCAGTGGGACAAAGACGACTGTGCGGATGCTGGGTTAGTGAAGTTTGACCTGCTTGGTTTGGGCATGCTCACCGCGTTGCGGTTGGCGTTTGAGTGGATCAATGAACTAGAGGGTGTGCAGGTTGGGCTGCATTCGATTCCGCAAGAGGATCCAGCGGTCTACGACCTACTTTGTGCTGCCGATACTGTCGGGGTTTTTCAGGTGGAGTCCCGAGCCCAGATGGCCACGTTGCCACGGCTGCGACCCCGCTGTTTCTACGACATCGTGGTGGAGGTGGCACTGATCCGCCCCGGGCCTATCCAAGGCAACAGCGTGCATCCCTTCATTAACCGCAAGAACGGTCGGGAGCCGGTCACCTACTTGCACCCGCTACTGGAACCTGCGCTGGCCAAGACCTTGGGGGTACCGCTGTTCCAGGAGCAACTGATGCAGATCGCCATCGATGTGGCCGATTTCAGCCCTGCGGAAGCCGACAGATTGCGCCGGGCGATGGGATCCAAACGATCGGCTGACCGCATGGAAGCACTGCATGCCCGGCTGCTGGAAGGGATGGCTCGCAACGGTATCGATGCTGCCACCGGGGAGAAGATCTTTGACAAGCTCAAAGCCTTCGCCGACTTCGGGTTCCCCGAATCGCACGCGTTCTCATTCGCCTACTTGGTTTATGCCAGCGCCTGGCTCAAGGTGCACCACCCGGCGGCGTTCTATGCTGCGTTGCTAGCTGCTCAACCTATGGGGTTCTATTCCCCGGCGTCATTGGTGGCCGATGCTAGGCGTCACGGGGTGCGCGTAGAACGAGCCGATGTCGCGTATTCGCAGGAACAGGCATGCGTGCAGCGGATGCCCGACGGCGGGCTGGGGGTCCGGTTGGGGTTAGCGCCGGTACGAGCGGTGGGTACCAAAGCAGCGCAGCGGCTGGTTGCTACCCGTGAGCAGGCTCCTTTTGTCGACATCGCCGATCTTTCCCGCCGAGTTGGTCTGCGAGCCGCACAGTTGGAAGCTTTGGCGACGGCGGGAGCGTTGGCTAGTTTCGGACACCGGCGCCGAGAGGGAATATGGCTAGCGGGGGCACTGGCGGGAGAGAGTGGCCAGCGTCAAGGTGACTACATCCAAGAGCCGCTTCCTTGGACCGCAGCTGGGCTGGAGATGCCACAGCTGCCGCAGATGGATAAGGCGACTCGAGCCGTGTCCGATGTGTGGGCGACCGGGGTCTCGGTGGACTCATTCCCGACACAATTTCGCCGTTCACAATTGCAGCGCGGGGGTGTGCTCACCCTTGCGCAGGTGCCAACGGCGCAGGTCGGCAGCCGGGTGCGGGTAGCTGGGGTAGTGACGCATCGGCAACGTCCAGCAACCGCACGCGGAGTCACATTCCTGTCGCTAGAGGATGAAACCGGGCTGCTGAACGTCATCTGTACCGCGGGGGTATGGGCGCGCTACCGGCAGGTGGCCCGCGGAAGCGCTGCCCTGGTGATCCGTGGCATCGTCGAACATGCCGATGGCGTCACCAACCTGATGGCCGACAAGATTGAAGCGCTGACCTTGCGGGTCCCTAGCAGCTCGCGTGACTTTCGCTGAGTCTGGCGGTATCTCTGGCCGGTCCCTCACGGCCCTCCTGGCGCCAGAACTGCCCAACCCAGCGACATTCGCGAAGAAATCGGCGGCAACCTAGCGACCTGTACGTCACATTGCGCTCACCCAATAACTGACCGGTCGGCTAGTATGTTAATTAATGTCGAGCGATGAGGGATGGGGCCATGGCAGTGCTGGGTGTCCGAGTGTTGGGATCGGCGGAGACGATGCCGAAGCGGGTGGTGCCTACCGCGGAGGTGGCGGCCTTATGCGGGGTGCCGCAGGAGCAGGCCGCCCAGCACGCAGGAGTCCGGACCAGGCACTGGCTCAGCGACGACGAGGACCCGTTGCTGCAGTGGTAGCCCCGGCCTCATACATCTTTGTCGCAGGAGTTGAGCGGACCTTTGGTACCGGTGAGGCCAAGGTGGTTGCCCTCACCGGTGTTGATGTCGAGATCTCTCAGGGTGAGTTCACAGTAATCCTCGGACCATCTGGATCAGGCAAGTCCACACTGCTGAACCTGCTCGGCGGGATGGACCGGCCCAGCTCGGGATCGATCCACGTCGGTGAAAGCTCGCTGGAAAGTCTCACTGATCGGCAGCTAACCAGGTATCGGCGCGACCATGTGGGCTTCGTCTTCCAGTTCTACAATCTGATCCCTAACCTCACCGCAATGGAGAACGTCGCGCTGGCAGCGTCGCTGGTCATGTCACGCAGCGAGGCTGCCGGGCAGGCCGAGGAGCTCTTGCGCCGCGTGGGGTTGGGCCATCGGCTAGATCAGTTCCCCAGACACCTCTCTGGAGGGGAGATGCAGCGGGTGGCCATCGCACGTGCGCTGGCCAATAGGCCCGCCCTGCTGCTGTGCGATGAGCCCAGCGGAGCGCTGGACTCGAAGACCGGGACGCAGGTGCTTGCCCAATTGCAGGAGACCGCACGTAGCACCCATACCGCCGTGATCGTGGTTACCCATGACCACGCGCTCGCCAAGGCGGCAGATAGGCTCATTCGCCTACGGGATGGGCGGGTGGTGGAGAACCGTCACAACGAGCATCCAGAGACGATCGGCCGCCGAGCAGCTGCCTCATGATCCTGTTCGGACGCAAGCTCGCCCGGGACTTGCGTGAGCACTGGACCCAGTTCATTGCAGTCTGTCTGATGGCCGCGTTGAGTGTTCTCATCTTCTCCGGGCTCGAAGGAGGCTGGCGAGGTATCCAGACGGTACTGGATGACTTCGCCACCCAGTACCGGATGCCGGACGCGTGGATCACCGGTGTATGGCTAACCGACGACGATATCCGGCAGATCAGCGACCTTGAGGGGGTCGAGGATATTTCCGTGGTGACCTCCGTCGCAGTGGCTCGCGCAGACTCCTCCGCTGACCACGATCTGACCCTGTCGACCTATGACGGTACTGGGATCAACGAGCCCTATATCGTGGACGGAGAGGAGGTCTCGGACCGAGAAGGCATTTGGCTGGATGATTCCTACGCGCTAGCAGGCGGCATCGCAACCGGCGACCGAATCACCATCTCAAGCCGGGACATCGAGATCGTCCTGCAGGTCCGGGGGCTCATCATGCAGCCGGATAGGGTTGCCTATACCGGCACCGGCCTGGTGGCCCCGGACCATGATGCATATGGCTATGGGGTTGTCGACGAGGACACGATCACCCAGCTTGGCGCAGTGGGGCCGACCGAGCAGGCGATCCTCATCCGCGGTGATACCCGGATGCTGCACGCCGAGGTGCCGGGCATTCTCGGAGATCGCTATGTGTCCATGTCCACCCGCGACACCTATCCGCACGTGGCCACAGTCTATGAACGGGTCTCGCAGATTCAGAGCATGTCCTACCTGTTCTCGGCGCTGTTCCTGCTGGTAGCGCTGCTGTCGATATTCACCTCGCTTAGACGACTGACCGACGTTCAGCGCGGCGAGATCGCCGTACTGAAGGCTCTGGGTCATTCCAACAGGATGATCGGGGCATACTTCACTACGGTGGCGATTGTGGCGGTGCTTCTTGGCTGTCTGATCGGTCTCGCGGCGACCCCGATCCTGTCGCGCTACGTGCTCAGCACCCAACAGGGAAGTTTCAGCCTCCCGCTATGGGAGCCTGCCTATACCACCACCAGCGTATTTCTCCCGCTGTTGTTGCTCCTGGTGTGCGTACTGGCGTCATGGTCAGCGACCCGCCCCATCCGCCGGGCGAGCCCCGCCGAGGGGATGCGCCCTGATATAGGCCGAGCCAGGCGTACCGTCCTCGAGCGCTTGCCCGGCCTCTGGCGGCGAGTGGCCTACGGCAGTCGGTGGGCGATCCGGGACGCATCGGGCAACTTTGCCCGGGTACTGATGGGAGTTGTCGCGACTGCGGGATGCATGATGCTGCTGATGACTGGGTTCGGGATGCCTGACACCCTCAACCATCAGATCCAGCTGTCCTACTCCGAGCAGTACCGCTACGACACACGCCTGACGGTCTCCCCGCTGATCACCGACGAGGCAAGAGAACAGATTGAGGACGACGCCGGAGTAGGCCAGTGGGTCCAGCAAGCCTCCGTTCGCCTCATTCCCGGAAGTGACCGGAACCTCACCCTCACCGTGCTCGGCGAGGGTGACCTCTTCCGCCTGCTAGAGCGGGGCGGCGAGCCGCTGCCGACAACAGAGGAAGCGGTGATAACCGACCGGCTGGCAAATCAGTTCGACCTCGCCGTGGGAGACATGGTGACCATCCGTGTCGCCCATGGCACTGAATACCGGGTGAGCATCACAGCGATCGCTACCATCTGCGAACCCCAAGGCGTCATCCTCTCCGAATCGGTTTGGGAACAAGCCGGCGGCGAGTTCACCCCGACCAGCTACCTGACCGAGGAACCCCCGGACGAAGGCATCAACGAACTTCCGGGAGTTACCGGGTCGCTAACCCTGGCTGAACAGCGTCACAACGCGCAATCGCTGGTGGACTCTCTGAGCAGCGTGTTCAACCTCATCCGCGCCTTCGCGATCATCCTCGCCGTGGTGGTTCTCTACAACCTCGGGGCGCTCAGCTTCACTGAGCGCATCCGGGACTACGCGACGCTGCGCGTGCTCGGATTCCATCATCGGGAACTCCGGTCGTTGGCGAGCCGCGAGAACATTGCCACCACCTTCATAGGCTGGCTGATCGGCATACCCGCAGGCTGGTGGTTTCTGCGACAGTACGTCGGGCTTTTCAGTACCGAGCGCGCAGACTACCTGCCCAGTGTTGGAATCGGCAGCCTATTCGTCGCCTCGATCATCACCATCATCTTCGCGATGACTGCCACGTTCCTGCTCACTCGGCGCATCAAAGGTATCGACATGACCAGTGCCCTCAAAGGGGTCGAATGAAGCGGGCCAGACCGCTCAAGCCTCGATGCCGGTGAGTATCACGTCCCACAGCGCAGCGATGCGCTCAACCAAATCTGCACTGCCGGTGAGCTGACGGGAAATCTCCTGAGCCCCAAAGAACCCGGCCACGACCTGCCAAGCCACCCCATCGGCATCGATCCCCTGTCGCACCTCGCCGGCAGCCTGCGCCTCCCCAAGATGTCTACTTACCGTCTCGATCCAGGGCAGGAATGGGGTCGGGAGATCGATGCTAATGACATCGGCTTCACGCATCAGCCGCAGCGGCGCGCGAACTCCGACGTCATCCCGGTAACTTTCGGCGACCCGGATGGACAGTGCCCGCAGAGCTTCGATACCGCGCAGACCTTGACTTGACACCTCCTCCACGAGGTTCTCCCATGCGGAGAAATACGTGTCGACCACGGCGCTGGCTAGTGTGGCCTTAGAAGCAAAGTGGTAGTACACCGCACCTTTGGTCACATCGAGTCTGGCAGCGATGTCGCTCAGTGCCACCGCCGCGTAGCCCCGCTGGTCAAACTCTTCGGCAGCGACGCGAATCACCGCAGCACGGGTCTTCGCGCGCTGCTGCTGCCTCAGGGTGCTCATCGCGACGAGGTCCTTCACTGACTGGACGGCAAATATGTCTGCAAGGTATCAGCACTAGAACCCCAGTCTGCAACGCTCGACCGGCACGGATTTATTGCTCCCGTGGCCAGGTTTACCGCCTCACCGAGTCCTCAGATCCACCGGTTGCAACGAGCGCGACACCAGCCTTATGCCGTACGTGGCCGCCTGGTCGAGCCGATCCAGCGATGACGTGCAGTTAACCAACAATTTGCTTCCTCGATGTCCACCACCGCTAGTTCGCAGACTCGGGAATCTTCCTGCACCTGCCGAGGTGGGGACCGCATCATCCGACTACTCTGCCGCGTGGTAGCCGTGTTGTCGCCACGCCTCGTACACCGCAATGGCTGCTGAATTGGACAGGTTCAGTGATCGGATGCCGGGCCGCATGGGTATGCGTAGCAGGGCGGCCACCGCCGGATCCTGCAACACCTGTTCCGGTAGCCCATCTGGTTCGGGGCCGAACAACAAGGCATCGCCCCTCTCGTAGCTGACCTCTGAGAATGTGGTGCTGCCGCGACCCGTGAAGGCGTAGATACGGTCGCAGCCACGGTCGCGTAGGTGGGCGATGGTACTGGGAAAATCAGGGTGGACCACCACGTGGGCGAGGTCGTGATAGTCCAGTCCAGCTCGTCGCAGCTTGGCATCGGAAAGGTCGAATCCCAACGGTTCAACCAGGTGCAACGTGCAGCCGGTCACTGCCGATAGGCGAATGGCGTTGCCGGTGTTGGGAGGAATCTGGGGGGAGAAGAAGACGATATGGAACATGGCTCAATCACCCACGCGGGTACGGCCAGGCGTTGACCCGGCAGGGACTGACCTGGAGGGTCTGCTGTTGCATGATCGGAGCAAGGCGGCCGCGCCCGCCGCAGGTTTGATGACGATTCCCCAGAGCGTGCCCCACCTCGTGGTTGATCAAATACTGTCGATACACGGTCAGACTCCCGCCAGCGTTGGCGAAGGCGGTGGCATTTCCCGCCCAGCGCGCCGCATTGATGATGACTGAATTGCCGTTCCTACATGAGGTGTAGCCGTTGGTGGGTAGTGGTGCGCACAGGCGGTCAACCAGCCGGGGGGAGGCAAGGATGATCCGGATACTCCCGCCCGAACTCACCTGCACGAAATCGCGACGCCAGCCGCGTCCGTCATTGAGCGTGGTGTGAATCTGCCCGGCGAACGCGCTCGCCAGAATGGGTAGCCCGGACTCCACCTGCACGCTATAGGTGAGTCGACCCCCGTTCCCGGTACCAGCCAAGGATTGCGACACCCGAGAAAGGGATCCGCTGGCCTGTATTGGAATCGTGCCGAGTACCGAGTCCAGCGGAGGTACCCAGGCACTGTTGCTGCCCGAATAGGTAGCGCGGTAGTTGATGAGCTCGCCACTGCTATTGACTGCCCAAAGCTGAACCGACCGTGCCTGGGAGGCAACCGGATGGATTTGCGGGAATGACCGCCAGCCGCGACCGCCGATCTGCCACGACCGGAAGCTCCGCCCTGCCCGGGCAGCGGTGTAGAGCAGCAGGCGGCCTTCACCATTGACCACCAGCAGATCGGAATATCCATCCTTGTCCCAGTCGGCGGGACCAGAAATGACCCGCGCGGTGCTCCAACCGCCACCGAGCTGCACCGACTGCAAGAATCTGCCGTTGATCGTGGGGTAGATGTGCATCCTGCCGCTGAAATCTGTTGCCACGATGGCTGGATGTTCGCCTATCGATCGGTCGAGCACTGTCCAAGTGCGGAAGATCTGCCAGCCATGACCAATCTGACGCGATGGGCTGAACCCGCCGCGGCCGTTGCCGGGATACAGGCGCAACGTGCCATCTGGGAGCCGGGCGATCAGGTCGAGATTGCCGTCGCGATCCCAGTCAACGCCACCTCTTACCGATTCGACCCCATCCCAGCGGTGGCCTATCTGGCGCCGTGCGCCGAACTTGTTGGCAGCTCTGCCCGGGTAGAACCACAAAGCGCCCGCAGAATCGATGGCCATCAGGTCTTCGAAGCCGTTGCGGTCCCAATCGCCGGGGGTGACGATCTCGTACGGTGACCAGCCGTGCCCGATCGGCGTACCCGCGCTAAAACGAATATACGGGTGGGCAGTGGCCGCTTGTGCGGGTGTGGGTATCGGCGCCAGAGCCAGCACCAACGCGGCCACACTGCCACCCACGATGAGTGCCAACGAGTAAGACCAATGGCCCCCGAGCTTCACCATTTGGGTGAGCATAGTGGCAACCTCTCTGACAATACTTGGGACGGTGCTGGTACACAGGGCGGATCTGAAAGGGTGAACAATGACGACACAGCTTCGGATGGGCACGCTAGGCCTGGGGGCGGCCGCCTTGGGCAATCTCTACGCCGAGATGACCGACGATGACGCCCATGCCATCGTGGCTGGTATGTGGGACGGGGGCGTGCGCTACTTCGATACCGCGCCGCACTACGGACTGGGGCTATCCGAGCGGCGCTTGGGGCAGGCTTTGGCTAGCTACCGGCGGGACGAGTACCTCATCTCCACCAAGATTGGTCGACTCCTCGAACCAAACCCCGGCGGAACCGGGATGGATGTCTCGTTTGTGGTGAAAGCGGACCAACGCAGGCGCTGGGACTTCACCAGGGACGGTGTGTTGCGCTCGTTGGAGGACTCCCTGGCACGGATGTCGCTGGACCGGGTAGATGTCCTATACATCCATGATCCAGAAGATCATCTGGAGGTTGCCATCGAGCAGGCTTTGCCCGCCCTGGTGGAACTGCGTGAATCCGGGGTGGTTGCAGCCATTGGTGTGGGTTCGACGAACGTCAGTGCCATCACCGCCGTCATTGAGACCGGGGGGATCGACATTGCCATGGTGGCCGGGCGCTACACACTGCTGGAACAGCCGGCCAATGCGCAGCTACTTCCCGCCGCACTGCGCCATGGCGTGCGCGTGGTCGCCGTCGGCGTCTACAACTCAGGTCTTCTCGCCACACCAGAACCAGACCCGAACAGCACCTACGAATACGGCGCAGTTCCGCCACAAGTCCTTGCCCGTGCGCAGCAGATCGCCCGAATCTGCCGCGACCATGGCGTTGCGCTACCTCATGCCGCGGTGCAATTTCCGCTGCGGCACCAGGCCGTAGCCAATGTGACTGTCGGGATCGGCCGACCAGAGTTCGTGCCTGCCACCCTGGAGCGGGCGGGCACCGAGGTACCACAGGAGCTGTGGGCGAGCTTGGCTGCCGAGGGCCTGATTCCACCAGCCGCGGGCTAGCCGCGTAATACGCTGCGGCAGTGACTGTGCTGACCATCAATCTCCAGCATGGCCTCAGTTCCAGCGGATCGCCCACCTCGGCCACCGAACTTGCGGAGGCCGTCGAGGGTATCGACGCTGACGTAGTCGCCATGCAAGAGGTCGATCGAGGGCAACGCCGTAGCGGAAGCCTTGATCAGGCCCAGGTGATCGCTGACGCCCTCGCGATGAGCTACCTACGCACCGCAACGACCGTGGCCGGTGACATCGCCGGGAAGCGTCGTCCGCCGTCGGCGTTGGGGGAGTTGGCCGGTCAATACCAAGGGGCCGGGTACGGAATCGCCATCGCCTCGCGCTGGCCGGTTCTAGCGTGGTTCGTGCGGCCATTGCCAGCGATGCCAACCCGCTACCCAGTCCGCCGCTCCGGCCGCTGCCGGCTCCGGTCCGATGAGCCACGCGCACTGCTCGCCGTCCTGCTGGATACCCCACGTGGCCAGCTGTCAGTGGGCTGCACCCACCTTTCGCTCCTCCCTGCGCTGGCGCTATGGCAGGCCAGGATTGCGCTGACGGCGATGAGCACCCTTGCCTGCCCGGTGGTGCTTGCCGGTGACTTCAATCTGGGGCCCGGTGCGCTGGGCCTGCTAGCGCCTGGCTGGCAGCGACCCCACGCGCTCACGTTCCCGGCAGCACGCCCAGATCGCCAGATCGATCATGTGCTAGTTCATGGTGCGCGGGTGAACGGAGCTCGTGCATGGCGATTGCCGATCTCCGATCACCGAGCGCTGGCCGTCGATCTGGAGTATCCGCTACCTGAGGGTTGAAAGGTGGGTCGCGGTTGTCGTCACCCTGTGAGCGATGCGCGAGGCGGCACATGATGGCAACGCTCTATTGGTGGCAGGCCAAGAGGGCCGCGTGCATCGCGGCACCGGCTTCCACCATGTGTTGTCCACGTCCATAGCCTCCGCCCCGCCTCTGGACTACGAAGTCGTGATCGGGCGGCGACGTCGTGATGCGCGAATCACGACTTGGTGTCCCAACCACGACTTGGCGGGTGCAGCTGGCTGAACCCATGGGTGAGTAGCCACGCGATTTCGGAGTAGTGCTCGACGCCGCCGTCCGGCAGCAGGTTTCACCCACCAGCCCTGGTTGAAGGGGGCTGACGGCTTAGTCGTCTTGGTTGGGGACAAGGCGTACGGTGAACGACACGATCTCTATCGGGCCTGCGGTACTAGTGGTGGTGACGAATCCGTCGATGTCGTACCAGTCGCCCGCGCCGTTGATCTGGATTTGACCCGACCATAGTGTCGTCATCGTGATGGTGACACCCTCGCTGGTGCTGCTGTACACGTGGCTGATGGTCTGGTTGGGGTAGGGCTGGCCGGGTCTGGATGATGGCACCGGTGGCGAGCCGTCTCCGAAGTCCCAGGTCCAGTGCCGGGGCGTCAGGTCGAACGTCACCGGAATGTCGAGGATGGTGGTGTCGAAGATCTGGTGGTCGGTGTTGGTGTAGACGATGAAGTCCATGTTGATGGCTGCCCAGGTGCCGTCGGGCTGGTAGTTGATGGTCTGCGGTGCGACCGGCAGTGACTGGAATGCCTCCAGGATCGCTGCTCGCACCTCCTCAGCCGTGACTTCGTCTTCGTCGGCCTCCTCAACGATCTCGTCCGCGGCCACTGCGCAGCCCAGTGGACGTCCGTCT
>JBKEBC010000085.1:0-22728 GCA_047972965.1 Beutenbergiaceae bacterium | reverse complement strand
GGCGCCCAGTTTCGCGGCCCCCTCAAACCTAACCTCCCGCACCTCTGGATCCCAGGCTGGCCATCCTTCGGGGTTGGCCCAACGTGAGAACACGAGCTGGGCACTGTGGGCGGTGGTGGCGCAGTAGGAGCCGATGACCTTCATGGCAACTAGTATGCGCGCTTATGAATCTGTTAGCAAACTTGCGATTCAGCTGAACTGGAATGGCCATCATCGGGCACTGTCGGATAACAACGTCACTAACTGTGGTCGTCGGGCTACTTTGAGCGCTCGCTGGAGGTCTACGGGCGTCAGGGGCAGCTGTGTCAGCGCTGCGGAACCCTGATCGTGCGGGAGAAGTTCATGAACCGATCCTCGTTCTTCTGTCCTCAGTGCCAGCGGAGACCATCCACGTTGAGCACCTGACTGGCGAGGGGTTCCCTCCCATGAGCTGCTCATGCGTGGGATGCGATGCTATGCGGGCATCTTCGCGCCCTTGGTGCGATTGCAGCGCCAGCACAGCGTCTGGAGGTTCTCGGGCTCACTGAGGCCGCCCTTGGACACAGGGATGATGTGGTCAACTTCGAGGAGCAGGTTCGGCTCGACAGCGACCGAGACGCCGCATGCGGGGTTCTGACAGGTGTGGTGGTCTCGATCCTTGATCCAGCCGCGCAGACGGGCGGTCATGAGCGAGCGTTGACCGGCGGCCGACTTCGCCCAGCGAATCTTCTGAACGAGCGTCTCCGAGAGCGCGTCGAGTGTCGGGGTGTTCAGGTCGATGTTCACCGTCTGTCCGCTATTGCCGCCGGCGGAGACGTACTGGAACTTGTAGTTCGGGTAGGGCACCGTGATCGGCGAAAGGTGCACACCGACGAGGCTCCAAAACTCGTCCGCATACCGCTGGAGGATGAAAGCGGGCGGGTTGATCATCGTGACGATCTCAGCCTCACGACGCTGCACGTTGGCCACGGCTTCCTCCAGCCGCGAGATGTCCTTGGCGACCCGCTGTACGTCGGCCAGCGTCTCCTGGTTCGCCTTGATCTCGAAGTACTTCATCAGGTACTTGATCGGATCAATGCTCGCGATGCGCACGAACTGACGCGATGCGTAGTGAACGTGCGGTGCGTACTCGGCCACGTTGAGGTCGAGCTGGTAGTTCCAGTCCGACGTGTTCTCGAAGTTCGCGAGGTGCGCGTACTGGCCGGTGGACGATGCGCCCAGCTCGAACGCGCCCTGGTTGCGAATCTCGGTGACGTAGTTTACGACCTCGTTGTGCTCGGCGACGACCGATGCGATCTGAGCGCGGAGCCCCTGGAACTGCTCCGAGTTGAAGTACTTGTTTTTCCGGTACATCCAGATTATCGGGTTCGCGATCAGCACCCCGGCAAGAGCGAGAAGGAACAGGATCGGGTGGATCGAGCCGAAAAGGAGCGGCAGTGCGATCAGCAACGTGATGAAGAGCCACTTGGGCATTGGTATTCCTCCTGAGTAGAGCTATGTGTTTGATTCATAGGGTCTGTTCCGAAGCTATCGAGCACCCCCGACAAAGACGGGGCGACCTCACCCGCTGAATCCGTGATCTGCGGTGCGGGGGCCGGTCTGCTGCTGGTCTGCGCCGATGGGGCCTTCACCTTTGGCAGGCGCGGCAAGATCCCTCGCCATGTCCGCGTTGAAGAGGTCGCGCATCATGCGCCCGTCTCCCACCTTGCGGAGGTCGAGCCAATGGTCGATGTCGGACGGCAGGCATTCAATCCTCGCGATGAGCTCGGGGGCGTACGACCGGTCGCCCTCGGTCTGTGCCCTCGTACGCGCTATGACCCCTGGGCCCGAGCACCTCTCCCTCGGCGTGGTCGCCGTGCCAGGCCTGGGTGAGGCCCTAGACAGGGCGTTGCTCGTCGACGGACAGCCACGGCTTCGCGTACTCCGCCATAGTCCTCCCCGAAAAGAAAATCAGCCCGCGCCTTTCGGCAACGGGCTGATCATGATGACACGCGCGTAGCACGGGGAGGGTACGGCGATGCGGGACCGTTCTAGTCAAGCAACTCGAGTGCGACGTCGCCCCTGGTTCTTCTCACCGGCCATGAGTCGAGCCCAGATCGTCGTCGGCATTCCGCCAGGCAGGACGGCACCAAACCCTTGACCGGCGTCGCGACCGCCAACCCACTCGGCCGGAGGTTCTGCGTCAGTCCGATCCGACGACTACTTCGTTTCGTTTGGGTGGCTCGTGTGCACCTGCTCCACATGGACTGTGTGGTCCTCGACGTAGAACCAGATCCGCGCGGTGCCCTTCTTGGCGGCCGCCACGACTAGGGGCGCTCGACGCTCTCTGCATCGTTGAGCCAGTCAAGATCGGTCCGCCCGAGCCCTGCAGCCACCGCCGTGGCCGTCTCCCTCCACGAGGTCAGTTCGGCGATTGCCAGGTGCGGCTGATCGGTGGAAGACGAGGCCCGTGCGGCGTCGATGAGCTCCTGCGCGCAGGCCTCGCGGTCGGTCGGCGACAGCGCCAGCATCCAAGGGAAGCTCGGAAGTCAGTGATTCTGGACGGTCACCACCTAGCGCGACGCCGCGGCCCGGATGAGTGACCTAACGGTCCACGCGAGCGGAGCCGCCGCCTGCCAGCTTGAGCACCTCGGCTTTGGTGGCCATCGTGGTGTCGCCTGGGGTCGTCATCGCCAACGCTCCATGGGCAGCGCCGTAGTCGACCGCCGTCTGCAGGCTCTCGCCGGTCATCAGCCCATAGATCAGACCGGAAGCGAAGGAATCGCCGCCGCCCACCCGGTCCAGGATCTCCAGGTGTGGCCGGTGCGTGGCCTGTGCGAAGCCCTCATCCTTGGACCAGGCAATCGCTCCCCAGTCATTGTCGGAGGCGGTGTGGACCGTGCGCAGCGTATTGCCGATCACCGCAAAGTTGGGGTAGGCCGACGATGCCGTGGCGATCATCTGCTCGAATGCTGCGGTATCGAGTTCGGCCAAATCTTCATCGACGCCCTGGACCTCAAATCCCAGCGAGGCCGTAAAGTCCTCCTCATTTCCGATCATGACATCGATGTGCGGGGCGATCGCCTTGTTGACCTGCTGAGCCTTGGCCTGTCCGCCGATGGCCTTCCAGAGGCTTGGTCGGTAGTTGAGGTCGTAGGAGACCACGGTGCCGTGCCGCTTGGCCGCAGTGACGGCCTCGACAACCACTTGCGCCGTCGACTCCGATAGTGCGGCGAAGATCCCGCCGGTGTGCAGCCAGCGCACTCCAAGGTCACCGAACAGGTGATCCCAGTCGACCTCACCAGGAGCTAGTTGCGCAACGGCAGTATTGCCACGGTCCGAGACCCCCACCGCTCCCCGGACGCCGAATCCGCGCTCGGTGAAGTTCAAGCCGTTGCGGACGGTGCGGCCGATCCCGTCATAGGGCAGCCAGCGGATCTGAGAGGTATCGACGCCACCTTGCAGGATGAAGTCCTCGACCAGTCGTCCCACTTCGTTGTCGGCTAGGGCGGTCACCACTGCGGCCCGCTGCCCAAAGGCCCGGCGCAATCCACGGGCGACGTTGTATTCCCCACCGCCTTCCCAGGCCCGGAACTGACGCGCGGTGCGGATCCGGCCTTCGCCGGGATCCAGCCGCAGCATCACCTCTCCGAGGGACACGACGTCGTAGCGGCATTCCGATGCGGGACGAACGGTCAGGCTCACGAGAACAGACTCCTTAGCGTGGGATCAGGATTGGGTCAGGGCGACGGCTTGCGCGGTCAGGGCGGTGATCTTGTCGAAGTCTCCGGCGGCGATATCCGCCCGCGGCACCATCCAGGAGCCCCCCACGGCAAGTACGGCTGATACCGAGAGGTAGTCAGCCAGGTTGTCGGGACCGATTCCCCCGGTAGGCACGAACCTCAGGTCGCCGAACGGGGCGGCGAGCGCTTTGATGGCCGGTGCTCCACCGGAGGTTTGGGCGGGAAAGAACTTGACCGCCGACAGGCCCTGTGCGAGTGCGGCTTGAACTTCGGTGGCCGTGACCGCTCCAGGCAGCGCTAGGACGCCGCGTTCAGCACAACGCTGCACGACCGGCACGCTGAACCCGGGAGAGACGACGTAGCGTGCACCAGCGTCGACGGCCGCATCGACCTGGTCAGGGGTGAGCACGGTGCCAGCGCCTACCAGCATGTCCGGATTGGCCGACATCGCTCTGATCGACTCCACCGCAGCGGCGGTGCGGAAGGTCACTTCCGCGACCGGCAGTCCGCCAGCGACAAGTGCTTGGGCCAGCGGTGTTGCCGACGCGGCATCGTCGAGTACGACGACTGGAACTAGGCGGGCGGCCTCGATGCGGTCCAATACGGTCACGGTTGCGTCTCCATCCCGGGTTGTGTGGTGGCGCTGGTCGGGCGAACTGCCGGTAGTCCTAGCGCGGCACGACGACATGATGCAAGCGCTTGCATCACTAGAATAGTCCACGACCGTACCAGCATGTTGGTCGACTGGACAGGGTTTGCAAGCGATTGCACTTAGCTAGCATGGGGGCCCATGGTTCAGCCCGAGGTGACCCTTGCCGATGTCGCTCGTGTGGCCGGGGTAGCAGCTTCCACGGTCTCCCGGGCCCTGGCCGGTTCCGATGTGGTGGCCAGCGGCACCCGCGCACGGGTGCTTGCGGCTGCTCGTGACCTGGGGTACGAACCCAACCTGGCGGCCCGACAGCTGGCCACCGGGCGCGGCCAATCGATTGCGCTGGTGCTACCCGATATCGCCAACCCGTTCTACGCCAGCGTCGCCAAGGGAATGCAGCAGCGGACCCGCGAGCTGGGCATGACCGCCGTCTTCGCTGATACCGATGAGGGCATCGCCAATGAGCATGAGGTGCTGGCTCGGGTGGCGCCGGTGGCCTCAGGGCTGGTGCTGGCCTCGTCTCGGCTAGATGATGCCGCGATCGCCCAGGTGGGTGAGCGCAGCCGGGTGGTGCTGATCAACCGGGCGGTTGAGGGCTTCGCCGCGCTCACGGGGGACAACCGCGATGGAGTTCGACAGGCGCTGGAGCACCTGGAAGCCCTGGGGCACCGTCGTGTGGGGTATGCCGGGGGTCCGGCCAGCTCGTGGTCGGACGCGGCGCGACGGGCTGGATTAGCAGACGCAGCCACCCAGCAGGAGATCGTGGACCTGGGGTCGTTCCGGCCAGGGTCAGCAGGTGGTCGGGCGGCGGTCGACCGGGCGTTGGCTGCCCAGGTAAGCGCGGTGCTGGCCTTCAATGATCAGCTCGCATTGGGCATGCTCGGCCAGTTGGCCGATCGGGCAGTGGTGGTGCCAGAGCAGCTGAGCATCATCGGTTTTGACGACGTGCCGGTAGCCAGGCTGCTGGCTCCAGCGCTGACCTCCGTCAGTGTTCCAGCGGCCGAGCTGGGGCGGCAGGCGGTCGACCTGCTGGTGGCCCCGCACCCGCCTGAGCCAGGATTGCGCAGCCTGCCGGTCGAGCTGATCGTTCGTCGTTCGACTGCACCGGCCTGACACTGGCCGCCCCGCTCGCTACGCTGCCGAATGTGACTGGGGATATCTCGGTGATGCTGATCGACGACCACGAGGTGGTCCGTCGCGGCGTTGCCCAAGCGATCGACCGTGCCGAGGGAATGAGTATCGTCGCGGAAGCATCGGACGTGGCCGAATCCAGACGACGCCTGCCACTAGTGCGGCCCCAAGTGCTCCTGGTCGACCTGCAGCTTCCAGACGGCACCGGGTTGGACGTGATCGAGGCGGCTCGCGATATCCCCGGCTGTGCTGCCGTAGTGCTGACCTCGTTCGAGGATCCGGATGCGCTGCGCTCGGCCCGGGAGTACGGTGCGCGCGCCTTCCTGCTTAAGACCGTGCGCGGGGAGGAGATTGTTGCCGCCGTCCGGGAAGTGGCGGCTGGGCGCAACCTGATCGGACGCGCCAGCATGCCATCGGCGCCGGTCGACCCCATGGCGCAACTGACCCCGAGCGAGCGCCGGGTGCTGGAGCTTATCGGCGACGGCATGGCCAACCGGGAGATAGCCGACGAGTTGGGGGTGGCCGAGAAGACGGTGAAGAATCACGTCACCGGCTTGTTGGCCAAGCTCGGGCTGCAGCGGCGCACCCAGGCCGCCGCGTGGGTGGTCGGGCAGCGAGGTCGCTGGCGTCCCTGAGGCTTGAGGTGCCGGGGCCTGCTAGGGATGGGCGCGCCAGCTCAGCACCGTGCCGCCGTCATCGCCTGGCTGTACCTGAAAGGTCCCACCCCAGTTTTCCGCGCGTCGCGCCAGGTTGGCCAATCCCGACGATCGGCTGCGGTCGGTGGCAATGCCTCGACCGTCGTCGACCACTCGGATGTCCACGGCGGCGGTGCCCACCTCCACCTCAACCGCGACCGTGTCGGCGCGGGCGTGCTTGGCGGCGTTGGAGAGGCCTTCACGCACCACCGCAACCACATCGTCGATCAGTTCGAGGGTGGCTGCCTGGGCCCAGCTCTCCACTGTCAGGGCGTTCGGGAGTAAACGGAGGGCTGGTTCGAACCCCAGGGCAGAGCTGGTCAGGTCAAGTTCACGTCGCACACGTTCCATCGGGTCGGTGGGGACTGCGTCCCGGTGAAGCGCATGCACAATTTCTCGAATCTGGGCAATGGCCTCATCCAGGCCGGCCAGCGCCTGCCCCAGCTTTCCCGACGCCGAACTTGGCAGGTCATCTCGGGCGTGGGCGATGGCTAAACCGGTGGCAAACAGATGCTGAATTGCCAGATCGTGCAGGTCGCGTGCGATTCGGGCCCGTTCATCGAGCAGTGCTGCGCGATCCTGGGACCGTCGAGCTTGGGCAAGCTCCAAGGCCAGTGCGGCCTGCCGTGCAAACGACTCAGCGATCTGCAGTTCGGTGGGCGTGAACTCCGGGGCCCCGCGTGCCCGCAACAGGATGATCACTCCGGTGCTCTGCTCGCCCACCACCAGCGGTGCATAGAGTGCTGGCCCGAACTGGCCGAACTGGGGCACCCGCAGACTAGTGGTGCGCTCGAACGAACGCACCACGATCCCAGAACGGGAGGCCAACACCCGGTGAGCTCGGCCCTGGGTCGGCATGAGGATCCCGACAAGTTCGGGGGCGGCGGCGCCGTCGGCGATCTCGATGACCCAGTCCTCGCCCATGCCGGGCAGCACCAGGCAGGCGGCGTCGGCCTCGGCGACCACCCGCAGCCGGGCGGCAATCAGCTCCAGCGCATCTTCGGCTTCGCTGCCTTCCAACATCGCGGTGGTGACTTCCTGACCGACCGCGAGCCAACGTTCCCGGGTTCGGGCCAGACGCACGACGTCGGAGGTGTCGATCGCATGTCCCGCAGCCCGAGCCAGCGCCTGGACGCCGTGCTGATCACGGTCGGTAAATCCGCCCGGCTTCTGAGCCAGGTAGAGACGACCGCGAAGGGCCCCGTCGACCACGATGGGTACCCCCAGGAACGAGGTGATAGGCGGATGTCCAGCTGGGAAGCCGGTGAACTGAGGGTGTGAGCGAACGTCCTGGACCATGACGACGGTGTCGGCTTCGATAGCGCTGAGCACGCCCCGCCCCTGCGGATCAGCCAGATGCTCGGCGACCTCGGCCTGCACACCACTGTGTATGAAGGTCGCTGGATGACCATCGCTGGCCAGCACCGAGAGTGCGCCGTACTCGGCACCGGTGATCCGGCGGGCGGCGTCGACGACATTGGTCAGCAACTGCGCGGTGTGGGCAGCGGTGGTGACCGCCAGCACGGCGTCCACGATGGGGTCTTCGTCGTTGTCCATCATCGTCCCGCTTCCACCTGGTGCTCGGTCAGCTCCGGCCCGTGATCCCCGAGACAGCGTCACCAGGTCGGGAATACAACGATCCCATGCTCATGGCGCCGAAGGTCCCGCTGGCGCGCCGAGGTCGAGAAGCGGGGGTTAGCGGGGAGGGTATGACATACTGGCTCACGGCCGATCGAGGAGTTCCGTACCCGTCGATCAGCCCGGTACCACCAGCACGGTCGTTGGGGTGCAGCGTTGCCGCGATACCAGTCCAGGAAGTCGCGGGCAACGGGCATCACACCCACGAGTCCACCATGACTCGGCGGTGACACCGGTGAAATCTCACCGCGAAACGCTCGCGAGAGATATCGCAGATACAGACTTTTTCCACAGCCCGGCCTCGCGAAAAGCGGTGGCCGACCAACAAATCGCACAGTTCGGTGGTACGGCGTACTAGTGCGTTGGAGCGACGTGGACAACGACGACGTCAGCCAAGTAACCAGCACCGATTCCACCATCGACGCCGATGCAGCAGGCAATAGCTCGGGGCGCCGCCGATCCCGGCGTGCCACCCGTCCGGCCGGAACCCCTGAGGTTCCAGCGATCGATGTGCTCGCTGAATTCGGGGTCACGGATTCCGCCAACGATCCTGGAGCCGGTGATCGACCGGCCGGTGCCATCGGCGATCCTTCGGGCAACGATGGGGGCATGCGCGGGGATTCCAGTGATGAGGATGCACCTCGATTGCCAGCAACGGCGCTGCTGTTCCAGGAGCCAGACCTGACTCCGCGTCGCCGTCGGCGCGCCTCGGCACCTGCCGGAGCTCCGACGGGCCAGACCGACGAAGCGCCAGGTGTCGATGCGGGTGAGGACGATGGCTCCGGGGGCGGCGATGGCTCTGTGGAGGACTCGGAGGAATCATCGACACCTAAGCGCCGCCGCCGTCGTGGCGGTCGTGGGCGGCGAAAGTCCAAGTCGGTTGAGAATGAGGTGGATTCCGGCGACGGGACTGAGGCTGATGAGGTGGCGACGGTCGAGTCCGGCGATGCCGTGACGGAGGCGGGCAGCTCCGGTAAGCCGGAGAAGTCCGGCAGCTCTGGTAAGCCGGAGAAGTCCGGCAAATCTGGCAAGTCAGAGAAGTCTGGCAAGTCGGAGAAGTCCGGTAAGGGTGGCGGCTCTGGTAAGTCGGAGAAGTCCGGCAAGTCTGGCGACTCTGGTAAGTCAGAGAAGTCCGGCAAGTCTGGCAAGTCAGAGGCAGCCGAGGACGGCGCTGCTCGTGATGGCGATGCTGCCGACGAGGCAAGCAGTGGTGAAGGCAGCGGGGGTTCGCGCCGTCGCAGGCGACGCCGGTCCCGATCCGGCCGCGACGACGGTGCCCGCGCCCGTGATCAGGTCACTGCGCTGAAGGGGTCAACCCGGCTCGAGGCTAAGCGTCAACGTCGGCGCGATGGCCGGGACGCGAATCGACGGCGAGCCATCATCACCGAGGCTGAGTTCCTGGCCCGCCGGGAGTCGGTGGAGCGCTCGATGGTGGTGCGTGAACGTGGTGGCCGCACCCAGATCGCGGTGTTGGAAGACGACATTCTGGTGGAGCACTTTGTAGCCCGCCAAGCACAAACCTCCATGGTCGGCAATGTCTATCTCGGCCGGGTGCAGAACGTGCTGCCCTCCATGGAGGCCGCTTTCGTAGACATCGGCCGGGGTCGCAACGCGGTGCTCTATGCCGGCGAGGTCAACTGGGATGCCGCCGGCCTGGACGGCCAGCCGCGCCGGATCGAGCAGGCCCTCTCAGCTGGCGATTCGGTCCTGGTGCAGGTCACCAAGGATCCGATTGGCCAAAAGGGTGCCCGGCTCACCTCTCAGGTCACCTTGGCGGGACGCTATCTGGTGTTGGTGCCGTCCGGCGCCATGACTGGTATCTCCCGCAAGCTGCCAGATACCGAGCGGAGCCGGCTGAAGAAGATCCTCAAGGAGATCGTGCCTACCGGCCACGGAGTCATCGTCCGAACGGCGGCCGAAGGTGCCAGCGAGGAAGCGTTGCGTCTGGACGTCGAACGCTTGACTAAAGCCTGGGAGAACATCGACAAGAAGGCGAAGAAGCCATCGGCGGCCGCGCCGAGCCTGCTGCAAGGTGAGCCGGAGCTGGCCACCCGGGTGGTACGCGATGTCTTCAACGAGGACTTCCGCTCACTGACGGTTTCTGGTGACAACACGTGGAAGACGATCTCGGAGTATGTGGCCACGGTGGCGCCCGACTTGCGTGAGCGACTTCATCATTGGACCGCTGCGCAGGATGTCTTTGCTGCCCACCGGATCGATGAACAGCTAGCCAAGGGCCTGGACCGCAAAGTGTGGTTGCCCTCGGGTGGATCCTTGGTGATCGACCGCACCGAAGCCATGACGGTCATCGATGTCAATACTGGCAAGTTCACCGGTTCCGGCGGCACGCTGGAGGAGACTGTCACCAAGAACAACCTGGAGGCAGCCGAAGAAATCGTGCGGCAGCTGCGGCTACGCGATATCGGCGGCATCATCGTGGTCGACTTCATCGACATGGTGTTGGAGTCGAACCGGGATCTGGTTCTACGTCGATTGGTGGAGTGCCTCGGCCGCGACCGGACTCGGCACCAGGTGGCAGAGGTCACCTCACTAGGCCTGGTCCAGATGACTCGCAAGCGCGTGGGTCAAGGTCTGCTCGAAGCGTTCAGCAGCCCGTGCGAGCACTGCCATGGCCGGGGTGTCATGCTGCACGATGAGCCTATCGATGGCCCGCAGGCCGCAGAGGACGACGATTCGGCCCCACGTAGTGGTCGCGGTCGGTCTCGGCGGCAGAGCCCCCCAGAACAACCAGAGGATGACAAGCAGCGGGCGCAGGTTCGAGCGACGCTCGCCACGATTGCCGCGGCTGCCGCGCATGCCCACGACGAACAGCAGCACAGCGAGCCTTCCTTGGCACCGGTGGTCGGGGAAGAGGTTCCTGACCTGGCCGTCAGTGCGCCTGAGGGGGTCGCGGCATCTGAGGTTGCCGTCAGCGAGGTTGAGCCGGCCAGCGAGGTTGAGTCGGCCGCTGAGGTTGCCGTCAGCGAGGTTGAGCCGACCAGCGAGGACGCCAGCTAGCTGCCTCTCGCCCAACGTCGCCATATGGCCCGACACGCCACTGGAATCAGGGCTATCGCGGCTATTGCGGCGACTGCGAGGGCTTGAAACGCGGTGATGGTGCCGAGGACGGCGATCACCACACCTGCCAGTACGGCATGAATCGCAGTGCGGACCATCCCAGCCGTCAGCGGCCCGCTCGAACGAGGATGGGTGGCTGTAGCGGTGCCGCTTATGGGGGCCAACACATCATTGGTCAAGTCCACCGGAGCGGTTTCATAGTCGCTCAGCTCGAGCCCGGCCGCCTGTGCAAACCCAGCGAGGGGATTGACGTTGTCGCCTTCGACCCAGGCTGGGGCAGGCAACACCAGGCGCCAGTCGCCGATCCTGTCGACGAACGCGAATCCCCAGGTGGAGCCCTCATGGGTGAGGCGATGCAGTGCGACAACACCGCGATCGGGATCTGATGGCCCGCTGACCCAAACCTGGTGTCCACTGCCGCTACGGACACCGATGTCGGTGCCATCGAAAAACAGCCTGGCTCGGAGTTGGAAGCCGCGAGTGCTGGAAGTCCCGGTACCGGGCTGGTAGCTGGCCTTGATGGGCTGCCGGTTGATATCCGTGAGCCAGCGAAACAGCCAGGTCAACCAGGGTTCGGCAACTGTGGCCATCGCGATGAGCACCAACATGAGGGTCCACCAGGTCGGGAACAGGCTGGTCAGCACCATCCCGGCCCACAAGGTGCCTGGATAGCACCACCGTAGGATCTCGGTGACCGGGTTGCCGGGCCCGAGGTCCACCGAGCGCGCCCCTCGCCGCCGTTTGCGACGCAACAGTGCGCGCATCGGATTGGTAGCCCAGCCCATATAGGGGGTGAAGTGCGGAGCGGGGCGGATCGGCCGGGCGGCGATCGAGGGAGGGCGGGCAGCCTCAGCGTAGGCACCGGGCCGGAAGAGGAAGCTGTCGTCTCGCAATTGGATGAAATTTCTTGGGTGCTGGACGCCAAGCTTGATCGGGACGCCCAACGTCGCGGCACCTGCGGTGATTCCGGCGGCCCGGAGTGCATGAACTGATCGTTCATAGCCACGCAGACCGGTCGGAGGGCCGGTGTGTGCTCCCTGGGCCAGCGTGATGGCGGGCTGAGCGAGCCAGTCAGCCACCGCGATGGAACCGAGACTGTTGCCACCGGCATGGCAGAAGTGGATGACTCCAAGGTCATCGAAATGCTCGACTGGGGCGTATCGCTCCGCCGGATCGTAGCGCTGCACAACCGAGGCGGGTGCCCCTGGAACAACGTGCATCAAGAAGGCGATGGGCGTCGGCGTGCCGATGACTTCCCGTCCGGTCGCCGTTATCAGTTCCACCCGGTCAGCCATGAACAGCACCCGGGCCTGGCGGGCCCACTTGGTCATGGGCGTTGCGCGTGGGCCGGGCCGCAACTCGATTCGGCCACCTGAGGCTGGTATGCCAGGCACAGGCGGATGCTCGAAGGCCCACATCGCCGCCCCGAACATGACGGCCAGATGATCCACCGCTGATGCTGCATGCGCCAGATTGGCGGCCATCGCTATCCGGGGGAAGCCAACGTGCTGGGCGCCGGTTAGCCACTGACTGGTAGCGAACCTCAGATACTCCATCAGCTCTGCCAGCGATTGACTGAACCCGTAGATTGCCTCCCCATCGATGCTCGCGAGCTTCTCACCGACCGGGGCCCCGGTGATGACGGTCATGCGTCGGGATGCGGGCTCGGCCGACTCGTCCGAGTAATAACCAGGTCGCTGGCGCCAGTACAACGGCGAATCTGGAGCAAGAAGGGGCTGAACCTGCTGCAGAAGGGTGAACAGCGTCAAGAACTGGTTGCGCAATTGCCGCTGCTGTGGTGGCAACAACACCAGTATCTGTGAAAGGGAGGTCATGGCCGAGGTGATCAACTCATGCGTGACATCCGCCGGATTGCCACCGCGGGCCTCAAGTACCTGAACAGTGGTGCGCGGTGTGGTCGGTGACAGGAGCGGGATAGAAGCCATATCGAGCCACAGGTTAGAGCACCGATGCGACGCGATGGTGGTTTGGGACGGGGAGAACTCTCCGTCGGCGGACCAGGGGCAGCGGTAGGCACACGGTTTGGCCTAGGCGCCAGTTTCGATTAGAGTGGTCCCTCGGTGCGCTGCGCCGTGCCCGCAAACTCAGGGATCTGATACCCCCGGCACCGGCAGCAGGCAGGACATGTTCGAACGAGAAATGAGCGAAGCCGTGGTGTACGCGATCGTCAAGGCCGGTGGTCGGCAGGAAAAGGTCTCAGTCGGCGACATCGTCGTCATGGACCGAGTAACTGGAGACGCCGGAAGCAAGATCCAGCTCACCCCAGTGCTGCTGGTCGATGGTGACAAGATCACCTCCGCCGCCAAGGACCTCTCCAAGGTGAAGGTCACCGCTGAGATCGTCCGCGACGAGCGTGGCCCAAAGATCACGGTGGGCAAGTTCAAGAACAAGACTGGCTACCGTCGCCGTCAGGGTCACCGTCAGGAACTGACCCGAATCAAGATCACCGGCATCAAGTAACACCCGCCACGAACTAGCTGCGAAGGACTTCGACATGGCACACAAGAAGGGCGCAAGCTCATCCCGCAATGGTCGCGACTCGAACGCACAGCGCCTCGGCGTGAAGCGGTTCGGCGGTCAGGTTGTGCGCGCTGGTGAGATCATCGTGCGCCAGCGCGGCACCCATTTCCACCCTGGTGAGAACGTCGGCCGTGGTGGTGACGACACGCTCTTCGCCCTCGCAGGCGGCTCGGTGCAGTTCGGCACCCGCCGGGGTCGCAAGGTTGTGGACATCGTTCCGGCGGAACTAGCCAACGCCTGAGTATCGACGAGACTTTCACACGCTAAGGGCGGATCGGCGAGCAGCCGTTCCGCCCTTAGCGCTTTCCCCTACCTGCTGAGGATGGCCTGCCATGACGAGCTTCATCGATCGCGTGGTGTTACACGCCTACGGCGGTGACGGCGGGCATGGCTGCGCCTCGATCCACCGGGAAAAGTTCAAGCCGCTAGGTGGGCCTGACGGCGCCAACGGTGGCGATGGTGGCGATGTGGTGCTGCGCGTCAGCGACGATGTGACCACGCTGCTGGATATCTCCCATGCCCCCCACCGGCGCGCCACCAATGGCGGACAGGGTGCGGGGGATATGCGGGCCGGAAAGAATGCGGAAGACCTCGTAGTTCGGGTGCCGGAAGGGACCGTCGTCAAGAGTCGCGACGGGCGGGTGCTCGCCGATCTGATGGGAGTCGGTACCCAGTTCGTGGTTGCGGCGGGAGGGCGTGGGGGGCTGGGCAATGCGGCGCTGGCCTCACCCAAGCGGAAGGCGCCCGGATTCGCGTTGCTGGGCGAGCCCGGAGCCGAGGCCGAGGTAGTTCTGGAACTGAAGAGCGTGGCCGATGTGGCGCTGATTGGCTACCCCTCGGCGGGAAAGTCCTCGCTGGTCGCTGCGATTTCGGCCGCGCGCCCCAAGGTCGCTGACTACCCGTTCACCACCCTGGTCCCGAATCTGGGTGTGGTGCAGGCTGGAGAAGAGCGATTCACGGTGGCCGATGTGCCGGGGCTGATTCCCGGCGCCAGTACCGGACGTGGACTGGGCCTGGAGTTTCTGCGTCATATTGAGCGGTGCGCGGTTCTGGTCCATGTGCTGGACTGCGCCACCTTGGAACCAGGTCGAGACCCGATCAGCGACTATGACGTGATCGAAGCTGAACTGGCGGCCTATTCGGCCGATCTGGGCATCGAGGGTGGTCGGGTGCCGCTCGCCGACAGGCCACGGCTGGTCGTCCTGAATAAGATCGATGTTCCGGAAGCTCGCGATCTGGCGGAGCTGGTGCGCCCCGAACTGGAAACTCGTGGACTACGCGTGTTTGAGATCTCGACGGCGTCCCATGAGGGCTTGCGTCCGCTGAGCTTCGCGCTGGCTCAGGTGGTAGCGCAGGCTCGCAGGGATGCTCCGACCGCGCAGCCGGTGCTGCCAGTGCTACGGCCCAAGGCAGTTGACCGCAGACGTGAGCGCGGCGGCTTTGAGGTGGTGCGCCGCAGCACCGATCATGTCTACTTCCTGGTCACGGGGGACAAACCAGAACGCTGGGTGCGACAGACCAACTTCACCAACGATGAAGCTGTTGGCTACCTAGCGGACCGGCTTGCGAGCCTCGGGGTCGAAGAGGCATTGCTGGCTGCCGGGGCAGTAGCAGGCGATGAGGTGGTGATCGGTGACGGTCCCAACGGGGTGATCTTCGATTGGGAACCCACCATGAGCACAGGTCCGGAGCTCCTGGGTGCCCGCGGCGCCGACCTGCGCCTGGAACAGAGCCAGCGACCCACCCGTGCGCAAAAGCGGGAAGAATTCCATGACCGGATGGATGCTAAGAGCGCAGCTCGGGCCCAGCTGTGGACCGAGCGAGAGACCGAGGAGGACGGGTGAGAGCTGGCACCGCTGCACGCGTCCTTGATCGCGCTGCCCTCGCTGATGTCACCCGGGCCCGCAGGGTGGTGGTCAAGATTGGCTCATCCTCGCTGACCGACGCCGACGGGCACCTCGACGTCGCACGTCTAACTGCGCTGGTCAATAGCCTTGCTGCCCGGCGAGCCCGCGGCGGTGAGGTGGTGCTGGTGTCCTCCGGGGCGATTGCAGCTGCGCTACCGGTGTTGGGACTGGCAGGGCGCCCGCAAGACCTCGCCACCCAGCAAGCTGCCGCCAGCGTCGGCCAAGGGCTCCTCATTGCCCACTACACGCGGGCCTTCGCGGCCCACGGGTTGCGGGTGGCGCAGGTGCTACTCACCGCTGAAGATGTGATCCGCCGAGGCCACTACCGCAACGCCCAACGGGCGCTGAACCGGTTGCTGGAACTTGGCGTGGTGCCGATCGTGAACGAAAACGACGCTGTCGCCACCCACGAGATCAAATTCGGCGACAACGACCGGCTGGCTGCCCTGACCTCACACCTGACCCAAGCCGACGCCATGGTGCTGCTCACCGATGTGGACGCCCTCTACACGGCACCGCCCACCCACGCCGGTGCCCAGCGGATCGCCGAGGTAACCGATGCCGCGCAGCTGGCGAAACTGGAGATCACGGCGACCGGGTCACACGTGGGTACCGGGGGGATGGTCACGAAGGTCGCTGCCGCCTCCAGTGCTGCTGGTGCTGGGGTTCCGGTGGTGTTGACCAGGGCTGACACCCTCGATGCCGCCCTGGCTGGCGCCGACGTTGGAACCTGGTTCACCCCGGCAGGGCGGCGGGTGCGGACTCGGCGTCTGTGGCTGGCGCACGCTGCCGATACCCGTGGCCACATCGTGCTCGACGCCGGTGCCGTACAGGCGATCACCGCCGGAAAAAAGTCCCTGCTAGCGGCCGGGGTGACCGCCGTCCACGGGAGTTTTGACGCCGGTGATCCGGTAGAGCTGGTCGGGCCAGATGGTGTGGTCGTGGCACGTGGCCTGAGCAGCTACGGAGCCCAAGAACTAGCCCCGCGCCTGGGGCTGAGCTCGGCCCAGATCCGGGAACGGTTCGGTCAAAGTCGTGACCGGGAAGTGGTGCACCGAGATGACCTGGTGGTCGTCCGGTCTGCTGACACCGGTACAGGCAGTAGTTGACTTTTCACCGACGCTCGTCTTAGTGTGTGCCTCGGTCTTGAGTGTCAGCACAAAGCCCCGGCTAGCTGACCGGCAACCCTCCAGATGCGGTGGGGTGCCCCGGGTGATGACCAGGCAGGCACCACCGGTGCCCTGCAAGCGCACCAGCCCTAGCGGCACTCAGAGATAGGGAATATCAGCACATGGCACAGGCCCAGTCCCAGGAATTCGCTCGCATTCAGCGTTCGACCCCTGTGGCGATGTGCATGTGTATGTGCATGTGTGGGATGTCGGCCTAGTCCGACGCCCCTCAGGCACAGCAGGCCGCCGGTTCTCGGCGATGCCTAGTGCCCCCCTCGGCTAGGAGCGCTCCCAGAGTCGACGCTCGATTCTGATGCCAGGCGGTGCTCGCCGAGTAGTTCTCCGAACCTGCTCACGAAACGGCATACACATGACTTCGCAGTACCGCTCCACCATCATTGGTCTCGATCTTTCCAGCACCAGCGCCCCACGGGGTTTCGCCTCCGATGACAGCACCGATGCTCAAGCCTTCATCATGGGCCGACTCGCGGGACTAGCGACCTTGGCCGACAAGGGCGGGGTGGACCTCTTAGCTCTCGATTCCTCATTCCGGCTTGGTGGCCGCCGCCGCGACGACTGGCTTGATGGAGCGGTCGCGGCCGCCCGACTTGGCCGTCACACATCCCGGGCGACCATCGCTGCCGCGGTACCAGCCAACGGCGATATCGCTAGCGTTGCAGACGCTATTGGCACCATCCACAAAGCAACGGTTGGCCGCGCTGCCTGGCAGATCGACCAGCATGCACCCCGATTGTCGACGCGCGGCATTGACGCCATAACCTCCCACGTGAGCTCGGGCCGCAAGGTTGAAAATGCGCCACAGGTGGTTATCGCCGTGGACAGTGCGGTCGACCTTGAACTGGCAGCAGGCCGGGCTGATATTGCCCGTGTGCGCCCGGCCTCGCTGGCGCAGGCCATCGAGATCCGTAGCGCCATCCGTCAGGCCGCCCGAGACTGGGGCCGGGACGCAGACGCCGTGAAGGTGGTGGTCGATCTGACCGCCGTGATCGGTTCTGACGATGAGGGTGCTCAGGCTCGCGCTGACCTGCTCTCCGCGCTCGACCCTAGCGCCGAGCCGACGACCTTGACCTTCGTCGGTACCGCGACCGGTCTCGCGGACCTGTGGCAGGAATGGGTTGATGCTGGTGCCGCCGATGGGTTCACCATCATCCCCACCTCTGTGCCAACCGATGTGCTGGCAGTGGTGACCGAGGTACTGCCCGAACTGGAACGCCGAGGCTTGCGCAACACGGTGCCACCGGTGCCCGAAACCGCTGACACCCCAGCACGGGCTGGCGCTCGGGCACGGGCACGCCGTCAACAGCCGGTGGCCGCGTAGGCTGGGGTGGTCAGGGCGGCTACCAGCTGCCAGGTGAGGTAGGAGCGTTGAAATGACGGCACAGGTGGCCGGGAGTGAGCAGGTGTCCGAGGGCGAGGATGTGGTGGCGGCGGTCGCGGCGATTGCGCGGTCTGCCAAGGTCGCAGCCCGGGAGCTGGCCACCGCGACCGGCGACCTCAAGAATGCCGCGTTGCATGCGATGGCAGATGCGCTCATCGCCCAGCAGGGCGCGATCGTCGCTGCCAACGGTGTCGATTGCGACCGGGAGAGCAAAGCCGCAATGGCGCCATCCCTGGTGGACCGGCTACGCCTGGACGACGGGCGCATCCAGGCCATCGCGGATGCGTTGCGTGAGTTAGCTGGCTTGGCCGACCCGGTCGGTGAGGTGATCCGGGGCGTCCAACTGCCCAACGGGTTGCGGGTGCGTCAGACCCGGGTGCCGATGGGCGTGGTCGGCATGATCTATGAGGCCCGCCCCAACGTGACCGTCGATGCTGCGGGGTTGGCCCTCAAGTCAGGCAATGCGGTGGTGCTGCGCGGCGGCTCTGCTGCTGCCGAATCGAACCAGGCGATCGTCGCCGTGCTGCAAGGCGCACTGGAGCAGGTTGGGCTACCACGGGAGTTGGTGGCCTCGATTGACGCCTATGGCCGGGCCGGTGCCCGCGCGTTGATGCAGGCCCGCGGATTGGTGGATGTGCTGGTGCCCCGTGGTGGTGCTGACCTCATCCAAACCGTGGTGACCTCATCGACGGTGCCGGTGATCGAGACCGGCGTTGGCAACTGTCACGTGTATCTGGACGCCAGTGCCGACGTCGAAAAAGCGGTGGCGATTACGGTGAATGCCAAGACGCACCGCACCGGCGTCTGCAATGCTGCCGAGACGCTGTTGGTCCATGCTGATGCCGCCCAGCGGCTACTTCCGCCGGTGCTAACGGCACTATCGCAGGCCGGAGTGGTGCTGCATGCCGATGAGACAGCGGCCTTATGGGCGCCACCATCGGTGACCGTTGTCCCAGCGACCGAGGAAGACTGGCGCACCGAGTATCTTTCGATGGATCTCGCGGTCCGGGTGGTGCGTGACCTCGATGAGGCTCTTGATCACATCCGGGAGTACAGCTCGGGTCACACCGAGGCCATCGTGACCTCGGATACGGCATCGGTGCGCCGGTTCACCACCGAACTAGACTCCGCAGCCATCATGGTGAACGCGTCAACGCGGTTCACCGACGGTGGCGAACTTGGGCTCGGTGCCGAGATCGGGATTTCCACCCAGAAACTCCATGCGCGCGGGCCGATGGGTCTCGCGGAACTGACCACTTCCACCTGGATTGTCGAGGGTGAGGGCCACGTGCGAGGGTAATGCTGCCGCGCTCATGTCAGAATGGTCCTGTTTGACACGAGGAGAGGTTGAGTTCGATGGGAAGTTCTCTGGTGCACCTGGCCAGCGAGCAGACGGGGCAAGCGCCGCAGTTGCTGCCGATTGGGTACGGCATTGTGACGATGGTGATCTTGGTCGCCTTGCTGGTGATCACCTTTGCTTTCCGTAGCTTTGGCAGCCGGTACCGCGACCGCTGACACGTTGGCTTGCCTGCGGGCAACCCGCGTGATTGCACTATGACTGCGGCTTCAGCGACGTCCTCCCGCATTGGGGTGATGGGCGGCACGTTCGATCCGATCCACCACGGCCACTTGGTTGCTGCCAGTGAGGTCGCGAATGAGTTTGGCCTCGATGAGGTCCTCTTCGTCCCAACCGGTACTCAGCCATTTAAAGCAGATCGACAAGTGACGCAGGCAGAACACCGGTACCTGATGACCGTCATTGCGACTGCGTCCAATCCGCGATTTTCCGCATCCCGGGTCGAAATTGACCGCGAGGGGATCACCTACACCGTGGACACCTTGCGTCAGTTGCGGGGCCAATACCCAGACGCTGACCTGTTCTTCATTACCGGTGCGGATGCCCTCAGTCAGATCGCACAGTGGAAAGACGTCAACGAGCTGTGGTCGCTGGCGCACTTTGTGGGCGTGACTCGGCCGGGACACGAAGCCGATGTCGAGCCTTTGCCGCCGGGGGAGTTCTCGCTCCTGGAGATTCCAGCGATGGCGATCTCATCAACCGACTGCCGTGAGCGGGTTCAGAGTGGAAAACCGGTGTGGTATCTCGTGCCTGACGGTGTGGTGCAGTACATCGGAAAGCACGGGCTCTACCTGAATTCGAGCACCTGGACCAGCCCGTCGGTGGCACCTCGCCGACTAACTGCCGTTCCGGAGGACACACATGAGTGACAATGGACCCATGGTGGGTGAACGTCGACGCCGCCGGGAGGCTGAGCGGGCAGTGCAACAGCCCGCGGCTGCACCTGCCCCTGAACTGGCGACCGGCCCATCCGAGACGTTGACTCGACGCGAATTGCGGGCGCGTGAACTGGCTACCTCGGGCGTCAATGACACCACCCTTGAGCGGGAGGCGGTCAAACCGCAGACACCTGCTCAACCCGCGCCGACTTCCCAACTGGAGACATCCGCGAAGCCCGCGACGACCGGCGAGATGCAACTGACACGGCGGGAGCTGCGCGAGCGGGAGCAACGAGAAGCCGCGACTGCCCAAGGAGTACCAAGCCCGTCAGCGGCGCCGGCTGTTCCCGCACCCACTCCGCCGACACCGCATCACGGGGTGAACGCGGCGATGGCCCAAGTACATGGCTGGCCAGAACCGGCTCCCACCCGCCACCGTGTGGTGTTCCCGCCGCAGACGACCGGCCCGGTGACTATCCCAGACAACCAGTCCACCACACTGCTGCCGCCAATCCCGGCGTCGAATCCGGCGACGAGCCAGGAGCGGCCACCAGCGCCGCAGGATGCTTCGGCACAACGGCGTTCGCCGGCCGAGCGTGCGGCGGCACCAGCCCCGGCGCCCACCCCTGATGTCGCATCCACCCAGGTGGTGCCCGAACCGCTACCGTCCGAGGACTCATCGGAGCCGGGCCAGGAGCCCAAGTCGATGAAGTCGTTGCTGGCCGGTGCGGATCCGGCACCAGCTCCATTCGGTCAGCAGCCAGCTTGGGAGCAGTTTCCCTCCCCGCCGATTGATCAGCATCAAGGCCTGGCGCTTGGGCCGGAGCCGGTGTCCGCTCCGCAGCCCCTCGCCCAGCCTCCTGCCGCTGCGGCGGAGGAACATCACATGCCCAGATGGCTGACGGCGCTCATGGTCGTGGTGTTGGTGATCATCATGGTGGTGCTGGGCCTCTTGGTCTATCGGATCGTATGGGGGGCCGATGTGGCGCAGACTTTCCTCATGCCGGCAATCGAGAGTTTGGTGACGTGAGCGCGACCCAGCGGGCGGTGGAGTTGACCGTGTTGGCGGCCGGTGCCGCCTACGAGAAGATGGCACAGACTGTGATTGCGCTGGACGTCTCACAGCGACTGGCGCTGACAGATGTGTTCGTGGTGGCCTCCGGTACCAGTGAGCGTCAGGTGCGCGCCATCGTTGATGGTGTCGAGGAAGCGATGCATGCTGAAGGCGTCAAGGCGCTACGCAAGGAGGGCGTCAGTGAGGCACGCTGGGTGCTATTGGACTATGGCGACATCGTGGTGCACGTCCAGCATGAGGAAGACCGGGAGTTTTACGCTCTGGAACGGTTGTGGAAGGACTGCCCGGTGGTCGACCTCCCTGCGCAGGTGTCTTGACTGCCACCGTGGTGCTGCTGCGACATGGCCGCACCCCATGGAACGTGGCGGCCCGGCTACAAGGACAAGCTGATGTTGACCTGGACGACGTGGGCAAACGACAGGCATCCGAGGTTGCCCAAGCCTTAGCCACGCTGGAGCCAGCGGCAATTATCAGTTCGGACCTGCGCCGCGCGATCGACACCGCGGCGGCGGTGGCTGCGGCGTGCGGGGGGCAGGTGCGACCGGATCAGCGACTGCGCGAACGAGCTTTCGGGCAGTGGGAGGGTCTAACGCGGGCTGAGATCAAAGCTGGCTGGCCACAGGAATTCCCTCTCTGGGAACGCGGGGGCCTCCCCGCTGGGATCGGCATGGAGTCTCGAGCTGCTACCGGTACCCGCGTGGCTGCTGCGATCAATGAGCAGGCTGGCGAACTTGAGCCCGAACAGGTACTGATCGCGGTCACCCACGGCGCCGCGATCGGAGCTGGAATCACCACCCTACTTGGCCAGGATCCTGATACCTGGAGGGGGATTCCCGGGGTAGCCAATTGCCATTGGTCTGAGCTGCAGCCCAATAGCGGCGGTGCCCCAGCATGGCGGTTGTTCCGGCATGACATCGGTGTCTGAGGCTGATTTTCGAATTGGGGCCCACTCGACTACACTTGCACAGGCCCGCTTGGGTTCCCCACGGGGCTATGGCGCAGTTGGTAGCGCGCTTCCATGGCATGGAAGAGGTCAGGGGTTCGAATCCCCTTAGCTCCACCCCACGCACAAGGCTCGAACCCTTGCCAACGGAAACGTTGGTCGAGGGTTCGGGCCTTGTTGAGTCAATGAGGTCTGTGGTGGCAGCCGTTCTCGGCGGGCATATCGCATTTCTCGACATCGTGGATACCGTGAGCCGGGTGGTTGGCGAACATGACGGCGTCCGGGGTGAGGACGTGACCCGTGGTGCTATCGCCGATGCGGAGTTGTGGGCCCGTGACCGTGCCTGGGCGCACCTTTGCTGAGCAGACGTGCCCCCAGTGCGCTCTGGTGGCGAGCGGGAGTAGCTCATCTATGCTGACGTGTATGGGTGGGGATGCCCGGTTCCGGATGGAGGGTCGTCTCGGATGTCTACTGCGCATCAGCAGAGCTCGTTTGATCAGATCACACGGCTGCAGGATGATCCAGAGCGCCGCATCCTGTTTACCGGCGGCCGGATCGTCACTGGCC
>JBKEBC010000072.1:0-47166 GCA_047972965.1 Beutenbergiaceae bacterium | reverse complement strand
TGCCGGGGGGTCGCCGTCGATACTGCCTGCGCGAATGCGGCGATGTGCTCCGGGGTGGTGCCGCAGCAGCCACCCACGATGTTGATCAGCCCCGCCGAACCGAACTCACCGATGACGGCGGACATCGCCTCCGGCGTCTCGTCATACTCACCGAAGGCATTGGGCAGCCCGGCATTGGGGTAGCTGGAGACGAACGTGTCCGCGATCTTGGACAGCTCGGCGAGGTACTGGCGCATCTCATCGGCACCCAGGGCGCAGTTGAGTCCGACGGCCAGCGGTTTTGCGTGCCGCACCGAATTCCAGAACGCCTCCGTGGTCTGGCCAGACAGGGTGCGGCCGGAGGCGTCGGTGATGGTGCCGGAGATGATCACCGGCCACCGCCGTCCGCGCTGCTCGAACAATGTCTCCAGCGCGAAGATCGCCGCCTTGGCGTTCAAGGTGTCGAAGATGGTCTCGATCAGCAGCAGGTCAGCCCCGCCATCGACGAGTCCGCTGGCCTGCTGGGTGTAGGCGTCGACCAGTTCGTCAAAGCTGATGTTGCGGGCACCCGGGTCATTGACGTCGGGGGAGATCGACGCGGTGCGGTTGGTCGGTCCCATGGCACCGGCGACGTACCGGGGCCGATCCGGGGTGGTAGCCGCATCGGCCGCCTGCCGTGCCAGCCTGGCGGAGGCAACGTTCAACTCATAGGCCAGCTCCTCCATGCCGTAGTCGGCCATGGAGATCCATTGCGCGTTGAAGGTGTTGGTCTCTACCAGGTCCGCGCCGGCAGCCAGGTACTGGGCGTGGATCTCGCGGATCAGGTCCGGCTGGGTCAAGCTGAGCAGGTCGTTGTTGCCCTTCAGGTCCTGTGGCCAATCCGCGAACCGCTCCCCGCGGTAGTCGGCTTCGCTCAGAGTGTGCCGCTGAATCATGGTGCCCATGGCCCCGTCCAGCACCAGCACGCGCTGTCGCAACAGGGTGGTCAGGTCCGCAGTGGCATCGGGGCGGAGTGCGGGAGTGTGGTTCACGCAGGCGGCTTTCGGTCGAGGTGTCAGCCGCCGGGATTCTACGCTGTGCGCGAGGGAGATGGCGGTGCGTAGCCAGCGCCTGGTCGGTCGAACCGCAGGCCAGTTGCCTTAGAATCGCTGGCGGTCAGGATGATCAGGATAACGCTGCCCGCGTAGGGGATGAGCGCGGTGGCGTACATCCAACCGCTGTATCCGGCGTCGTGCAGTCGACGGATTGTCAGTGGGATGCTGAGTAGTGCCTCCAGCGTGCTCCCCAGCATCAGCAGCCCGTAGACCACGAACGCGATGGGTGACGGTGCGGGTTCCGCGGCCGAATAGTCGATGGAGAGCAGCACGACCGTGGTCCCCAGCACCACGGTGACCATCGACAACAGCAGCAACCAGAGGTAGAACCACCAGTACTCGCCACGTGAGGCACGTCCGTCAAAGCGGGTCGCCTTCTTGTGAGCGCGGGTCACCGCCTGCCAGAAGCCAATGCCGTACCACGGCAGATCTAGACCAGGATCGGTAGCGGAAGGTCGCGGCGTCCAGTACTCGTACCCGCTGCTGGGAGGCCCGGGATAGCTGGATCCAGGTGTGCCGTAGGCCGGTGGTTGACCGTATTGACCCGCGGTATTGGTTCCCGTCGCGGGAGGTGGCGGGTACCCGTTGGCATCGTTCGGAGGCCAGCTGGGCTGATCGGTGGGCGGGTAGGACACGGTTGCTCCCCTGGGATCGCGGTGCACTGGACCTGGGCCGAAGACCTGAGTGTTCACCTGGCCTGAGACTCGGCCTCAGGCCAGCCTACGGGTATTGATTTCCCGCTACCTTCCCAAGAACGCCGGGTAGTTCAACCCACATCAGGAAGACTGGAACGAGCACTAGCGGCATCGACCCCCATCAATTCGAGCAGGTCGGTGATCATATTGCGGGTCTGCGCCAGTATCAGGACCGGCGAGAGGGTGTCGGTGATCTGCACGTGGGCCGAGTCCTCGGCGAGTTGCTGCAACCGGCTGCGCGCTGCAGCGGGAAGTCTGCCGTCGAACATGTCCCGTGACATGAACCCCATGATGGTAGCCAACCGGGACATCAGCTCGAGGTACTCCTCCGGCATCGGATTGCCGCGCCACCCCGCCACAGCGGCACCACGTGCCAGCACGCGCAGGTTTCGCATGAGCCGGTCCAGTGGTCCGGCTAGATCGGCGTAGGCCTCCACCTGTTCACGTTGCTGGCGTCGGAATGGCGAATAGCGCACCACCGCGACGCCTTCTTCGACGGCTTCCTCAAGTTCCTCCAGATGGGTTTCGCTGGAGCGCGCACGGTCCAACACGGCGTCGGCGGCCTCGGCATCGTAGGCACGCAGTGCCCGGACGGCAGAGGTCAGTGTTCCGGCTGCTTCTTGGAGAACTTCGGCAGCGATCGTGAGCGGGCGGCGTACCGGTGAGCCGGGGGCGATGGTGGCCACCAGCATCGCCAAGGCGCATCCGACCATGGCGTCGATCCAGGTGTCCATCGGTGGGCCCTGGGACGCCAGTGGGAACGCTGTGACGATGACGGCCTGCACACCTGCCTGGTTGATCATCAGATGACCAGCGCCCAGCAGCGTCGCTAGTGACATCGCGATGACGCTCACCACCACGATCTGCCACACGCCATTGCCGAACATCAGCGAGAAGCCCAACCCGACGAACACTCCGACGGCCACGCCGACTGCGATCTCCAAGGCTCGTGACAACCGCTGCCCGTAGGAAAAACCCAGAGTGATGATGGCGGCGATGGCGGCGAATGTGGGTGCCCCATGCCCCAACAGGGCACTACCCACCCACCAGGCAATGCCTGCGGTGACCGAGCATTGAATGATGAGGAATGCCATCCGGCGCCACCGGTGCAGCCGTTCCGACGCCGACCGGCGTCCGGCGCGGGCTGTGCGTTCGGATAGGTCGAAGGCACGAAGAGCTAGCCGCCGCATGGAGAATTGGCGGGCAGCGTCATTTCGTGCCCTCATGGGCATACTCCCAACTGGTTGTGGGCCTGGGACTGCTGTCCCAGAGTTATGCGCTATTAACAGGTGAGATCGGTGTTTGATGTGGCACCGACACTGACGGTAACGGCCCGAGGTTCAGCTGTGTTCCCGACCGGCACAGTTTGTGAGCTCGGACGCACGGATGTGCCCGCTTGCGGCCCCCTTCTTGCCGCGATTTCGAGGGTTGGCGGGCATTTTCGGGTCCTCAGAGCTGGCTTGCGGCCCCCTTCTAGCCGCGAGTACGAGGGTTTACGCCATTTTCGAGTTCCGTGGGGTAGGAAAATGGCGTAAACCCTCGAACTCGCCGAAGATGGCGAAGACTGGTGCCACGCCATGACGGTCAGGGACATGACCGCTGGTGCGCAGGAGCCGTCAGCGGGGCCTCACTGTCAGCAGGGCGTCACTGTCAGCAGGGTCTCACTGTCAGCGGGGCATGACCGTCAGCGTGATCAGGATCAGGTTGAGCGCGGAGATCGATACCGCAATGGTGGCTAGCGCCCACCGCAAAGGGCGGGAATTGACCTGGCTCCCCATCGTTCGAGCCTGTGAGGTCAGCCGCAGCAACGGGAACAATGCGAATGGAATGCCGAAACTCAAGACCACCTGAGAAAGTACCAGGGCCCAGGTGGGGTCGACGTTGAGCATGAGCAACACGATCGCCGGTGCCAGGGTGATGGCGCGGCGAGCCAACAGTGGAATCTGACGGCGAATCAGCCCGGACATGATCGTGGCACCCGCGTAGCAGCCCACCGAGGTGGAGGCGAGCCCCGAGGCCAGCAGCCCGACAGCGAAGACAGTCCCGATCACCGGGCCTAGAGCCGTCGTGATCGCTGAATGAGCACCTTCGATGGAGTCGGTATTCGCAACTCCGGCGAGGGTGGAGGCAGCCAGCAGCAGCATGCCGATATTGACCGTGCCTGCGACCACCAGTGCCACCGAGACATCGATACGAGTGGCCTTGAGCAGACGGGTGCCACCGGTGGAGTCCAGCGCCCCATGCCGATCGCGGGCCAATGCCGAATGGAGATAGATCGCGTGTGGCATCACGGTTGCGCCCAGCATCGAGGTCGCCAATACCACCGAATCGATGCCAGCAAACCGTGGCACCAGGCCAGCCAGCATGGCGGTGGGCGAGGGTGGTGCGAACATCAAACCGGCAAGGAAGCCCAAGGTAATCACCGCCAGCAGGGCCATGATCACATGTTCGAACCGGCGTTGTCCGCGCCGGTTCTGGATGCTGAGCAAACCCATGGAAGCCGCGCCCACAATCAGCCCGCCAACCGGCAGCGGAACCCCGAACAGCAGATAGAGGGCCAGCGCCCCCCCGATCACCTCCGCAACATCGGTGGCTGCGGCGACGATTTCCGCCTGCGCCCAATAGGCCAGCCGCGAGCCGCGGCGTAGTCGGGCACCCATCAGTTCCGGCAGGCTGCGCCCGGTTACCAGGCCGAGCTTGGCGCAGCTGTACTGCACGACCACGGCCATGGCGTTCGCCAGCACCAACACCCACAACAACAGGTAGCCGTACCGGGCTCCAGCCGTCAGATTGGCAGCGACGTTGCCGGGGTCAACGTAGGCGATGGCCGCCACGAAGGCTGGACCAAGCAGCGGAAGGATGCGCCGGTCGCCGGAGGTCGAAACAGGGCGAGCCATCCCCCTGATAGTACGACCGGAGTGAGTTTTAGCCACGTCGAGCGAGTATTGGGCCACCCCGATGCCGCTAGCGTGGGCGGGTGAAGCGAGCTGAGAAAATCGACCGGATCGGCACCATCCTGGACGAGCTCTATCCGGAGCCACCGATTCCACTGGACCACGTCAACACCTACACCCTGCTGGTAGCGGTGGCGCTCTCGGCGCAGACCACCGATAAGAAGGTCAACGAGGTCACTCCGGCGCTCTTTGCTGAGGCATCAACCCCGCAGCAGATGGCGGCCTTGGGAGCAGACCGAATCCTGGAGCTGATCCGCGATGTCGGCCTCGCGCCCACCAAGGCCCGCAACCTGTGGACCGCGGCAAACCAGATCCTTGATCAGGGCGGCGAGGTTGTGCCGGACTGGGATTTCCTCGAAGGATTGGCAGGGGTGGGGCACAAGACGGCGAGCGTGGTGATGGCCCAGGCCTTTGACGTCCCGGCATTTCCCGTCGACACCCACATTTACCGGCTGGCACGCAGGTGGGGGCTATCGCGCGGGACCACGGTTGAGCAGGTTGAAAGTGACTTGAAGCGGGCCTTCGCCAGGCGCAGTTGGAACCGCCGGCACCTGCAAATCATCTATTTCGGGCGGGAATACTGCCCAGCGCGGCGGCATGTGTTCAGTACCTGTCCCATCTGTTCATTCGCCGCCAGCAAGAAGCAGGCTGCGCTGGAATCGGCGAAGAAAACGACGCGTTCGAAGGGGGCTGCACTGCGCTCTCGGGCGTGACTGAGAAACTGTTTCAACTGAATTTCAACTTAGGTCTTGTGTTGTGCGTAGCACACGTTCAGAATGTCGCCCAAGCTCCAAGCAAGGAGATGGGTGTCGCCCAGCCCGATTGAACCGAGAACGCATGAATGGAGACGCCGATGTCCTGGCCCTCTGGACCAAGTTCGCAGGAAGTTGATGCCTACCGAATCTTGGTTGAATCCGGTCCTATCTCCGCTCAGGACGTGGCTCAGCGCCTGTCACAGCCAGAGTCGGATGTGAGGGTTCTGCTACAAGCATTGGCGCAACAGGGCCTGGCCACGGAAACCTCCGAGGGCCAATATTTGGCGGCGCCGCCACGATCTGCCATGACCCCCATTCTGGAACGCGCATTGGGCCGAGCCCACGAGGTCCAGGAGATGATCTCCGACCTAGACGAGCGCTACCGGCGTCGAGGAGGTGGCGTGGAAGCTTCGGCTTCGGTCACCATCATTGAAGGCGCAACAGCGATGTCCCAGCGCGCCGATCAACTCTTCAACGAGACGGAGCGTCAGCTGTACGCGATGGCGGATGCTGCTGATCTGCACATCCATCCTTCCGATGGCTATCCCGCACTGATCGAGGCGGTTGCGCGTGGCATTGAGCACCGGGTCATCGTGGCGCAATCAACGTTGGAGACGCGCAAGGAGCTGACCGGTGTCCGGCTTGCCCTCAGTGAGAAGTCGCAGTTTCGGAGCACCTCGCGGATTCCTACCCGCATGTTCATTCTCGATGAGCGGATCCTGTGGATTCCGATCTTGGCTGCCGATGGTGCGGCGGCTAGGGCAATGGTTGTGACCGCCACCCCCCTGGTGGTGATAGCCCTGGAACTCTTTGAACAGATGTGGCGGGTGGCTCGACCCATGGGCTTGAATGAGACCAGCGAGGCCGCCATTGCCGAGGAAGGCTCTGAACTCGCCGACACTGCGATTCTGGGGCTATTGCTCACCGGCATCACCGACCAAGCGATTGCTCACCAGTTGGGCACGTCGGTGCGAACAGTGCAACGTCGAGTCCGCAACCTCATGGAGGAAACCGGGTCCAGTTCCCGGATCCAGCTCGGTTATGAGGCGGGTCGGCGCGGCTGGTTGGAATAGCCGCGGCTAGCTGGCCCGCGCGCTCGCGCCGGTGGGGTGGTGGCTGGCTGCGCAGCTTGGACCTCTGCGCAGCCAGCCTGGTCTGTCGGGGACCAGACCAAACAGCATCCACGCCCCTAAAATGTGGCGGTACCCGATGGGGATGCGGCACGCCACGGGCTAGGCTCAAAGAGCCCTATGACGGGTACCGCGGGTGGACGGTACACACGTGTTTGTGAATGCTGCACGCTACAAGCATGCGGGATCGGACGAGGGTTATCTAGCTATGCGGCTGTCGGGAGCGCGACATGACGCGCTTGCGTCACGATCGCGCCACCTGTCCGTTGCGGCTTGGCCAGTGCGCTCCGAGGATGTGGCACGGGCGCCCGTGATCGGGTGCGAGACTGTCGGGTATGCCGCTTCCCGTCGACACGCAGCCTCAATTTGCCGACTACGCCCACCCAGAAAGACTGGTTTCTCCCCAGTGGCTTGCCGAGCATTTGGGCCAGCCCGGCCTGACCGTGGTGGAGTCCAATGAGGACGTGTTGCTGTACGCGACCGGGCACATTCGCGGTGCCCACCACCTGGACTGGCACGTTGACCTGAACGACCCGGTGCAGCGGGACTACGTCGACGGTGAGGGCTTCGCCCGGCTGATGAGTGAACGCGGAATTGCCCGCGATGACACCGTGGTGATCTATGGGGACCGGAGCAATTGGTGGGCGGCGTATGCCCTATGGGTGTTCACGCTGTTTGGGCACGCGGATGTGCGATTGCTCGATGGTGGGCGGGACTTGTGGATTGCGCAGGGCCGTGAACTGACGACCAAGACGCCCGATGTCCGCCCGACCAACTATCCATTGATGATGCGTGACGACAGCTTCATCCGGGCCTATCGCCAGGACGTGCTGGAGTTTCTGGGTGGCCAAATTCTTGACGTGCGCTCGCTGGCCGAATACACCGGTGAACGTACGCACATGCCGGACTATCCCGGTGAAGGGGCGATGCGCGGCGGTCATATCCCAGGGGCCCGGTCCGTACCGTGGGCACGGGCCGCAAACCAGGATGGCACATTCCGCACCCGCGCCGATCTGGAGCAGATTTACCTGGATGAGCAGGGGCTCCGAGCCCGAGAGCCAGTGATTACCTACTGCCGGATTGGTGAGCGATCCGCCCACACCTGGTTCACCCTCATTCACCTGTTGGGCTTTGAGGATGTGCGCAACTATGACGGTTCGTGGACCGAATGGGGCAACGCCGTGCGGGTGCCGATCGCGGTAGGTCCAGAGCCGGGTGGCCCTGCATGAGCGAGTTGCCGACGGCGCTGGCGGGCATCGTCGACGACTTTCAGTCTGTGACCGAGCCGGACCGCTTGCAACTCTTGCTGGAATTCGCGCAGGGCCTGCCAGCGCTGCCTCCCCGATATGCCGATCATCCGGACTTGCTCGAACCGGTGCCCGAATGCCAGTCCCCAGTCTTTCTCACCGTTGAGGTGGGAGATGAGCAGGTTCCCAGCGGTCCAGGTGCGCCGGTTGCGGTGTTCCTTACGGCCCCGCAGCAGGCACCGACGACGCGCGGTTTCGCTGGGATTCTCAGCGAAGGGTTGGCAGGCCTGACAGCAGCGGAGGTAGTGGCTGTGCCCGACGACGTCGCGCACCGGTTGGGATTGGACCGCGCCGTCAGCCCGCTACGCCTTCGCGGAATGTCCGGCATGCTCGGGCGGATCAAACGCCAGGTGCGCGAACGAGCGGGGCTTGACCGACCTGCGTGCAGTACCTAAGTGCGCAGTGCGTGGGCGTTCAAGTACTTCACCAGCACGTCATAGTCAGCCGCAATGACCTGCTTGCGGTGTGGCAGCGACTCCAATTCTGCTACCGCTGGTGGCATCGGTGGGCGTACCCCGGTCGCCTGCTCCACCACATCACCGAACTTGACCGGTTGAGCCGTTTCCAACACCACCATCGGCACGTCGTCGACCAGGTGGTCGAGTGCGACCTTGACGCCATCGGCGGTGTGGGTATCGATGAGCCTGCCGCTGCGCCGGTGCACGGTCGCGATGGTTGCCAACCGGTCGGCGTGGGTGCTCATTCCGGCGACGAAACCAAACTCCTCGGCAGCTCGGTCCCGAGCCTTCGCGCCGAGATCGAACCCGCCGTGCTGGGGAACCTGGACACCGAACAGGTCCGCGACCGCCTCACCGTCACGATCGAGCAGGTCGAAGATGAAGCGTTCGACGTTGGAGGCTTTGGAGATGTCCATGGACGGGCTTGAGGTGGCGTGGGTATCGGCGGAGGACCGCACGCGGTAGGCACCCGTGCGGAAGAACTCCTCCAACACGTTGTTCTCATTGGTAGCCAGGATCAGCCGCCGGATGGGTATGCCCATCTGGCGGGCGATGTGCCCAGCACAGATATTGCCGAAGTTCCCGGAGGGGACAGCGACATCAATCTGCTGCGCCGGGCTATTCCCGTCGGTGCTGCGCAGGTAGCCCCAGACGTAGTACACGATCTGGGCCGCCAGCCGAGCCCAGTTGATCGAATTGACCGTACCGATCCGCAGCGCCTGTTTGAGGCCGGTGTCTGCTGAGACCGCCTTGACCAGGTCCTGGCAGTCGTCGAACACGCCGTCGACGGCAAGGTTATGGATGTTGGGGTCGGTCAGGGTGAACATCTGGGCCTGTTGAAACTTGCTCATCCGGCCATCGGGGCTCAGCATGAAAACGGTGATGCCTGCGCGGCCGCGCATGGCATATTCGGCTGCGCTGCCGGTATCTCCGGAGGTGGCACCCAGGATGTTCATCACCTCGCCCCGCGCGCTCAGTTCATACTCAAACAGCGCTCCCAGCAATTGCATGGCCATGTCCTTGAACGCCAGGGTCGGGCCGTTGCTCAGTTCCAGGATGCGCACGTCCCCGTCCAACTGCGGCAGCGACGTCAGCGGGGCGATCTGAGCTGAGCCGAACGCCTGGCTGGTATAGGTGCTGGCGGTGAGTGCTGCGAGGTCATCGCTGTCGATGTCGGTCAGGAACAGCGCCAGGACTCGGTGCGCTAGCTCGCCGTAGCTCAGCGACCGCCATGACGCCAGCGTGCCCGCGCCGACCTGGGGATAGTGGGCGGGTAGGTACAGCCCGCCGTCGGGTGCCAATCCAGCCAGCAGGATGTCGCGAAACCGACGGTGCTGCGCGGCACCGCGAGTGCTCTGGTACTCCACGGCTACCGAGGGTACGCGAGCAGCAGCCGAGATGGTGCCAGCGCGGTAAGGTCGAAGTCGTGACTGCACACTTTGATGTCGTTGTCCTCGGTGCTGGCCCCGGAGGTTATGTCGCCGCTATCCGCGCCGCGCAGCTAGGCAAGACCGTTGCTGTGGTGGAGAAGCAATATTGGGGTGGCGTGTGCCTGAACGTGGGCTGTATCCCGTCCAAGGCGCTGCTCAAGAACGCTGCATTGGCGCACACCCTGAACCACGAGAAGGACAAGTACGGCATCGAAGGTGACGCCGCCATGTCCTATGGTCCCACGCATGCACGCAGCCGCCAGGTGTCGGCGGGCATCGTCAAGGGCGTGCACTTCCTGATGAAGAAGAACAAAATCACCGAAGTCGACGGCTGGGGCACGCTGACCAGTGCGAAGACGATGGATGTGAGCGGCGATGACGGCACCGTGAGCCAGCTCACGTTCGACAACCTGATCCTCGCGACCGGCTCGGTCACCCGGATGCTCCCGGGAGTGCAGGTCAGCCAGAACGTGGTCACCTACGAAGAGCAGATTCTGGACGCCGAACTGCCGAACTCGATCATCATCGCTGGATCGGGTGCCATCGGTGTGGAGTTCGCCTACGTGATGTCCAACTTCGGGGTGGACGTGACCATCGTGGAGTTCATGGACCGCATGGTTCCCATGGAGGACCCGGCCGTGTCCAAGGAACTTGCCAAGCACTACCAGAAACTGGGTGTCAAGGTGCTCACCAGCACCAAGGTGGAATCGGTGGAAGATACCGGCTCCGGCGTCAAGGTCACGGTGTCATCCGGCGAGCAAACCCAGGTGCTTGAGGCTGACCGGCTGCTCTCGGCCATCGGGTTTGCCCCGCGAACCGAGGGCTTCGGCTTGGAGAGCACGGGGGTTGCGCTCACCGAACGCGGCGCCATCGCCGTCGATGACTACATGCGCACCAATGTTGACGGTGTCTATGCCATCGGTGACGTGACTGCCAAGATGATGCTGGCGCACGTAGCCGAAGCCCAGGGCATCGTGGCAGCCGAGACCATCGCCGGTGCCGAGACGATGGCGATCGACTACCGGTTCATTCCCCGAGCCACCTACTGCCACCCGCAGATCGGCTCCATGGGGCTGACTGAGGACCAGGCTAAGGAAGCCGGGCATGAGGTCAAGGTTGCCAGCTTCCCGTTCACCGCCAACGGCAAAGCGATGGGGTTGGGTGAGGCTGTCGGCTTTGTGAAGATTGTCGCCGACGCCAAGTACGGCGAGGTGCTGGGTGCCCACATGATCGGCCCTGACGTCACCGAACTTCTACCCGCGATCAATACCGCCCAAACCTGGGATCTGACCGCCAAGGAACTCTCCCGCGTCGTGTTTGCTCACCCCACGCTGGGCGAGGCCGTCAAGGAGGCGTTCCACGGTATCGAAGGGCACATGATCAACCTGTAGCTGGGCTCTCCTGCCGCGAAGCGATCACCAGGCCAAGCCCCCGTTTGCTGCCCCCTGTCGGCAGGGAGGAATCGGGTGGATCGGGTGCCTGCGGCCCCGCATCGACCGTGACATACTCCCGGCATGGTGGATGCTGCGGTCGCGTCGGTTGGTACCACCCGTCCCCGTTGGGCTCAATGGCGTCCGGGGCGGGACACGATCTGGGCGCTGGCCAGCATCGCGCTCATGTGGCTGTGCTACTGGTCGAACACCATGCTGGAGCAGCGCCAGTCCTGGCTGTCGCTGGTCGTCTTCTTCATCGTGGGCAACATCGTCGTCTGTACCGTGATACCGGCGTGGGTGGTGACCCGAGGAACCGATGAGGGGTGGGCGGGCCTGGGATTCACCCGGAACCGGCTGGTCATATCGCTGGTGATCACCGTGGTGATGAGCGCGGGCAGCCTCACCTACTTCCTGCAGCTGGCCCAGGCCTCCGGGGTAGATCCAGTTCAGCACCTCGCCTACAACATGGTGATTTTGTGGGAGCCGTTGTTCGTCTACGGCTGGCTCTATCTACGGTTCCGGCGAGCATTTGGATGGCTGCCGGGGATCGTGCTGGCAGCAGCGGGATTTGCTGGCTACCACCTTGGCTCCGTCCCACTCTCCTTGTTGGCGGTGTACTTCAGCACCGGGTTGCTGTTCTCGATCTTGATGGCGATTACTCGCAATCTGTGGGTCATCTTTCCGCTTGCGAGCGGAATCTCTTCCGGGATCGGCACGGTCCAAGCGGGGCTGGAGTTCACCTGGGAAACAGCTGCCACAGGGGCGGTGGTCCTGCTCGTGCAGGGGCTAGTCCTGTGGCTGATCTTTCGTTCCAGGCCAGCGTTGAAGGGTCAGCGATAGCTACCGAGATCGTGCTGAGAGCCACATCCGATCCTGCTCGCGTCGGCCATCTGGCCCGCCCAGCGGCTCGGGTTGCCGCCGGGCAGCCGGTGAACCTCGCCAGACTAGCGGGCTGCTAGGCGTCGCCGGGCTGCTGCCCTTCCTGTGCTGCTGCGGGAACGGTGTCACCGGCAGGAACAATCTCAAAGTCGTCGTTGTACTCCAGGTCGCTGGCATCCTCAGCGAACGTTGCCATCAACTGCTGCAACTGGGCCATCTGCGAGGTGACAGCAACTCGGCGCTTGTGCAGGGTTTCAACCTCTGTCCGCACTGCCGCCAGCCGCCGATCAGCCTCCACCTGTGCCCCGGCGGTGGTGGCAGAGGCTTGGTTTCGGGCCGTCTGGGTCAATCGCTCAGCATCGACCTGGGCCTTGCTGAGTGTCTCGTCGGCCTGTTGACGTGCGCTGGCCCGCTCCTCGTTGGCCTGGGCGAGGATCTCCTTGGCGCGTTGTTCGGCAGCGGCTGCGCGGGACTCAGCTTCTGCAACCAGTTTGGCGGATTGCTCGGTCAGGGCGGCGTGATGCTCTGATGCCTCGCGTGCCACTCGCTCCTTTTCACTGGCCAGTTCCTGTCGTACTTGCTGCAGGTGCAGATCCGCGTCGGCCCGGAGCTTTTCCACCTCGCGCTGGGTGGTGATCTGCAGCTCAGCAACTTCCTGTTCGGCCGCTAGCCGCTGCTGCGCGGCATCGTGTTCTGCGGCGCTGACCTCATCTTGGGCTTGTCCGCGGGCCTCTGCGACCAGACGCTCGATCTCTGCTTCGGCGCGCTCGCGGGCGGTGCTCAGCTGAGCAAGCTGTTCCTCGCGGAGGGCTTCGACCTCCAACGAGGCCTCGTTGCGCTGGGCATTGACGTCGCGGTCGGCCTGCGCGCGCAAGGTGGCGGCGTCGCGGGCGGCCGCCGTCCGGACGTCCTGGGCCTCTTCCTGAGCGAACTTCAGCATGGCAGCAGCTCGGCTGCCCAGGCCGGCGTAGGTCGGTTCGGAGTGCTCCGCCAGCTCGGCTTTGACGCTCGCCAGTTCTGCTTCGGCGGCAGCGAGTTGACTGTTGGCTCGAACCACCTCTTCGCCCATCCGCTCGTGCTGCTCGATGAGGGTGCGAATCTGCGCGTCGACTTCAGCTGTCTCATAGCCACGGCGCACCACGGCGAACGTCGGCACCCGCAGGTGCGGAACGACGACGGTTGGCCGGTTGTAGCTGCCGCCGTTGGCTGCGGTTGTACCGGTCGGTTCGGTCGAGTTCTCCGTGTCGCGGGCCATCATGGGCGTAGCGGTGTCAGGCATCGGATTCCACTTCTATTCTGGTCGGGTCAGAAAGCTCATGCAGGACCATCGTTTGGTGGTGATGCATCCCCCGACCAGCACCCGTGACTCCACCCGCCACGAGAGGCCCACCGATGACACTACCGCTACTTGCTTGCTGTATGTGTCACGCCAGGGTCAATCGATAGCCAGAGCTGGCGGGTGCACCCGCGATGCCGATCCTCGAGCAGTTCTCGCGATCACCGCCCTTGCCGCCGTCACAGGGATGTCGGGTGCACCCGATAGGTTGGCGATCGTGCTACCAGGCCTGACCTGAGCGGAGGAGAAACATGGCAGAACCCCACACCGGCTTTTCCGACGAGGAGAAGCTCGCGATGCGCCAGCGTGCCGAAGAACTGCGCAGCACCAAGGGTCTGAAGGGGGCGGCCAAACTCGCTCGCGAACTCGAGGCTTGCGTGGCGGCCATCGACGCGCTGCCGGGAATCGATGGCGAGGTGGCTCGGATGGTGCACCGGATCGTGGGTCGGCAGGCACCGGATCTGGATCCGAAGACCTTCTACGGCTTCCCTGCCTATGCCAGGGACGGCAAAGTAGTGATCTTTGTGCAGCCGAAGTCCAAGTTCGATACTCGCTACCCGACCGTCAACTTTGACGAGACAGCAAACCTGGACGACGGCGATATGTGGGCTACTTCATTTGCCGTCGTCAATGTCACCGATGCCATTGAACAGGCCATTGCCGCCCTGGTGCAGAAGGCAACGAGCTGACTATCCCACCGTGCGGTCCAGGAAGGCCAGAATGTCGGCCGTGACCTCGTCCCGGTTGGTTTCGTTGAGAAGTTCGTGGCGGGCTTGCGGATAGAGCTTGACCGTGACATCGCGCACGCCGACATCACGGTATCGCTGACCAACCTGTTCGACCAGGGCGCCCCCGCCCGCCAACGGGTCGGCGTCACCGGAGACCATCAGGATCGGCAGATCCGAGCGCACCTGAGCGACCACGGAAGGGTCGGCCGCCCGCGCAAGATCGGCGGTACCGGAGGGCATCGGCGCGGACCAGCCGCAGGCGGGGTCGGCCACGTATTTGTCCACCTCCGCTGGATCTCGGCTGAGCCACTCGTATCCGGTCCGGTGCTCGAACGGGCCGTTGAATGCCGATAGGTCCGCCGGTGCATCACTGCTCAGGGTGGCTGCCATCGCAGCGGTATCAGAACTACCGGAGAGGATCACGGCGTCGACGTCGGTGGAATGGTCCAGCAGGTAGTGCTGGCTTGCGAAAGAACCCATGCTGTGCCCGAACAATGCCACCGGGCAAGTGCCGTCGTTCTTGCGAATCCACTGGTTGACGAGGTGCACATCGTTGACCCATCCGGCCCAGCCGTCGGGGCCCCAGTTGCCGTAGTCGCCGTTCGCGGTGAGTCCGGAGCCGCGGGCATCGATGCCGTAGGCCACGTACCCGGCGTCGGTCAATGCCTGCGCGAACCGGCGATACCGGGCTGCGTGCTCGGCGAAACCGTGCTGAATCTGAACGATGGCACCAGGTGCGCCAGTGCCCGCCCAGCGGTAGACATGCAGCCCGAGGCCATCGGCGGAGGTGATGGTGAAGCTGGTCTCATCCATCACCTCAGTATGCGCTAGCGGCCGGATTTCAGGAGCTATTGCGGGGGGCGATGAAGAAGTTATCGCGAAACAGGCCCGTGGGATCCCAGGTGGTCTTGATATCTCGTAGTCGTTCCAGGTGGCCGGGGGGAAAGGCGCGCTGCAATGCCTGCGGTCCGGTGTCGGTCTCGAAGTTGAGGTATGCGCCCTGCATGTGTGGCAGCAGCGCCTGCCAGGCATCGTCCAACCCGGAGGCCGCCGTACCCATGGCCACTACTGAGAAGTTGGCATCGCGCCAAGCGTAGGCGGTGGCATCGGCGGGGACATCCGAGGTGGCCCCGCCCACCGACCGGACCTGAAAAAAGTAGGTCGCACCAGCGGCCAGCATGTCAGCAGCCCGGCTTGCGAACTCCGGACTCAGGTGGTCGATCAGCCCCGAGTGTGACCGGGGCTCCCCGGTGCCGCGTTGTCCGCTCTCATCGACGAATGCGCCGATGACCTGGTCGTAACCAGCCAGGCTCACCGATTGATCCAGCAAGGGTGCGATGTCAGCGATCGGCTGCAGTCGCTCGATGACCGTGTCTGGGTCGTCGGAGTTCACCATAAGCATGGCTTGTGCTGTGTACGGCTGCCCCGAGCGCCGGGCGCCCAGGATCAGTTCACCGGAGACCGACCGGTGTGCAGCTTCAAGGGCCTGACCCCACCGCTCCAGCAGTCCGGCAGTATCGGCCGCATCGAAGACCAACTGGGCGAAGGCGATGGTGCCAACGCGGGGTGCCTCGAACTCGAAGGAGACCACCACCCCCATATTGGCCCCGGCACCACGAACCGCCCAGAACAGGTCCGGATTCTCTTCAGCGCTGGCATGTAAGAGCTCCCCGGACGCCGTGACCACGTCCACGCTGCGCAGGTGGTCGATGGTGAGCCCGTGCTCGCGGGCCATCCACCCAATCCCACCTGCGGTTGCCAGACCGCCCACCCCGACGCCGCCGTAGTCTCCGCTGCTAATGGCCAACCCCAGCGGTGCCAAGGCCCGGGCCACATCCACCCAGCGTGCCCCCGGGCCTACGCGCACGCGCTGGTGATCCAGCGGCTCGATGGCATTCAAAGCGCCCACGTCGATCACGATGCCGCCCCGATTGAGTGACCGCCCGGAGATTCCGTGCCCGGCACTGAAAATACCTAGCGGAACCTCCCGCTGGGTGGCCGCAAACCGGACGGCGTCCTGGACCTGCTCGATGTCCTGGGGGCGTAACACCAGGCCGGGAGCGCCACCACGCAGGTAGCTGGAGGTGTAGCGGGGGTATCCGTGGTCGCCAGGTTCGATGGCTTCGACGGCAAGTGATGGGGGGACCTGGTCGTAGGCAATCTTGGGCATCCGCTGCTCCAGCGCCGCCCGGCTGCGCAGCTGGGTGATCTCGGAAACTCCGCGGGAGCGGCGGGATGTACTGACCCCGTCCCGGACGGCGGGTACCACCTCGGTTGCCCAGTGGTGGAGTTGACCCGGGGTGTCGGTAGCCAGGATGAATGTGCTGACGCCCTCATTGACGGCTAGCGCCGTCAGGTCGGCGGCGTCTAGATCCGAGGTGACGTTCAGCAACCGCACCACCTCTCGGGGGTCGCGTCCGACGTCGGTGGCTCGCTCGTCGATGGCGGCGTTTCCGGCGGTGAGGTCACCTGGCTTGAGATAGGACAACGACGGTAGCCAGCCATCAGCTTTCTCGGCCGTCAATCGCAGCATCCGGGGCTTGAGTGCTCCGAGCCAGATTGGGATGGCGTGCGCGGGGGCGGGCCCGCGTTTGGCGCCGTCGACCCGATGGTGCTCGCCGTCGACCCGTAGTGGTGAACGATCACCGGTATTCCAGATGCCCCGAATAATGTCCAGAGCCTCCGAAAGGGCGGTGACTCCAGCACCCGGCGTGAGCTGTGGCCCGCCCATGGCTCCGATTGCCTCCCAGAAAGCTCCAGCCCCCAGACCCAGCGCGAACCGACCGGTGGAGAGCAGGTCGAGGCTGGCGGATGAGCGGGCCAGCACGGCCGGGTTGCGTAGCGGCAGATTCAGCACATTGCCAGCCACGGTGATGGTGGTGGTGCGGGCTGCGACCCAGGTCAGCAGGGTCCAGGCATCTTGAAAGCTGGGTTGGTAGGGGTGATCTTGGAATGTGACCAGGTCCAGGCCTAGTTCTTCACTTAGCAACGCCAAGTCGACCGGTTTAGCGATGGGCGTGTGGGTCGGCGTGATGAAAGAGCCGAACTTCAGCGGATGCCCATAGTCAGCCATGTGTGTCCAAGTCTCCCCGTCGCTACCCGACCCCCAGCGGGTCAGCCCTTTCGTTCAACGTGCTGGGCATGAGCGTATTCCGGGTTCTGCCATCCCTGTGCCAGAGGCGGCCACGCTGGGTCGATCAGAATTGCCACTCGTCGCGTTGCAGAGCGGAAACGAGCACACCGACGGCTGGGCTGACCTCAGGCCTCCTGGTCGGCCAATGTTGTCACCTGGGCGTGGACCGACGTCGAACCATCGGTGTGGAGCGCGATCACGTCATAGGGATCGAGGGTGTCGCCTGCCTCCATACCCGGGGTTCCGGTCGGCATGCCAGGCACCGCCAACCCCCGCAGATCCGAGGGCGGATCCGCCAGGTACTCGGCCACGAATCGCAGCGGGATGTGCCCGACGAACAGCGCGTCAGCAACCGTGGTGAGGTGGCAGGCTTGCAATTCCCAGTCGATGCCCACGTCGGCGAAGGTGGCGGCTAGATCGTCCGGGTGCTCAATGGTGACGTTGGCCCCGGCGGCCTCGGCGTGTTCGATCCATCCGCCACAGCAGCCGCAGGTGGGACTCTTGGCCACCACCATCGACACCCCGGCCAGCGGCATTGCGGTGTTGCTAGGTGAATCTGAACCGGATGAGGTGGCTGCAGGCTCACCTGAACCGGTCGAGGTGGCCGCAGGCTCACCGCTACCATCAGTGCCGCAGGCGGCCAGCAGCCCGGCTCCCGGGATAGCCAGCAGCAACGCACGACGAGTCAAGTCGGTAGACATCCCCGCAGCGTAGCGAGTCTGCCCGGGAACGGGGGTAGGGCTCGCGGGCTTGTGCCGGGCCGGGGGGCCAGGTGCGGTGCCGGGGGGCCAGGTGCGGTGCCGGGGTGCCAGGTGCGGTGCCGGGGTGCCCGGTTCGTCTGGCCGGGGCGAGGTGTGGTGGCCGGTATGCCAAGTCGTGATTGGGCCGCCGAGTCGTGATTCGCGCATCACGACTTCGTCGCCGGATCACGACTGGGCGGGTCGGTAGGTCGGCGGGTTGGGAGGTCGGTAGGTCGGCGGGTCGGTAGGTCGGTAGGTCGGTAGGTCGGTGGGTTGGGAGGTCGGTAGGTCGGCGGGTCGGCGGGGTTGGGAGGTCGGTGGGGCTGGGAGCTAGACGGGTTGGTGGGGTTGGTGGTGGAGCCCGCGGCTAAAGCCCGGGGATGTCGGCGATGACCAGCTTTTTCATCCCGAGCACCGCCTGATAGGCCTCGACGGTCATGGGTGTGCCATCAAGGGCAGCTGGAACTATCTGCCAGCTGACACCAAATTTGTCCACGCACCATCCGCACTGCTCCGCTGCTGGATCTGCAGACAGCGCCTCCCATAGCTGATCGATCTGCTGCTGATCCTGGCACCGCACGACCAGGGAGAACCCGGCGGTAAAGGTCTGCGACATCTCCGTTCCCGAATCCATGGCGGTGAACCACTCGCCCGCGAGCGTGAAGTCGCTGAACATCAGCGCGCCAGCGGCGGCGGGTCCATCCGGCCGGGGGTAGGGCACAGATGTCGCTAGCTGCGAGTGGCCAAAGACCTGCCCAAAGACCGTCGTGTAGAACTCCACCGCTTCCTGGGCGCGGTTCTGGACCGGGCCGCTGAAGACGAACGAGGGGATCAGGAAGGGGCGCGGCTCACCCGCCGGGTTGGTGAGGATCAGCTGCCAGCTCACGCCGTAACGATCCTCGACCCAGCCATAGCGCTCGCTGAACGGATAGCTGCCCAACTCCATCAGCACGGTCCCGCCGTCGCACAAGCAAGCCCACACCGAATCCAGGTAAGCCTGGGCGTCCTCCAGCACCGAGGGGTCGAAGTTCACCATGATCGACAGTGCCGGGTTGGGGCGAAACTCAGCTCCCGCATTGATCAGGGTCAGCCGTTGCCTGTCTGCCTCCTGCGCCGACGCACCGATGGTGACGTCGACTGTCAGCGCCTGACCGGCCATCCCTACCTGGAAATCGGGTAGCCCGGATGCGGGGTAGCGAGAGGTAACCGCTGCGGTGGCATTGCGGAAAGTCCTGGCGTAGAACTGCGCGCCTTCCTCGGCATTGCCTGCGAACCACAGATTGGGAACGATGGTTGACATCGGGACTCCTGACGTTCATGGACTGCGGCCAAGCGATGGTCTGAACTTTAGCTCTCGGGCTGGCATGCTGCCGGAGTGCCCGATCTCTCGCTGGTTGACCTCTCCGCCCTGGCTTGGGCGGCGCTTGCTGTTGGTGCTCTCACCATCGGCATTTCTAAGACGGCGATCCCCGGTGCCAACATCGCGATCGCCCTGTTTGCCATGGTGCTGCCAGCGAAGCCGTCGACGGCGGCAGTGCTCCTGCTACTGATCGTGGGCGACCTGTTTGCGCTCTGGTTCTATCGGCGCCACGCAGACTGGACGGTGCTGCGGCGTCTGGTGCCACCGGTGATCGCGGGTGTGGCGGTAGGCGCGGTGTTTCTGGCTTATGCGAGCAATGACCTGGTCGGGCGCGTAATCGGAGCGATTCTCATCAGCGTCATCTCGCTAGGGCTGGTGCAACGCTGGCGTGTTGCCCGACGGGCGGATCAGGTTCAGCCGCACCCCAGCGCAGGCTGGGCTCAGGCCGCCGCGTACGGCTCCCTTGGTGGTTTCACCACCATGGTCGCCAATGCTGCTGGCCCGGTGATGAGTATGTACTTCCTTGCCGTGCGGCTACCGGTGACGACGTTCCTGGGAACCTCGGCGTGGTTCTTCTTCGTGATCAACGTGACCAAAGTGCCATTCGCCCTCGGATTGGGCTTGGTGAGCCCGCAGTTGTTGCTCATCGACCTGATCCTGGTGCCATTCGTGGTGGTGGGGGCATTCCTTGGCCGGGTGCTGATCCGGTACCTGAGCCAGCGCGTGTTCGAGTGGACGGTGATCGTTGCCAGCATCGCGGGCGCGGTGTACCTGCTGGTCCGCTAGCTAGACCTCAGGGGCTAGTCGCAGGCTGCGTCGTGGAATCCGATTCTTCGGACGACGAACTCTGCTCCGGTGCAGAGCTGGTCTGAGGTGGTCCGGGCGGGGCAGCTGGTGGCTTGATCCGATTGGCCAGGATGCGCCAGAGATTGCGGGACATCGCGAGGAAGGTCAGCAGCCAGGCGGTCAGCGCTACCCACAGCCAGTTCGCGCCAATGCTGCCGACGATAGGCAGGCTGTCCGCCTCGCCCAGCCACATGCTGGCAACCGAGTACATGCCCAAGGGGAACACGATGCTCCACAGGGTGGCCTCGTAGCGCAGCGGCACCCGGCGTAGCCAGTGTCGCCACAGCCCGGCGAAGATCAGCACCGGGATCAGCCAGGTTGCGAACGCCCAGAACACCACGGACAAGCCGGCGATGAGCGCACGGGTTGCTTCCACCATCGGCGCCGATTCCATCTCGACGATCCGGGCCCCGGCGACCACGGTGATGGCGATCGCGCCCATCGACACCCAGTACGGCGGGTTGAAGTCCTCCGGTTCCAGGGGGTAGAGCATGATGCGTAGTGAGACGATGATCGCCGAGGCCGCATACAGGAAAACTCCCACCGACCAGGCCATGACCGCTAAGACGGCCAGGGCCTGGCGGGCGTCGACGTAGTGGTTGGCGAGGGCGCCGGCGGAGATGGCGACCGACTGGCTGGCCACCACCCAGATGAACCAGGTGCCATTGGCCAACGCGACGACCGGTCGTTGGGATTGCCCCAGGACGGCGCTCCAAGGGATCACGTACCCCATCACCAGCCAACTCGCGGCCGCCACCGCTAGCAGGATCGCGGTCAGCTCCATCCACCCCTCACCCGCGGCCCGGGTGCCGACGACGTTGGTGCCTGCGACGAACGTGAAGAACCCGAAGGCTCGCATGGGGGCTTGAAAGTCAGCGGCCATCTCGGCGCGAAAGCGGATGAACCGAACGATGTTGAGGGCGACCAGCACCACGTAGGCGGCGCCTGCGATGGCGAATAGGACGTAGGAGATTGTCATCCAGCCGCGCTGCTGCAGCGCGACCGAGACGATTCCGCTCGCCATGACCAAGGCGAAATAGCCCGGTGTCAGGGTGCGGATACTGTCGCTGATTCTGGCACCAATACCCATGGGGGGACACATTATCCACTTGTGAACCGTGAAAAATCAGGTTCTAGTCAGTGGCGCTCATTCTCATCCGAAAGTCCAGCTGTGCTGGCAGTGCCTGACCTGGGCAGAGCTGATCCCAAAGTTCGGTGATATCCCGGCCACCTTCGGCCAAGTCGGCCACGCTGAGGTTCTGCAGCACTTGGATGGCTTGCTCGTGCTCGCCCAGCAGGTGCAAGGCGCGGGCACGCATGAGGCGGATCCGCCCGTGACCCGCCGCTGCGGGTGGTGCCGCCGCCACCGTGTCCAGGACCCGTTGCGGGTGCTGTGGCAGTAGGTGCTGACAAGCTTCGGTGAGCAGTACCCGGTTCGTTGGATCCGTGGCCAGGGCCTGGTCGTACAGGTCGGCTGCGTCCGGGTCGCCACGTTGCGCCGCGAGAAGTGCGATTCCACGCCAGGCGCCAATCGGAGCCGGGGACGTGGGGGTGGCGAGGTCCACCGCGCACCGGTATTCGGCGTCGGCGCTGACCAGATCCGAGCGAAGGTGTGCAGCCACCCCTCTGGCGTACCGCACCCATGGTTCGTTGTCCCATATTTGTGCTGCCAGCGCCTGTTGCCAACGCGGGGAAACCGGTGGGACGACGGGGTGCTGAGCTTGGCCGAATCCAGCCGTATCTGCCTGGGCAATGGCCAATGCCCCCTCGGATTCGTCGGCCACGCGCGCACATGGCACCGCTGCCGGCACCGTCGCTGAACCGCCTCGCAGCGCCAGCTCGGCTGCCCCCCAGCCCGAGCCGGTGTGCAGGGTTCGGCCCGGGGCAACGTCGGCCACCTCGGCCAGCCAGGCTTGGTGCCGCCGCTGAAGGTGGTGCAGCGTCTGCTGCTGCGTCAGTTGCTCGCGAACGGCGCCGCAGGCCTGTTGGTACTGGCCGGAGATGGACGCCGGATCCAACTCCAGAGCGCTGAAGGACTCAGTCCAGCTCACCTGGTCATGACCACCGAGGGTGTCGTGTTCAAGCTGGGTGGCGCACCATCCCGCCTGGATCTCGACATAGCGCCCGGAATCGCACAGCCACTGCTGCCAATGCTGCCCGCCGGTGCTGTTGCCCCATTGGAACAGCTTGCGGCCGTGCAGGCCCTCGGTGGCTGCCTGCAGCAGGCCCCTACCGTCTGGTTCGACCGAGGCGATGAACTGCCCGCTGGTGTCGAAGAAGTAGTCGGAGGAATTGCGGGCACTCGCGGGATAGCTGATATCGACGTCGTGCTGATCCGGGTGAGGTACCGGTACCCGGTCGAGAAACCCGGCGTAGTCGGTGCGCCAGGCATGTGAGGCCTCGCATATCACCCGGGTACCGGTGGTCTGCGGCACCGCGATATTGGTCCAGTAGTACAGCGGCTTCGGTTCCGGATCCGGGTTGATCACCCGGGTGCTGGCCAGCAACTGGTCGGCATCGAGACTGAGGTCGACCTGCAGGATCAGATCACGGGTACGTTCCCACTCCCACAACCGCACTCCGGCACCCCAGGGGGTGTGGATGTGAGCGGCCCAGACATCCCGGCTGGAGTGGGTCCAGTGCCCTGTCGACCCGAGATTCCACTCGATTCCACCCGCGAACCAGGCATCCGTCAGTCCGAAGTTGGCGAATTGCAATGTCGGGTTCACGAATAGCAATTCACGTTCTCGGGTGTGGTCGAACAACTGCCACACTCGACCGCCTAGGGTGGGAAGCACAGTCGCGGTGAGGGTGCCGTTGCTGAGCGTGATCGCTGGTAGCTCTAGATCCTGCACCTGCCGGTCGTAGTCGCTGTGGCGCGGGTAGGGCAGAGGACTACCGAGGCGTCCGTCTTGCATGCGCTGGGCCATGGCCGCGTCGTCGATTCTGGGCTGGATGGGCGGCAATGCCCGCATCGGGGCGAAGGATGGCAGCGGGCAGGGTGGGCCGAGGGCTGACCCACGAACGGTGAGGGTGCTGGTGGAAACGGTGACAGTGGGCATCGGCTGACCTCCTTCGGTCGCCCCCCAGTGTGGATACCAGCCTGCCATAGCGGGCTCGCCCTCTCCCGGAAAGTGCTCCGAGCCCATACGGTAGGGCCGTGCGGATTCGACGATGGCTCGCGGACATCTACTGGCGGTTGAGCCGTTGGACGCCACATGCCGAGCCCATGCCGCAGCGGGGGGTGCTCATCGGCGCCCCGCACACCTCCAATTGGGATTTCGTGCTCATGGTCATGGTGAGCTGGCGGATCGGTGCACGGTTCCGCTTCCTTGCCAAGCGGTCGGTCTTTGTGGGTCCGCTCGGATGGCTGATGCGTGGCCTAGGCGGGATTGCGGTGGACCGGTCTGCTGAACATGGCCTGGTGGAGCAACTGGTGGATATGGCCGGCCGTGGTGAGCGGTTCCTGTTGGTGATTACCCCCGAAGGCACTCGGGGAAAGGTCGACTATTGGAAGTCGGGGTTCTACCGGTTGGCGAGGGCCGCCCAGTTGCCGGTGATCCTCGGTTTCATCGACCGCAGGCAGATGAGGTGTGGGGTTGGACCGCATCTGCAGGTCAGCGACGACGTCGTGGCAGACATGGATCAAATCCGGGCCTTCTACGCTGGCAAGGTCGGGGTGCGGGAGGGCCTGGAGTCCGTTCCGCGGTTGCGGGATGAATCGTCGATTTAACGCCTAGCCGACGACGATGCCCCACCAGGGTATTCAGCCGGCTCCGGGCGAGCGTGACAGTCGCTGAGCCACCGAGGGAGGCTATGTCGAAACTGTCGCCAGCGATGTACCGTCTAGGCATCGCTACCGCCCCGTCTCCAGACTTCGCCGCCGCTATCGGTCCGATCGATCGCTCCCGGGCACTGCTGCAACTCGAGGACTGGTACGTCTGGGGAGGTTCGCCGATCGCTGCCGCCGACGGCTACTACTTGTTCTACTCGCGCTGGCCCCGCGGTACGGCAGGCCGGGACGTCGAGGCCGATGGCGCCGCGTTCGATGACTTCGGCGGGTGGATGAAGCACTCCGAGATCGCTGTTGCCTACGCCGATCATCCGCATGGTCAATATCGGCATGTGGGCACCGTGATGCGCGGGTCACAGGATCTGGCCAGGTGGGACACCTACAACGCCACCAATCCCCACGTGCGGTGCTTCGAGGGGAAGTATTACCTCTACTACATCGCCACCAATCCGGGTAATAGCCCAGAGCCATGGCGGTCCCGCCAGCCCACCCACAGGCTGCGGCACCATGGCGGTCAGCGCGTCGGCGTGGTGGTGGCTGACACCTTGGCGGACCTGGTTGCTGGGCGCGGGGTCCGCAGCCCCTGGCCCCTGGTCGAACCCGACTACCGCACCACCTTTCAGATGACCGTGAACCCGTCGGTGACCCAGATGCCGTCGGGGGAGTACTTGATGGCCTACAAGGCCTGGGGTGCCGACGGGGGCTATATCACCGTGATGGCGACCAGTGCGCGCCCCGATGGGCCCTTCACCGTCCGCGGCACCGCGCTCGACGGCGAGCTTCAAGCTGAGGATCCCTACCTGTGGTTCGACGCCAGCACCGCCAGGTACTACGCGATCGTTAAGGACTTCTACCCGGCCCAGGATCGCGCCCGAGCGCTGACCGCCCAGTTCGGGGCGCTCGCACTGGTGGAATCGGACGACGGGCTCGACTGGCGCCCCGCGCAGCATCCGCTGGTATCCCTGCGTGAGCTGCGCACGATCGATGGCACCGTCATCGCATTGACGCGGCTGGAACGTCCGCAGCTGCTGTTCGACGACGGCGGTGTACCGATCGCCTTGAATGCCGCCATGAGCGTGGGTGACCCCGAGTCTGACCCCACCGCCATCACGGTGAATGTGGCGATTCCTCTGAACTGGTGAGGCGCTGACCGCTGCTGCCCTCGGTGATCGGGCTGGCTCCGCGCCCGGGACCTATGACCCAATTCAGGTGGATTCACCGGTACTGCTAGGGTTCAGATGATTTAGGGGAATGCCTGCACTGTCGCACGCGAAAATCCGGGTGCGCGGATCAGGTGAAATACAAGGGGAATTAAATGCAGAACTCTGCGCCGCGGGGGCGCGCAATTGGTCGCCTGCTAGCTGTCATTGCACTGGTCCTGGGACTGGTGCCGTTCGTCTCGGTCGGAGCGGCGCAAGCCGCCGGCACGTTGGAGATCGTTAAATCGGTCAATACATCGCCGTACCCGCAGGATGCGGTACCGGTGTCCAACACTGCCAGCGCGGTCAGCCCGGCGTTCGGCTACACACTCGCCGTGAACTGCATTACCGCCGGTGAGAGTTGCGACGACGTCGTCATCACCGACACCTTGCCGAGCTATCTGGAGTACGCCACCGACCCGGTGCCCTCCAACACGACGGTCTCTGGTCAGAGTGTCTCGATCGATCTTGGCGACGCCGTTACCTCTCAGACCGTGAGTTTTCTGGTTCGATTCCGGCCGCAGATCGGGGCACCGGCCAACAGTACTTTCCCCACCAGCAATACGGCATCGGTGACGTCCAGCATGCCCGACCCGCAGACCAGCACGTCAAACAGTGTTGATGTCACGGGTGTGGTCAAGCCCATCGGTGGCGTGACCGCGGCGAAGAGCTTCTCCCCGACAACGGTGACCGAGTTCAGCGATGCCACGGTCACGATGACCTTGACCGGTACCAACACCGGGACCACCACGGCTGACACCCTGACCCTGACTGATGTCAACTCGGATATCTTCGACCGGTTCGATATCAACAGCCTCACCCTCCCAGCAGGGGCGAGCCTGCAGATCAGCAACGACGAGGGCAGCACCTGGGTACCAGCCACCTTGCCGGTGACCACCGGCACCGACGGCGTCCGCATCGTGATTCCCAACGTGGCCGCAGGGGCTGCTGTGAGCGTTCCGATCACCTTGCAACTGCGCCAGGATGTGGCCAGCACTGGCGGCTATGTCACCGGTGCCAACAGCACCACATACACCAACCATGTGACCGCAGCGGTGGACTATCCGGGTACCGAGATCGACGATACTTCCGATCCGGCAACCGCCCCGATCCGGATCATCGCTGAGCACGTCAACGCCCCGACCGTCACCAAGACGACGAGCCCGGCTACCGCCTTGGAAGGTTCCAACACACCGGTCACCCAGACCGTCACCATGACCAATAGTGGCAGCGGTGCCGGGATTTCGACGATGAGCATTGTGGACCCCAGCCCGGACCCGGCGGCAACCGCTGGCACCCTCGGGAATGCTATCCGGGTTAACTCGTTGACGGTGACCTGGCCGCAGAACACGCCCGCTGGGAGCACCGGCTCTGCCACGCTCTATTGCTCGGGTGTGGCGCAACCAGCGACGGCGATCAGTCCCGGTGTTGGCGCACCACCGACCACGGCCTTGACGCTTCCGGCCGGGTGCAACGTCACCGGTTTCGTGGTGACCTTCACGGCACCGGCCGGGCAGCCGTTTGCGTTCGCCGATAGCGCCCGGGTGGTGATCGGCGGCGTCACCAACGCGAGCGCACCAGCCGGTACCACCACCAACACCGCTCACGGTACCGCGACCTCCGCCAATGGCAAGAACCAAGGCCAGTCAGCCACGGTGAGACGCAATTTCCGGATTGACGCCGCCCACTACGCGGTCAACCATGGCAAGCGGTTCGTGATGGGCCCCTCGATCAGCCGGTTCAACCAGGTGGAACTACCCACCCGGTATAACTCGAATGTCCCCGCCGACCAGGTGGTCATTCAAGATCCATCACCGGCCACCCTCATTCCAGGCGTGGGCAGCGCCTTCTTCGATGAATGGGACATCCGGGCGATCCGTGCCACTGGGTGCCTCGCCGGTGACACGTTGACCATCGAGCTCTACAACGTCAACACCTCCACCTGGCAGACCCTGACGACGACGCCAGCCAACTCCTGCGCGGCGGCCCTGCCCATTCGGCTATCAGCAGCCCAGCAGGCATCGACGGGGGGAATCCGCTTCACCTACGACAATCCCGACGCCATCACAGACAACCGGAACTATCAGCCCCGGTTCGACGTCTACTACCGGACGACGCTACGCAGCGACTCCAGCGTCGCTCAGCCGCTGCCAGTCGAACCCGACCCGGCGTACCGGTCGCCTGAGAACTGCTCAGCAACTGCCATCGACACCAACACGGTGATCACCACCGGCGAGGTGACCGCTCCGTGCCCGCAGGCCACGATCCTGCCGCTATCCACCGGTGGCGGCATCTCGATCGATAAGGTCATGTACGGCCCTGGTGGCGATACTGCCCCAGCGGTGGTCGAAGGTTCGCAGGATGGCCTGGTCGCCGATGTGAACTTCACCTTGTGGGAGTTCCCGGTTGAGCGGGTCACCATCACCGATCCGGTCACCAGCTCGTCGGGCACCTATGACCCGATCACCGAGACCTTCCTGGCGACGGTCGACCTCAATACCCTCACCTATGTGGTCAAGCCACATGAGCGTGCCCGGCTCTACCTGCACACCGAAGCTGGTGGCTGGAGTGCTACCCCGGTTGCGACGCGGGTCGCCACCACCAGCGCGCAAACCCTCACGTACACCAACACCGATCCCATGGTGAACGGCTGGCGGATGGTGCTCGATGAAAACCCGTTGAGCCCGGGTTCGGAACTGGGCAGCTTGGAGCCGTTTAACTACAGCAGCACCGCTGAACGGGTGCGGGCGACCTTCACCCTGCGGGATACCTTCCGCAATGACGTCGGCCCGCACAGTGCTGGTGACCCAGTCTTGAACAACTTGTGCTACTCAGTCGATGGCACGCCCTCGACGCAGGACCCGCCGAACAACAGCATCGAAGCCTGCGAGATCCCAGATGGGGTGTTCACGCAGGACTCCGATGACTGGGGCATGATGCTGAACATGGTGCGGGCGCAAGCCGACTTCCCCGATGACGGTGACCCCAGCACCAACGATTTCCACGTGGCCAGCGATTCCGCCATGACTAACAACTTTGTGTACATCACCCATGGGGCGGTCGCGGCGGAGATCACCAAGACGTTCCTGCCCAATGGTGAAGGCGAGGTAGCAATCCCGCTGCCGGTATCTGGGGCTAGTCCAAGCGCTGCGCAGCAACGCACCGTCCGCCTGGTTGGCACCAACACCTCCGGTGGTGTCAACGTCGACCGCTTGATCATCAGCGACGTCGAATCGGCGTTCTGGGACGATTTCGACCTGATCAGCGTCAACAACCCGGGGTTTGCCGATGCTCGGTTTGATCTGCTCTTTGCCGACACCACCACCAGTGGCCCGTTGACCTGGACTGCGGTCAACGCCCTGCCGAACCTCGATCAAGTGGTGGGCATCACGGTCACATTCTTGAACGTGCCAGCCTTCGATACCGCGGCTCCAACCCTCCATCAGCGCAGCGTGGAGTTCACCGTGCAGCTGCGTGAGACCAGCCGCGCCAACGGCGCAGACAACCTATTCGTAGGCGAGCGCTACAACCAGGCGGGTATTCGCGCTGAAGATGGTGTCGACACCAACGAGCCGAACCCGGTGCCGGCCACCATTTCGGTGCGTGGCACCGAGGCCAGGGTGGATACCGACAAGACCATCACCTTGGCGGCCGGTGAGGTGGACTCGGTCGATCTGGAGCCTCGCCTCAACGTCAGCATTTCCTCTCGCAATTTCGGTGAGCTGGACATCGACTCTCTGATCACCGAAGACGACGATGTGCTGGATCCCGCTGACTATGCCACCCCCTCGACACCGAACCCGTTGCCCAACAACGCCTCGGAAACCGACTTCTGGGGCCAGGTGAGGTTGGTGGAGATCACCGGCATTACTGCTCCGGCTGGTGCTTTGACAGGGACCGTCGAGGTGTTGCTCGGCGGCACCTGGACGACGTTGATCACCGGTCCGGTCGCTGATGTGTCCCCTGCCGCGGTCAATGCCGCACTAGCGGACCCGGCGTCGGTCAATGGCATTCGGGTGACCTGGAACGGAACGATCGGGTCGGTAGCGACGGCGGTGCTCACCTATGACGTGACCCTGAATTCCGATGCTGACACCTCGGTCAGCCTGGCCAACTGCGCTGAAACCGGCTACGCGGCCGGGACGACCACGGTGTACGAACGCCCCGACTGTGCGCCGTATACGCCCCAGGTGGGCACGACCCAGATCGACGTGGACAAGGTCTTCCTGCCCACCGAGGCGGACAATATCTCTTCCGCGCCAGGGCGTGACCACCGGCTCGCGCTCGACGTCGCCAACGTGGGCCAGACCCGCGTCGGGCTGCGGGACACCCAGCCGTTCACCATCGTGGACCTTCTGGGCACCCAATGGCAGTACGACCCGCTCAGTGCCAACATCGTGATCGATCTCAGCAACGCACCCAACTCCAACCTCAGCGACACGGTGGTACCGGTACTCGCGGGTGAAACCCTGAGTTGGATCTGGCCCGCCGGACAGTACCTGGCGCCGGGGGATTCCATCCGGATTCAGATCACGCTGGCCACCACCCCGGGGCAGGCGCCGGGAGATGCCCCGAACTGGATCGGTGTTCCGATGCCGGAAGCGGCCTACTGCAGCGTGGGTACCGGCGGCGACATCTACCTCGATGGGCAATGCCGCGAGCGCGCCTCGGTGAACATCACCTCCGGCGGCTCGATCCGAGCGATCAAGCGCTCGACGGGTACCCAGCCCAACCGGCCAGCGGACCCCGCTTCGACAACGGTGTGCCCGACCACGCCAGGTGAGCGGATGCAAAGCCCCTGCGTCGCTGTCACGCCTCCTGATGGCACCTACGACTGGCATCTCTCGGTCGCCAATACCGGCAACCGGAACCTGGCTGATCCGGTGATCATCGACCGGCTACCAGGCGTTGGTGACGACTGGACCTTAGTGCCCACCGAGCGCGGGACGGAATGGCGGGGGACGCCGTCCTCGCCGATCACCGTCAGCTACGACCTGCCCGCAGGCCAGAGTGAGCCCATCGCCACCATTGAGTACCTGACTGATCCCGCCCAGGTGGATACCTGTGTGGCTGAGCTCAGCAATGGCACGGTTTGCGGCGGCTGGGCCCCGCTGGCTGCTTCCGATACCTTGCCTGCCGATGCCCTGCTGGTACGGGCCACGTTCCAGGACGCAGCCGGTGGTGACTGGACCATGAGCCCGCTCGCCACGGTGCGAATGACCTGGCAGGAGAGGGCACCCGAATGGGACGACCTGGACAGTTCCTGGGATCAGGTCGGTGCGGCTGGTCAGCCTGGTGCTGACGGCCGGTTCACCCAATGGAACAGCTTCGGCTACCGGGTGGCGACCGACACCGGCGACGTGCTGCGCAATGAGTCGCAGAACAAGGCTGGTGTGCAGCTGGGTACCGGGATCATTGAGGTCACCAAGACCGTCGACAATGCGCCTGGTCCCGATATGCCCTACACCGGTCCGACGGTATGGACGTTCGAGGTAGCCAGCAGCAACTGCGACATTGGGCCATTGGTAGCAACCTCGCTGACTACTCCGGCCGGGACCGGTGGAACAGTCACCTTCAAGGGTCTGCTCATCGAGCAGGACCGTGGTGCCGGACTGCAGACCTGTCGGTACGACGTCACGGAAGTGTCGGTCCCGGGGTGGACCATGACCACGGGCGCCTCCGACATCACCGACCTGACCACCACCTTGACTGGAATAACCGAGGTTTCGGTGAACAACCGGCAGGACGTCGGCGACATTTCCATTGTCAAAACGGTCACCGGCGCGGCAGCACCGGCTGACTGGGAATTTACGCTCACCTCGGTAACGGCAGGGTGCTACCTGCCTGGTGCGGCGGATCCCTACACCAGCCTGACGCAAACCACCTCCGGTGCTGGTGGCACCACCACCTTTGAGGATGTGCCGGTCTACTCCACCACCGTGCCCTCCGATCCCACCCTCAGCCCGGACCCCGGGCGTTGCGTGTACTCGGTGGCGGAGAACACCCAGACCGGCTACCGGATGAGTGTGCCAGCCGACAGTGCTGACCTGGGTGGCCTGCTCGTCGTCGCTGGTGATACCACCACGGTGGAGATCACCAATGAGCAGACCCGGGGCCGGATCGTGATCCGCAAGTTTGCCAACCCCGGCGATGACGGTGCGGTATTCCCGTTCCTGGGCACGGTCACGAACCAGATCGCGCCGCTCTATATCCATGAGGGTGTGGACGGCCAGGGCGCGGCCACGCTGGCATCGGAGCAACTCTTCGCCACCACGTTGCTGCCCGCTGGTGATGCGCAGGCTGCCCCGTACGCGGTGAGGGAGGACCTGCCGGTCGGCTGGTTGCTTGATCCAAACCGGACTGAGCCGATCGTATGTGAGTCGCTCAACACTCGCGATGGCGATCCGATGAACGACTCGATCGTGGCGATCGATGCCGGCGGCGAGGTTTCGGTGACCACGCTCGGAGTTGACGATGTGGTGGTCTGTGACTTCTACAACGCCCGTGACGGTGTGGTGGTCACCGAGAAGGAAGCAGCGCAAGCGACCCCGCTCGGCAACAACCAGTTCGAGGTGGTCTACACCGTCACCGTGAGCAACTACGCCCACTTCGACAAGACCTACGATCTTGAGGATGCGCTGACTCCAGGTGGTGGCATCTCGGTGCTGTCCACGCACGTGCAGGCCCCAGCCGGGGTCACCACGATGGCCGATTGGGATGGCCAGGACAAGACCGCGCTGACCGACGACACGGTGATTGCGCAGGGAACGACCACAGATCCAACCGTGCATACCTACACGGTGACCGTGGTGTTCGAGGTGCCGACCACGATCACCGATACCGAGCGGGACTGCACGGTGGAGAGCACCGAAACAGGTACGGGCTTCCTCAATTCCGCCGAAGCGTTGGTGCAGGGTCAGGACACCGAGCCAGCCCTTGGCTGCACCGAGGTACCGCCGGGGAATCTGGTGATCACCAAGGAGGTCAGCGCTGGGCCAAGCCTGATCCAGGGCCGTGAGTACGAGATCGAATACACAATTGTGGTCAGCAACGACGGCGACGGGCCGATCGGCTACGAGTTGACCGATGAGTTCATGTTCGCACCCGGGACGAGTGTGCAATCGGTTTCGGTGCGAAACACAGTCCCCGGCACGATCAGCACCAATGCTGGATTCAATGGTGCAGGTGATCAGCTCATCGCCACGGATGCGCTAGCCGCCGCTGACGCCCACTCCTATGTGGTGACGGTCCGAGCCGATGTCAGTGCGGTCACTGAGATCGCCTACTACGACTGCGATATCAGCGATTCGGAGAACACCGGGTTCCGCAACGTAGCCATGGTCAACCCCACCGCGCAGGACTGTGCCGAGATCCCGCCACCACCTCCGGAACTGGGCCAGACCGGTGCAGCCGTGGGGGCATCCTTGCTGGTCACGCTGGCGGCTACCGGGATCGGCGGGCTGCTGGTGTGGCTGAGCAGGCGTCGTCGTCAGCAGGCCAACTAGGTCGCGACCGGTTGCCGGAGCTCAAGCAAGTCCCGGCAACCGGTTGCCGTCAGTGGTCTGACCTCCGGCAGGATGTGGCTCAACCTGCTGAATGGAGTCCGACGTGAAGATCGCCAAGGCTGAGGTCATCGTCACCAGCCCGAACCGCAACTTCGTCACACTGAGGTTGACCACCGACGACGGGCTGGTTGGACTGGGGGACGCCACCCTGAACGGTCGTGAGCTAGCGGTGGTCTCCTACCTTCGCGACCACGTGGTGCCGTTGCTGGCAGGTCGTGATGCCCACATGATTGAGGACACCTGGCAGTTCCTCTATCGGGGTAGCTACTGGCGCCGGGGTCCGGTCACCATGGCGGCGATCGCCGCCGTCGACATGGCGCTGTGGGATATCAAGGGCAAGGCCGCCGGGTTGCCCGTCTACCAGTTGCTCGGTGGTGCCAGCCGGGTTGGAATGATGGCTTACGGCCACGCCTCCGGCGCAGACTTGCCCGAATTGTTCGATTCGATCCGAGCCCACCAGGAGGCTGGCTTCCGTTCGATCAGGGTGCAGGCCGGCGTGCCCGGTCTACAGGCGATCTATGGGATCGCGTCCCAATCCAGCATGGATGGTGGCGCTGAGCGCTACGACCACGAGCCCGCTCGGCGCGGTGAGTATCCAGCGCAGGAGGACTGGGATACCCGTGCCTACCTACGCCACATTCCCACGGTCTTCGAAGCAGTACGCAGCGAGTTCGGCCCGGATGTGCCGCTGCTGCACGATGGTCATCACCGCATGACCCCGCTCCAGGCAGCCAAGCTGGGAAAGTCGTTGGAGCCCTATGACCTGTTCTGGCTGGAAGACTGCACTCCCGCCGAGAACCAGGAGGCATTCCGGCTGGTACGCCAGCACACCACCACTCCGCTGGCAGTGGGAGAGGTCTTCAATACGATCTGGGACTTTCAAGGCTTGATTAGCAACCAACTCATCGACTACGTGCGTGCGGCGTCAACCCATTTCGGAGGGATTTCACCCCTGAAGAAGGTGATGGACTTTGCTGCTCAGTATCAGATCAAGTCCGGTTGTCATGGGCCCACCGACATTTCACCGGTGGGTTTTGCGGCGCAATTACACGTGGGTATGGCGATCCACAACTTCGGGATCCAGGAATATATGCGCCACGGCGATCGGACCAATGCCGTCTTTGAGCAGTCGATGACCTTTACCAATGGACTGCTACACCCTGGCGATAATCCAGGGCTGGGTGTGCAACTCAACCTGGATGAGGCCGGGCGCTACCCCTATGAACAGGCCTACCTGCCGTTCAACCGGCTCGCCGACGGCACGGTGCACGACTGGTAGCTGGCCCTGCACGTGGGTGGCCAGTTAGCGGCTGACCAACCGATCGAGGATCCGCGAGCCTACGCGTCCAAAGGTCTCTAGGTCATCGGGATTGACCACCTCGAGCACCGTCGACCGGGCGTATTCCACATGGGCTGGTGTTGCCTGCCTCACGCGCTGCGTGCCCGCCTCGGTCAGGAATGCGTTGGTTGCCCGACGATCCTCTGGTGCACCTTCACGCCGGACCAGACCCTGGCCTTCCAGTCGGCTCACCACGTGGGACAGGCGCGACAGCGAACTGTTGCTCAGCTCAGCCAGCACGCTCATCCGCAGACAGTGCTCAGGCGCTTCGGCCAGCATCGACAGCACGGTGAACTCGAAGTACGTCAAGCCGGCTGCTCGCGTCATCTGCGCATCCAGCGCGGCGGGCAACCTGGTCAGCATGCCCGTCAGAGCCAGCCATGTGCGGCGTTCCTCTTCGGTGAGCACGTTCAACTCAGCCACGGGATTCCCCTCCCCGAAAGTGTTATCCCCTGCAGCACCCAGCCTACGAGGCTCGACGACGATTCGCGGGGTTTCGATTGACGAATTTTGAACTAGTGACCCGCGCGGTAGCCCACCCAGCTACAGAATGAACCAGATGGCGACGGCGACGGCCAGCAATAGACCGGTCGATAGCAGCACGGCCGCTGGGTTCGCGGTCGTGGCCGGTTCCGCAGCGGGGGTCTGTGACCCTCCCGGGGGATCTGGCCGCCGGTGCGCCTCGACCGGTTCCGCGGGTGCGGCGCCGGCCTCTGGCTCGGGAGTATCTGGCTCGGGTATATCTGGCTCCGCGGCATCTGATTCGCCGAGGCTCTCGTCGGCTAGGTCATCGTCGGTGTCCGGGCCATGGTCGGCGTCTGGGTCATTCTCGGGTTCCGGCTTCACCTGCAGAAAGGGAGCCAGTGAGGGAAAGGAGTCCAGCAGCGCGGCCGCAGCCGATGCCGACAGCTCTAGTGGATCCTCGACAGCACCGGCCGCGTGCGACTCATCGGTGCCAAGCTCCGTGACGACATCGGCGACCACGACGGTCACGTTGTCCCGAGTGCCGGCCTGGAGGGCTGCCTGCACCAGTTCATCAGCTGCCGCGTCCCGGTCCTCGGTGCTCAGGGCCTGGCCTAGCTCCGCGGGCAGGACATAGTCGGAGAGTCCGTCGCTGCAGAGCAGCAGGCGGTCGCCCGGTTCGAGTTCCAACTCGATGATGTCGACGTCAGGTCCGTTGGACTGGTCGTCCAGAGAACGTAGCAACATGGAGCGGTAGGGATGAGTACGGGCCTGTTCTGCCGTGAGCTGGCCGGTATCGACCAGCTGCTGCACATGGGTGTGATCGGTGGTTACCTGGAACAGTTCCGAGCCGCGCAGTGCGTACACCCGTGAGTCCCCGATATGGCCCACCGTGACGCCTTCTGCGTGGCTGACCACTGTCAGAAGCGTCGTTCCCATGGAGTCCAGGAATGGATCTGCTGCCGACATTTGAGCGAGGGCTGCCCGGGTTGCCCGGCCAGCCTGGGTTAGCTGTGCTGGCACATCGGCGTCACCATCATCAATGGCGGCGAACATACGGGACGCGACCGTGGATGCGACCTCACCGGCGGCGTGCCCGCCCATGCCATCGGCCAACACCAGAATGTGTGAGCCGGCGAGAGCGGAATCCTCGTTGTTGGTTCGAACCGTGCCGAGGTCGCTGCGTACAGCACAGCGAAAGCTCACGTCCATTGTGGGCGCCCCTCATTTTCGGCTCGTCGACAGATTCCAACGTTCACGATAGTCCCGCCTAGACTAGCTGGCGTTTCTGTAGGTAGCGCAACGCCAACCAACCCAATGGGACACGAATCCAGAAGGTCAGGACTCGGAACAGGACAGCAGCCGATGTGGCGATAGCCGTAGAGATTCCCACCGCTCGTAGTCCGGTAAACAATGCGCCTTCAATGGCACCGATACCTCCCGGTGTGGGTACCGCCGCCCCGATGGTATTCCCGGTCAGGTACACCACGGCCAGGGTGGTCAGCGGCAATGTGGCACCGAAGGCCGCGAGCGTGGCGGCAAAAGCGCTGAGGAAGCCAGCGGTGATCAACAGGTTTCCGCAAATACCTAGGACCAGGCGGCGAGGTTGACCAAGCACCCAGATTAGCCGCGGCCAGACCTGCCGGATGGTCGGGCGGATCTTGGCCAGTAGCCAGCGTCGTAGCGCTGGAATGGCAAATAGCACGCCGATGATGGAAGTGGCCACAGCCAGGATGGTCAGGATGGCCCCGGAGGGTAGCTGTGCGAGAGCTCCCTGGCTGCCGGTGAGCAGCGCGATCGTGACCAGCAGCACCACGGTGGTCACGACCTGTGAGAGCTGAAGCAGCGCCACGGTGGCCACAGCCATCGGGGTATCCAGGCCCCGCTTGTGCATGAACCGTAGGTTCAATGCCGCTGGGCCGACGCCGGCCGGGGCGACCAGCACGATCACCGAAGCCGCAACCTGCACCACCAGGGTGCGCCACAGGCCCAGTCTGACCGGGGAGAACGCCACCAGGCCGATGGCGGCACCTAGGTAGGTCAGCAGCCCGAGGCAGAAAGCGATGAGCAACCATGCCAGGTTGGCGTTGGCGGCACCGGCCACGATGTCCCGGAAGTTGAGGGTGGTCAGCAGAATCCAGCCAGCCACCATTGCGATAGTGACGGTGACGACGGTCCGGGTGTTGAACCGGGTCAGTTGTAGCGGGGCGACGACGTCGTCGTCTTCGGGCAGGTAGGAGGTCACGCTGGTGCGGACATCCGCCATGATCGCCCGGTCGCGGCGCAGCTCTGCCTGGGTTTGCGGCGGCAACGCCACGTTCTGCAACAACGGTGCTAGGCCGGATAGCTGTTCGTGGCCGAGCTGCTGCGCGGCCACCTGGCAGGCGCGCTGTGCCCCGACCCGGGCAGCGAACAACATCAGCAGCTGCACCTGATCGAGCCGCCGCGATAGCGTCGAGGAGGCGATGTCGCCTTGTTCCCAGCTGTTGAGGAACACCGTTCCGGCCCGGTCGCCGTCACCGATGAGCAGCACGGTTTCGGCGGACAGGTTGCGGTGCGACAGGCCAGCTGCATGGGCGCTGGCTAGCTGTTGCCACGCATCGACCATCACGGCGTCGGTGAGGTAGTCGATGGTGAATTCCGATAGTGAGCGAGCCTGGTCGATATGCTCGCCCAACATCAGGATCGACTCTTCGGACCGAGCGATGCCGTGCAACGCCGGACTGCGGACACCGGCCGCATCTGCCGCATATGCCATGAGGGCCGCGCGGTCAGCTGCCTGCCGCATCGATACGGCATTGCGGCGCCCCAAGCCGCGCAGTCGCAGGGCCGACCATGCCCACGCCAGCATTCCGATCACCTGGCGGTCCCGATCAAGCACCACCGCGTCCCAGCGATGGCCGTGAACATCGAGTACCGCGTACATCCGGTTCACCCCCTCGCGCTCGATGGCCACCGTGGCCGACTCGGGTAGCTGAGCCGCGATTCCGCGGACTGCGCTTTCGGACAGCGGCTCCGGGCTGGCCGCGACGGTGTCCCCGCTCTTGGTGGCGGTATAGCCGATGGGGGAGTCGCTGACCAGGGTTTCGACGCTCATCTGATGCACGTCGGCGCCCCCTCCGACCCGCACCACGCTGACCGGGTCGATTCCCGTGCGGCGGATGGCGGCCACCAGGTCGAGACCACGAGCGCGTTCGGTGGCGACTCCGAACAGGTAGCGCATGCCGAGTCCGACGATGCGCCCGATCAGGACCGAGACCAGCGCTCCGGTAATGGTCGAGGTGCGAGTAATCACCGCCACCACCAACACGATCCAGATCAGGTTCCAGGAAACCGTGATGATCCGACTGCGGTCCCGGGTGCCGGTGGTGGTCAGGAGGGCGGCCAGCGCGGCCAGGGCTGGTGTGATGGTCAGTACCCAGCTGCCGGTGCCATCCAGGGTGTCCTGCCAGACCCGCAGGCTGGAGGTGAGGGTGTGCGGTCCGAAACTATCGATGATCCAGGCGGCGCCGAAGGTCAGCAGAGCTGCTATCGCCGCCGCGCCGAGCGATTCGACCACCGAGCGTGGGTGTCGGCGGATCAGTCGTTCAGTGATGACGATCAACGGCAGGATCAGCATGAGCCAGCCTTCGATCACATTGATGGGGAGCAGCAGAATGCTGCGCACCACGTCGATGATGCTGCGCAGCGGTGAGGACTGGATGTCTTGAATGACGCCCGAGGTGGTGCGGTCGGCGAACACCCCGAGCACCAGCACTGCCACGATGGCCAGCAGCGAGGCCAGCAGCAGCATCAGGTCGATCGGTCGGCGCTCCCGACGTTGCGGCGTGTCAACGACCTGGACAGCGCGCGTGGGTGCGTGTGAGTCCGAGCCGGGCATAGGTCTGATGTTAGGCGGTAGGCAGCCCACCTGGCCGCTGTGCCGCCACTAGGTATTGACCCCCAGTGCCGCAAGCCACGGTGCGGGTAGGTAGGCGTAGCCGACGAATGCCACGATATCGATGAGGGAGTGGGCAATGATCAGCGGCATCAGTCGTCGGCGCACGCGCAGGTAGAAGGCCATGAAGACGAGCCCCATGGCGATGTTGGCGACGAACGGACCCCAGCCTTGATAGAGGTGGTAGCTGCCGCGCAGCACCGCAGAGGTAAGCACGATAGCCAGGGGTTTCCACTGCAACTGTTCCAGTCTCTCAGTCAGATATCCCACGACCAGGACCTGTTCGAGCACACCGTTCTTGATGGCTGACAAGATGAGGATCGGCACGGTCCACCAGTACGGATCCAGACCTGCTGCCTGGACCTCGACCGTGACACCCAGCGCTCGGCCCGCCAGGTAGATCCCCAGGCCCGGAATCCCGATCACTGCTCCCAGGGCTAGGCCCCAGAGTGCATCCTTTCCGGGCGCGCGACCATCCAGTCCCAGACGCCGGATTGCGCTCCGACCGCCGTCGGAGAGCAGGTAAAGGGCCAGCAGCACCGGAATCAGCGCGAACAGGATGGACAACACCTGGTAGGTCAGATCGAGATAGGGCCGGGAAGCTTGAGAGGTGTTCAAGCTCGCTGTCTGCTCACCCAATGGCCCGCGGGTCAGCCGATCTAGGATCGCGACGATCGCGTACACCGCTGAGCGGCCCAGGGACAGTCCCATGACGATCCAGATCTCGGCCGTCAACGCCCGGCGCCGCGCGGGTGTAGGTGCCGGGTTGGCCTGATCGGTCACCGGCTACCGTGCCGTGCCGAGGTCATGCCAGAAGCACCGGGCGTGGGTGAGACGGTCGGCGTCATAGTCCGCCCATTTGGATGCGGGCACCGCGCTCGCGGGCACCGCGCGGTAGCCACGCCGAACGAAGAACTGGGCGGCGGCATCGGAGACGGTAACGGCGAAGAGGGCGCGCAGGCCTTGGTCGCGAGCCCGCTGCGCCAGTCCATCGAGCAGCAGCCCCCCAGCTCCAGCACCGGAGAACTCGCTGACGGTCATGAGGCCGGAAACCTCACCGACGCCGTCTCGGGTGTAGCGCTCGGTTTCCAGCCCGACGATGCCTGCTAGGTGCCCGGTCCGGATGACCCGGGCCCCTAGCCCGCTCACCGCCATGCGGGCGATCTCCTGCCGGGAACGGGCTTTGAGGACGCCGTCAGCGACCCCTTGTGCAACAAGAGCTTCGACCGCCGGCAAGTCGTCCACGCGCAGGTTGGCCAGCCGAACGTAGCCGCCCAGGGTGAGCAGGGTGCCACAGCCATCGAAGGTGAGCAGTTCCAGCTCTAGATCCTCAGCCCGGCACAGATTGACGCTGGCGGCACCGCCCCGCAGTGCGGCCTCTGCTGCCGGTAGCAGATTTCCGATTCCGCGTTCGGTCAACTCAGCCAACAGCCCGGAGCGGTAGAGCTGGAGGTCGGCGAAACTGCGCGGCGGACTGCCCCAGCCGCCTCCCGGATCAGTGAGGACGACCTTCACTGACCGCAGGCCAGCGGCGAGAAATCCTGCAGTCTCGGTCACGCCGTCGGGATGCGCGGTGGCAATGGTGACGGCGTCGTCGGCGACTTGGAGCCAGAGCTGGGCCATGCCCTCGTCCTGCCACACGGTGGTGGAGGTAATGCGACGTGGTGGTGCGGGTAGTGCTGTGGCCAGTCGTTGGGCATCCTGCTGGTCGCCCACCACCAGGACGAAGCGCGTATCGCCACCCGCGAAGGAGGTAACGGTTCGTGCCACCGCCTCAATTCCGGCTGTCGTCAGGGTCGGCAGCGAGACCACGATGGTGATGCCGCGAAACTCGGAGATGAAGAAGGAGCGCTCCCGGTCCGGAATCCCGTCCGCAGGTTGGCGCGGGCGCCCCGGGTTCGGAGGCGGGTAGTCGCTGGCATCCATTGTTGCCAGTCTGGCGCAAGTGCCGTGGCAGATGGTGCAACTGGTGATGGGGAGTGAGCCGTTTCGCCTTGAGTGAACCTGACTCAACTTTGGAATCTCTCTGGATATTCGCAGCGTTGTACCGGTCATGACGGCCACCATCCCGATGGCCAACTGACCGAAGGAACTCTCATGGCACTAGACCTCTACCGCACCAGTGACGCTTTCGTCGCCACCCTGGATCTGCCGGGCATGGACCCGGGCAGCATCGAGGTGGATACCGATGGCAAGGTGCTCACCGTCCGCGCCGAACGCACCCGCCCCGCTGGTGACGACATTCGCTGGCTGGTTCGTGGGCGTGGCGAAGGGCAGTTCCGCCGCCGGTTTCCCCTCGGTGATGGGGTGGATGCGGATCGGGTTAGCGCCGACTACACCAACGGTGTGCTCACCCTGACGGTCCCAGTTGCTGAGCAGGCCAAGGCCCGCAAGATCGAGGTGACGACCGCGCAGGTTGCCGCCCCGCTGGAGCAGGTCGCCTAGCGGTGCGTAAGCAAGGCGCCTGGACTCGGCCGTTGGTCGCTTGACTGGGCAGCTCCCGCCGTCCACGGTGCGCCAAGTCGTGATCGGGGGTGCTTCCCCCGGTCCACGGTGAGCCAAGTCGTGATTGGGAGGCCAAGTCGTGATGCGCGCCTCACGACTACGTCGCCCGATCACGACGTGGTGGTGGGTGGGTGCTTCCCGATGGTCCACGGGAGGCCTAGTCGTGACGGGGGTGCTTCCCCCGGTCCACGGTGCGCCTAGTCGTGATTGGGAGGCCAAGTCGTGATGCGCGCATCACGACTACGTCGCCTGATCACGACTTGGTGGTGGGGGTGCGGCGTCGTGGGTGGTGGGGGTGCGGCGTCGTGGGTGTGGGGTGCGGCGTCGTGGGTGGGTGTGCGGCCTGGTGGTGGGTGGAGGTGCGGCGCGTGAGGGCCCTAGCGGCGAAACCCGCGTAGCCGCAGGGAGTTGGTGACCACCAGCACCGAGCTCAAGGCCATCGCCAGCCCGGCGATCATGGGGTTGAGCAGACCCAGTGCTGCCAACGGGATGGCTGCGACGTTGTAGGCAAAGGCCCAGAACAGGTTCTGCTTGATGATCCGCAACGTGGCACGCGAGAGCTCGATCGCGGTCGGGACCAGGCTGACGTCGCCGCGTACCAACGTGATGTCGCTGGCTTCGATGGCGATGTCTGTGCCAGTGCCCATGGCCATGCCCAGGTCAGCCTGGGCCAGCGCAGCGGCATCGTTAATGCCATCGCCCACCATGGCCACCGTCTTGTTCTGCTGTTGCAGCCGCAGTACCTCATCGACCTTCTGCGCTGGCAGCACCTCGGCGACGACCGTGGAGATCCCTACGGTCTGCGCCACGGCCCGAGCCGGGGACTGGGCGTCGCCGGTGAGCAGTACCGGCTCAGTCCCAAGGTTGCGCAGTCGGCGAATTGCGTCGACGGCGTCATCCTTGACCGTGTCTGCCAGCACGATGGCACCCCGCACCTGACCATCCCAGCCAACCCCGACCGTGGTGCCCTCCGAGGGTGGGACGTCCCCCGAGTATCCCTGCTCGGCGAGCCAGGACACCCGTCCGACGGCGATGCGACGCCCCTCGACGGTGGCGGTGACACCGCGCCCGGCGTGGTTGGTGAAGTCGGTGACCTCGGGCAGCGATCCAGCCTCAGCTGCTGCACTCGCGATCGCGGCCGCAATGGGGTGCTCGCTGCGGGATTCAACTGCGCCGGCCAGTTGCAACACCTGTGTGGCGTCGAGGTCATCGGCGCCGTCGGGCACCATGACCTCCACCACCGACATCTGGCCGCGGGTCAGGGTGCCGGTCTTGTCCAGCACCACGGTGTCGATGCCCCGGGCGGCCTCCAGGATTTCCGGTCCCTTGATGAGGATCCCCAGCTGTGCCCCGCGGCCGGTGCCAGCCAGGAGGGCGGTGGGGGTGGCCAATCCGAGCGCGCATGGGCAAGCGATGATCAGCACCGCCACGGCAGCGGTGAACGCCGCCTGGATATCCGGACCAGTCAGGCCATCGCGGGCGCCCAGCACCAGCCAGGTCCCCAGCGTCAGGACCGAGAGCACCAGTACCACCGGCACGAAAATGCCGGAGATCTTATCCGCCAGCCGTTGTACCGGAGCCTTCCCAGTCTGCGCCTTGGCTACCAATCGCCCGATCTGTGCCAGCGTGGTGGACTCGCCCACCCGCTCGGCGCGTACCAGTAGGTGGCCGCTGGTGTTGAGCGTGGCGCCGGTGACACTTGCTTGCGGGCCCACTTCAACCGGAACCGGTTCACCAGTGACCAGCGATGCATCGATCGCGGAGTAGCCCTCCACGATGACGCCGTCGGTAGCGATCTTCTCCCCAGGCCGTACCGCGAACAGGTCTCCCACGGCCAGATCGCCAATGGGGATCTTGGTTTCGGTCCGGCTGCCATCGGCAGCCTCGGTCACCAGGGATGCGTCCTTGGCGCCGAGTTCGAGGAGTGAGCGCAGTGCATCGCCGCTCCGTCGCCGAGCCCGGTATTCGGCGTACCGGCCGGCCAGTAGGAAGGTCACCACGACGGCTGCTACCTCAAAGTACAGCTCCGGTGTGCCTGCGTGCGCGTCGCGGGGAAGCAGGGTCGGCTGCATCCGCATACCGAGTTCGCCTGCGCCGCCCAGCAGGAGGGCCCACAGCGACCACAGCGTGGCTGCGATCACGCCAATGGAGACCAGCGTGTCCATGGTCGATGAGCCATGTCGTGCCGCTCGGAAAGCGGCGACGTGGAACGGCCAGGCGGCCCAGGTTGCCACCGGCAGCGCCAATACCGTGACCAGCCATTGCCAGCCGGTGAACTGCAGTGCCGGAACCATCGATAGGGCAACCACGGGCAGGGTGAATATTGCCGCGACCCAGAGCCGGTTGCGCAGCATGTGGCCGCGGTCAGCTGGTGCCTGGCGCTGATCCTCACTCGGTTCCTGCTCAGGTTCTTCATCGATCGCGGGTGCTGGCTCAGCTGGCCCGGCCGCCGAATCGTGCGTGACGTGGGCGCGGTAGCCAGCCTTTTCGACTGCCGCAACCAACTCGGCGGTATCGAGGGTCTGCTCAAGCTGGACGTGGGCCGACTCCAATGCCAAGTTGACGGTGGCGCTGGCGCCGGGTACGTCGTTGAGTCGCTTCTCCACCCGGCCCACGCAGCTAGCGCAGGTCATGCCTTCGACGGCGAGCTCGACCTCTCGCGCCGGCGCGGGGGTTGCTGCTGCCGAATCCCGGGTGAGGCGGGCGCTGTAGCCAGCCTTCTCGACGGCGGCGATCAAGACCGCTGGGTCAACATCGGATTCGAGCTCAATGTGAGCTGATTCCAGCGCCAGATTCACCGTGGCGTGTGCCCCAGGCACCTGCTGCAGGCGTTTCTCGACTCGGCCCACGCAGCTAGCGCAGGTCATGCCTTCGACGGCGAGCTCGAGCTCACGCTTTGGTGGGGCGCTGGTCATCAGACTCCTTCGGTACTGGTTGTAGGCAGGAACTAGCGGACGCCGACCAGGGTGTATCCAGCGTCATCAATGGCAGCGCGGGCGGCTTCGACATCTAGCGCCTGGTCGCTGACGACGGCAACAGCCGAGTGTTCTCCCGCGTTGAGGTCGACGCTGACGTCGCTGACGCCGGGCAGTTCCTTCAGTGCTTCGGTGACGTGCGCGGCGCAGTTGCCGCAGGTCATTCCGTCAACGTCGAGGGTGGTGCTAGTCATGGTGAACTCCTTGGGTTGGGGCCGCGATGCGGCGATTGGGTTAGGAACGCACGAGCCGGGCGATGGCCGCCGAGGCTTCGGCGACCTTGTCGGATCCGGCTTCGGGGGAAGTGCGGGCAGCGTCGACGACGCAATGACTCAGGTGGTCGTCCAGGAGTCCCAGGGCCACCGCTTGGAGTGCCTTGGTGGCGGCCGAGACCTGGGTGAGGACATCGATGCAGTATGTGTCTTCCTCGACCATGCGGGCGATGCCGCGGACCTGCCCCTCAATGCGTCGAAGCCGCTTGAGGTAAGCGGCCTTGTCGTCTTCGTAGCCGTGGTGGCCGGGGGTGCTGTTGGGTCCATCGGTTGCTGCCATGCCGTGCACTATACCCCATGGGGGTATCAACGAATGGCTAACGATTGGATCACGAACTACGATGAGGGGTATCGAAACGGTATCGAGACCGGGTTTGCTTGCGCCACGTTGCCTACGGTGTTGCCATGAGATGGCTTCGGGTCGGGGCTGCAATCGCAGCTGCCGCGCTAGCGTCGGTGATCGGCTTGGCGGTGATACCGCCAGCGCAGGCGTGCGCGTGCGGTGGCGTGGTGGCCCCCGATGGCGTCGAGGTCGATATCACCGGTGAGAACGCCGTCCTGAGTTGGGATGGCACAACCGAGCGCATGCTGCTGTCGATGAACACCCTGACCGAGGCGGCCGATGCGGGATTGCTGATCCCGACCCCGGCTCCAGCTGAGGTCGCGCTTGCTGAGACCACGGTGTTCTCCGAACTAGAAACCCTGACTGCACCCGAGGTCGAGATCGAGTATCGCTGGTGGCCCGACCTCATCCTGGAAGCACCCGAGCAGGAAGGGCCCACGCACCAAAGTGCCGTTTCGGTTCTCGATACCCGTCAGCTCGGCGATCTCGCGGTCACCACTCTTGCCGCCTCCGATGCCGACGCACTCACGGCCTGGCTGGCAGCCAATGGGTACGTGATGCGTGATGGGCTGGCCGATTCGCTGGTCCCGTATGTCTCCGAAGGCTGGTACTACGTGGCCGTGCGGTTGACCACCGAGGCAGAGAACCTTTCGGGCGCATTGCAGCCGTTGGATCTGAGGTTTGAATCGGAGCGGCTGATCTACCCGATGCGGCTCTCGGCAGCAGCGACATCGGACCAGGCCGTGCGGACCTACGTCTTCGCCGACTACCGGGTGCAACGCATCGATGAGAGCGCCGCCAACGGTGTCAGTTCGGTCTACTTCGCCGGTGAAGTCGCCAGCACCGCGCTCACGTCCACCTCCCTGGTGGAGATCGTGGGGCAGCATCGGTATCTGACGGTGATCGATCAGTCTTTCGACGACCCCAGCGAACAGATCATTTCCGACTTCCAGTTTGGGCAGGCCCCCTCCGATACCGCGGTGCGGCAGGTGCAGACAACGGTCCGCATGCGCCAGATCATGGATCTGCCCGCGGGGCCGGTGCTGACGATCAGCGCCATGGTGGTGGTGCTGATCGGTACGCTCACGGTCTCAGGCGTTCGGCGGCACCGTCGGCGCAATCGCCCCGCCGACTGGTAGTCGGGCACGGCACCGCGTGACCGCTGCTAGTCGAGGTGTCGAACCAGGGTGGCGGCCAAGCCGGTATAGCTGGCCGGAGTCAAGGACAGCAGTCGTTGTTCGACGTGATCGGGAAGCCCGAGATCTGCGATGAACTCCCGCATCCCATCGGCGTCGACCCGGCGACCTCGGGTCAGATCCTTGAGCCGTTCATAGGGGTCGGCCATTCCTTGGACGCCGGCGACCTGTAGTGCGCGCATGGCCGATTGCACTGCCTCACCCAGAACCTCCCAGTTGGTGTCCAGATCGCTGGCCATGGCGCCGGCATCGACGTCAAGTCCCGCGAGGCCGCGGCGTACGTTGTCGATGGCTAGCAGCGAGTGCCCGAACGCCACCCCGATGTTGCGCTGGGTCGTGGAGTCGGTGAGGTCGCGTTGCAGCCGAGACGTGACCAGGGTGGCGGAAAGCGTATCGAGGAGGGCGCACGAAATCTCCAGATTTGCTTCGGCATTCTCAAATCGAATCGGGTTCACCTTGTGCGGCATGGTGGAGGACCCGGTCGAGCCTTGGGCGCTGAGACGCTGGGTGAAGTAGCCGAGCGAAATGTAGGTCCAGACGTCGGTCGCCAGGTTGTGCAGCACCCGGTTGAACCGCGTGATGTCGGCATAGAGTTCGGCCTGCCAGTCATGACTTTCAATCTGGGTGGTCAGCGGATTCCAGGTCAGACCCAGCCCTTCGACGAAGGTCCGGGCGACCTGCTCCCAGTCCGCCTCCGGTACCGAAACGACGTGGGCACCGTAGGTCCCGGTGGCGCCGTTGATCTTGCCGAGGTACTCGCTGCGATCCACGCGACGCAACTGGCGACGCAGGCGATGGGTGAACACCGCGAGTTCCTTGCCTAGCGTGGTGGGTGTGGCGGCCTGCCCGTGGGTACGTGAGAGCATCGGCACGTTCGCGTTGGCTCGGGCCAGCTGCGCGAGTTCGTCGGCTAGTCCAGAGGCAGCTGGCAGCCAGACGTTGCGTACCGCCCCGGCCACCGTGACGGCATAGGCCAGGTTGTTGATGTCCTCAGAGGTGCAGAAGATGTGGACGATCTCAGCCACGGTTGGCAGCACGGTCTGGTTCCCGAGTGCCTGGGGTGCGCTGGCGAGACGGCGCTTGAGGAAGTACTCGATGGCTTTGACGTCGTGACGGGTTTCTGACTCGATCTGTGCCAATTCGCCGATGTCAGCGGTATCGAAACTGTCGACCAGACCGCGCAGATAGCCGATCTCAGCCTCGGAAAGGTTCGGGGCCCCCGGAAGAACCTGCTGGGTTGTCAGATGTATCAGCCATTCCACTTCCACGTGTAGCCGGGCACGATTGAGCGCGGCCTCGCTGAGGTAGTCCACCAGCGGTGCG
>JBKEBC010000054.1:0-5894 GCA_047972965.1 Beutenbergiaceae bacterium | reverse complement strand
ACCAACACGTCACTACCTCCGACGACGGCACCCGGGTACCGTACTTCCTGGTGCACCGCGAGGACCTTGCTTTCGATAGCACCGCCCCGACCCTGCTGTATGGCTACGGCGGGTTCGAGATCTCCTTGACGCCGTCCTATTCGGCTGGGATGGGCGCGAGCTGGCTAGAACGCGGCGGGGTGTACGCCGTCGCCAATATCCGCGGCGGCGGCGAGTACGGCCCAGCCTGGCACCAGGCGGCGTTGCGCGAGCACCGGCACCGGGCCTATGCGGACATGGCGGCTGTGGCCACGGATCTGATCTCCCGCGGTATCACCTCACCGGAGCACCTGGGCGTGCAAGGTGGCTCCAATGGCGGGTTGCTCGCCGGGAACATGCTCACCGGCTACCCCCAGCTGTTTGGCGCCGTGGTGATCCAGGTGCCGTTGCTGGATATGAAGCGGTTCAGCCACCTGCTGGCAGGTGCCTCCTGGATCGATGAGTACGGCGACCCGGATGATCCGCAGCAGTGGGAGTTCATCCGCACCTTCTCGCCCTATCACCGCTTCGACGCCGACGTCCAGGTCCCGCCAGTGCTGTTCACGACGTCCACCCGGGATGACCGGGTACACCCAGGCCATGCCCGCAAGATGGCCGCGCTGATGCTGGACGCCGGGAAGAACGTCACCTATTACGAGAACATCGAGGGTGGCCATGGTGGCGCCGCTACCAACGAGCAGGCGGCGTACATGTCAGCGTTGGCGTACGAGTTCTTGTGGGCCCACCTGGCCTAACGCGGGCGCTCGCTCATCGAGGACAGGTCAGCGCGGCGCACCTTGCCCGTGTGCGTGCGCGGGAGACCGGGCACCACCGTGACCCATTTTGGACGCAGGGTCCGTGTAGCCGTAGCGCACCCGAGCCGGTGCGCAAGCCTAGGTCGCCGGGTGGGAACCGCTGCGAGAAGTCGGCCCAGCAGGGTAGGCACCAGCACCAGGACATCGGTCTGCTGTGCTTGCAGCGAGCGCCATACAGCGATGTCGGGGCGAGCGTGGATGGTGGTGGTCGTACCGAGCACCAGCCCTAGCACCACGTGGCAATGCCGTGCCCGTGGGTGAGCGGCAGCAGCAGGGACACCCGATCACCGGTTCGCACCCCGCAGGGCCGCAGCTGCGATCCGGCGGCCAAGCGCCTTGCCCGGCCCCCGTTGCAGGCTCGATTCTGGATCCGCACGGCAGGGCGTAGGCTCGGTGCGGGAGGTTTGCTGGTGAACGTCGAGTATCTCGGGTTCGCACCCGACTTTGCTGACTATCGCGCGGCGTGGGAACGTCAGCGGCAGGTCCATGCCCGGGTGGTCGAGGGCAGCATGCCCGATACCACGCTGCTGTGCGAGCACGCCTCGGTGTTCACCGCTGGTGCCCGTACGCTCGCCAAGGAACGCCCGATCGATGACTCCGAGGTGATCGCCGTGGACCGGGGCGGAAAGATCACCTGGCACGGCCCTGGGCAGCTGGTCGGGTACCCGATCGTGCGGCTACCCGATCCCGTGGACGTGGTGGCACACGTGCGCCGCTTGGAGGATCTCATGCGGGAGGTATGCACCGAGCTCGGCTTAACCACGGTCCGGGTCGAGGGCCGCTCCGGGGTGTGGTGCGCCGCCGACGGTGACCGCCCCGAACGCAAGGTGGGAGCTATCGGCGTGCGGGTCAGTCGTGGCGTCACGATGCATGGATTCGCCTTCAACGCTGATTGTGATTTGAGTTGGGCCAAGGTGATCGTGCCCTGCGGCCTGGAGGACGCGACCGCCACATCCCTGACGGCGGAACTGGGCCATCGCATCACGGTGACCGAGCTACGACCCTTGGTCGAGGCTCGGCTAGATATGGTGCTCGCCACCTCTGCCGCCTAATTGTGGGCTCGATTGTCCGGAACGTTCCACAATCGGCCTACAGTGGTGGGGTGACCGATACCCAAGATGTCACCACTGTCAATGGCCGCCGCGTGCTTCGGATCGAGGCCCGCAACGCCCAGACGCCGATTGAGCGCAAACCCGAGTGGATCCGCACTCGCGCCACGATGGGCCCGGCCTATTCCCAGATGCAGCAACGCGTCTCCGGCCAAGGGCTGCATACGGTGTGTCAGGAGGCGGGCTGCCCCAATATCTACGAGTGCTGGGAAGACCGCGAGGCCACGTTCCTTATCGGTGGCGATATCTGCACCCGTCGCTGCGACTTTTGCGACATCGCTACCGGCAAGCCCCGAGCGTTAGATCGTGATGAGCCTCGCCGGGTGGCCGACTCGGTTGCTGAGATGGGGTTGCGCTACGCCACCGTGACCGGTGTGGCTCGCGATGATCAGCCCGACGGCGCGGCCTGGCTGTATGCCGAGGTGATCCGTCAGATCCACGAGGTGAATCCAGGCACCGGCGTCGAAATCCTGCCCCCTGACTTTGGTGCGAGGCCGGAGCTGGTGCAGCAGGTCTTCGATGCCCGCCCGGAGGTGTTCGCGCACAATTTGGAGACGGTGCCGCGAATCTTCAAGCAGATTCGGCCTGCATTCACCTACGACAAGTCGCTGCGGGTGCTCACCATGGCCAAGGCCGATGGCTTGGTCACCAAGTCGAACCTGATCCTGGGGATGGGTGAGGAAGAGGCGGAAATCGACCAGGCGCTGGTGGACCTGCACCAGGCTGGTTGCGACATCCTGACCATTACTCAGTACTTGCGTCCCTCCAAGTTGCACCACCCGGTCTCACGCTGGGCGAAGCCAGAGGAGTTCGTGCACTGGTCGGAACGGGCCGAGCAGATCGGGTTCGTCGGCGTCATGAGCGGTCCGCTGGTGCGCTCGTCCTATCGCGCGGGCCGGTTGTACGCACAATCGATGCAAAGCCTGGGCCGCGAACTCCCGCAGGGCTTGGAGCATCTGGCACAAGCCGCCGCCGATGGCGCCCGGCAGGAAGCCAAGACGCTACTCGGGATGCCGTCCCTGTCGGCTACGAGCTAGGCCGCACCTCGCCGCGCGCTCACGCACCCACGCCCAGGTAGGGTCCCCGTCGAACTCGGTGCAGGTGGTCACGGCAAGATGCGCGGCGCAGAACCGTCATCGAATCGGAGAGTGGAGTAGTCACGGCGGTCGAGCGTTGCGATGCCGGAGCTCTGATAGACCCGCGTTAACACGAAATTGGCGGCATCGGCCACCCCAACAGGGACATCGGAGTATCGATGCACAATGCTGCGTGCTTGTGTGAGGCGATCACCGTCAAGGTGCGCTAGCTCCCAGGCTCCCGAGCACAGTTCCGCGAGCACGGCTTGCTCAGCCGCAGTCCCGTGACGGGTGAGAACGAGCTAGTCCAGTTCAGCGATCACTTTTGGCGAGACGACCAACGGCCCATCAGAGCCATCGATCACCTGTGCTACCGAACTCTTCGGGGTAGCCAGAAGCCGGGGCGACCGGCCAATCGACTACCCGGCGAGCACGGCCACCCCGCGCTCATCCAGGCTGAACGGTCGAGGATGCTGCAGTTCCTGCCAGGCGAAGTCTGGAATCCGCGCCAGGAAGCCCGCGATGGCCGCCAGTTCGGCATCGAGCTGTTCCACACAGTGCTGGCTCGGGGTGAGCCGGATCCGGTTTCCAGCCATCGTGAACGGCGGCGGTCGCAGTGCCAGCAGGTATTCGATCTGGCGGGGATGCAGCACGTCGTAGGCGAATTTGGGCACCGGGCAGTACACATCGAAGAGCCGGTTGAACTCGGCGGATTCGAAGTCGATGCTCGGACCGGTCAGGAACCGTCGCAAACGGGAGTCGTTGGTGATGGTCAGTTCGGGGCTGTGGAACGACAGCAGCAATTCGTGGATGACTTCCTCATGGTGCTCCGTGACGGTGCGGCTGCTGACCTGCCCATTGGGCCCCGTCACGGTCTGAACCCGCTGGGTTTGCCAGTGGTGGCTCAGGGCAATGAACTGCGCACCGGGATAGAACTCACCACGAATCACATCCCTGGCCTGGTGATTGTTGCCGTTACGGGTGTGCTCAACGTGTTGTAGCAGCTCATCGTTGCGTTGCTGGTAGTACCAGGTCGGACGCCGGTAGAAACCCAGGCGCTGGGGCACCTGGGGCTGAGCGAACGGTTCCAGCGCAGCCGAAGCGGCCTGCGCAGCAACCACGATGGGCGCCAGTGTCTCCAGGTAGGCCGCCAGTTCCTCGGGTTCGGTGGGAGCTCCCACCTGGGTCAGCTGATCGCCGTCGATCGCCAAATTCAGCGGGTACCGGACAGCGAAGGCGTCAATGGCTGACCCCGCCACCGACAGGAACTGCCGCGCGAAGGCGTCGTCGTCGCAAAAGACGGTAGCTCCCGTGCCCAGGTGAGGCTGCGGCTGCGCCACGATACCCCTGCGAGTCTGGTCGGCCGCCGTCACCACCAACTCCGGCAGCGGCAGCGGCAGGCGCAGGCACGCCACGTTCGCGTCGCCGACCTGCTGATACTCAAATACTTGAAACGGGATCCCAGCCTGAGTGCGACCGGCGATGTGCTCGTCGGTACCCCGCCGCAGGCCTACCCCAAATGGCGGGATCGTCAATCCATGGGCAACCTCGGGTGACGGGCGGGAATCGAAACGCCAGCCACGGTCGCGTAGCGCTCTGACATACCGTGCCCGCTTGACCAGGAAATAGATCCCGACACCGACACCGACGACAACAAGTCCGAGCAGCAGCACCACGACGATGTAGGCCCCGAAGCTAGCTCCACCCTGTGTCAATGGTCACCCCTTCAGCTCCGCCTCGTACCCACCCTCAGGGTACCCGCGCGCTGTGGCTGGTGGAGGTTCTAGCTAGCCGCGTGATCGCCACACCACCACCGCTGCGGAGCTCCTGGTACCCCGTGGCCGGGCGCCCCGCGGTCCCGCGACGATATCTCCGGCGGGCGAGGCGGTGAACACCCGATGCCCGCTATCGGCGACGCCGCGCAGTTGTTGCACCCTGCTGCGCAATGCCTCGTTTTCCTCCACCAACGCGAAGATGCGCCGCACCCCCGCCAGATTGATGCCCTCTTGCTGGGAGAGCCGCTGAATCTCGCTGAGTTTGTCGATGTCGCGCAGGGAATAGCGCCGCCCTCGGCCGGCGGCGCGACGTGGCACCACCAGGCCAAGACGGTCGTAGGTACGCAAGGTCTGCGCATGCATGCCCGCCCGCGCTGCCGCTTCCGAGATCAGGAAGGTGGGTGCGTCGTAGCGGGCCATGGTTACACCCTCGCAGATTCAGCCAGTCCCACGCGAGGGTCATCGGCTGCGGTGGCTTCCTGGAACTGCTGCAAGGCCGACCTCGCGGCGTCGCTGAGGTTGCGTGGGACAGCGACCTCCACGGTCACGATCAGATCACCAGTGCGGGTCTTGGTCTGGATGCCTTTGCCTTTGACGCGCAGCCGGGAGCCCGACCTCGTTCCGGCTGGCACCTTGAGCTTGACCGATTCACCATCGAGGGTGGGAATCGAAATGGTGGCACCTGAGACCGCCTCGGGGAAGGTCACAGGAACGGTCATGGTGAGATTGGCTCGCTCCCCGATCGCGAACACCGGATGCGGCTCGACCGAGACGGTCACCACCAGCGCCCCGGCCGGACCCCCACCCTGGCCGGGTTCGCCCTTTCCGGGGACTTTGATCTTCTGCCCATCCTTGATGCCAGCGGGAAGCCGGACCTTCGTGGATCGGCCGCTGACGGTCAGGCTGAGCGTGTCACCGGATACGGCTTGCCGGAACGTCAATCGGGCATTGGCTGCCAGGTCTCGTCCCGGCTGCGGGCCGTAGCCGCCGTTGAATCCGCCTGCCCCGCCGCCGAACATGCCGCCGAGCAGGTCCTCCAGGTCTGGCTGACCGCCACCGGAGTACCTCATGCGCGGTTGTTGGGCATGGCCGCCGCCGAAC
>JBKEBC010000045.1:0-6551 GCA_047972965.1 Beutenbergiaceae bacterium | reverse complement strand
ATCTAGTGCTGTTGGATCGCAACTTCGACGAGCGTGGGCTCACGATCGCTACTGACGGTGGCGAGATCGTCGGTGCCTGCTACGCGGTCCGGCGGCGTGTCGCCCATCACGGCAGCGACCTCGAGGCCGGTACTGGCTGGATCCCGTTCTTCTTCGTCGTGCCTGCGGCGCGTAGCCGCGGACTCGGCCGCAGACTGGTCCGGGGCGCCATGGACTGGCTGCGAGACCAGGGCTGCCAGGAAGTCATCTTCTCGGCCTACACCCCTAACTACGTCTTGCCTGGTCTGGATTCTGCCCGCTACCCGGATGCCTCCGCCTTGCTGGCTTCGCTGGGATTCGTCAGTATCGAGCGCCCCAGCGCGATGGACCGCTCACTCATCGGCTACCAGATGCCCGCGCAGGTGGCAGACCGGGTGGCGCAGCTTCGCGCTGATGGCTGGTACCTGGACAGCCCCACCGACGACGATCTGGTGCCACTGATCCGCATCGCAGGTGAGCAGTTCAATTCCGATTGGGCCCGGGCTATCCGCGAGGGCCTGATCGCGGGCATGCCGACCTCACGCATCCTGATCGCCCGCAATCGCGCCGGGGATGTCCTCGGCTGGGCGATGCATGGAACTTACGAGAATGTGCTCGAGCGATTTGGCCCGTTCGGCGTCCTTCCCGCCAGCCGGGGCACCGGCCTGGGCAAGGTACTGCTGCACCTGACCTTGGAACGGATGGCTGCGATCGGGGCTCACAGCGCTTGGTTCCTATGGGCTGATGCGGGTTCGGTGGCATCGACCTTGTACGAAAAGACCGGGTTCGGCATCACCCGTACCTTCGACATTCTTCGGGCACCCCTGAGCCCAGTCGACTGAGAGGAAATCATGACGACGACAGCTATCGCCGTCGGTGGCCACATCGGCGATATGGAGCTGACCGCAGGCCCCACGCTGGCCAAGGTCGTGTTGGAGGGCGGTCGTGCGATCATCATCGACTGCACCTACGGTGAGCGGGGGCATCCCAAGCTTGCGCCGACGGTGTACCGAGAACAGAAGCTGCACGAAGGGCAGCATTTCGCGACATCGATCGGTGCCGAATTCATCGCCTTGGACTATTCCGATGGGTTCCTGCCGGACTCCGAGGAGGTGGCCGAGCAGATCGCCGCGGTCATTCGCTCCTCGAAACCGGATCTGCTGATCACCCATTGGCTGCGCTCGATGCACCGAGATCACGAGCGCGCAGCCCAGGCTGCTCTGCGCGGGGCTTTCCTCGCCTCTCTTCCCCTGGAGGGGATCGCTGATCCGCGCCACTCTGTGCCTCGCATCCTGCACACCGAGAACTGGGAAGACATGGAGGGATTCGAGGCCGACACCTACTTCGAGATCCCAGAGGATGCCTACCAGCGGTGGCGTACCGGGATCGACGAACACGCCTTTGCTCGAGGCGAGACCTACGGATTTAGGTTCATCGACTACTACTCGGCGCTGATGCAAGTCAAAGGGTGTTTGGCGGGCGTCCAACGGGCTGCTGCATTCAAATCGGCAGCCATTGAGAAGTTCGCGCTCGCTGGGCCCTAGTTGGCCAGTGCCACCTGTCCACGTCCAAGAAACCGGGCCAGATGCCGATCGGTCGGCATCAATGCCATCCGAGAAAGAGCGAAGGGAAACCTCATGAAGAAAGCACGACTTGCCACGGTGGGCCTCGGCGTTGCCGCGACCCTGGCGCTGGCCGGCTGCACGACGGGCAGCGACACCACAGGAGAGGACGATTCCGCGGCGCCAGGGCAGGCCCAAGAAGTCACCTTCCTCACCCACTGGGGGCCGGATCAGGTATCGATGCTGGAGGACGCGGCCAGCGCCTTCACCGAAGCGAACCCTGAGATCACAGTGACCGTGCAAGCGGTGCCGTTCGCCAACCTGCTCTCCACCCTGCGTACACAGGGTGCCTCGCCCGATGGGGCCACCATCGTGGGAATCTACGACGCCTGGCTGCCGGAGCTCGTCCGCGACGGGCTGGCCGCCGCAGCACCGGAGGAGGTTGCCTCCGAGGTCTCGGGCAACTGGCCTGAGAGTGTGGTCTCCGCAGCCACCCAGGATGGCACGATCTATGGGATTCCAAACGAGATCGACCTGTACCAGCTCAACTACAACACCGCACTGTTTGAGGCCGCTGGTGTTTCTGAGCCACCCGCAGACTGGGATGCTCTGGTGGAGAATGCGGCGAGCCTGACCGGCGATGACCAACAAGGTGTCGGATTCATCACGGGGTGGAACTCGGGTGCGGTGCATCCGTTCCTGTCGTTGCTGGCCTCCAACGGTGGCACCTTCCTGAATGAGGATGGCACCGAGTCCAACCTCACCAGCCCTGAAGCGATCGAAACCGCTGAGCTCTACCAGGAGCTAGTCGAGGCCGGTTCCACCGACCCCACGCGCTCGACCGCCAACGCCAACACCACCGGTCCCTACCTGGATTCGTTCGTCAACGGCCAGACCGGCATGATCATCATGGCCAACTGGTGGGAGGGTGCCCTGCGGGACGGGATGGGCGATGACTTTGACAACGTTGCGACTGCTCCGATCCCGATCGGCCCCAGCGGATCGTCGTCCTCGTCGATCTCCTACTCCTGGATGACCATGGTCAATGCCCAGGCCGATGAAGCCAAGCAGGCAGCGGCCTGGGAGTTCCTGACCTACCTCAACGGACCGGATTCTGGTGAGAACGGATCCTCAGCGATGGCTGACATCCTGGTGTCGATGGGTATCCTGCCCAGCCGAACCTCGGATATTGATGCCCATGCTGAACAGCTTGGCTCGCCGTTCCTGACCTCCTATGTCGAGGAACTGGATGCCGCAACACCGTTCCCGACCGTCCTGGGCGGACCGGCAGCCACGGACGCCTTGCAGCGTCAGCTGGAAGCCCTCATCAATGGTCAGGTGGATGCTGCCACCGCCATGGAAAACGCTGCCCGAGACGTCGACGCAGCCCTCGCGGCGGCGCAACAGTAGCCCCTCGGTTGTGGGGGCCCGACCCAACGGGCCCCCACAACAACCCTCGGAAGGTTCCAAGTGTGACGAGTGTTGATTCGGTGGCGCAGCCGCCGGTAGCCCGGTCGGGGGGCCACCAGCCTCGGCCATCGATGCGCCGCGGCACCCGGCGCTGGTCGGTGATATTCCTGAGCCCGGCCCTGTTGGTCATCGGACTGTTCACGCTGGTGCCGATGATGCTGACCTTCTGGATCAGCCTGCATCGTTGGTCGATGTTCACCCCGATCACCGAGATGACCTGGGTAGGGGTGGACAACTACGTAAGTCTGTTTGCAGATTCGGCCCGGGTGCAGGCGATCTGGAACACCATCGCCTACGTCGGGCTTTCCGCTCTGATCACGATCCCGGTTGCCCTGCTGGTGGCGTTGCTGCTCTACTTCCCCACACTCAAGGGCAAGGGCATCGTGCGGGTGTTGCTGTTTGCCACCTACGTCATCCCGACGATCGCGATTGTGATCATCTGGGGCAATATCTATGCGCCGGGCTATGGGCCGCTGAGCGCGATGCTGGCGGCAGTAGGAGTGTCGGCCCCCGGATGGCTCAGCGACCCCTCTTGGGCGCTGCTCTCGATCGTGATCTTCAATGTCTGGCAGATGCTGGGGTACTACGTGATCCTGCTGATCGCCGGATTGACGCAGATTCCGCAGGAGCTGTATGAAGCAGCCAAGGTCGATGGAGCCGGTGCGGTTCGGCAAACCTGGTCGATCACGATTCCGCTGCTCCGGCCCTCGCTGGTCTTCGTCGCCCTGATGACCTTCGTCAACTCGATTCAGGTGTTTGACCCGATCTACCTGCTGACCCAAGGGGGTCCAGCCAATGCCACCAACGTGGTCTCCTTCGACATTCAACGCACCGCTTTCCAGTACGGGATGGCGGGCGATGCCTCGGCGCTCGCCGTCTCGTTGTTCATGTTGATCCTGGTCGTGGGTGGCGCGTTGGGAATGATGATGAGGGGGCGGCGTTCATGACAGCGATCTCCGTGCCTTCGCGACCCGTTGTTCGCCGGACCTGGCGAACGATCGGCCTGTACCTGCTGCTCGCCCTAGTGGCGCTGCTTCCGCTGTTCCCGCTCTATTGGCTCACGATCTCCGCGTTCAAGACTCCGGCGGAGTTTGCTGCGATCCCACCCACCTGGTTCCCGGCCGAACCCACCGCCACGCCGCTGGCGACGGCCTTGACCGATGTGCCGTTTGCCCGGTCGATGCTCAACAGTGTGATCATCGCTGGTGGGTGCACGGTCAGCGTCCTGGCCACCAGTGTGTTCGCAGGCTACGCGTTCGCCAAGCATCGTTTTCGTGGTCGTGACGCCCTGTTCTGGGGGGTGGTCGCCACCATGTTCTTGCCCCCGATTGTGACGCTAGTGCCGCTCTACTACCTGGTTTCGAGCCTGGGCTTGTCCGATACCTATCTCGGGGTGATGTTGCCCTGGCTAGCCAATGCCTTCGGCATCTTCCTCATGCGGCAATTCATCATGGATGTTCCCGATGAACTGCTCGAAGCCGCCCGCATCGACGGCGCGGGGGAGTTTCGGCTGGTGTGCCAGTTCGTGATTCCGCTCATCAAGCCGGCGTTGGTGACGTTGGCAGTGTTCATGTTCGTGTATTCCTGGAACAACTTCTTGTGGCCGCTATCGATCCTGCGCTCGGATGAGCTCTACCCGGTGGTGCTGACGCTGAACCGGTTGATGTCGTACACGATGAGTTTCGAATACCAGAACGTGGTGCTGGCGGGAGCGCTGGTGGCGTCGATTCCAACGCTAGTGGTGTTCCTGCTCACGCAGCGGGTATTCGTGCAGGGGATTGCTGCGAGTGGGATCAAGGGGTAGGTAGCTGCCAAACTGAACACGTTCACTGACCATGTTCAGTTTGGCTGGCGATGACCGCACGAGAGCAACAGGCCCATGTGGGCGTGCTGGTTCGTCTGCGCTACCGCCGCGCACCTCAAGGCGAAGTTTCTTGGACAGCTATTTTGGGTCAGCTGCCTGGGGATGCTGGGATCCTTGGCACTCTCACTGCTGGTTGCTATCGGTTAGCCCCTCTGGGTACACCGCGGCCTCGTGGTTCAAATTCCACCTCGCGTTACCCCGAACACGCGGTGAATTTCGCCTAACCCGCCGTGCGCATCTCGCCTAACCCGCCAAGTCGTGATTGGGCGACCGACTCGTGATCCGCGCATCACGACTTCGCGTCCCAATCACGATTTGGCCAAGTGCCAGACGCCGGCGTTCTAGGGGAGCCGTCCCACCAGGGCCACGCCTCGCAGACTGTGAGCGTGGCGCGCAAAGACGCGCCGCATCCCCAATACCCGCTTGCGGATGTCTGGGCTAGTGAGTGCGCGACGTGCGATCTGGATGGTCCGGACCAGTCCTTCATCGGAGATGTTCCGCCCAAGGTTGAGCAGCGCCATCGGTTCCGTACGCGTCCATTCCACCCTCAGCCCGGCATCCCCGAGCATCCTGGACCACTCTGCGATCGTCAGTGGGCGGGCGTTGACCCGGATCGAACGGGTGAGGTCGAGACGAATTTCCTCCTTTGTCTGCCCGGGAATGTCATCGGGGGATAGGCCAAGTTCATGGATGACGTAGCGGCCACCGGGGCGTAGCAGCCGCACCGCTTCGGCGATGATGGCCTGCTTGGAGCGCTCACCCTGCATCGTCAGCATGGCCTCTCCGACGACGACATCCGCACAGGCAGCGGGAAGGCCAGTATTTTGTGCGTCACCAACCAGGCAACGCCCGGCCCCGCCGACGGCGTTGGTGACGAGTCTGGCGGCATCGGAGTCCGCGTCGACACCGGTGTAGCTGCGGGGACTGGCCTCGATGATCATGGTGGCAGTTCGCCCGATCCCGGGTGCGAATTCGACCACGTCAGAGCCGGGTAGCTCGGCCTGTTCAAGCATGGCGCTCGTGAGGGCAAGTCCACCTGGGCGTAGCACTCGCTTCCCTAGCCGGGCGAGCAGCCAATGCCCTTGAGCGACGTCTGGGGCGCGGTCGGATTGCGGCAGCGGTTGGCCCGCTGTTCCTGCGGTGGAGGGGTTGGTGGGCTGCGGTCTGGCCATGGGATGTCTCCAATTACGCTAGGTTGCACTTGCGTAAAAGTACCGTAGGTTCGATTGCTGCGGGTAGGAGCGTTACCGATCATGCGGTTCCCGGGTGCTCGCTTAGGCGTGGCTGGCCCGACGAGGCCTTGGTCGTCCGCATGGCTGGCCCGACGACGTCATGGTCGGGCTGCGCTGGTTGTCTGGCCGAGGTGGTCGCCGTTGTGACGGGCCCGACGCCATCCACACATTTCTGCCGCTAACCCACGCTTTGTGGCCGCTGGCCGCTGAGTTAGCTGCCGAGGCAAGAAAATGGGCCAGGTGTGAACCGCGACCAAGGGCGGACCCTTGGTCGCGGTTCACATCTGACCCATTGGGGTGAGTGACGGGGCTTGAACCCGCGACCCTCGCGACCACAACGCGATGCTCTACCAGCTGAGCTACACCCACCGTGGCTACCCACCAAGGTGGGCAGCGACGCCTTAG
>JBKEBC010000034.1:0-1866 GCA_047972965.1 Beutenbergiaceae bacterium | reverse complement strand
TTGAGGTCGTTGGTCTCGCGGGCGTCGTCGCGGGTCACGGCGTTGCGGCTGCGCTGATTGACACACCCCGGTCCTTGGTAGGGTCGGCCGGTGGTGTTCGTGCGGAAGGTTCCTGGCCGCTAGGAGACTGCTGAATAAGTGGCGCGCCTCCCAGGGTCGGGGGGCGGGGGTTGGGATCCTGGGGGTATGCAGGGTGAGTCTGAGCGGCAGCGTGGTCTGCTGGATGTGGAGTCGTTGGCTGGGCATTTGCTCGAGCCGGGTAGCGTGTTCGCGTTGCTGGCCGAGCATCGTGACCGGTTGTTCCCGGCAGGGTTGTTCGCTGACCTGTTTCCCTCGCGGCGGGGTCGGCCTTCGATCCCGGGTGAGGTGATCGCCTCGGTGATTGTGTTGCAGGCGTTGTTTGGGCATTCGGATCGGGAAGCGGTTGACGCGCTGACCTTTGATCTGCGGTGGAAGGCAGCGTGTGGGTATGCGATCGACGCGAAGGGTTTCGATTCCTCGGCTCTGACGTACTGGCGGCGACGGCTGGCGGCCAGTGATCGTCCGCAGCGGATCTTCGAGGTGGTCCGCGACGTGATCGCCCAGACCGGTGCGGTGGCCGGCAAGGCGCGCCGTGCGCTGGACTCCACCATTCTCGATGACGCGGTCGCTCGTCAGGACACGGTGACTCAGTTGATTGCCCAGATCCGCCGGGTTGGTCGTGAGGTGCCCGGGGCCAAGGAACTGGTCGCTGTGCAGTGCACCCGGTTGGCGGCGCTGACCGGTCAGGACTACAACACCTCGGGGAAGCCGGCGATCGCGTGGGATGACGCGGTTGCCCGTGACGAGCTGGTGTCTGCGCTGGTCGGTGACGCGCTCGCGCTGCTGGCTGCCCTCGATATGAAGCAGATCCAGCACGAGGGGGGCAAACCGGCCGAGGCGGTTGCGCTGCTGGCGTTGGTCGCGGGCCAGGATGTGGAGCCGGCGCCCGACTCCGACGGCACTGACGGCCGTTGGCGGATCGCCCGCATGACCGCACGAGATCGGGTGATCTCGACCGTGGATCCCGATGCCCGGCACGCGCATAAGACCCGCGAACGCCGCCAGGACGGGTTCAAGGGCCCATGTGGTGGTCGAGCCTGACACCGGCCTGACCACCGTGGTCAGGGCCACCAAGGCCAGCGGTCGGGAGAACTCCGATGCCAGCATCGGAGCAGATCTGCTGAGCCAGGACACCACGATCACCGAAGGTCAACCGGTGCAGGTCCTGGCCGACTCTGCCTATGGCACTGGGCAGATGCTTGACAAGCTCGACCAGGCCGGCCACGAACCGGTCATCAAGCCCTGGCCGCTGCGGCCCGCGGTGCCCGATGGGTTCACCCTCGATGACTTCGTCCGTGACGCCGAAGCCGGGACAGTGACCTGCCCGGCGGGTATCGTCCGGTCGGTGTCGGCGAGAAACACCGTTTCCTTCGGGTCCGCCTGTTCTGGCTGCCCACTGCGAGCCCGATGCACCACTGCCAAACGCGGCCGAAAGTTGGTGCTGCACGAGCACGACCTGCTCCAACGAGCGCACCGCGAACGTGCCACCGATGAAGGCTTTCAGTCCACCTACCGACAGCACCGTCCGATGGTCGAACGCACGATCGCTTGGCTCACCCGAGGCGCCCGACGCGTGCCCTACCGAGGAGTGGAGAAGAACAACGACTGGCTCCACCACCGCGCAGCAGCGCTCAACCTGCGTCGACTCCTGACCATGGGACTGACCATCGAGAGCGGAACCTGGGCCCTGGCCTGATCCAGGCCCACCGGGCAGCCGCCCTCTAGCAAGCCGGCCGCGACACCACCCAGGATGGTCCTCTAGGCGGGCCGAACAACCCCGTTGTC
>JBKEBC010000092.1:0-14783 GCA_047972965.1 Beutenbergiaceae bacterium | reverse complement strand
GCCACGCACACGTCGTCGCTGCGGTTGGCGGGAGAACGATGCATTTGTGTGGGCATGCGCTGGCAGAGACTTATTCGGTGCTGACCCGTCTCCCTGGTGACCTTGCGGTCGATTCCACCATGGCGGCGCGCTTGATTGACGCGACGTTTGCCTCGCCGTTGCTCCTGGAAACCTCTACCGGAGAAGGCGTCCACCGTGAGCTTGCGCGCGCAGGCATCGCCGCAGGCGCGACGTACGATGGGCTTGTCGCCCTCGCAGCGGGGGCTCACGGTGCGGTACTCCTGTCAAGGGACGCCCGTGCGCGGTCCACTTATGAATTGCTCGGCGTTGTTGTCGAGTTGCTCCACGACCCCGCACCCTTGTAGGAGGCTCTCCTCCTCGGCGACATGACCCTGTGCGGGCACGGCCTTCGATGAGCGAGATCGAGCGGAGAGGCGTCGCTTCTTGGACGCGTAGGTGCTACCGTCCTCGGGGGGGATCTGTTACTACTTGTCGGGGTTCATATGCATCGGGGATTTACGCAACGTTCGCGGGTAGCGGCGGTAGCCATTCTGGCCTTAGGGTTTTCAACCTTGGTGGCTGTTCCAGCATCTGCTGCGGACGTCACGATCGCGTTGTCTCAGCAGACCGGTAACGGCGTCAAATATCCTTTTGATGCCCAAGATCCAGATGCCGACAACAACATCGTGCGCACCTTGGATGAAGTGATCTACAGCGTCTCAGTTGGATCGGTGGCCGATCCGGTGACCACACCAACCGTGACGATCGCCTTTCCACCTGGCCAGGAGATGGCTGCGCTACCAACGGATTGCCTACCGGGTTCATCGTTGAGTCCGGGATCTCCGCCACCCGACTACATCAACATCACCTCAGCCTCATACGCCTCGCTGGCCGCCCAGACCCTGGTGTGCATTCTGCCTGACCTGCCAGCCAGTGAGTCTGTCGCCTACGAATTCACCACGACCATTCGCCCGGAGGTGCCCAACGGCGTCACCCTGGGCCCAGTAGAGGCGGTCATCAGCTCTGCGGATGTGGTTGGCGATGTCACCAGCAACGCTGTCAGCCAAGTGGTCTCTGCCATCCCCAAGTGGGACGTCTCGATCAATGGGTCGACGGCCTCGGAAAACACCGCTTTTATCAAGCAGGCAACAGTGCAGCGCTGCAGTGACCTACCGGGCATTCCGCTGCTTCCAGACGGAAGCCGACAGATGTGCTACGTGGGTGGATACCCGGTGACGGTCTCAATCCCAGGCAGAGTTGGTGGCTCGCCGATGGCGGGCGGTGACTTCTCGCTTGAGATCGCTACCGACCCGGTCACCATCTGGGGGCAAGACGCGGTCGACGCCATTGCTGCCTACAACCTGGACAACGGCACCAGCATCAGTTTGTCTGGTGGCTACTTGGGCTCGATCGTTGACAGCCCGTTCGAATCACCATTCTCCCGGGTGAGTGCCGGTACCACCACCAACTCCGTTCGTGAATCTGGGACCACGATCAGTACCCAGAGCAATGGTGGAGACCCAGTGCTGCTCACGGTGAATGCAGCCGATACCAGCGGCTATACCTTCCCGACTCAGGCCGGTGCCCCGGCTGGCTACAGCATTCGCGACGACCGCGGCTATGTCTACACCCAGCGCGTCTTCATTGAGGTTCCACTGGGTGAGGTGATGGCGAATCAGAGCGGGCTGGACAACCTGCCCAGCTTTGACCTCGATCCCGCTGCCGGTAGTTTCCGGATGCCGATCCGGGTGACCGCGGATGAATCCAACCTGAACTACAGCACCGTTGCCGGTTTGGTGGCACCTGCGATGGCGGACACCAATCAGTTCTCGGACGCCGATGGCACGGCCAACAACTACCGTCGGGCAAACGCCACCCTGCGGGACTGGCAGCCGGTCTCCAACCACTGGGCCAGCCCGCCTGGCTATCCCACGGCCACGACTCCCGCAGTTCATGCGCCCGGCTACCCCGCATGGTGGGGCCCATCGGGACCAGCAGGTATTCATACCGGTGATGGGGTGGCGGTCACCGGGCAGACCGTATTGTCGACCGTCACCCTTGAAGGTGACGTCAGCAACGGAACATCGACGCTGGTCTGCCAGGCATTTGACAACTCCACAGTGGTTGTCGACAACAGCGCCGCAGTGGCCACGGGCAATGGCACCAGTCAGCAAGGAAATGGGTCGACCCGATTCCCCGCCTACTCCGACGTCGACCAGGGCGGGGTCACCTGGATCTCCGGCTCGATGGTGAACTTCATGGAAGCAACCTCGGTCACCACCGAAGGTACGGCTCCTGGCCAAACCGGAATGGCTGACCGCTTCGGTGCCTTCGAGGTGCAGTATGGCGTTGGCGCCGTCGAAGACAGCACCTGCGAGCAACCCATCGACTGGTATGACTCGCTAACGGCCGTCCCAGGTGGAGCTGGCGTGGTCAACAAGGTTCGTTTCGTCCTGCGGAACCGGGCTGGATGGAATGCCATCACCCAGCGCACCTCGGTTTCCATCGCGATGCGTACCATCGCTACCGACCCTGGAACTGTTATCCCCACCTCCACCAACTACGTGCAGGTGGTTGGCTGGAACTCAGATCTCGCCACCATGGCAGCGATCCCCGCGTCATCGTGGGTTCGTTCCAACTACGACCACACCCTTGATGCATTCCAGACCAGCTATGACGACACCCCCGGCGTCGGCGGTCGGGCTGGAGACATGCTGACCCTGGTGGACTCGGTCGTGAATCTGGACAAGACGGTGCAATCCAGTGCGGGCGTGACGCTGGACAACTACAACTGGGTGCCGGCCTACTCCACCTCAACCGATCCGGCGTATCCCGAATGGGCCCGCTCTGTGACCGATGAGGTGCCGCTCCTGGCAGCTGGGACCACGGTCGAATTTGAGCTCACCCCGGTAGTCTCAGCCAACCCGGCATTGACGGCTACCGACCCCCGCCGGATCCAGGATGTGATAGTCGAGGACTGCCTCCCGGCCGAGACCACTCCTGATTCTGCTGCGACGACACCGTGGACCTTCTCTCAGGCCGATCTGGATTCCGGTGCGCTTCCCTACACTGCGGGAATCACCTGCGATGCGGGCGAGACCTACCTCGCTTGGTATTTCGACGATCGAGATCTTGTCAACGATCCAATCCCACCGATTCAGGTGGTGGGCAACATCCTCGTCACCGCACCATCGGGTGAACTGATGAACGACGCGGTGATCACAGTCGCGGATCCGGCCAGCGGGCTCTCCTCCGTGCCATCGAACGTGGATCAGCGCACCGGTCGAGTGCTGTTCGATGTCCAGGGCTCAGATTCACTGGTCATCTCGAAGTCGGTCAGTGACCCGTTGATCTATGTCGATAGTGCCGGCTGGGTCTCCAGTCCCAGCTCCACGTGGCGGCTGGTGGTGGCCAACTTTGATTCCTCCACGGTGCTCACCGATGTCGATCTCATCGACTTCCTGCCGGTCAACGGGGTGAATTCCTCGAACTTCGCCACCGGGACGACGACGTTGCAGGCCGTGGTCCAGGATCCGCCACAGGCAGGGGAGATCGGGCACGACAATGTCACCATCTTGTACACCGCAGCCACTATCAATGATGCTGACTTCGCAGCGATGTCCGATCCTGGCAATGCCAGCTACAACTCTGCTACCGGGTCCACGGGCTGGTGTGCCTACGACGGTTCATCCTTTGCGTCGGTGAGCGGAACCGGGGCCTGCCCCGCTGATATGTCGGGTGTCACCGGCATTCGCGTGCAGCGGCCCGGTGAATTCCCGCATGACGGGGTGATTCGCGTGAGCATGCAGACTGACGCAAGCGGCAACATTGACGCCGACGCGGTTCGCAATACTGCGGTAGCGCGGATCAGCGGGATCAACGTCCCCATCCAGGACACCTCCGAGGTGACCTACCAGTACCGGGACTGGCCCAACAACGTGGGTTCGATCGCCGGATCAGTGTGGGATGACCTCGACTCTGACGGTGTATGGGCAGCATCCGAGGTCCCCATCGAAGGGGTGCAGGTGTCGCTGCTCGACAGTTCCGGCAACGCCGTCCTCGACGCTGCGGGCGATCCTGTCACGGTGCTCACCGATGGGAATGGTGACTATGTCATCACCGGGCTAGCAGCCGGCGACTACACCGTCGTCTTCACCACCCCCGACAGGATGTTCCCAACGATTGCGGGTCTGGATTCTCTCGGGTCGTCGGTTGCAGTGACACTCTCGACAACCGATCAGGATGTCACGGGAGTCGACTCTGGCTTCCGAGCGCCTGGGGATCTTGACCTTGACAAGTCGGTGATGGGTGCTAGCGGCGCTCTGCTCAATTCAGTGCAGTACGCAAACGTTGGCGACACGTTGACGTACACGATCGAGGCCATCAATGGTTCGCCTGACCGGCCATTCACGGGGTTCTTCCCGGCACGTCTGATCGATGATCTCTCTGATGTGCTCGACGGTGCAACCTACGTCGACGGTTCGCTATCGGCATCGCAAGGTACCGTCACTCTCACCGAGAACCAGCTGGTGTGGTACGGGCCGCTCGGTGTTGGTCAGTCGGTGTCGATTACCTATCAGGTGATCGTCACCCGGGCTGATACGGCTACGAATGTGGCGTTCGTATCCGATCCGCCCGTTGATCCCGAGACCGGGATGCCCGAAGGCCCCAACGGACCAATCATTCCTGCTGATCCTGCCGATCCTGGGGTGACGGATCCGACGCCGACCGAGCGGATTGATCCGCCGACCAGCTGTGATACGCCTGATTGTGCTACCACCAGCACACCCGTTGCTGGTGGCACACCCGCGATACCCGTGCTGTCGACAACCGGTGTTGCGGTAGGCCTCGGCGCCGTCCTGGCCGCGGTGCTCCTCATGCTTGTCGGCAGCGCGATGCTGCTGTCCAGGTCACGGCGACTCTTGCAGTCGTAGACAGGCCCGCACCCCCAACCCTCAAGTTCGAAGGTTGACGCCAAAGCCGAACCCCGCGAGCCACGGTTTTGGCGTCAGCCTTCGTACTCGGCGAAAGCGGGTGGGTTTGAGGATGGCTCACCTCTGGCAGGCACTATCGGTGGCCTGGGTGGGAGTAGGCCTGGGTACTAAAAGGGGAGCGCGAGATAGAAGTCAAACAGTTCGGGCCCGGAGATGGTGCTGTCGAGTAAGTGCAGGTAGCCGGTGCTGTCGTACCAGAGAATATTCTGGCGGCCATCGTCGCTCTCGAAGTCCCGCCGTACGCCGTCCTCAGTATTGCTCCAGACTGATCCCTCAAAGACGGGGGTTCCTAGCTCCGCCATGAGCGCATCGGAACCAGCACCGGCCTCATCCGCGGAACCGTACTCCATTGTGACCAACGTGAGGGTGCCAAGCTCACTCTCCCAGGTGGATTGGGCAGCAGAGAGGGCACCAGGAGCAGGTGACTCAACGTCTTGCCATGCGGTGCTCAGCGTCCAGACCACGCCGGAATCGGTTGTGACAGAATCCTCAAGCGCGGTTGAAGAAGTCACGCAGATCGCAGTGCACGGCCCAGATTCTGACCCCACACCTTCGGATGTCTGCGCACCTTCGGATGTGTCTGCGTCATCGAGCAGCTGTGAAACGCCCCAGCCCATCAGGCCGAGCAACACCAATCCGCCGATGATGGCTCCAGCGATGATGCCACCGTTGCGTGGGGATGGTGTGGGCGCAGCAGGACCACCGTAACCAGGTTGGGTGGGTTGCCCGTATTGGGGTTGGGTGTAGTCGGGTTGGGTGGGTTGCCCGTATTGGGGTTGGGTGTAGTCAGGTTGGGTGGGTTGCCCGTACTGGGGTTGGGCTGGCTGCTGCGGGCCGGGCGGAATCGGTGCTGCTCCGGGGGGTTGGCTCACTTGTTGATCCCTTTCATGATGCTGCTGCGTCGCAACATTGCTGATCTGACTCGCACCACACGCTCGGCGCCACTGTAGCGCGCTCACTAGATGTTCCCAACGATGGGTGAGGTCAGGCCCTGGACAGTGCTCGCTTGCTCGATGCCAGTGTTTGCCCAGCCTCAGATCAGAGGCGATTTCGCGCTAGCCTGCCCCCATGCCTGCTGCCCACGACCTGCGCAGCCCGTGGTCAGGGCAGGCACTGGGACGCGGTATGCCGCTGCCCGACTATCCCCGCCCCATGCTGGAGCGGTCGCAGTGGCTCAATCTGAACGGGCCATGGCAATACGCAGTCGAGTCAAGCACATCGCCCGACATTGCGGAGCAGCCCATCCCCACCCGGTACCAAGGCCAGCTCACGGTGCCATTTGCCATTGAGAGCGTTGCCTCAGGCGTTGGCGCTGACTTCGCACCTGACCAGACCCTCTTTTATCGGCGTACCTTTCGCGTTCCGGCGGCCTGGGAGCAACTGCGCGTCGTCCTGAACTTCGAGGCTGTCGACTATGAATGCCTGGTTCGAGTCAATGGCGATGTCCTTGGCCGACATCTCGGTGGCTACCTGCCGTTCAGCATTCATCTTCCACCCGGTGTGACCGACGTCGATCTTGTGGTCGCCGTACGCGACCCCAGCGATGCCGGTGGACAGCCATACGGGAAACAGGCCCTGAACCCGGAGACGATCTGGTACACCGCCACCAGCGGCATCTGGGGAACGGTCTGGGCCGAACCCCTGCCCGACAACGCCATCTCCTCACTCGCGGTGACATCGTGGCCGGACCTGGCTGGCGTCGACCTGCTGGTGGAAGCCGATGAGATGGCTGCTTGCGACGTCACTATCGATGGCCCTGATGGGGCCTGCTGGAACCTGACAGTACAACCAGGGACTGTTCACCCGGTTCCGTTGCCACAAGCTCGCCCATGGTCGCCCGATGACCCCAACCTCTACCGAATCACGGTCACGAATGGGCCGGACGACGTGCGGAGCTGGTTTGCCCTGCGCACCGTCGCGGTTGGTCCGATCCCAGGGGCAACCGCTGATGAACGTCCGGCAGTGCTCCTCAACGGCCAACCCATTCTCCTGAACACCCCGCTGGACCAGGGCTACTGGCCAGAATCGGGCATGACCGCACCCTGCGACGACGCATTGATAGCTGAACTGCAGGAGCTCAAGAACCTCGGGTTCAACGGCGTCCGCAAGCACATCAAGGTCGAATCCCGCCGCTTCTATCATCACGCCGACCGGATCGGGATGATGGTGATTCAGGACATGGTCAATGGAGGTCGGCCCCGGGTCAGCATTAACCAGTCCCGTGCGGTCATGGTGCTCGGGCTGCATCTAGCAGACCCACCACCAGCGCAGCTTGCTCGCGCCGGACGAGACGATCCCGAGAACCGGGAACTATTTGAAGCCGACATCCGAGGCACGATCGATCACCTCGCACCCCATCCCAGCGTGGTCATGTGGGTGCTGTTCAACGAAGCCTGGGGCCAATACGACACCCACCGGCTAGAAGCCATGATCCGCGAGGCGGACCCCACCAGATTGATCGATGCAGCCTCGGGCTGGTACGACCAAGGCGGTGGTGACTTCCGCAGCCGACATCGCTACACACTCTCGCTCCAGCGGCCACCACGGCGGGATCGGCGCCCGTACTTCCTCTCCGAGTTCGGTGGTCTCAATCTGCCGGTGTCGGGGCATCTATGGCCCGGATCGCAGCAGTTCGGGTATCGGTTCCACGCCAGTGCCGCCGACCTCGCGCAAGGCCTGAGCACCTTGTACCGCAAACAACTCATACCCCTCGTGGAGAACGGGTTGCGAGCATGTGTCTACACCCAGGTATCTGACGTCGAGATCGAAACCAACGGGCTGTTCACCTACGACCGGATCCTCAAAGTGGATGCGCAGTTGTTGCGCCAACTCAATGGTGAACTCATGCAAGCATTCGATCGCTTGGGCCAATGAGGACAGCATCAGCCGCCAACAGCGCACTGGGGCCCCGACTGTGGCTGGTGATCGTGCTCCTGGGACTCAGTGGGCAGATCGCCTGGAACGTGGAGAACACCTGGTTCAACGCCTTCGTTTTCGACGAAATCACCCCCGAGTCCCGCCCCATTGCCGCGATGACAGCCATCAGTGCCACAGTCGCCACCATCGCGACCGGGCTGGCCGGCTCTGTCAGTGACCGGCTCGGACGTCGCAAGCCCTTCATTCTCTGCGGGTACCTGCTCTGGGCCATCAGTACCGTTGTGTTCCCGATGTCCGCCTGGCCGAGCCAGGTGGGGATCGCGATATTCCTGGTCATCGTGGCCGACGCGGTGATGACTCTCTTTGGCGCCACCGCCAATGATGCGGCCTTCAATGCCTGGGTCACCGATGTCACCAGCGCCTCCAATCGGGGGCTGGTCGAAGGGGTGCTCAACACCATGCCAGTCATCGCGACCATGATCGGCATGGGGGTTTCGGGGCTGGTCATCGACCGATTCGGGTACGACCTGTTCTTCGCAGCATTGGGTGGACTAGTCCTGACCATGGGCCTGGTAGGAAGTCTGCTCTTGCGGGAGAGCCCCACCCTGCGCCCCGCCCCCACCGACGGTGTGTTCGCGCAGTTGCGCCGCGTGTTGGCCCCCCGTGCGATCCGGTCACACGCGCGGCTGTTTCTGGTCTTCACCACCCTGGCGATATTCAGCATCGGCCTGCAGATCTCCTACCCATACGAGGTCATCTACCTCAACCACACCGTGGGCCTATCAAAAGGGACGGTCGGAGTGATCACAGCGCTGGTCGCCCCGGTGCTGCTGCTTTTTGCGCTCCCCATCGGACGCCTGACCGACCGCGGACATGGATTCGCCGTTGCCCTCGTTGGATACCCAGTGGCCGCGCTGGGATTCGTGGCGTTCAGCCTCACCTCCCACGTGGTCTGGCTGGGCGTCTTCGCGGTGCTGAAATCCATCGGGTTCCTCATGAACATCGTGTTCCTCACCTGGCACCGCAACCTGTTGCCGCCAGAATCTCGTGGTGCCTACCAGGGTGTGCGGTTGATCTTCATGGTGCTCGCGCCGATGGCGATCGGTTCCGCTATCGGTTCGCTGCTTATCCAGACTCTGGGCACACCTGCCACCATCGATGGCGTAGCGGGCCTCTTGCCGCCTCCGCATATTTACTGGGCTTCCGCAGCCGTCGTCGCCGCGAGCCTCATTCCGGTAGCGATATTGCGATTCATGCCTGAGTCAGCGGGTGCAGATCCGGATGCTCGTGGAGAGCGTCTGACCCAAGCGTGAAATGGGTTGTCAGTATCGCTGCCAAGGGGCCCGAGAGCCCATGGAGCATCAACGGCTCCGCAGACGCAAACTCGCACACCAGGGTCCACTGCTCAACCTGTGGGTACACCGCCGTCACGTGAGAGAAGTAGAAGCTCAGCCATCGGCCGTGCGCCTTGCACATCAGCCGCTGGTTTGAGATGAGCAGCTGAACTGTCTGGAAATCACGCCACTGTTCCTTGGCGTGGGCCTGGGCGGCGGAGCGCTGTGCCGAATTGGAGAGTGCTGTCAGGGCCAGGCCCGCGAGAACAAAACTAGGAGAGCCGACGTAGAGCCCCGCTGACTGCTGATAGCTGACAGTTTTGCCGTAGTAGCGTGCGTAGCGGATCGAGGTGTCGAAGTAGAACTCCTCGCCTTCATGCGGCACCACGTTCAACACGGTGATCGGTGATGGCAACTGCTCGCGCAACAGATCACTTCGAAGGCGCTTGGCACCATCCCATGAGCTGAGGGCAGCGTTGTCCTGGTCGCGTTGGGCTAGCTCGGCTTTGGTCAGGTGGCCAGCGGTACGGCGACGTCGCCGGTACCACTGCCCCAGGGTGCGAAGGGCGCCCACCAGCGACAGGATGGCGGCGACCAGCAGTGCCAGGGCCCAGGCGGCCAAGACACCGACCGTTCGCGTCGCAAGCTCCGAATCGTCGGGATTGCGCTGCAGCTCGGTGGTCATGTCGCCAAGGACTGGGACCAGTGCGAGGTGGGCCGCGAACCCGAGTACCAGTGGCAGAGCCCAGCGCAGATGACGCCGGACGGGACCGGCCGGTTTCTTGAGCGCCACCCCATGCCCTTTCGTTGCCACCACCACTCAGAATAGGTGTAGCGGACACCATTGGACGGCGTATGACGGCCAATGTGGATGACGTGATTTCCGCCCGGGTGCCTAGGCATGGGATTCTTGCCGCAGTGGCCGTGTTCTAGCTGCGGCCTGCCCTCAGAGCACAAAGGATCAAGATTGAGCACCCGTACCGATCTGCGCAATGTCGCAATCGTCGCCCACGTCGACCATGGCAAGACAACCTTGGTCGACGCCATGCTGTGGCAGTCGGGAGCATTCGGCGCCCACGACTCGGTCGATGAACGAGCCATGGACTCGGGTGACTTGGAGCGCGAAAAGGGCATCACCATTCTGGCCAAGAATACCGCGGTCGCCTACGCCGGACCGAGCGCGGCCGCTGGTGGGCACCCCGAGGGCGTCACGATCAATGTCATCGATACGCCCGGGCACGCGGATTTCGGCGGGGAAGTCGAACGCGGCCTCTCCATGGTTGATGGTGTGGTGCTGCTGGTCGACGCCTCCGAAGGGCCGCTGCCCCAGACGCGTTTCGTCCTGCGTAAGGCGCTCGCCGCCCGGCTGCCGGTCGTGCTGGTGGTCAACAAAGTCGACCGCCCCGATGCCCGCATCACCGAAGTCGTCGCCGAGACCACCGACCTGCTCCTGGGGCTCGCTTCCGACCTGGCCGAGGAAGAAGGGGGGCAGGACCTGGATCTCGATGCCGTCCTGGATCTGCCGGTGGTGTACGCCAGTGCCCGCGCCGGTCACGCTTCACTGGTTCAGCCCGCCGACGGCGATTTGCCGGACAACCAGGATCTTGAGCCGCTGTTCGCCACCATCCTGCAGACAATCCCGGCGCCCACCTTTGACGAGAGCGCGCCGCTGCAGGCGCATGTGACCAACCTGGATGCCTCGCCGTTCCTGGGTCGGTTGGCATTGCTACGGGTGTTCAACGGCACCTTGCGCAAGGGGCAGACGGTGGCCTGGGCCCGACGAGACGGAACCGTGGTCAACGTCAAACTCACCGAGTTGCTGCGGACGCAAGCGTTGGATCGGGTACCTACCGATAGTGCCGGGCCTGGTGACATCGTGGCGGTCGCCGGGATCGACGACATCACCATCGGCGAATCTCTCACCGATCCGCTGGATCCGCGCCCACTACCGCTCATCACTGTGGACGACCCGGCGATCTCCATGACCATCGGTATCAATACCTCGCCCCTGGCAGGCAAGGTCAAAGGCGCCAAGGTGACCGCCCGGCAGGTGAAGGATCGCTTGGATCGGGAACTGATCGGCAACGTCTCGCTGCGGGTCCTGCCCACCGATCGGCCTGACGCCTGGCAGGTGCAGGGCCGCGGCGAATTGGCGTTGGCGATCCTGGTCGAACAGATGCGCCGCGAGGGCTTCGAACTCACGGTGGGAAAGCCGCAAGTGGTGACCCGCCAGGTTGATGGAAAGCTGCATGAACCCACCGAACGGATGACCATCGACGTCCCGGAGGAATACCTTGGCGCCGTCACCCAACTGCTAGCGCAACGTAAAGGCAGAATGGAAACGATGTCCAACCACGGCACCGGGTGGGTCCGGATGGAGTTTGTCGTGCCCGCCCGGGGCCTGATCGGTTTCCGCACCAGGTTCCTGACCGATACCCGTGGGACCGGGATTGCCTCCTCAATCGCTGAAGGCTACGAACCCTGGGCCGGACCCATCGAGTTTCGTACCTCTGGTTCGCTGGTTGCCGATCGCTCCGGCTCGGCAACCCCATTCGCGATGCTGGCACTACAGGAGCGGGGGAGCTTCTTTGTGGAGCCGACCTCGCTGGTGTATGAGGGGCAAATCGTCGGGGAGAACTCCCGGGGGGACGACATGGATATCAACATCACCAAAGAGAAGAAGCTCAACAACATCCGCTCCTCCACAGCGGAGTCATTTGAGAACCTCACCCCGCCGCGCAAACTCACACTTGAGGAGTCGCTGGAATTCGCCCGCGACGACGAATGCGTCGAAGTCACCCCCGAAGCGGTGCGGATACGCAAGGTCATATTGGACGGCAACGAACGCTCCAAGGCAGCATCGCGGGCGCGGCGCGGGTGATCGTAGGTGGCTGAAGCGGCACCGATGAGGCCTCGCGTCCTAGCGCTCGTCGCCCATCCTGACGACGAGACGCTTGGGGCAGGTGGTGCCCTGGCCTGGTGGGCTCGGCGCGGTGAGGTCTTGCTGGTGACCGCTACCCGCGGAGAGCGGGGCGAGGTGATCGGTGCTGCGGCCGCTGAACTCAGCAGCAATCGGCAGGCCCTGGCCCGCCATCGGCAAGTCGAGCTGGATGTGGCCGTCTCAGCGCTAGGAATTGGACGGCACCTGTTCCTCGATGAGCTCCCGGGCCTCGACCACCGCTATGTCGATTCTGGGATGGAGTGGGCTGACCAAACCCACACCCGTGCGGTGGCTGCACCCGATGCTGGTCCTGCGGCGTTTGCGCACGCCGATATCAACGAAGTCGGTCAAGCCCTCGCGGCTGCGATCGATCAGTTCCAACCGCACTTGGTCCTGACCGAGGAGCCCGGCGGCGGCTATGGACATCCAGACCATGTCCAGGCGCACCGGGTTGCTACCCGTGCTGTCGAATTAGCGCAAACCCGACCCCTGCTGGCCTGGTTTGCCCGGGCTGAGAACCAGGAACGAGCGGCACTGCGGTGGTTGCGGCAGGCGCGCGGTCTGCCGACATCCACCGAATCGGGAGCCCCACTGCAGTTCCGTGACCCGGACGGCCCGTTGCCCACGATGGTGACCACGGCGGTTGACATCAGCCTGGATGTGCGAGCTGAGATTCCTCGGGTCGTTGCTGCCATGCGTGCCCATGCGACCCAAGTGCAGCTGGTGCACCACGACAGCGAAGCCGCCGACGCCGCAGGGTGGTACGCGCTGTCCGACGGCGTCCTCTCACCCATTCCGGTGTGGGCCGGGCTGCGAGCGGCTCCAGGCTCCGCCCCGGTACAGCTGCGATTCCTGGTGGCGCAGGCTGACCGTCTGGCCCAGCCGCCACTGCCCGAGCGGGAACCACGCTGGTACCAGCCGGTGGCGATGGTGTGTGTCGTCCTGTTGGCGTTGATGTTGGCGGCGGCGGGAACTGCCTTTCACCGGGCGAACCCGCCGATGGGGGTCGTCGTGGCGCTGGGGGCCGTCACGGCCGGTTCGGTCTTGGTGCGCACATTTCTGGGTGGACGCGGGGTTCTGATCTTTGCGCTTTCGGTAACGGCCGTCGCCTTCTCCATGACCTACCTGCGGCCCGGCCAGGACCTCCTGGTCACCAACGAGAGCGTGAGTTTGGTGTGGCTCCTAGGAGCCATCATCGCGGCCGGGGCCGCAGCCGCGATGCCAGCCGCATGGTTGCGTGACCACCCCGGCCATGACGAACCCGCTGATGCCGGATCAGCACCCCCCGAGTTTCTGAGCGATCCTCGTGGACGTTGACCTGCGTCAGGTGATGTCGCGCTCGGTCTCCGGTGTGGTGGTGATAGCAGCCCGCGATGGCAACCATGATGTAGCGAGCACCATCACATCATTTCTGTCAGTCTCGCTAGATCCGCCGATGGTGGGTTTCCTGGTGCACCGCGATGCGCGTCTTCGGGAAGCCGTGGAGCAGGATAGCGGTTGGGCTGTCAGTATCCTGGGCGAGCAGGGCCGTGCTGCGGCGACCTGGCTGGGTGAACCTGGGCGTCCTATCCTTGACCAGCTGGCTCCAATACCGCACCGGTACGGCCCCGCCACCGGCGCAGCCATTCTGGATGCGGTGACCGGGTGGGTCGAAGCGCGTACCGCCTCGATTGCGGAATACGGCAGCCATGATTTCGTTGTCGGTGAGGTACTAGAGGTTGGCATTGGCTCCACGTCGGGCGCAATTTTGCACGGTTACGGTCAACTACATTTATGGAACCCGTGAGTCTGGTCACTGTCGTGAAGAAATTCCGGCACGATCTAGTTAGAATCCACTCGATGGCCACGACGGTGGTCTCGTTTGGAGTGCCACACAATGACCTTCCGTCGTTCAGTACGGGGAGCCGGGGATACTGAGCCACCGGCAGATTCGGTGAGCCAGAATGAGCCGGACGCCACCGGGCCAACCGATGCCACCGCAGCCCCAGGCGACACGGCCGAACTCCCAGCTGCATCAAGCCCGCCGACCACGACCGAAACCCACCAGGCGGCGCCCGGCACGGTTGAGACCGCACCGATGCCACCCATCCTTGCCCCGGCCAGCGCCGAGGTGCCAGTAGCCGAACACCACCCAAACCCGGTGGATGCGAGCACAGCGGATTCCGCCGCCGATGGTGGCGCGGACCCGGCCAGCCACGCCCCCGCCGCTGCGGCAGGGGCCGGCGCGGCCACCGACGGCGGTGGCGCGATCGAGACGGCCTCCCACCCGTTGTCTTCTGACGCTGCGCACAGCGCTGCAGCCGGATCGGCACGTGTTACCACCGAGTCGGAGTCGGTCGGCGTCGAGGATGGCCTCGAATCCGACGGTGCTGGCGACGTGGCGCCACCATCACTCGAGGGCCAGATCGCTGCGCCGTCCAATGTGAATGTCTCTGGGCCACCGGCGACCGATGCCGCGTCGCCGACCGCGGGGGATAGTCCCAGCGGTGGGGCCGGCCCCGATGGGAAGTCGGCCAGCGGGGACTTCGCCCCGAAGGAGCCGGATGCTCATGGTGGTGCTGCCACAGGTGTGCTGGCTAGCGACCCGTCGGCTGGTACTGAGTCGGCTGTCGGGGAGCCCGATGCTAGCGATGGTGC
>JBKEBC010000089.1:0-5334 GCA_047972965.1 Beutenbergiaceae bacterium | reverse complement strand
GCATCGGCCGCCACCTCATCACAAAGCACCGGTGCGGCGATCCAGCATCTGCTAGCCCATACACAATGGCGCGAGCTACTTCCGCACAACCCACGCCTGATCAAGCGGGTCGCCAACACTTGGGGCATGTTGCGCGAGGTCGACCGGCACTTGGGCGAGGCTAGTAGCGACAATGCTCTGGTGCGCGCGGCGATCTTCATGGTGCGCTTTCCCGAACTAGCCGCCAGTCTGCGTACCCGAGCGACTGAACCACCATCAGCCAAGAGCAGCTCCCCCGGTGCGCCGAACACCATCTGGGACCGGACCGATGTCACGGCCGTGCGTGGCCCCCTCAGTTGGGGTGATCTTGCCCAGTGCTACGGCCACACCTTCATTTGATGACCATCGATTGCCCACACCCTCAACCCCGAGTCCTCAACCCCGAGTCCGCAACACCACGCTCGACGGTGAGCACCGCCAGACGTGCTCAGCAGTGGCTGCCCGGGCCACGTACGCTTGCGGCTGTGAGCCATTCCCACTCCCACCCGACGGCCGATGTCAGCGTGCGACCAGGAATCGAGTCGGACGCCCGCGCCATTGCTGCCATCCAGATCGCTGCCTGGCGGGACTCCTACGCGACCCTGTTGCCAGCCTCCGCCCTCGATGCCTTGGACGTGGACCAGGTTGAGGCGGGTTGGCATCAGGCGCTGACCGCACCGCCGTCGGGCAAGCACCGGATGTTCACCGCCTGCGCCGGTCCGGTGGTGGTGGGGTTCGCAGCCCTGGCGCCAGCCCCCGATGAAGAGAGCACCGGCGAGATCATCGCCCTGGAAGTATCACCAGCCCAGCGAGGCCACGGTCACGGCTCCCGGCTGCTGAGTGCCTGCGCAGACGTGCTCAAGCAGACCAACGCTGCCGCGATCCGCACCTGGGTGATGCACGAGGACCAGGTGCGGGCCGATTTCCTGGCCTCCGCAGGGATGGCTCCCACCGGGATCGTGCGCAGCCTGCAGGTCGCGGACGCCACGGTCACCGAGGAGGCCTGGGCTGCACTGCTGGACTGATCCACGCCACCTAGGGCCGACCCTGCCAACAGTGTCTAGGCTGGGGGCGTGAGCAGCATCAACGTGGCAGTGATCGGCGCCGCCGGGCGCATGGGACAAACAGTGTGCGCGGCCGTGCAGGCCGCCAGCGATATGACCCTGGTGGCGCAACTGGAGGTGGGAGATGACATCGCCTCCCTGACCGGCAAGGCCGACGTCGCCGTGGACTTCACCGTGCCCGCCGCCGCCGAAGCCAACGTGCGGGCGCTCATCGACGCCGGTGTCCATGCCGTGGTCGGCACGACCGGCTGGACCAAAGAATCCCTCGATCGGGTGCGACATCACCTCGCCGGAACCGACGTCAACGCCGTCATCGCCCCCAACTTTGCACTGTCAGCCGTGCTGGCCATGCGGTTCGCCACTCAGGCTGCACCGTGGTTCGAAAGCGTGGAAGTGATCGAACTGCACCACCCGGACAAGGTGGATGCCCCCTCCGGCACCGCCGACCACACCGCCCAGCAGATCGCGGCAGCTCGCTCCGCCGCCAGCACACCCGCCAGCCCCGATGCCACCAACACCGGCCTGGACGGCGCACGTGGAGCCGACGTGGACGGCGTACGCGTGCATTCGGTGCGGTTGCGCGGCCTGGTCGCGCACGAAGAAATCCTGCTAGGCAACCCCGGTGAAACGCTGACTATCCGCACCGATTCCTTCGACCGCAGCTCATTCATGCCCGGGGTGCTGCTCGCGGTACGCCAGGTGGGCAGCAGAGCAGGATTGACTGTGGGACTGGATTCACTGCTGGACTAGATGGGAGTGGATTCACTGCGGCACGAGAAGCGTGGCATCGCATGCATTCATCGAGCTGACATCACTATTGATGCAATGGTGATGCAAGAGCGGTAGCCACGCCTACTTCGAGGCAGCCAGATCCAGCACGCCCCACTCGCGGACCGAGATCACCGAGGCAGCCTGCTGCTCCCCCACAAAGTAGGGATCGGCGGCCAGCAGCGCATCAAGTTCAGCCCGGTCAGCAACCCGGAAGGTCAGCAACGCACCCGTGCCATCGGCAAGCGGGCCCGCCATCAGCAATGATCCTGCTGCCACCAGGGTGGCCAAGTATTCCCGGTGGGTGGCCCGGGTGGCGAGGCGGAAATCCTCGTCCTGGTCAAAGAGCAGCTCGACGGCGAAGTAGGTCATCCCCGAACCGTACCGGCAGCCGGCCAACCCGCCGCCACCTCAGTCCACCGGTCTCAGTGGACGGTCGGCCCCTGGTCCCGCTTCGCGTTAGCTGCCCGCTGGTGAGCCGACAACGACATTCGGTCGATCACCGCCAGGGCAATCGCCGAGGCCACGAAGGCCAGGTGGATCAGCGTCTGCCACAACATGGTTTCGCCATCCACCCGTCCGTACGCGGATTCGATGAAGGTACGCAGCAGGTGGATGGAGGAAATACCGATGATGCTCATGGCCAGCTTGGTCTTGAGCACGTTGGCGTTGACGTGGCTGAGCCATTCCGGCTGATCTGGGTGACCGTCCAACCGGATCCGGGAGACGAACGTTTCATAGCCACCGACGATCACCATGATCAGCAGGTTGGAGATCATCACCACATCAACCAAGCCGAGCACCATCAGCATGGTGACCGCCTCGTGCGAAAACTCCTCCATGCCCGTCGGCGGCTGGGCATGCAGGAAGGCGTAGCCGAACAAGTTCCACAGTTCCTTGAGGAACTGCCAGACGTAGATCATCTGCGCCAGGATGAGGCCGATGTAGAGCGGAGCCTGAAGCCAGCGCGACAGGAATATCAGCTGCCCCAGCGGGGCGATCGGGCGCTGGGCCAGTTCGACAGAATTCGACTTCTCAGTGGTCACAGCCGGGAAGAATACAGCTAAATTCCCCGCCACCAATCTCTTGGTCCATCCAGCGAACCAGGTGCCGGAACCGGCTACATATTCTCGAGTACGCGGTGGGCAATATCGTCCTCGAACGGCCCCACGGCAACCAGGTGCCGTGGCCGGGAGGCGAGGTCGGCCGCCAGTTGCTGCACGTCCTCAGCGGTCACTGCCCGGATCTGGGCAAGCGCGTCCTCCACGGTCAAGAACTCCCCCAGCGTGATCTCTGCCCGCCCGAGGCGCGACATGCGCGATCCCGAATCCTCCAGGCCTAGGACCAGACCGCCGCATACCTGCCCGATACCTCGGGCCAGCTCGGCAGCCGCGACCCGTTCGTTGGCCAATCGATCCCACTGCTCACCTAGCAGTTTCACGACGGCGGGCACGTTGTCGGGTGCACAACCAGCGTACAGGCCGAACATCCCGGCATCGGTGTACCCGGACGAGAACGAATACACCGAGTAGGCCAGTCCCCGCTTCTCCCGGATTTCCTGGAATAGCCGCGAACTCATCGATCCGCCCAGCACCGCATTCAGAACAGTCATCGTGAATCGGTGCTCGTCGCCGGCGACCAGGCCGGTGCCACCGAGCAACAGGTTGGCCTGCTCGGTCGGTCGGTTCAGAGTCAGCGCCGATGGCTCGGTGGGCCAGGCAGCCGTATGGCTCGTGCTGCGTCGAGCCGCCGGGGCCACCCCCGGGTCGACATCCCAACCGCCAGAAGCCACTGCTGCTTGCACCTGCCCACACAAGGCATCGTGATCAACACCGCCCGCTGCGGTCACCACCAACTCGGGAGCGGTATAGGTGCGCTGATAGTGCGCCAGCACGGCCTCCCGTGGGACCGCCTCGATCGTGGCGGGTGTGCCACCGATGGGTCGACCCAGTGGATGCTCGCCATAGGTCAGTTCGGCGAATCGTTCATGGGCGAGATCGGAGGGATCGTCGGCGTTCATCGCCAACTCCTCCAGGATGACGCCGCGTTCACTGGCTAGGTCGTCGGCATCTAGTTGCGCCGAGGTCACCATGTCCAAGATGACGTCGGTGGCCATGGGTAGATCGGCATCGAGCACCCGCGCGAAATAGCAGGTGTGCTCCTTGCCGGTGGCAGCATTGGCCTCCCCGCCGACGGCATCGAACGCCGAAGCGATATCCATAGCGGATCGGCTGGGAGTGCCCTTGAACAGCAGGTGCTCCAAGAAATGGGTGGAGCCGTGGTGGCCATCATGCTCATCGCGGGAGCCAACGGCCAGCCAGGCTCCGATGGTGGCCGAGCGCTGACCGGGCATGGCCTCGGTCAGCACTCGGACTCCGCCGCCGAGAACGGAGCGGCGCACGAGGGCGCCCGCTCCGGTCTCGACGCTGATCTCAGTGCCCGGCGCAGCGGCTGGGCCAAGGATCAGTTCAGGCATCGATCAGGCTCAGTCGTCCGAGGATTCAGCGTCAGAGTCCTGGGCGTCCTCGTCGACCACGGCGTGCAGCGAGAGCTTGCCGCGCGGGTCGATCTCAGCCAGTTCCACCTGGACCTTCTGGCCCACGCTCAGCACATCCTCAACCGAGTCGATGCGCTTGCCACCGACCAGGCGGCGAATCTGGCTGATGTGCAGCAAACCGTCCTTGCCTGGGGTCAGGGACACGAACGCACCGAAGGAGGTGGTCTTGACGACGGTGCCGACGAACCGCTCACCGATCTCGGGCATCTGCGGGTTCGCGATGGCGTTGATCGCCTGGCGCGCGGCCTCAGCCGAAGGACCATCGGTGGCGCCGATGAACACGGTGCCGTCATCCTCGATGGAAATGTCAGCGCCGGTGTCGTCCTGGATCTGGTTGATCATCTTGCCCTTCGGGCCGATGACCTCACCGATCTTGGCAACCGGCACCTGCACGGTGATCACGCGCGGCGCGGTGGCTGCCATCTCATCCGGGGTGTCGATGGCCTCGGCCATGACGTCCAGGATGTGCAGGCGGGCTTCCTTGGCCTGGGTCAAGGCCGAGGCCAGCACCGAGGCGGGGATGCCGTCGAGCTTGGTGTCCAGCTGGATCGCGGTGACGAACTCGCGGGTACCGGCCACCTTGAAGTCCATGTCACCGAAGGCGTCTTCGGCGCCCAGGATGTCGGTCAGGGCGGCGTACTTGGTCTCGCCGTCGATCTCACCCGAGACCAAGCCCATGGCGATACCGGCCACCGGTGCGCGCAGCGGCACACCCGCATTCAGCATGGACAGCGTGGACGCGCACACCGAGCCCATCGAGGTGGAGCCGTTAGAGCCGAGGGCCTCGGAGACCTGACGGATCGCGTACGGGAACTCCTCACGGCCCGGAAGCACTGGCACCAGCGCCCGCTCCGCGAGCGCACCGTGCCCGATTTCGCGGCGCTTGGGCGAGCCCACACGGCCGGTCTCACCGGTCGAGTACGGCGG
>JBKEBC010000084.1:0-3057 GCA_047972965.1 Beutenbergiaceae bacterium | reverse complement strand
CTGGGCCGTGTCTCAGTCCCAGTGTGGCCGGTCACCCTCTCAGGCCGGCTACCCGTCGTCGCCTTGGTGGGCCGTTACCCCGCCAACAAGCTGATAGGCCGCGAGTCCATCCCAGACCGATCAATCTTTCAAGACGCTACAGATGCCTGTGCGTCTCGTATCCGGAATTAGCTTCGGTGTCCCGAGGTTATTCCTATGTCTGGGGCAGGTTACTCTCGTGTTACTCACCCGTTCGCCACTGATCCACTCGGAGCAAGCTCCGAGTTTCTCCGTTCTACTTGCATGTTTTAAGCACGCCGCCAGCGTTCGTCCTGAGCCAGGATCAAACTCTCCGTTGATGTCTTACGGCTACCGGATTAGACCGGAGCCGACATTACGAAGTGACTCTTGCGAGCCATTTCTGATCTGGCAGAACGGATACTTGGCGTATCCAATTCGTCCAAAAGGAATCCTTCAGGGTTGCAACGTCGGCCGAGATTCGGCCTCCGCCAACAACCCTTCGGGGTTTATTATTGGCATTGATTTTTGACACACTGTTGAGTTCTCAAGGAGCGGACGCGCACCGACACCTGGCCGTTAGACCGTCGCCGGGGCAACCTCTCTAATTTAGCTCCGCGCTTGGTCCAGTGTCAAGCTGGCTTGGCGTGGTGCTTGGTATCCGTTCCCGCTCGGTGTCATGGTGACTCCGATGGGCCTGGACCCGGTGTCGCACTGCTTCGGAGACCGGCCGATTCCTCGAAGATTCGAGGCCGTCCGTTCCTCCCCTGTGGGGCGCAACGGAGTGAAACATTACGGCCCCGTGCCGCGAACGTCAAATCCGCGTGATTCTGCGGGTGTCGCCAGCAGCCGATAGGAGTGCTTGGCCTGTTGCAGGCCGCTGACCTGCGCAAACGCAAGTTCTTGGGCGGGTGGCACTCCTGTTCATGGTCAAGCGGCTCCGATGCTTCGCGTCAGTGACCGTCGTCACTGTTCCGGGGTGCAGGTTCCGGCGCAGACGTGTGTGCCACGGCTAGGTTGCGGCGGCCACGCCGCACCAGAGCGAATCTGCCTGCCAGCAGGTCTGCCCCATCGAGTATCCGGTCTGCATCGAGCACCTTGTTGTTGTTCAGGTAGGCACCACCGTCGGCAACGGTCCGGCGCGCCTCATTGCGGCTCTTGACTAGTCCGGTCGCCAGCAGCGCGTCGATGATGGTGTCGGACCCGAAAGCGACCTCTCCGCGCGGGACTTCTGCAACGGCATCGGCAAGGGTGTCGCCATCGAGGTCAGCCAGGTCTCCACCACCAAAGAGGGCCTTCGAGGCTGCTTCCACTCGGTCGCAGGCGGCAGCACCATGGACCAGGGTGGTGACCTCCCGGGCTAGCTCACGCTGGGCGGCACGGGCATAGGGCTGGTCCTGGGTGATCTGTTGCAGTTCCTCGATTCGCTGCCTCGGGAGGAAGGTGAAGACCTTCAGATACCCGATCACATCGGCGTCATCGGTATTGAGCCAGAACTGGAAGAACCGGTAGGGGCTCATCATGTCCGCGGCCAGCCAGACTGCGCCGCCTTCGGTCTTGCCAAACTTCGTGCCGTCGGCCTTGGTGATCAGCGGCGTAGTCAGGACGTGAACACTCCCACCTTCACTCTTGCGGATCAGCTCGACCCCTGAAAGCAGGTTTCCCCACTGGTCGTTGCCTCCGGTCTGCAAAGTGCAATCGTGGCGACGGTACAGCTCGAGGAAGTCATTTCCTTGCAGGATTTGGTAGCTGAACTCGGTAAACGAGATTCCCTCGTCGGAGGCCAGACGACGTGCGACGGTGTCCTTGGCCAGCATCGTCCCCAACCGGTAGTGCTTGCCAATATCCCGCAGGAAGTCCACGGCTGTGAGGTCAGCCGTCCAGTCCAGGTTGTTGACCATGATCGCGGCGTTGTCGCCGTCAAAGTCGAGGAACGGTGCGATCTGCGCCCGCAGGCGCTCAGTCCATTGAGCCACAGTGTGCTTGTCGTTGAGCGTGCGCTCACCCGACATGCGCGGATCCCCGATCATTCCAGTAGCTCCACCAACCAGCGCCAGCGGGCGGTGCCCCGCCAACTGCAGGTGTCGCATCAACACCAGCTGGACCAGGTGTCCGTGGTGCAGGCTGGGGGCGGTCGGATCGAACCCGCAGTAATAGGTGACCGGACCCGCCGCCAGCGCCCGGGCCAGTGCGTCGCTATCGGTGGACTGGGCGATAAGCCCGCGCCAGCGCAGCTCATCCAGAATCTCGGTCAACTCAGCATCCTCGGGTAGCGGGCCGTGGTCTCGGGTTGGACGACGCACCCAGACGCGAGCCTAACCAGTCACGGAAACGAACTCCGAACCAGCGTGCCAAAAGCGCCATGGCCACGAGGCTGCCTCCGGGCCGGAGCCAGCAATTCCCACGCGTGGCCCACGGCAGACCTCACCTGGCCGCCCCGCCCGCAATCGCAGCACCTCACCCACGGTGAGCGAGAGGCCGTTGTGTTCGCGAGTCAGCGCCAGCGCCACCGCCAGCCGCGCCGGACCGCGCGCAATATCTCGGCTGGTTCGACAGACTCCCCTCGCCTGCCGCCGACCCAGCGCCACCTCCTGCCCCTGTACTACCTCGCCCGCTCGCAGCAGCACCGCTGAAGCGACACCAGGAGGCCCCACCACCACATTCGCGCAGTGATGTAAACCCAGGTGGCGGTAGACATAGAGGAAGCCGGCCGGTCCGAACATCACCTCATTGCGGGCCGTGGGTCCACGGTAGGCATGCGATGCCGGATCATCGACACCCTCATAGGCTTCGACCTCGGTGATCCGCACCGTGACAGATTCACCGTCAACCGTCGACGTCAAGAGTGCCCCCAGCAGTCGTGGCGCCACCTGCAGCGCACGTCCCGTTAGCCCAAGCTCTCGGTCCACGTCACTCACCTCCACCAGTAGTTTGCCCACTAGGTCGTGATTGGGCGGCCAATTAGTGTTTGGCGCAAAACCACGTTGACGCCCAAAAACGACTTGGCAAACTCAGCGGGCAGCGGGCCCACCCGGTACCCCACCAGCCAACCCGGTACCC